>PAQK01000015.1 GCA_002709665.1 Gemmatimonadota bacterium | reverse complement strand
CATCCACGACCTCACCTGAGCGATCAATCGTCACGCCGTCACCGACCACACACCGTGGCTCCGGTTCGACATAGCCATCCAGGTTTGGAATTCGCGACACAGGGTATATCTTGCCGGCGGGTCGGCTATCGCCGAAGTAATCGGCCACGGTGTTCCGGACCGTCTCCACGCGAGTCCAGGTCTGATCGGGATCGTCATCCACCGCAACGAGCACCTCGAGCCACGCCGTCTGTGTCCTGAAGTCAACTCCCTGGGCGGCCAGCTTCTTTTCGTACTGCTCCACCAGTATGAACTCCGTTTCTCTGGCCAGGTCATCACCCAGGGTTGTCACCATATTGCCGTCGGCGCCTTTGTGCATCACGGAGGCCCCGCTCGGTTGATGGTCCACCCAATCGCCGTAATCGATCTTGCCGCCACCAATGGTCACGTTATGTCCTTCAATCGCCTTGATCTGAACTTCGAACAAGGCCTCAGGATCTGGAAATCCCTCGGCGTGTGTGAATCGCGCCATTCGGTTCGAACTCAATGAACATCCTGTCACCGCCTGAATCATAGCTCCGTAGACACCATTGAAGTCATTCTTGTAAACGTCACACGCGTCTGGGTCTGCAGAAGGCGTCGTCCACAACACATCGGTCTTGTAAACATCTCCCTAAGTCAGCCCGCCAAACGCGAGCCCCTTGTTCAAATTCTCGATCGTCCCGAACCACTGTGACCCGAGTTCCTTGGCATACTGCGTGCCGACATTTCCGCTGGGCTCCACCAGCCGGACGATATTGTGGGCGTCATCGGTGATTACCACCTCACACGTGCTGCAGAACACCGCACCCGGGTTGTGTCTAACTATGTCCACCTTTGCCATAACGCCCCCTAAAAAAAATTCACCACGGTCCAACTACCCCATCCTTGCGTTCCCGACTCACTCGCCCAGTTCCGCCCTTGCCACAGCCAGCGACTCCGGATTGCCGATATCCAGAACAGATCCTTCTATCCGATAGGCAAAAACGGGCTCCACCCGGTGCAACCACTCTACCAGGTGTCCTGGCGCGTCCGCCGTCCCGCCACTCTTCAGATATTCTGCAACTCTTCCCAATGAATCCTTGGGATACAGATACAACGGCGGAGCCCCCCAGTGCGACTTGGGTGCTTCAGGTTTCTCCTTGAAATCAACTACCCGATCATTCTCGCCCAGAACAGCAATCCCCCGCCGCTTTCGGTCTTCCGGATCAACAATTTCCCGTACACAGATGTGAGCGGCCAGATTCTTTCGAAACCTGGAAGCCAGAGCGGCCAGTGGAAACTGCAGAATATTGTCTGCCGCGCAAACCAGCAGGTCATCGTCAATTCCCCGATGATCTATGGAGAACTGCACATCTCCAACTGCGCCCAGGCGGTCTTTGTTGGAGGTCGTCCCGTCGTCGATCACCTCAAAGCCCACACCAGTGTGCGTCTGTCTGGACTCGGACAATCGCTCTTGTGCCCAATCCTGAAAATGCCCGAAAAACTTGTGGTTGGTAACCAGGAACACCTCGTCAACCTCTTCAATGGTCTCGATCTGATCGACCAGATGATCCAGAATCGTCTTCCCGCCAACTTCCAGGAGCGGCTTTGGAAAATTCTTCGTCAAGGGATAAAGCCTGGTCGCGTAACCAGCTGCAATTACAAGTGCCTTCACAGGATTCTCGCTCCGTCGTCTGAATTGCAGAGGAAAACGGGTGCATCCTTGCACAACCTGGGGTATCGCCCACCATATTCCCTGCCAACTTTCGCCGCCACTTCCTCTCCTTCCTCCTCCTCAACAAATGCCACGCAACAGCCTCGGAAACCTGCGCCGCTGAATCTCGCTCCCAACACACCTTCGGTTTCCACCAGAATCGCGTAGAGGTCAATCAGGGGAGGACTGCCGCACTCGTAGTTCTCAATCGAACTGCGTCCCGATTCGGTCATCAGCTGACCAAATTTCCTCAGGTCACCCTCCCGCCATGCCGTGGCGCCCAGTTCGACTCTTTCTGACTCGCTGAAATAATGTCTGGCCCTGCGTGCGAGTGCCCCTCTCAGCAAGTTCTGGTGGGCCACGTAATCGTCTCGTGTAACATTCCCCAAAAGTGCAGGTTGTTCGCCTCTGCCGGTCGCCTGGAGAAGTTTCTCCGCAGCCGCCTGACACTCGTTTACACGCTCATTGTATCCGGTAGTCACCAGAGCCTGCCGAAGGCCTGAGAACGCAATAAGTATCGAATAGGGATCGCTTTCTAAGAACCTGAAATGCGCTCGTGCTTTCGAGTCTTGCAATCCAGGAGCGTCAACTGATCTTGGCGTGACAATAAGATTGCGGATTGGTCTAGAACGCCGTTGCGAAGTCCCAGGTACTCATTCTCGATCACCCGGTCCAGCTCGATATTCTCTTCGTCGGTCACTCGAAAACCGTTGGCATCCTCCAGCGCCAGGAGATATGCAACGCTGATCGCTGCAGAGGAACTCAGGCCCCCCTCGCCCATTGAACCTGCTGTCACCCCGAGAATACCACTGTCAAGCTGGCGTGTAGCAAGCAACGCGGATGCCGCGCCCCTTGCATAATTTCCCCACTCATGGTCGATTCGATCAGGAATATCGTCTAGGCTGAACTTTACCTCGCCAGCGAACGCAAGACTGCTCAGCCTGACTTCCGAAGATCTCGAAGGAACGAAGGCCAGGTGGACCGCGCGATCGATCGCCATCGCTGTCACAGGCCCCAGCTGGTGGTCCACCTGAGCACACAGGGGACAGATCCGGTAGGGCGATCGCACCGTGCGAATTTCGGCGAGATCAACGTCGTAACGGCTTACCAATTCTGTCCGGAGCCGGTCGATAATGTCCTGGTTTTTCATCGCTTGAAGTAATTATATATGTCGGGCCGAGGACGAGCAAGTGAAATCGCCTTTTCGCTTTGCCTGCGGCCAAGAACCCCTTTTCTAGACCTTGGAGTGCAGATGAAAACGGCGGAATTTCGGGACAAATTAAAGCCCGCCTGGCCGGCCCTGGACGTTCACGTTCATCCACTGGATTGCTTCGGCTTACGTGCAATCTCTTCCCCCGCGGAAGACGCGGATCTCATCATCGAATCCGCCCGAAGATCGGGTGTTGAGAAGATGTGCCTCTTCTCACTTCACACCACTTGTCCGCGAGAGCCGACTGTCGCCCAACTGATCGAATCGAATGACTACGCGCTCGCGATGCGAGACCACGCTCCGGACGTGTTCCTCCCGTTCTGTTACGTGAATCCAATGTTTCCAGACGAATCTGTCGCAGAAATCGACCGATGCGTCGACGGCGCAAAGATGTGCGGCATCAAACTCTGGGTCGCGAGAAGGGCAACCAATATTGGCCTGAATCCGATCCTTGAAAAGGCCGTCGAATGCGACGTCCCCGTTCTCCAGCACGCCTGGATCAAGACAACAGGGAATCTGGTCGGCGAATCCTTTCCCTCGGACGTAGCCGACCTCGCACGGCGTCACCCGGACGCCAAGATAATTATGGCACATATGAATGGGTGCGGTCTCCGAGGAATCGAGGACGTCGCCCATTGCCCGAACATTTATATGGACACCTCCGGGGGCGATCCCGACAGCGGGATAACCGAAACGGCTGTGGCCACCCTCGGGCCGAATCGCGTGGTCTACGGTTCGGACGCACCCATTCGTCACTTCGGCGTGCAGCTGGGAAAAACCCTCGGCACCACCCTACCGGACGACGTCAAGCGCGACATCATCTGGAACAACACCGCCCGGTTACTGCCCGATTGGGCGGGTGTCGACATGATTTGACGTGATGTTCACCTGAATATCTTTCAAGCGCAATCCCTGAGGAGAACGGAATGATCATCGACGTTAACGCCTTCACCGGCCACTGGCCCTCTCACCCTGTGAAGGGTGATCTCAATACCGTCCGCGCCTCACTCCGGGAATACGGTGTCGAACGCATTTGTGTCTCACCCCTGGAGGCCGCCTGGTGTCGGAACCCTCACCGGTTCAATGACGCCCTCTATCGAACGGCTGGCACCTTCTCAGACGTCTGGCCAGTCCCGGTCCTGGATCCAACCGTCGCAACGTGGAAAAAGGAGCTCGAGCGAGCCACCCGGGAGATTCGCGTGAAACTTGTACGCCTTCTCCCGGCCTACTCTCCTTACGCTCTCGAAGACACCGCCGAATTGCTCCAGACGCTTGTTGCGGAGAAACTAGGAGTGATCGTTCAGACACGCCTGGAAGACCCCCGGAGACAGCACCAGCTCGCTCAGGTACCGGACGTTCCCGCGGGCGAAATTGCGAGTGCCGCAGAGCGCCACCCGGAGCTCACCGTCATCATCGGTGGCGCTCGAACCGGTGAGATCCGTGGCCTCAAGGATCGGTTGCTCGCTTCGCCCAACCTCTACGCGGATGTCTCCCAGTGCGATGGTCTCGACGCGATCAAAGTGCTGGTGGAAGACGGCCTCAGGGAGAAACTCCTCTTCGGTTCTCACGCCCCCCTCTTCATCCCCTACTCTGCGCTTTCTCGAGTGATCACCGACCTGTCCGACAAAGACGTCTCGGCGATCCTTGGTGACAACGCCGAACGAATCATCAGCTGGTAGGGGACAAATGACACTCACTGAACTTCGCGAAAAACTGCGTCCCCCATGTCCCGCCCTGGATGTCCACGTCCATCCCCTTGGTCCGAAACGTGTCGACTCCGTCGACAAGGACGCCCGGCAGATTCTCGACGCTGCTGACCGTTCGGGTGTCGAAAAAATGTGTATCTTTCTCCTTCACCCGGCTTCTGGAGAGGGACAGCTCCCTGAACCCACGATGAATCATTGTCGTGACGCGAATGACTACAACCTTCAGATGAGGGAGCGCTCGCCCGACCGCTTCATACCTTTCTGTTACGTCAATCCGATGTATCCGGATGAATCCGTCACCGAAATCGATCGTTGTGTCGAGGGTGAACGGATGTGTGGCATCAAACTCTGGATCGCCCGGCGCGCTACAGACCCGGGCTTGGACCCTATTCTCCAGCGCTCCATCGAGCTGGGAATACCTGTCCTCCAGCACGCCTGGGACAAGACCACAGGCAACCTTCCCGGTGAGCCATTTCCGCAAGATGTCGCGCACCTCGCGAAGCGCCACCCGGACGCCAAAATCATTATGGCTCACCTCAACGGCTGCGGGCTTCGCGGCGTCGAGCACGTCGTCGACTGTCCGAACCTTACTGTGGACACCGGTGGAGGCGACCCCGAAGCAGGAATCGTCGAAAACGCCGTCAACGCCCTGGGAGAAAAGCGCGTGGTATTTTCCTCCGACCTTCCTGTCCGACTTCTTGGACAGTGTCTAGGAAAAACTCTGGGCACCGATCTTCCGGAGGAAACGAAAAAGGACATTCTCTGGAACAACGCCGCACGTTTGCTCCCCGAATGGGCCGGAGTCAAACCCTTCTAACCACCTGGCGGACAGATGATAAAACTCGCGCTCATCGGCGCAGGAAATCACTCCGGGATCAACCACGCACCCGCCTTGGGGAAATACGCGGTCGACCACCCGGATCTCCTGGAGTTGGCCGCCGTCTGCGCTCTCGATCGTGCCAAAACCGAAGCTTTAGCGGAGGAGGAAGTCGAGAAGTCACGATAACCCATTGGTTCTGGATCACTCCGGACACCGGACCCAAGACGCCTTTTGCCTATGAAAAACCCAGCCCGCCTCACCGAAGGCGCTGTCCTCCGATCCCTCGCCGGCCTCGCGTTCCCAATGCTCGGAGGGATATTCGCCGTAATCGCCTTCAACTTCGCCGACACCTATTTCGTTGCTCAGCTGGGAACCCGCGCACTCGCTGCAATGAGCTTCACTTTTCCGGTCGTAATGGTTCCTATCGGAGTCGCCTTCGGACTCGGTACTGGAACCACCGCAGTCGTCTCGCAGGCGATCGGCCGCGGCGACCCCTCCGTCATCAAGCGGCTCGCGTCGGACAGCGTGTCCCTCTCATTCCTGACCGTGCTCTTTCTCTCGGCGATCGGAATGCTCACTATCGATCCCCTGTTTATACTCCTCGGTGCGACTCAGGATATCCTTCCGCTCATCCGGGATTATATGATGATCTGGTATCCGGGAATGGTTTTCCTCGTGGTTCCAATGGTCGCCAACGCGAATATCCGTGCCTCGGGAGACACGAAACTGCCTGCTCTTATAATGGGGTGCGCCACGATCTTCAACATCATCCTTGACCCCATTCTCATCTTCGGTCTGTTTGGCGCGCCCAGAATGGAACTCAGGGGAGCGGCACTGTCCACAGTGATCGCTCGAGGAGGAGCAATGATCGGCGCCCTCCTGATCCTCCATTTCCGGGACCGTCTGCTCGATTTCAAAACACCAGGCCTGAAAGACGTCTGGAATTCGTGGAAGCAAATCGTCTATATCGCCATCCCGGCTACCGTCACCAATATTCTGCAGCCCCTTGGGCTCGCCCTGGTCACAAAGATCATCGCTTTACAGGGACCGGAAGTCGTCGCAGCCTGGGGCGCCGGCTCCAGGGTGACCGCCTTGAGTCTCATTCCCGTATTCGCCCTGTGCTCTGGACTCGTCCCTTTCGTGGGTCAAAACTGGGGCGCGGAGAAATTCTCACGCGTACTTAAGGCGAGAAAATATGCACACAGATTCGCTTTCGCCTGGGGCATTTTGGTAGCAATTGTCCTGCACTTTGCGGCAAACCAGGTGGCTTCTATTTTCTCTGAGGAACCCGATGTGGTAACAGAAATCGTCCGCTACCTCTGGATCATTCCGGTTGGATACGCCCTCGTAGGAATTTTCAGCGTCACAGAAGAGACCCTGAACGCGATTGGGAAACCCATTATCGCGACAGTTTCGACACTGATTCATATGTTTGCGCTCTACGTCCCACTTGCCTTCGCGGGTTCCTATTTCTACGGAGTCGTGGGTTTGTTGGCCGGTCTGGCGATCGCAGACATCCTGGGTGGACTTGTGGGATTGAGCCTTTCCACATTGAAGTGTCGCAGGGTTGAAAGGGAGTGTTTTGCAGCTGCGGAAGAAAAGGAGACCGTGTGACGCGAATCAAGCCTGCCTGGAAGCGAGTGATCTCAGGTGTCTACAGGTTCGACGACATCTGCAACGTCTACCTGATCAAAAAAGGAACCGAAGCCATTGTTTTCGACTTCGGCTCCGGCGCCTGGCAGTCTTCGCTCGAGGACATCGGTGTCTCCAGGGTCCGTCACGTCTTTCTAACCCACGCACACCGGGATCAGGTGGCGGGTCTTTCGGCCAAACCCACCTGGCCGTTCGTGGTTCACGCCTCGGACCAGGATCTGAGTTTTTACCAACCCGGACACCCTGGACACCTTTTGGAGGTCTCTGAAGGCGGGAGGCTGTCAGGCGAACTATCTCGCACCTCGTTATCCCCTGCCATTCGTACAACCCGATGTCAGGTATGCCGTGGAGGATCCCCTGGGAGAAAACGAGAGTCTGTCCGTTCCCCACACCGGGACACACACAGGGGGCGCTCACCTACCTGATCGCCTGGAAGGGGAAGGCCCTCGCCTTTTGCGGAGACGCGGTCCAGGCTGGCGGAACCATTTATCAACCCTATCACCTCGAGTGGGACCACTGGACCGCCGAGGGATCGCTTGAAGCCTGGTATGGTCTCGAGCGCCTTCGATATTGTCAGGTAGATGTCCTCCTACCCTCTCACGGCCCGATTGTCAGGAAGAACGCAAGGGCGTACATCAAAGGGGCGCAGGACAAATTGATGGCATTTGTCCGAGCGAAGGGCTCGGTCTGCGAAGGTGAATTGGACCGTTGGCTACCCATCGAGCCACTGAATGGCGGTGCCAAGCGTGTGTTGCCAGACCTCTACTATTTTGGCGCGAACAGTTATCTCCTCGTTGGGGACAACCTTGAGGGATTCGTCGTCAACCCTACACTTCCGGATATTGACCGACTCCTTCCTTTAATGAAACAGACCGGCGTTCGAACAATCACAGCCGCGACCGCCTCCCATTTCCACCNTGACCACAGCGACGGCCTGAACTGGTTGCGCGATCACTTCGGGACAGCCGCCTGACTGCACCCCTGGGTCGCCGAACCAATTGTCGACCAGAATCGATTCGAACTCCCCTGGCTCCCTGAGGATTCAGTCTTCCCGGACCGAGTTCTTCCCGAAACTGGGTCCTTCAAGTGGAACAAGTATCAATTCCAAATCCGTCCGTTCCCCGGGCAAACTTGGTGGCACTGCGCCTTCGATACGAAAATCAGCGTTTGCCACGTCCTCTTCTCCGGCGACAACTTCCAACCANCCTCCAGGTGGAACGGTACCGGTGGCTTCTGCGCCTACAACGGCTGTCAATTCACCGAAGGCTTCACCCGTTCCGCCTCGGCCGCTCTGGAGATCTCCCCTGATCTAATTGCGAACGGCCACGAGTGTATCTACGAGTGCCACGCACCCCACGACCGCAAACTCATTCGCTTTTCCGCCCGGGCGGAAAAGGCTGTCAAGGAACTCTGTCTCACAAACCACTGGCGTCACGACTACGACTGCCGACAGATGACCTTGGATCCTTATTATATAGAGAGAGGCGCTCCCCGGAGCTAGCTTTTCCAGCAGCTTCTGTCTGCGNAACCAGACACGTTCGGAAATCGCGGTCAGTGTCGAAGCGATACTCCCCAGGGGGCTGGCGAGCACCTGGTAAGCGACGCAGTTTCAGAGTTCCTCCTAGGGAGACTAGGCGCACGACCTTCACCTTCAAAGTGCCGCGAAAGACTACTTCTGGACAATACTTGATCGCGGCAAACGTCACGCTTAAGGGTCGGTCAATAGGCGAAGCCGCGGTGACAATCGTCGAAGTCTCGTAAGGTCGGGCCATTGAAATCGTAGACATCCCCACCAACAGTTTCTTCTTGGGGCAAATGGACAGACCATCTCCCTCAGTAACCCTGTTGTGTAGTCTCAAGGTCTCAACAAGATTTCTTAATTCGAGTCATTTTTCAATAAGTAGGGAATTTTTTAAAATATAATATTCAAGTATACATAGTTGTAAATATTAAAATTATATCCGACTTTCCCGTGAATTTAATGATATTATGTAGTGCTATTATATAATTTGTAGCCCTTCAGACTACCCCAGCGACACTCTCGCATATCTGATTGAATTCGGCTCACTGCCGAATCCAAACAGATCCAAAGTATCCGACGGTGGCGATCCCCCTCGCTCTGTCGCTGTAAAGAAGGGCCTGAGTCCCTGCACAAGCCCCAGGTCCTCTGACACTCCACCTTCATCACCCAGCCGCAGTAGATAGTTCCCGGCATTCCCTTCATCGTCTATAGCCGTCAGCACTGTCAGCAGCGTCCCGTCCTTCTTCCGGTGGAATCGACCATATGCTGGCTTGAGATCTCCCTCATCTTCAGTTTGCCGGATCAGTGTGTTCCGTTCTATCACCTCGCCGTCCACCAACCTGACGTATTCCAGAGAGGTTACAAGTTCTTCTCCTAGAAAGAACCGGTCTCTCATCGATTCGTATTGGATCGTCGACTTGAGATAAAGCAGATGCGCGTCACCATTGTCGCTAAGGAGAAGGTCGAGATTCAAAATGTGACCGGCCGTGTCGTCTACGTTGTCGATCTCCACGGGCCTGGCGAAATCCTCTACTCGAATATCTTCGGTATAAGCATAGAACAACCTTCGGAACACATAGTCCCAATCACGCTTAGTCTCCTCGTACTTGAATGCCCGCCACTCCTCCACCGGTTCAACGATATCCCCTATCGCCATCACGTGGGCAGCACCACTTCTAAGACTCACCTGGGGATAACAGGACCGAATTGGAAACGTGATCTTTCCTTGCCTGGGCCACTCTCCTTCTGAATCTCTGTAGGTCCACCACTGGTCACCTGTCTTGGAGTGGATGTTCAATTGCAGAATTTCTCCACCAGATCCATCCACGCCAATCCCACGATAAGAGTGTTCAGTGAATTGTGTCCCCACGTCCCAAATAGGCTCGACCACCTCAGGTGGACCACTCTTGTTCTCTCCGTGGAATCTGAGCAGCATCGGATCGCAGAGTCCCTTGTTCTCCCCCGGAGTGTGAATCGGATTGATTGACATCACTAGACTTCCGTCCGGCAATTGAAACAATGGACAGGGCTCGCGCTCGCTGTAATCCGCTCCGGTTTGGATTTCGGACCACCCTGACCGATCTCTGCACATGAGTCGCCACTTCGTATTGCAGAGTGGTGGAAGGTTGACCCCGGTCTCCATTGCCACGAGGTAGACCTTGTCACCCGTCCGCACCACCAGGGGTGCGCCATAGCACCACAGCGGACTTCCACCGTTATTCGGCGCCTCGTAACGAGTCACTTCCTCTTCGATATCCACCAGAGCCATATCTCCTCCCGCGAGGCAACCTTCAAGGTCAGGTATAGATCAAAAACTCCCTCCGAACTTCCTCGAACGACACCCGTTCATCCCTCCATTCCTCCAAAAATTCTTCTGCCCTCTTTCCGGCCTCGAAACCCTTCCTCACCACATCCGTCCCGAACTTCCGATCAATCCGATCCAGGTCTCCCCACTCGAACCGATCGGGATACAATCGCCGGATCTCCTCGAGCAGATGCATAGCCACGTTTACTGGCTCAAATACCTCCCTATCCATCACGTGAATCTGAACACCGCAGCACCTTTTGCCCTCGTGCGTCGAACCCATTGGCACAAAATACGCCGGTCTGAAAAATGTTCCAGGAAGACCCAGATCATTGACTGCGTCCGACAGGGCAAATGCATCGATCCATGGGGCGCCAATCAACTCGAAGGGCCGACTCGTTCCTCTTCCAAGTGAGATGTTCATACCCTCGTAAAGGCAGGTCCCTGGATAGACATTTACCGTATCCAAGTTCGGCATCGCGGGCGACGGCATTACCCAGGGTACTTCCGTCTCGTCGAACCACTGTCTTCTTTCCCAGGTATCCATCTTCACGACAGTCAGATCCACACTCATCTCGTCAACTGTTTTGAACATCATNGCCANCTCNCCAATCGTCATACCGTGGCGGATCGGCAGCGGACGAACGGCCACGAAGGAACTGAATGTCCTTTCGGACACATTACCCTCTAAACGGGTGCCGGTAATCGGATTGGGCCGATCCACGACAACAAACCCGACCCCACTGTGTGTCACGGCCTCCATGCAATGATACATTGTAGAAATGTACGTGTAGAACCTGACGCCCACGTCCTGAATCGAAAACAGGAGGACATCAACATCACCNAGCATCTNACAGCTAGGTCTCCGNGATCTCCCGTACAGAGAATGGATGGGTAATCCTGTTCTCGCATCGGTTCCAGAAGAAATCTGCGCGTCCATCTCGCCATAGAATCCGTGCTCGGGTGCAAACAGCGCCACCAGGTTTACGCTGTCAGCCCGTGCCAGCGCATCTGTCAGGTGAGTCATCCCCTGCAATACAGATGTCTGATTTCCCACCAGACCGACACGCTTACCCGCCAGCTCATNGAACGCAACGGTCATATTGTCAAGTACCCGGCTCAAAGTTATTGCACACCTCCTGGGTTTACCTCCACTTATTCGTGCTTGTTGGGAACAATGGACTCCTGGTACCGATATCCGCTCTGCCCTAAATCCTCCAGAACTTTACACGGGTATCTGTCCTTGCTTTGAAGGCGTTTTGACAAGTGGGACAATTTGTCCCACTTCTAACGCCACCCTGAAAAGTAAGACAAAATATCAAAACCGCTTGTATCAGAAAGATGTTCCATTGTACTGAACCAGTGACCTCTCCGCAATGTAGGCAAGATGCCTGTTCNGAGACTGNTGGCTCTGCCTCAGGACANCGATAACGGCCTNATCGTCCCGGAAGACAAATAGACCCAGCACACTCGCGGCCAGCGTCTTGAGGGGTTCCACAACTCGGATTTCTGCCCCGTTCGGAGATTTCCCGTCTAGCGATGTCGAAATCCTCCTGTATTCCTCATATGGTATAATCAAGGAAGGCAAACTTACTGGCGGCCCTGGAATATTGGATTGCGTTCTTGTCCCAGATCATTGGGATGGTCCTGAATAACGGTGTCTATTTCCCCTTCTTGGTCATCTTCTTCGACCGATTCGAATCGATCAAAAGATGGACCCTCGACAACATGTTCATACTCTTCGGAATAGTAGCCGTGGAGATCGATGCAGCGGTCTATTTCTTTCGTAACGCCATGATGTTGGCGGAAATCATGGCGAATGGAAGGCTGGATTACTATTTGTCGCTGCCCAGGCCAGTTCCTCTACACACACTGGGAATTCGCAGCATCTCCAGCGGAATGGGAGACGCTACTTATGGCATAATGAGCTTTGAAGTGGCCGGTCAATTTGCACCGGAAGTCTTGGCGAGATTTGCTCTTGGGTGCATTCTGGCGGCAGTCGTCTTCCTTTCATTCCTTGTCCTAGTGCCAAAGCCTTGCCTTCTGGGTTGGGCACGTAGGTCTTATTGCCTCCCAGGCTATGAATGCAGTCATCATATTCGCGCTCTACCCGCTCCATCTTTTCGACGGAACCGCGAAGTTGCTTCTGTTCACGGTCATCCCCGCCGCATTTGTGGGTGCGGTACCCGCGGAATTTGTCACCGAATTCACCTGGCGCAACTTCCTGATGCTTTTAGGTGCCACCCTTGGATTCTGTTTCCTTGCCTATGCAGCCTTGCACCTGGGATTGCGTCGATACGAAAGCGGAAGTGGAATCCAGGTTGAGGTTTGACAGGCTCGAATCATATGTCTGAAAGCAGTCCCCGGGCCCGTTCTGCATCGGATGCAAAAACCTGTATCTCCACCTGTCCCATTCCGTACAGGTCCTGGAGGACGCGATCTCCCTTAACCATATGCCGGATCTTTGCGTCATCGAGAATGGATTTGGCCAGCGCGATATCAGCAGGGTTGTTTACGTTCAGCACGGTGACCAGGGTGGTCTCACTTGCTTCCACAAAGTCCTCCTGCAAGCAACCAGGTCCAACAAAATCAGACCGCTTGAACTCGCTGGGAGATTATATTAGTTTCCAGGTAAGGGGTCGACCGGACCCGAACTGCTATATCCCAATATGCGAGAAATGCTATGTCAAAACGAAAGATCTTGATCACGGGCGCAGCTGGAAGAATCGGCACTGTTCTTCGCCACGGTCTGAGGGAACGATACGATCTCAGGCTGCTTTACCACAATACGGTTCACCCTGCCGAACCAGGTGAGGAAGTACACGTCTCCTCGATCACAGACATGGATAAGATTCTTGCGGCAACCGAGGGTATTCATACCGTAGTCCATATGGCTGGGGATCCTAATGGAAGCTCGTCCTTCGAAGACATCCTCGAAGCCAACATTCGAGGAGTATACACCGTTTACGAGGCCTCGAAACAGAATGGCGTTCATCGNGTGATCTTTGCCAGNACCAACCACGTCATAGGATACTACGAGAAGAATGGTCTCTACACCACCACGGAGATGAATGCCAGGCCGGACAGCTTCTATGGTGCCAGCAAAGCCTACGGGGAAGACCTGGGTCGATATTATTCAGACGCCTTCGGTCTGTCCGTAATCTGCCTTCGCATAGGGTCTTTCCAACCCCCTGAAAAGGTCATCAACCGCAGCATCGATCGCATTCTCTCCTCCTGGCTCAGCCCCCGCGACACTGTTCAACTGGTGTGGCGCTCCATAGAATCAGATGTTCAGTTCGGCATCTACTTCGGCATCTCCGGCAACACCCGGGCCTACTGGGATCTCTCCAATGCTCGAGAAGAGCTCGGTTACGACCCGGAGGACAACTCAGAAGACCACGCCTGATACCTTCCTTCCACCTTTTTAAATGGAGGACCGCCAGACCTGCGTAGCCTTTTGCGGAGCAAGGAGGAGAATTTGTCTTCCGCCTCTGCCTCAGCCCTAGCCGACAGGCACATTAACTCCGTACGATCGAGCAGGACCGAAGGCCCCTTTCGAGAATGAAGAATAGCAACAAACCGGGCGGGAAGGGCGGCCCCTTGCCTTCCTGCTTCTGTCCGCACTTCCGTGTTTCAGTCCTTTGCCTCTCCGGGGCGTGGCAGTCGAGTTTCGCGCCCTTCGGCCTCTTTTCGCACTTTCGTGATTCAACCCTCTTAGCCACCCACCATCCTGATCCCCCCCGGCTCAACCCGGATCTCCTCCAACGATTCCACAATCTTGTCCGCCATACTATGGTCCTGATGTGAAGTAAAAAAGTTCGGCACCGCAACCGCAGTCATTCCCGCAGCCTTGGCCGATCTGACGCCCGCCTCACTATCCTCGAATACGACACACTTCACGGGTTTCACACCCATACCCTTTGCAGCCTTCAGGTAGATCTCTGGATCGGGTTTGACTTGCTTGACATCACTCCCCGACAGTATTGCACCGAAGATCTCATTAAGATCCTGTATGTCATTCAATCGCGTCAGCAACCCATTCCTGAGCGTCTTTTCCATCCTGGGTCGCTCAGTAGACGAAGCAATTCCGAGTTTCAATGTCTGCTTCCGCAAACCCTCCAGAAGACCTATAAAACCAGGCATCAGCACTACCCTCTCCGGATCCGAAATGGCCACCTCGAACCGTCCCATCCACACCTTGTTGAACGCCTCAGGTTTTGTGTCCAGTTTGTATCTGTCGACTGCGTAAACACAATTGTCAGCCACCGGATGCCCTACACAGACCGTGTAATCCTCCCTGGACATCGCGGCCCCATAGTCGCCAAGTGTCTCACTGAAGGTCTCGCAATACAGCGCCTCCGAATCCACGATCAATCCATCCACATCGAAAATAACCGCCTCGAATTTTCCCTCGCTCACACCTGCTCCTTCCCCTTTTAGCTACCCATAGTTCTGCGCAAATATCAGAAAGTCCCGGAATCCGATGCTGCCATCCNAATCCAGATCNAATNTTGCCTCGAAATCTNCACTGCTGCTATCCAGACCGCTTGCCTCCGACCCGTCCCTTGTCTGAAACTCAGCGGCTTGGAATTACTCAGGGAATACAATCGACCCGTTATACGGAATTATTATCGGCTCCGGACCCACCTCAGGAAACGCACCGGCCCACTCCTGGGGATCGTAATCTCTGGTAACAAAACAGTTGTAGTGCGCCGGAACAACAGCCTCCAGCCCTAGTTTGAGGGCCATCTCGACTGATCCCCCGAAGAACGGAAACTCTCCCTCATTAGGGTGGGTCGTAAGCAATCCAATATGGGGCGTGAGTGCAGCGATTGGCTGAATCAACTCTTCGTGATCGGCAAAGGTGTTGATCGGATCTCCTGAGATGTAGATCCGGAGCCTGCCTGCCTCCAGCACATATCCAAGGTGCTGAACATCGGGTGCTTTGATCCCATCCTCCGGTGCGCCCTGCGGCGGCTTTGCCCAGACCGCATTCGCAGTCATTGTTGCCAGCGGGGCGGTCTCCCCGGACGTCACCTCTGTCATCAGTCGGTCGGGTATCCCGCCTTCATCCATTCGCATAATGCTCTCAGCCGGGCCAATAAATCTAGCCTCCGGAAACGCCTGGTGTATGCGTAGTAGCGACTCCATACAGGTGTGATCGCCATGATCGTGTGTTAACAGAACGAAATCCGTCCTGAGCGTTGTCTCATCCACTGGAGACTCAGGGTGAATGAATCGGTCGGGAGGCCGATTCAGAGGAAAATATGGATCCACCTGTGTCACCACCCCTTCAGAATCCTTGAATGCGAACGAGCTCTGACCAAACCAGCGAATCCCTACGCGACCGTGATTGACCTCAAGTGCATCGAAAGGGTGCATTGCCTGCCTCCTATTCACATTAGCTGAACTGTAAAATTCTAGAATAACCCTTGATTCTGCCCACCCAATTTCTCGCCAAATATTGGAATTGTCAAGCCTTTTGCACCTCCCTTAACTCGCTGTTAATCTTATCTTTCTTGCAAACTTGGACCACACGGCCTATATTGTTTCCTGCTGTATCTGATCAAGTTCTGCACCCTCTAACCGAAACTGCGCACCCCAAATCTCCTCAAAAGGTTTTCGCGGTGCCACATCACCCGGACAATGGACTCCGGACATCGGATGCTCATCTTATGCCCGACCCGATCCCATCGGCCCCTGCCTACTCCCACCCCATCTGGCGTGACTCCGGCGAGCCCCTAGAAATCAACGAGATCTTTTATTCTATAGAAGGTGAGGGCCTCCGTGTCGGGCAGCCCACAACGTTCATACGTTTGGCAAAGTGCAACCTGCGCTGCTTCTTCTGTGATACCGAATTCGATACATTCTCCGAGATGTCCATTGCGGAAANCCTCCAGGAGGTCCGCCATCACACCGCCTCCTGGATCAGCCTGACAGGTGGAGAGCCCTTGGGACAGAACATCACCCCGCTGTGCCGCAACCTGGTAGACGCAGGCTACAGAATTCACATAGAAACCAGTGGGACGCTGGACGCGTCCGAGGAACTTGACGACCTGATCGAACACTGGACCGTCTCTCCGAAGCATGCGACAATCGCCTCCGGCCTCCGTCGCATTTCGGAACTCAAATACATCGTCGGAAAGGCCTTCCGTGAAGATGTCGTTGAGGAAGACCGAGCAGAATACATCTACCTCCAGCCCGAATCCAGCAAACCCGAATACATCCATAAGTGTCTCGAAATTCTCGCCCGTCACCCCAATTGGCGGCTGTCCTGCCGCATCCACAAAATGCTCCACCTGCCCTGAGCCCGGCCACCCTTCAAAATTGAATTCGACGCCATGACCCCACCTGCCTGCATTTCTACTCCACACGGCACGATCGACCATCCAGCGTTCCTGCCGGATGGCACTCGAGGAGTGGTAAGAACGCTCGACGCCACGGATCTGGAACGGTGTGGAATTTCCGGTCTGATGGTCAACACCCTCCATCTCTCGTCTCATCCAGGGACCTCCCTAGTATCCAGACAAGGGGGCATACACGAATTCATGGGATGGAACCACCCTGTAGCATCCGATTCGGGCGGTTTCCAGATCTATTCCCTCATCAAAGAGTGGCCAAATGCCGGCACAATTGGCAACAAAGGATTCAACTACAGGTTGGGTAGGGGAAAGAAGAAACGAACACTGACGCCTGAAAAGTGCATCCAGAAACAGTTCATGATAGGAGCAGACATCATGTTTTGTCTGGATCACTGCACCCACCCNGACGACAACGAGGAAACACAGCAGAAAAGTGTGACCCACACGGTGGAATGGTCCAAAAGGTGCAGGCAGGAATTCGATCGCCAGGTGGAGCAGAGGAAGTTGGAGGCGGATCACCCCCTACTGTTCGGCATTGTGCAGGGCGGCGAAAGCCCGGCACTCCGCGAAAAATGTGCAGCGGAACTCCTGGAAATCGGATTTGATGGATTCGGATATGGCGGGTGGCCCGTTGGGGACGATGGCGTGCTGGTGGAAGCTGTAGACCGTGTAGCGAATCTGATCCCTGATGAGTTCCCCAAGCATGCCCTGGGAATTGGAAAGCCGGAGAACCTGGTTGAGGCATTTCAGCTGGGCTATCACACTTTCGATTGTGTGCTTCCCACCCGTGATGCCCGACAGAAACGGCTGTATGTCTTTACGCTTCCAAGGGGCGCGCGAACACTTAGCGCCGAATTCTACGAATATCTTTACATCGAGGACGAAAGATTTGCGAGAGACGCATCACCGATTGATGAGAGTTGTGATTGCCTTTGTTGCACCAACTATTCACGTGCCTATCTACACCATCTCTTTCAAATAGGCGAGGGACTTGCCTACCGTCTGGCAACACTCCACAACCTGCGATTCTACACGCGCCTGATGTCCTTTCTCAGCCGGGAGGAGACCGGATTTTGAAAGCGGCGGCGGATCTTGATGCGATAGTCTCAGAGCTGAGGGAGTCGCGAAAATACCGGCACCTTTGTGAAGATACNCTCAACCGTGTAGGGCGATGGGCTCAGGGCCGGCATCCGACCCACAAGTTAGCGGTCAAGAATGCCAAGACCAAGTTGCACCAGGTCTATGGGGCCTTCGTTGAGAAGGTGGATTTCGCACGTCTGGAGAACCTGACAAGCCCGTTGGCCGAAACGGACCTGACCATCACCTGTTCTGAAATCCTTGGTTGTCACACTTCCACGGCAGAACGGCTGCCATTTATCCAAGAGTTATACGCAACATTGTTCGGGATTACTGGCATCCCTGACCGCCTTCTGGATCTGGCGTGTGGGTTGAACCCCTTTTCGCTTCCCTGGATGAATCTTCCGGAGGGTACGAAGTATGAGGCCTGGGACATAGACAGTCGTATGGTGTCGGCCGTCAACCATCTGTTCACGAGCTCGCTTGTAAAGGGCACGTCCAGGTGTCGAGACCTTCTTGTTGACAAAGAAGCATTGGAAGCCGATGTCGTTCTACTTTTCAAGACGCTGCCAGGCATCGAGCAGCAGGAAAAAGGAATAAGTCTTCAATTGTTGCGAAAAATGTCTGCTGAGCATATTGCGGTTTCGTTCCCCTCCAGGTCCATTGGTGGAAGGGCGAAGGGGATGCCCGAACACTACGAATCCATAGCTGAAACTCTTGCATTGGATCTTGGTCGATCGATGGAAAAATTCACCATTCCTGGTGAAATTTTCTATGTGATGCGCTGAGGGAATTACGGCACACAAAATATTCGGCGTAAAATGTTGTAATTTATAAATTTATATTCTATTCTCTCGACTGTTTCCCAAGGTTGTTCACCAGTAGTTTTCCCTTGACATAATGACTTATAATGTATAATTTCAGAGACTATACACGTTAGCCCTCTGACCCTTTACAGTTTAGGAGAGCACGCTGTAGGACGAATGATCCCCCTGATACTTTGCAGTACTCGACGCGCAAGTAGACAGGAGGCGCGTTTTTTTAATTTATGGATCTGAATTTAGCCATCTCGATCAAACCTTTTTGAGAAACTCGATGTCAGACAGCCCGAACGGCGCCATCACCGTTACATTGCCTGATGGATCTAGAAAAAAGTTCGAGCCTGGAGTAACAGTTCTCCAGGTGGCCGAATCCATTGGTGCAGGCCTTGCGAAGGCTTCCCTCGCAGGCAAAGTCGGTGGCAATCCTGTGGAC
Source organism: Gemmatimonadota bacterium (assembly GCA_002709665.1). Classification (GTDB taxonomy): domain Bacteria; phylum Latescibacterota; class UBA2968; order UBA2968. The sequence goes on along the minus strand of PAQK01000015.1, from coordinate 47,435 downwards.
CTCAGCCACGTCCTGCACGAAGACGCAGAGGTTGAACTCCTGACGTTTTCCAGNGATGACGGCAAACAGGTCTACTGGCACAGCACGGCCCATATCATGGCACAAGCCGTTCAGGATCTGTATCCTGAAACCAGGGTTACGATTGGCCCTCCAATAGANCAGGGCTTTTACTACGACTTCGACCGGGATCAGCCCTTCACGCCTGAAGAACTTGAGAAGATAGAAGAACGCATGCAGGTCATCATTGGCGAAGACCAGCCTTTTGAAAGAGTTGAGGCGTCACGCGACGAAGCCCTGAAGATCTTCTCTGNCCTGTCGGAGTCTTACAAACTNGAGATTCTTGATGGAATTAACGCGGACGAAACAATCAGCATATACCGTAACGCGGATAAGTGGTGCGACCTCTGCCTAGGCCCCCACGTTCCGGGCACAGGAAAGATCAAGTCGGTTAAACTGCTCAATTCATCAGGCGCCTACTGGCGTGGCAACGAAAAGAACAAGATGCTTCAGCGCATCTATGGAATCTCTTTTCCGGACAAGAAAGAGCTGAAGCTGCACCTGGAGAGGCTTGAAGAAGCGAAGAAGAGAGACCATCGAGTAATTGGCACTCAGTTGGACATTTACTCGATTAACGAAATGGTCGGTCCGGGCCTTGTTCTCTGGCATCCTAAAGGAGCGCGCATCAGAAATGAGATTGAAGATTTTTGGCGCGAGTCCCATTATCAGGGCAAGTATGAATTGGTTGGCTCACCCCACATAGGCAGATCGAAGCTGTGGGAAACCAGTGGCCACCTCGATTTTTTTCGAGAGAACATGTACTCGCCGATGGACATCGATGGGCAGGAGTACTTTGCCAAACCCATGAATTGTCCGTTTCACAGTATGATCTACAAGAGCGGGCGGCGAAGCTACAGGGACCTGCCATTCCGCTGGGCCGAATTGGGTACGGTATACCGCTACGAAATGGCGGGTGCCCTTCACGGGTTGCTGCGGGTCAGGGGATTCACGCAGGATGATGCCCACATCTTCTGCCGGCCCGATCAGGTCGAAGTTGAAATCAAACGAGTAATCGACTTCACCCTGTTCATACTGAGGTCTTTCGGCTTCGAGAATTTCAATGTGTATGTTTCCACTCAGCCGGAAAAAGCCGTGGGCGATCCGGACGATTGGGAGCTGGCTACGGACGCCCTCAAGAGAGCTGTGGATGCACAGAACCTGCCGTACAAAATAGACGAAGGGTCTGGGGCGTTTTACGGTCCCAAAATAGACATTACCATAAACGATGCATTGGATCGGGAGTGGCAGTGCACTACAATACAATTTGACTTCAACCTGCCTGAACGATTCGACTTGACTTTTGTGGGGCAAGACGGCAAATATCACAGGCCATATATGGTGCACCGGGCACTGCTCGGGTCCATGGAAAGGTTCTTCGGTGTGCTCCTGGAACACTATGCCGGGAACCTTCCGGTCTGGCTTGCTCCGGTTCAGGCCTCTGTTCTGCCTGTGTCCGATAAGTTTTTGGATTATGCAGACCAGGTTGCATTACAGCTCGAAGCCAAGGGTATCAGAGTAGAAGTAGATGGTCAGGACGCCAAACTGGGCCATAAGATCCGTGAGGCTGAGGTCCAGAAAGTTCCGTATATGCTCATTGTGGGCAATCAGGAAGTAGAGGGTCAATCCGTTTCCGTTCGAAGGCACGGTGAGGGGGATCTGGGAAAAATGTCGACAGATGATCTCTCTTCCCGCATCCTTCAGGAAATCGGCGACAAGAAAGCTTCCTGACAGGGCGCCATGCCCAAAAAACGTTTCGACCCGAACGGGTCGGACACAAATTGGAGGTGATCGGTATTAACAGAGGCCCCAGAGGTTTTAGAGATCGCAAGCAGGAAAACGCACCACGTGTGAACGAACAGATTCGCATCCCGCAAGTCCGGCTTGTAGCCGAGGACGGTGAACAAGTTGGAATTGTGGAAACCAATCAGGCCCTTGATATGGCCCTGGAGGCAGATCTCGACCTTGTGGAGGTGGCGCCAAACGCCAGGCCGCCCGTATGCCGAATCATGAATTACGGGAAGTACCGATACGAACAGAGCAAGAAGCAGAAGAAGGGAAAGAAGAGCGGCTCCCAGCTCAAGGAAATCAGGCTGGGTCCAATGATCAGCGACCATGATTACGAATTCAAGATGAAGCACGCTGAGAAATTTCTCGAAGGTCACCACAAAGTACGCGTTACGGTGGAGTTTCGCGGCAGACAGAACATGTACCGACAGCAGGGCAGAGAATTGCTGAAACGGGTCGAGGAAGACCTTAAGGAATTCGGCACGCCCGAGGTGCCCATAAGAGACGAAGCGAGAAATGTAGTAATCATCCTGGTACCCAAGCCTTAACTGGCTGGCTACCGGAGCAATCCATGAAGGAGTGTACAGTGCCCAAAATGAAATCACATCGTGGGGCTGCGAAGCGGATCAAGCGTCGCAAGGGAGGAACGTTCGGGCGTGGCAAGGCCACTGCCACACACAATCTCAGCTCCAAATCCAGCAAACGTAAGATGCACCTGCGTAAGGCGGCCGGCATTTCCGATGCAGATATTGGCCGTGTCAAGCGCATGCTCGCCACCTAGGAGACAAGTACATGCCAAGGGCAACAAATAGCGTTGCATCTCGCAAGAGAAGAAAGAAGGTGCTGAAGGCCGCCCGTGGGAACAGGGGGGGCCGGAGCAAGCTCTACCGTACGGCGGATGATACGGTTAACAAGGGGTTGGCCTACGCCTACCGCGACAGGCGCCAGAAGAAGCGGAACTTCCGCGCGCTCTGGATCACTCGAATCAACGCTGCGGCGCGTTTGAACGGGCTATCCTACAGTCACCTGATGAACGGTCTAAAAAAGGCCGGCGTGCAACTCAACCGTAAGGTATTAGCCAATCTGGCCGTAAGCGATGCAGGAACCTTCACGGTCCTTGCAGATCGCGCCAAGCAGCACCTCTAGACGGGAGAATAAAAGCGGAGCTCACGGTTCGGTTTTTCGTCCGAACCGTGAGCTCCGCTTTTTTATTACCCATTGTTTCAATTATACTTACCTTGACATTTTCTATCAGCTAATGCGAACAATTCGTCACGTCACTATTGCGAATATCATAGGACTTGCCCGTGAACACCCCCTTAGCTTGACTTTACGCACCAGAGGTGTTAGATTGACATAGAGTCTGAATGTGGCCTAGAGCGTTTTATTACAATTGGATAACACTGGAATCCATCATTCTGGGAGAAGCTGATGGTCACCGAGGCGAATGTGGAAGGTGTGGTGAATGAGGGCGTAGATCGCCTGGTCGACGAAATTGAGAAAGCCGTAACGCTGATAGAGCAGTTGAGAGCTCAGGCAGCAGAACTCGGTGAGAAAAACTGCAGTCTGCAGGCCGCACTGGAAGGCAGAGATAGAGAGCTGTCCGACCTGCGCACCGAAAGGGATCGGTTGCAGGCCGTTTACAATGAGAATGCATTCCTGATTGATCATAAGGAGGAAATCCAACGCAAGATCGAGACGATGCTGTCGCGTCTGGATACTGTGAACACAGCTTAGATTTCTATTAGGGGAACAACCCCAATGTCGGATGCACCTGTTGTACACGTACATATTTTTGGTACCGAATATAAATTAGCTTCTGATGCTGATCCGGACCACACCCGTAATGTGTCTCAGTACGTCGATCAGAAAATGCGTGAAATTGCCAGCACCCTTTCACTCAGATCAGTAGCCAAAATTGCAGTACTGACCGCCGTGAACCTCGCCGATGAGCTCTTGAAGGAAGAAGAGGTGGGGCGCAGGCTGGATGAGGCCGCAACCGAGTGCGCGGGCCGTCTGGCCAAATCCGCAACAGGTTGAAGAGTTGGAATTTTCAAGGACAGGAATCCACCGTCCTTGAAAATCGCGAACCCGCTCAAGACACCATCCGACAAATAGAAATTTCCCGCTGCGTCCAGTCGGGATCCTGAACGTGGTAGCAAGATTCCTTGCTCAGGATTCCTAGGAATGCACGCGGGTTTTTTGTTTCAGATCCCACTCCTGGACTACCAAAACTGTCAGTCCGGAGTAATTAACCACGAAATAGGGGTATCCCTCATAATGCAGAATCGATGGATATACACCTAATCCCGAGGAGTACATTAATGGATGTGCCCATGGAAACGACAATGGGAACCATACCGGTCATGATTGTTTCTGCCGGTCTGCTTGTGGTGGGCTTTGTCCTGGGTTGGCTCCTAAGCAGCAAGGTGTCTCACAGCAAAATTCAGAGGGCGGAACTCTCGGCCGAGAAAATCCTGGACGATGCACTGACTGAAGCGGAGGCGATGAAAAGAACTGCAGTGTTGGAAGCCAACGATCAGATGCATCAGGAACGGCTGCAATTCGAGAAAGAACTGGAGGACAAACGAGACGAGACCAGCAGAGCGGAAATACAACTCAGCAGTCTCACACGCCAGCTGGACAAACGTGCGGATCTCCTCAACCACAAGGAAAAACTTGCGACCACCAAAGAAGATGAACTCTCGAAATATGAGACTCAGCTTACCACCAGATCTGAAGAACTCGAGGACAAACTTCTGCAGCAGAATCGGAGGCTGGAACAGATTGCCGAACTCACCAAGGAAGAAGCCAAGCAGATCCTGATGTCGAACCTGGAAGAAGAAGCCAAGCAAGATGCGGAGTGGCGATTTAAGGAGATCCGGGATGATGCCCTGGGCAGAGCAAACGACGAGGCTAGAGAGATCATTGCAGGTGCCATCCAGAGGTTGGCGGCGGATCACACCATAGAGTCTACAGTCGCCATGGTCAGACTCCCTTCGGACGAGATGAAGGGTCGGATCATAGGCCGGGAGGGGCGAAACATCAGGGCTTTTGAGATGGCTACTGGTGTGGATGTCACAATCGACGACACCCCTGAAGCCGTCATCCTGTCCGCATTCGACCCTATCCGGAGGTCGACCGCCCAGATGGCGCTTGAGCAGCTGATTCTGGACGGCAGGATTCACCCTGGACGTATAGAAGAAGTGGTCCAAAAGTCGCGGACGTCCATCCAGCGGGTAATCCGCGAAGCTGGCGAGCAGGCCGCCTTTGACGCAGGAGTTCCTGGCCTGCACGACAGGCTGATCGAGTGCCTGGGCCGCCTCAAGTTCCGTACCAGCTATGGTCAGAACGTCCTGAACCACAGTAAGGAGGTGGCATTCCTCACCGGGATGATGGCTACCTCCCTCGGATTGGACACCCAGGTGGCAAAACGCGCCGGCTTGATCCACGATATTGGAAAAGGACTCTCGCACGAAGCCGAGGGAACCTATGGGGAGACCGGGGCGGACCTGGCTAGGAAATTTGGCGAAGACCCCGTGGTGGTAAATGCTATCGAAACCCACCACGGTGAATCCGAGGCAAGTTCACCAATCGCGGTTCTGGTGGATGCAGCGGACACGGTAAGCCGTTCCAGGCCGGGCGCTCAGAGGGAACAGATCGAGAACTATGTCCGAAGGTTGGAACGACTGGAGGCCATCGCCAAGCTCATAGACGGAGTGGAATCCGTTTACGCCATAAAGGCCGGGCAGGAGGTCCGGGTTATGGCGGACGGTGACATGATGAGTGATGCGGACACCGAAAAATTGGCCACACAGATCGTGGATCGGCTCACTGAAGATGCAACCTGCCCGGGGCCAGTTAAGGTTACTGTCATACGCGAAACACGTGCTATTGACTTCGCCCGTTAGGAGGGGTCTTGAAAATCCTGTTTGTGGGAGACGTCTATGGCAAACCAGGGCGCAGGGCGGCGGCAGACATCATACCGGAACTTAAGACATCCTACAATGTAGACTTCTGCATTGTAAATGGAGAGAATGCGGCTGGTGGCTTCGGAATAACCGAGAACATAGGTCGTAAGTTCCACGCCTACGGCGCACACGTGATTACCACGGGTAATCACGTGTGGGATCAAAAAGAGGCAATGCCCTACATCCTGGCGGGCGACAAGATCTTGCGACCGGCCAACTACCCGCCTGGAACAGGAGGGCAGGGGGCCGGTATTTTTCAGTCCGAAATGGGAGTGACAGTGGGTGTCGTTTGCATCCAAGGACGTACCAACATGAGACCCCTGGATTGCCCGTTCCGATTGGGTGAAGAAATCGTATCGAATCTCCGCAGGCAAACCCCCGTCATCGTGGTGGATTTCCACGCCGAGGCCACCTCAGAGAAGATCGCCTATGGATGGTTTCTCGACGGCAAGGTCAGTGCGGTGCTGGGTACGCACACGCATGTACAAACCGCTGACGAACGCATACTCCCGGAAGGTACTGCCTACATCAGCGATGTGGGAATGACCGGTCCGCATGACTCTGTAATCGGAGCCCAGAAAGAACCCGCCATTCGCAGATTCGTCGATCAGATGCCTGTCCGCTTCGAACCCGCCAGTGAAGACGTTAAACTCTGTGGCGTGCTACTGGAAGTGGACCCCGAATCGGGAAAAGCCACGAGCATCGAACGGTTGCGTATCGATTGGGAGGAATAGGTGATCGATCGACCCTGCACCGTCACCGAAATCACCAGGGCGGTAAAGCAGACCCTGGAGATCGATTTTCCACTGCTGTGGGTGGTCGGTGAGATTTCCCAGTACACCATTCATACCTCCGGTCACCGGTACTTCACCCTCAAAGATGAAAGCAGCCAACTCCGTTGCGTGATGTGGCGATCCCAGCAGCCCGGTTTTGAGCCGGGAGTCGGGGTTGAGGCCCTGGCTCAAGGCAGACTCACCGTATACGAACGCAGCGGATATTACCAGCTGAACGTATCGCAGTTGCTTCCTGTGGGGGTTGGACAACAGCAGCTTGCCCTCGAGCAGCTCAAGGCCAGGCTCTTCGAAGAAGGGCTCTTCGAAGAGGCAAGGAAACGAGAACTTCCTCCTTATCCAACTACCATAGGCGTGGTGACTTCTCGATCAGGGGCTGCCATCCGGGACGTATTGAACATACTTGCACGACGCTTCTCATCAGTACGGATTCTGCTCCGACCTTCCGTGGTACAGGGAGAGGAAGCGGCCGAAGACATTGCACAAGGGATTGAGGAGCTCAACGCACACGGTAGTGCGGACGTGCTCATCGTGGGTCGTGGTGGGGGCTCGGCTGAGGATTTGGCGGCTTTCAACACGGAGAGGGTGGTCCGGGCCATCGCGCAATCTCACATACCTGTCATCTCGGCCATAGGCCACGAAATTGATACTAGCCTGGCGGACCTGGCGGCGGACTGTCGCGCCCCCACACCTTCGGCGGCCGCCGAACTGGCCGTCAGTGATGCGGTTGGACTCAAGAATCGCATCTCCGAACTCCAGCAAAGAGCTCTCGATGCTGTAAGGCGTCTGCTTGATGAAAACACGGAACTTCTGGACGGATATCAGGACAGTTACGGTCTCCGAAGGGTGGAAGACCTTGTCCTGCAGAATATGCAGCTTGTCGATGATCTGCAGCGTAATCTCCAGTCGGTACTCCAACAAGCCTTCGATTCCAAGCTTTCAGCCTACCTTCAACTCACAGGAAAACAGGGGACATTGAGTCCCCTGTCGGTGCTCTCCCGAGGCTACAGCCTTACCCACCGCCTGTCGGACGGGAAGATTGTCCAAAACGCCGGTGAACTGGAAACTGGCGAACAACTCAGGGTCCGTCTCGCCAAGGGTGAAACCATCTGCACCGTGGATGAGATCGTACCGGAATCCCCGAAAACTGAATGAGGGTCCTATGCCTGATTCAACTGAGGATGAACCCACTTTTGAAGCAGCCCTGAAAGCACTCGAATCGGCGGTTGAGAGACTTGAAGAAGGCGATCTGCCACTGGAAAAAGCGCTGCGCCTGTTCGAGGAAGGCCTCAAAGCATCGAATCAATGCAGAGCTCGGCTCGATCATGCCAGGCAGCGTGTCCAGGTCCTGGTTGCCAAGAGTGGTGGCAATTTTCAACTTTCGGATCTGGATGAGGAGGACCAGTAGAGACGTAACGCTTGTCATATGCGGGAATTCTAAGTATTTTAAGCATACGAATGGGGCTGGGGGCCAGGTACTTTGGAAGAAGAACCCCACCTTGAATCCATAAGGTGGATCCAGGTGCAGCCCCCCCAGCCCTGAACCTTTTTGTGGCGAAAAATGTATCGTATTGGAATCTTGGCTAATCCGGAAAATGAAGGCATCAGTTCCACGGTGAAGCAGTTTGCCAGTCAGGCTGGCAAGCAGGACCTGAAGGTCTGCCTGGAGGATGGCCTCAAAGAGATCTGTGAGGATTCTTCCGTGGCGTTTTGTCCACCTGACGATCTCCCCGACAACTGTGATATCGTGGTGGCGCTTGGAGGTGATGGCACCATACTGAGGGCCGCTCGAACGGTCAGATCATCTCATATTCCAATCCTGGGTGTAAACCTGGGGAGGCTCGGTTTTCTGGCGGGAGCTGCGCCTCAAGAGTTTGCGAAGAGTATCCAACGTCTGAAGAACGGGGAGTATGAGATTGAAGAACGGATGGGTCTCGAGGCACACCTTGATGACAAAACGGTATTTGCGCTCAATGAATTTGTAATTGAAAAGGGGGTTCTCGCAAGAATGGTTCAGGTCAAGACCTGGATATCAGACACACCCATCAGTTCGTTCTTTGGCAATGGGCTGATCGTTGCCACGCCTACCGGGTCCACCAGCTACAGCCTCTCCGCGGGCGGGCCAATTCTCCATCCAAGTATGGAGGCCTTCATCGCCACTCCAATATGTCCACATTCACTTACTTTGCGTCCTGTTGTGGTTCCTGGCAATCAGTCAATTACCGTGCAGGTTGTCGCAGAGCATACCGACATTATGGTAACAGCCGATGGCCAGACGCTGTCTCCTCTGCTGCCGGACAGCAAGCTGGTAATACATAAAGCGCCACAAGCAACCAGGCTGATCAATCTCGAAGGTCTGCCGTTTTACCAGCTCCTCCGGCAAAAGCTGGACTGGAGTCTGGACAGACGCGATCCACAGGAGTCATAATCCTTGCTGTGTAGACTGCATGTGGTCAACTACGCCCTCATAGACGATGTCGAGATCGAGTTTGAGGCCGGATTGAACATCATCACTGGCGAGACCGGTGCCGGAAAGTCGATCCTCATCGGCGCGCTGGGTCTTGTCCTGGGTGTCAGGGCGAACCCCGAGGTCATCCGCACGGGCGAGGATAGGTGTATGGTGGAAGCCATCTTCCGTTTGCACAAGGGTCACCCCAGTCTAAATCTGATGGCGAATATGGGGGTCCATGTGGACGAGGGAGAGTTGATCCTCCGAAGAGAGGTCCTCGTCGAAGGAAGAAGCCGTTGTTACGCCAACAGCATCGCCATACCTGTGCGTAGCCTCCAGGCGCTTGGCAAATCACTGGTGGACTTGCATGGTCAGCATGACCAGCAGTCCCTTCTGGATATTGAGCAACACATAGATTTTGTAGACGGGTTCGGCGGGTTGGGGGAATTGCGGGAGGCCGTTGGAGTCGCCTATCGCAGGCTGGAAGAACTGAAGCGTCTTATGGTGGGTAAAGAATCAGAAGCCCAGCGATTGAGAGAGAGACGCGAACTTTTGGAATTTCAGGTAAATGAAATCGCATCCGCATCGCCCCAGCCCCTCGAGGACGAGCGCCTGGTGCAGGAATTGTCTCTGCTGACGAATGCCGAACGGCTGATCGAATCGGCCGTTCAGTTGGAAACCCTTCTGTATCAGGGCGAGGATTCCGTTGTAGACCGCCTTGGTGCAGCGGCTCGAGTCCTAGAAGAGGCGGCCAAAATGGACGACTCGCTCTCGCCCCGGACCGAAGAATTGGACGCTCAACGATATGGCATCGAGGAGCTGGCCAGGTTCTTTACTGATTACGCACAGAGGGTGGAACACAATCCCGAGCGCCTTGTGGAAGTCACGGAAAGGCTTGAACAGCTGCAGCATCTGACGAAAAAATACGGAGGAACTTTGGATGAGGTCCTCGCCTACCGGGACAAGGCATTGACCGAACTGAAACAATCGGAGCAATTGGACGATTCGATAGGTGAGATCAGCACCGAAATCGAAGACATCGCCGCCACGTTCTCCCAGCTGTGTGACAAGCTCTCACGTGGCCGCAAAAAGGTAGGATCAAGACTGGCCTCTGAGATCCGCAGGACCTTGAAGGACCTGGGAATGCCCGATGTACAGTTCAAGGTGGAATTTACCGAGTCCGAACATCCCGACGGGCATGTGACAAGAAACGGTCGCACGATCTCGGCAGGTTCCCGAGGGGCGGAGATGGCGGAGTTCCACATCTCTACCAATCCCGGTGAGGCGCTTCGCCCATTGGCACGCGTGGCATCAGGAGGTGAAATTTCGCGAATCATGCTCGCGATGAAAACCGTTCTTGCAGAAACAGACTCTATCCAAGTGCTCATCTTCGACGAAATTGACATCGGCATTTCCGGTCGAATAGCGGAGGTAGTCGGAAAGAAACTGAAGGCGCTGTCTGAGGTGCACCAGACCATTTCCATTACGCACCTCCCGCAGATAGCCAAGATGGCGGACCTTCACTTCTCAGTCAGGAAGTCAGTAGAAAGTGGCAGAACCGCCACGCAGGTGGTTTTACTTACCGGTGAGGCACGCACTGAAGAACTTGCCAGGTTGCTGGGAGGCGAGAAGATATCCAAGCTTACGCTGCAGCACGCTAGGGAAATGTTGAGTCATAACTGAATGACCGTCCCTTTGAGGTTGTCCGGATGAATTATATCCCTCAAGAATTGGAAGAAATATACCGGAAAGTGAACTCCGGTCAGCGACTTACTCTAGAAGATGGGCTGGTGCTGTATGCCGCGCCCAATCTTAATGCGGTCGGCTACCTGGCCAACATCGTTCGTGAGAAGATGTGCGGGAACGTGGCATGGTATGTTCGCAATCAGCACATCAATTACACAAATGTCTGCAACAAGCTCTGCAAGTTCTGCTCCTTCTACGTTCCACCGAAGGACGACCGGGGATATGTCCTTTCTCCTGAAGATGTACAAACACGCGTGAGGGAGCATCTTCATATCCCCATCTCAGAGATTCACATGGTGGCGGGTATCAATCCCAAGCTGCCCTACACCTACTATCTGGATATAGTACGTGCGGTAAAGGAAATCCGTCCCGATGTTGCGGTAAAGGCATTCACAGCAATAGAATGGGTGCAAATCGCCAGAGCCGCAAAGAAACCGCTCCGCGATGTAATGGTCGAACTGAAGGAAGCGGGAGTTTCTTCAATCCCCGGCGGAGGCGCAGAAGTATTCAGTGATCGTGTTCGGGATGACCTGTTCTGGACAAAGGCGGATTCCGACGAATGGATGGAAGTCGCCCGCACCGCCCACGATGTGGGACTCCCCACCAACGCCACAATGTTGTACGGACATATTGAAAACCCTCAGGAGAAGGTTGAGCATCTCATCAGTCTCAGGGAATTGCAAGACGAAACGGACGGCTTTCTCACATACATCCCTCTGTCATTCCATCCGGAGCGTACCGAAATAGACAACCTGCCCGGTCCAACTGGTGAGGTCGATCTGAGGGAGATCGCCGTGGGTAGACTGATGCTCGACAATTTCCCTCACGTCAAGACCTTCTGGATCATGAATACGATAGAAATCTCCCAGGTGGCTTTGTGGTATGGCGCAGATGACATAGATGGAACGATCCAAGAATACGAAATCACCAGGGAATCATTTGAAGAAACCCGGCAGGTGCTGACCCGTAAGCAGCTTGTCGATCGCATCGTGGAAGCAGGCCGAGACCCGGTCGAACGAGACAATCTGTACAAAGTGCTTTCAACGGATCGGGAGATTGTCGAAGATGGTCCTGTGGGGATTCCAGAAGAACTGCCGGTAATTTCTTGACCGGCTATCTTCCCTTGGAAACAATAGGAGCGTGTGGAAGTGATCGAAGATATTGCAGAGAAAGTACGGGCGGACATCAGGATAACCCCTGAAAATGCCTTGCGGCTGATGTCGCATCCAAATCTGGCTGAATTGGGTCTTCTCGCCGACATTGTGAGACGCCGCAAGCATCCCGAAGACGTGGTGACCTACAACGTCGGCAGGAACATCAATTACACGAATGTCTGCTGGGTGAGATGCGACTTTTGTGCGTTCTACCGCCCCCCAGGGTCCGGTGAAGGGTATGTCCTACCNAAANAAGAGATNTTCGAAAANATCGACGAGCTCGTATCAGTTGGAGGCGAACTGCCCAAATCGAACGAAATCCTGATGCAGGGCGGGCTGAACCCCAAGCTCCGGATCCAATTCTACGAAGATTTGCTGTCCAGCATCCGCGACAGGTATCCCTCGATCCATCAGCATTGTCTTTCTGCCACCGAGATCATNTACATCGCACACATATCCAAACTGTCTTTGAAGGACTGCGTGAAACGACTCAGGGATGCAGGTCTGGATTCCATTCCCGGCGCCGGCGCCGAAATCCTTTCGGACGAGGTCCGTGACATTATCGGGTTTCGAAAGGACAGGGTGGATGAGTGGCTGGAGGTACACAGGGTCGCCCATCAACTGGGAATGCACACGACAGCAACCATGATGTACGGACACGTGGAAACTATCGAGCAACGAATCGAACACCTGGAACTGATTCGCAATCTGCAGGATGAAACCTCGGGACTCACAGCATTTATTGCTTGGAATTTCCAGCCGGATTATACTGAACTTGCCAATGACTCCACGAGATGGAAAGGCTGGAAGGCCACGGGTTACGACTACCTCCGCACCATTGCAGTATCCAGAATTTTCCTGGATAATGTGTCCCATTTCCAGGCATCATGGGTTACGCAGGGTGCAAAAATCGCACAGGTCGGACTGAGCTATGGCGTGAACGACTTCGGAAGTTCAATGATGGAAGAGAATGTGGTCAGTGCGGCGGGAACCAGCCATACCGGCGATATGACACTCTCCGAGATCAAAAGACTTATCGAAACTGCCGGATTCCGCGCGGTTCGACGCAATACCAGATACAAGATTGTAAACTGAAAGTCCTTCCGCATGCTCACCCGCCTTGGTGTCGTATCCTACTTCAACACGCGTCCCCTGGTTCACGCCCTGGAAACCGGTGAAATCAATCACCAGTTCCAACTCCATTTCGATGTGCCCTCCGTCTGTGCGGAAAAACTCCATTGCAACGAGACTGACGTTGCCCTTATTCCTTCTATTGAAATCGCAAGGTCCCCCGAACCATACGTTGTTGTATCCGGCGCCGGCATCTCCTCTGCAGGTCCTGTGAGAAGTGTCCTGCTGGTGCACGAGAGAGAACCTTCCGAGATACGGACCCTCGCCCTCGATATAGGATCCAGAACATCTGTCGCACTGGGTCGAATCATTCTGCATAGGGAGTATGCCTGTACCCCGGAGACTTTTCAGTCGTCCCCCGACTTGGACGACATGCTTGCAGTGGCGGATGCCGCACTGATTATTGGAGATGCCGCGCTGGAACAGGATCTGGATGGATACCGGTATCTGGATCTTGGGCAGGCTTGGACCAATATGACCGGTCTACCGTTTGTCTACGCCTGTTGGACAGGTCGTGGCAGCGCACTGGAGTCTGAACAGGTGCAGACCCTTGTGAAAGCGAAGGAATCAGGGGTCTCCAACATCCCGTCTATAGCGGAAACGCATGCCGTTTCGGCGCCTTATTCCGCCTCCTTTTACCGTAAGTACCTCAGTGAGAACATTCGGTTCGATCTGGGTGACCGTGAGCGCGAGGGCCTGGAACGATTCTACAGCTATGCATTTGAACTGGGCCTCATAGACCGCGTTCCTAGAATCGATTTTTTTTTATAGGACACCCTGGCGAACAATTGGCCGGAGGGTCATTCCCCTTTGGCCTATCTGCGTTAGACATGTAATGGGTCTATGGTGCTTTTCAGATTCACATTGCCATGAGTTGAGCAAATGGCCAAGTTGACGGCATTCTAAGCCCATACTAAATTGCCATTCGTCGGAAACTGGACATAGCCTCGCCCACCTGTTTACCTGCATTTACATCCTCCGAATAGCGCGCACCGCGTCATAAGGGTCAATCGTGAGACAGAGAGAAATTGAAAACGAGATGCGTAAGCGGTCCAGGAGAGCAGTTCCACAAACGCACCTCGTCGCGGACTACTACCGAATCCGGAGGAAAGTAGCCTACCCTCTGCCCATTCGGAAAATTCATTTACCGGAGATGCAAGTGGAAGGGATTGAGGCATACCCTTGGGCTACCTGGATGACCTGGGACCTCGAGGAGCATATCGGATGTCTGGGTTGGGCGGGGACATGGTTCGGAGACGCAGAAGCCCGGGATCTGGCGGTCAGAGATCTACATGGACTTACTGAATGGCCATGCTATCGGCAGCACCCGATTCCCGATCTCAGTTCAGGTCACGCCATGCGGACAATGTGGACGGCATTCAAGGAATGGGATTGGCTTCCGGATGACCTGAAATCCCAGATGGAGGGGGCATTTGAAAGACATATCGATGATGCCCTGCCGCTATCCGAGGAAATGCATGGTCGCTTCGAGACCGTAGAAGACATACTTAACCTCGCTGAGTCCCATACCGTGCTCCACAACATCCCGTTCATTGGCACAGTGGGGCTCGCCCTGGCCGCATCCGCCATCTCTCACCCATCCTCGACCGAATTGTTCAACAGGATCAAGATCATCCTGTTATCGATGTTGGGGTTGCGGGAACAAGGGCACACGGAATGCGTCGGCTACGATGGGTACATCATGGATTTCGCTGCTACCTGGTTGGGTGTCACCTCTGAACAAAACCGGGTGGATGTCCTGAGCCACCCGAGGTGCACGGATCTCTTCGACGAATCTCTCTGGCTGTCTGCACCCGGTGACATTGTGAGTGTTGCGGAATTCGGGGACGTGGAGCCCGAACGGATGCCCTTCCACCTTTCTGCCCACGCACGGATCAGCCATATGTCAACTGACGCTCTTCTGGGTTGGTATCTTTCGAAGTGCCGTCTGGATTGGATGCGATCTGATGGACTCGCTGCGCTTCACGCAGCACCAGTGCCCGAGGAGTGGGCCGTGCCTGAACCTGGTGGTATGGACGCGCACCATGCGATTGTCCTTAGAACAGGATGGGATAGGAAAGACCTGGGAGTTGCAATGTCGGTGAGTAATTCCAAAATGGGCCACGTGCAGAATGACAACGGATCGATCGTCATAGGAACCCAGGGTATGTGGTTGATAACCGATCCTGGATACCAGCAGTACATGAAAAAGAGAGAGCGAGAGTTTACTTTGGGGCCAACGGCCCACAATGCGCCTGTTATAAACGGACAGTGTCAATGTCGGAAACTCACCGAGCGGGCACGGTCTCTCGAAGCTACCGGTCAAGACCAGTACAGGGCTCGCGTGAATCTCACATCCTGCTACCCGGAGGAACTTGGTCTCAAGGAAGTGATCAGAACGGTTTGGCTTACGGGGAACACCTTGGTCGTGGTTTGCGATCGGGTCATCGGGGCTACCACCAACTTGAGCTACCACTGGCACGGTCATGCGGAGGCAGCCTGGTGGGTAGATTCAAACTGGGCCAGGCTTTATCATAATGGATCGACACTCTGGATCGCCTCACCTCAGGCTGAAATCCAGGAAGGGAATGTGGACAGATTACCGGGGTCACGCGGGCATCAGACCCTCAGTGTAGCCATCGACGGAGCACAGCAAACGGTCTGGTGGGTCTTTGTCCTTGGGACCGAACTCCCGGATCTCTGTCAGGAGAGCAGCGGACTTTCTGTCAACAATCACTTATTTTCAGGAGACTAACGCGTGCTGCCCGAGAAAATCTGCTCAGTTCCATTCCTATCACCCTCCAATTCGCTTCCTGAATTGGTCCACGATCCGGGTCTGAACCGCCTGGTCTGTTATCAGTCCATGTTCTCGGGCCTGAAGAACCGGCCGCCCGCTCTGGTCCGAAATGACTTCGAGATGGGGCGCCAGACCTCCTTCGAGCAACCCGTTGGCAGGGGGTCTTGGCAGATCCGGCTACTCTCGGATTCGAAGCTATGGTTCGGCATGAACGGCCCAGGCCAGCTGGCTTGTTTCAATCCCGTCAATGAGCAGTTCGAGAGCGTCCCCGAATATCTCCCGACAAAGCCTGTGTCTCATCTTACCGACGTGGTCGAGGGCCCCGACCGTAGATTGTATATGCCCAGTTATCCCGCTGGAAATCTCATCTCGTATTGTCGAGAATCTGGAATATTTCGCGAGTATCCCGTTGCAGAAAAAAATCACCAACTGTACGCGGCCTGTGTGACCGATGAGGGTTATATCGGTGTCTTGAATGGGCTGCAGCACGGCGTGTTCCGATTCGACCTCGAATCGGAAAGCATCTCCCAACGGTCACCCGCGCACCTTTTGGGTCGCCCGGAAGCATACAGCGGTTTCACCCGATGCGGCGACCTCTTTCTGGTAAAACTGGGTAGACCGGAAGGCGGCATCGAAATCTGTTGCTTCTCGGCAGACGACCTGACCTTCCTCAGATCCTTCGTGGTCAATCCTCCAGTCACCTCGGGGGCCAACATTGTATTGGATATGGAGGGGGAACCCTTCCTGACCGTGGACCAAGGCCGAATCTACCACCTCGATCTGGAGAAAGAAGCATTCGAACTGGCATACCAACTGCCGGATATACCCAGCCGGGGTATCTGTTATTTCCTAGACAGTCAACGAATCCTGTTCGCAGGGCACTCCCAGTACTATGGCATCTTCGACACCACCTCGAAGAAATTCGATCTGCAGAGAACCGAGATCGAAAATCCACCTGTTGGTATCTTTTCGATTCTGCCGTTTTCGGATGGCGACCTCTATTGTTCCGCTGCCCTGGGACTCACACTTACTCGCACATCTACCGAAGGAGATTCTGAAATCCTAGGACTCACCTACAACGGATCGGGTGAGATCTACGGCAGCGCGGAGTCGGAAGGCAGAATTTACAGTGTTTCGTACACGCACGCGGTGCTCACTGCCTACGATCCGGACTTGCCCTGGCATCCGGGCGAAGCGAGTGACAGCAATCCCTGCAACCTGGGTTCGCTGGGACAGGATCAGTACAGACCGGTTACGGGGATCATCAACGGTCCCGGAGATCTTCTCTATGTAGGTACGCTGCCCCGGTATGGTGCGAAAGGCGGTGCCCTCTCAGTTATCGATCCTCGAGGCAATACTCACCGCACATTTCGAAATCTCGTTCAGGACCATTCGATATTGGGCTTAACAGTTGACGACACCTATGTGTACGTTGGTACCAGCGTTATCGCAGATGGTTACATCCAGCCTGCTNAAGGAGATGGTTGTCTGATNGTTTTCGATCCCTCTACGGATAGGTCGAAATTTTGCCATGTNGTAGATGGTGCAAAAAGCGTCACCACAATGGGCTGCGCATCAGACAGGGTCTTCTTCTGGACGGATGACCATGACGGTGGAAACCGTTGCTTCATCTATGACACGGGTCGAGATACAATTCGCACATTCGATCATGGCCTTGGAAAAGGGCGGCCACATAACAGGCCCATGATAGCGGACGAGTCTGGTTTTCTGTACTTTGTCCATCAAAACAGGATCGTCAAATTGGATCCTAGAAAAGAGGCCTGTGATGTATTGCAATCCACAACTAGCAGCCCGATTCTTGCGTGCAGAGGATCCTACCTGTATTTCTCCCAGGAAAACGAGCTCTGGCGAATCGGCCTCCAGAGATAGTAGGTACTTGGAAAGGGTGACCTCAGGCGAGAGTTATGTCAGCAAACACCAGTTGGCAATCTGATATCCGCAAGGACCATCCGAGGATCTTCCTGAATCGGGACATCATCTCGAGTGTCCGGGAAAGGGCCTCAGGGGTCTGTGCCGACCACTTTAAAGCGATGAAAGAATACGCCATTGGACCTCCGCCCGACCTCGAGTGGGCGGTGATCGATCGTCCACCACCCCTGGAGGATGGTACGGAGGTGCGAGACTGGGGCCATCAAATTATGGGGATGGGCCTTGTCCAGATGATCGAGCCCAATGCGGACACGCTCTCGGACATTGTCAGGAAACTGCGTGCCAGTTCAACATACTACCACGCTTGCTACGACGCGAATGAGTCCGTGAATTGGTATGGATTCAGCAGAGCCGCTTGCCTCTGCGCCCTTGACTGGATCTGGGAGGATCTGTCGCAGGAATTGCGTCAAGAAGTTGGTCTCAGCCTTCTTGAGCACGTGGACCAGGGTCTCCACAAACCGGACATCCATCGCCGTAATGGTTCAGATTACCGTAGTGGATACTACGGCGCCCCAAGTCTCGCATGGTTTTCGGGCCTTCTCCTCTACGAAGAGGGCATCGACGATGAACGTGCTGAGCGGTTTCTCCAGAAAGGATACGAGGATCATCTCAATCTTTTTAAGCATCGGGCGGCAACCAGCGGAGACGACGGCGGGGAGGCGTCCCCCACCCTGGGATACTCCTTTGGCGAGTACCCCCTGGCACAATGGAACTTCCTCCATACTTTGTATTCTGCCACCGGAAGGGAAATCGCTGGCGACTGGCCACACATCAGGATGTTCCCCAATTACATCATATGGAACTGGCTACCTGGAGATCNGGAGTTCGGATATGGAGACACGGTGCACATAGATAACAAGATGCGTACACACTGGATGCACACCCATATGTCTCACATCATGCATTACTTTGGAAAATCGTATCCCGAATGGGCCGGGCTGGGCAGGTATGTTCGCGATCTCGCCAATGCCGAATTCCACGCGGATAGGTGGCCTGTGTATCCTTTTCTCCTGACAGAGCTGGAAAATGCACCGCCTGCACAAACACCGGATCTTCTTCCACCCGCTCGTCACTTCGAGAACCTGGGTCAGATATTCATGCGTTCCGGCAACGGCCCTGATGCAACACATGCACTATTCGCATGTGGCGGAAGCCTCAAGAGCCATAGACATTACGACGCCACACACTTCATAATCTTCAAGAACGGCTATCTGGCGCTTGACAGTGGAACGCGAAACGGAAACACGGACAATCTCCAGAACTACTATGCCCAAACAGTAGCGCACAACTGTCTGTTGATAAAAATGCCCGACGAACCGCCGTCACCCTACTGGAACGGAGAAGTCTTTGGACAGGCCGGAGGGCAGAATCAGACAGTGGGATCGGAAGTGCTCGCCTTCGAAACCAGCAAGGCCTTCACATATGTCGCGGGAGATGCGACTCGAACGTACAGGGAAGAGAAATGTAGCCAGGTGGTTCGGCAGTTCATCTTTATCCCGCCAGACCATTTTGTGATCTTCGATCGTGTTGATTCTACCCAGCCCGAATACCTCAAAACCTGGCTCTTGCACCATGCCAATGAACCCACCATCAGTGAAAACCTTTGGTCATCGGACCAACAAGGTGGGCGCATTGTGGTACAAACCCTCCTCCCGGTAGATGCTGTCCTCAACAAGGTGGGTGGGCCTGGGAAGGAATTCCTCGCCGATGGAGTGAATTACGCCATCGATGCTGGACCATCACAGTACATCATCGACAAACAATACCCGATTGGAAAAATAGAATACGAGGAAATACCAGAGCTGATGGGTAGATGGCGTATGGAGGTTACACCGGGTACGGCACGCAATAGCGACCTGTTTCTCCATCTGGTTCATGTTGGAGATTTGGATCTTGATCCCACAGATGAGGAGGCTCAAATTGAAGTCTCTGATAGAGATGTCCGTCTGGAGTTCTCCACCGACAACCGACAGGTCGCAATCCGGCTTTCCTCAACCGGCGAGGTCTCGGGAAAAATTCGGATTCTGGACGGAGATCGCGTGATCGTTGACAAGGATCTGAGTAGAGGGGTCCTACCCCAGGCTGGTTTGGCGACAATGCCAGAACAAGAGTGGCAGAAATGATCGAATACGACTTGCTGATCCGAGCGTCTCGCGTGTTCTGTTCAATAAATGACTACGATGGCCCAGGCTGTGTGGCTATCACAGGGAACCGCATTGCCGCCTTCGAAAGTGAACTTGCGGGATCGGCCAAACGCGTACTGGAAATCACCGACGGTGTACTCCTGCCCGGTCTCGTCGACTTCCATGCACATCCTGCCCACGGAGACTCCAAGTACGGTATAGATCCGGATGACCACCTCCTTCCCCGGGGTGTTACAACGGCCATGTCACAGGGTGACGCTGGGGCATCTAACTGCCAGACCTACATGGAGCGTACGATCGATGCGGCCGAGATAAGGGTTTTACTGGCGATAAACCTATCCAGGTCTGGGGAATCCATGGAGGGCGGTTGCTTCTCAAATCCTGACGACCTGGACGTCGACGCCTGTNTCAATGCCATACACAGCCACCTGGATTCGATCTGGGGAATCTCGGTCAACACCTCCACGATTGCCTGTGGTGAAACAAATCCTGACGCGGTGATGGATGCGGGATTGGCGGTCGCTGAGCAGACCGGTCTTCCGATTTTATTCGGCTCTCGCCGTCACTCAGATCGTACCCTGGCAAGTCAGTTGGGGAGACTTCGAGCTGGTGATGCAGTGACCTATTGCTATCACAACATGGCGGAGGCCATCCAGAGAGACGGAAGGATTTCCGATGAAGTACGCGAGGCCAGGGAACGGGGAATCCTCTTCGACCTGGGTCATGGTATCGCCTCATTCTCTTTTGAGACCGCTCGAGTGGCCGTCGGCGAAGGATTCTACCCGGACACCATATCCAGCGACCAGTACGTTCGACACATTGGATCGAATCCCCCACACGACCTTTCAAGGTCCATGTCCAAGCTCATTGCACTGGGCATGCCCGAACCTGAGGCCTTCCGGCGNGTAACGTCCACACCCGCGGAACACCTCGGACTCGGGACGAAAGTCGGTGCGTTGAGCCCGGGAATGTGCGCTGACCTCGTCGTGCTCAATTGGAATCAGGCCTCCCCACCTCACATGGACGCTACTGGAGTGGAGCAACCTGGAGGATGTTGGGAACCGGCCATAGTGATCAAAGATGGACGAATCGTATCACAAGGAGATTTCTGAAATGTCAGAATTCAAAGGGGTGTTTCCGGCCCTCGTGACGCCCTTCGATTCGGAGGACGCATTGAACGAAAACGCGTTCAGACGTATCGTGGAGTTCAACATTAAGGCTGGGGCGCACGGATTCTGGGTGGCTGGCGGAGCGGGAGAGAGTGTAATGCTCGATGACGAGGAGAACAACCGGATCTCTGAGATCGCCGNGGAGCTCTCGAGCGGGAGGGCACTTACAATCATGCACGTTGGTGCACCAACCACTCGACGCGCTGCACGGATGGCAGAACACGCCGCCGGAGCGGGCGTGGATGCCATTTGCTGCGTGCCCCCTTTCTTCTATCGTCCTGACGACGAGAGCGTTGTCGAACATTACAGGGTGATTGGCTCGTCCACGGATCTGCCGCTGTACATCTACAACCTGCCACAATGCACCGGTGTCGAGATCACGGTGGATCTCATCGAAAAGATCCAGGATCGTGTGCCCGAACTGGCTGGGCTGAAGCACTCAGGTCCCGCGTTTGGAACCACCAGACACTTTGCCAAAAGGGGTCTCTCCTGCTTCATTGGTAGCGCCGCCCTTTTGCTCCCTGCGCTCGACATCGGCGCCTGTGGCTGCGTCGACGGTCCGCTTGCTCTCGCCCCCGACCTTTGGGTCAATATCTGGGATGCCTATCACTTGGGCGATCTCGAGCTTGCAAGGACAGAACAGGACAGGGCCGCGGAGTTGTATACCATTTTTCAGAGGGCGGGATACATCGCCTCGATGAAGGCCCTCCTCTCGGAGAAGCTTGGGATTGATTGTGGTGTCCCTCGTCTTCCAGGACGTCCTCTTACATCTGGCCAAGAAAAGTTCGTTATCGAAAAGGCCGGAGACTTGGGTCTACTGTAACATGGCAGAATCGGAATACGCGAAAGATACGAGGAGGGGATGTGATGGCAAAATCAAGAAGGACCAAACCCATCAGAGTGGGCGTAGTCGGTGTCGGCCGGGGGAGAAGCTTCACCGTGGGAGCTCCTCACGCAGGCATGGAACTTGTGGCCTTGTGTGATACCTGGGAAGATCGACTACGGGATGTTGGTGACCAACTCAAGGTAACGA
Organism: Gemmatimonadota bacterium; assembly: GCA_002709665.1. Lineage (GTDB taxonomy): Bacteria > Latescibacterota > UBA2968 > UBA2968. The sequence goes on along the minus strand of PAQK01000015.1, from coordinate 25,258 downwards.
CTTACACAGACTATCATAAATTCCTCGAACACGATATGGATGCGGTTGTCCTCGCGAACTACTTTCACCAGCATGCACCCTTTGCGGTCCAGGCGCTAGCGGCGGATAAACATGTGATGAGTGAGTGCGCGGCTTGTCATACCCTCGGCGAAGGAGTTTCATTGGCTCGTGCCGTCGAGAAGACCGGAAAAACTTACATGTTCGCCGAAAATTACCCGTTCATGGCCTACAACCAGGAAATGCGTCGGCTCTACCAAAAAGGGAACCTGGGTGAGTTCAAGTACGGTGAGGGAGAGTATGTACACCCTGATCCACCAAAGGTGAAGCTTGCAAGATCCTGTGGAAAGGACCACTGGCGGAATTGGATACCCTCTACATACTACTGCACGCACTCTATCGCGCCGGTTATGTACATCACGGACACCAGACCGGTCAAGGTGAATGGGTTTGTCGTCCCCTTCGATTTCGACGACCTCAGCAAGACACATCACATGGGTCGTTCAGACACCTGCGCGGTGATCATCTGCCGAATGGACAATGGTGCTGTAATGAAGTCTCTGCACGGAGGTCTCAGAGGACATGGGAATTACGTACGTATTCACTGCAATCGCGGACTTATGGAAAACAGCCGTCACGGGGACAGGAGTCGGTTGCGTGTATGGAAGGAGCCCTGGGAGAAACGGAAGGGTGAACCCACGGAAATCGTGTACAAGCCCGACTTTCCGATCCATCACCAGAAGGCGGTTCGTGCGGGTCACGGCGGAGGCGACTTCTTTACCAATCACGCCTTCGCCGAGGCCATAAGGACAGGCGAGCCACCGTACCTGGACGTTTACAAGGGCATCGAAATGTCCATCGCCGGAATCCTCGCTTGGAAGTCGGTGTTGGCGGATTCCTCACCTGTCGACCTGCCGGATTTTCGCAAGGAATCGGTGAGAAAAAAGTATGCAGGAGATGACTGGTCCCCCGATCCGGCAAGAAAGGCCAAGGGTCAACCCCCCAGCAGCATTTTGGGAAACATAAGGCCTGGGCCGGAGGCGCGAGCCCTCGCGAAGAAAGTCTGGCAAGCTCGGGGCTACACGGGACCTTGAGTTACAGTACAACCACACTGGTAAAATGGGAAGGGCGATTTGATGGCAAGAACCCGAAGGAAACCGATCAAAGTAGGTGTCATTGGCGTCGGACGTGGACAGAGCTTCGCACGTGGCGCCACAGATGTCGTTGGGATGGAGTTGGTCGCCCTGTGCGATACCTGGAGGGAAAAGCTTCGATCAGTCGGCAAGCAATACCGTGTCTCAACCTACACTGATTTTGACAGGTTCCTGGAACACGACATGGACGCGGTTATCCTGGCCAATTACAGCCACGAGCATGCACCCTTCGCCATCAAGGCTTTGGAAGCAGGCAAACACGTGATGAGTGAAACCGCAGCGTGCAAAACCATGGCGGAAGGTGTTGCGCTATGTAGAGCAGTGGAATCGAGCGATAGGATCTATATGTTCGCCGAGAACTATCCCTTCTCCGCTGCAAACCAGGAGTTGAGACGGCTGTATAGGGCAGGCGAGATCGGTACGGTCACTTACGCCGAAGGGGAATACAACCACGCTGCGGAGGAAGACTGGCGCCTTGGCATTTCTCCGGGCGTGAATCACTGGCGAAACTGGCTCCCGCCTACCTACTACTGTAGCCACGCATTGGCGCCGCTCATGCACATCACGAATACGAGGCCGGTTTCCGTAAACGCCCTGTCCGTAGTAGAAGAGCCTACACAATCCCCGCACCGTGTGCGTGTCGGGGACCAGGGAGGCATCATACTCGTCAGGATGGACAATGGCGCAGTCTTTCGGATCCTGGGTCTCCAGCTCAGTTCCATTCACCGGGTCAGATATGAGATCCATGGTGAGCGGGGTTTGATCGCAACGGCGGACCCGAATCACTGGGGTAATGTCAGGGTGCACCACGAAGACTGGCTCAGGAAAGAGGGTCAGCCCAAGGATCGGACATACACCGCGGACTGGCCGGAGCACGGTGACCTTGCACGTCAGGCAGGGCATGGTGGGGGTGACTTCTGGACGAATTTCCATTTCTCCCGGGCAATTCGCTCCGGCAGGCAACCGTACCTGAACGTCTACAGAGGGGTATCCATGTCCGCAGTCGGAATACAGGCCTGGAGATCCTGCCTGGAAAGTGGCACACCGAACCCAATTCCGAACTTCAAGCAGAAATCAGCATGCAAACCTTACCTTGAAGACCACTGGTCGCCGTATCCAGAGGATGGTGGTCCGGGGCAGCCGCCACCAAGTATCAGAGGACATGTAAAACCTGCCAGAGAAGCCATTCATTACGCCAAGAAGCGTTGGAGACAACTTGGCTACTTGGGCAAATAGAAGAAAGGGGCGCATTCAACCGCGCCCCTTTCTTCGTTTCGGTTCTGCTTGCCCTGCGGCTACCTGGCCATCTCTCGCCTGACCCGAGCAGGAACGTCATCCTGAAAGGTCTCCTGTGACTGAATCTTCAGACTCCGATCCTCCAGTGGCAGATCTATCCTCACTCCACCCCCTCTGTGTGACGCCCTCAACGCAATAGCGATCTCCAGCGCGGCCAGGCCGTCCCTTCCGGAACATCTCGGGTCGTGATCGTCCTCGACCGAGGAGATCAAGTCATCCACAATAGTAAGTCCTGTGCCCTGAACCCTCGCGGGATAAGGGAAAGGCACCTTGGCCTGAACACGCCGTCCCCTCGGCCCACCCTCGACCAGTCGATAGAGCTCCGGACCCTGTGAATTTTCGCAGGACTTGAATCGCCCCTGCTCGCAGACGACATCGATCTCCCAGTTTGCCGAGCCGCACGGCATACCCCGTAGGTACGTCCGTACCCCATTGTCAAACGCGAGGTATCCATTACCCATAAGGTCGGATTCACCACCGGCCGCTTCATCGGATTCCATTTCCCCGAAAACCCATTGGACTTCTCCACCCGCCATGTATCGCAGGATATCGATCAGATGACTGCCGTTGTGTGAAAGTCCGCATTGTCCATATCCGGTAATCTGCAGGATTCTTCCAAATTCACCCTCGTCGATCATCCTTCTTGCCTCTGCAAAAAATGGGTTCCATCGCCGAGCGCAGTTAACGGCCAGTTTTGTCCCTTCTGAATCGCAGACTCGAACCATCTCGTCAGCTTCCTGTAGAGAGAACGCTATGGGTTTCTCAGCCCAGATAGCCTTTACTCCTGCACGAGCCGCCTCGATGACGATCTCCGATCGAACCCGAGCGGTCGTACAGATACTCAGCAGGTCCGGCCTCTCTTTCTCAAGCATCTCCCTGTAGTCGGTATAGACATGCCCATCCTCCAGTCCCCATCTAGCCCGAAAGATCTCACCCTGTTCCTTGTGGATGTCCGATCCGGCCACCAGTTCAACATTTGGAGCCGCAACGTAACTTGGCGCGTGGCAGTATGGCAGAAATATGGAACCACCCTGAGTAATCTCATCGTCGAAGGTGCTGCCCATCCTTCCCAGTCCTATCACCGCTGCTCGATACTGTGGCATGCCGCACCCCCTCCGGTATAGAATGTGTTGACGTTGTCTCCCGCAATTTACGAGCGATGTGGTGCACCTCAAACCAAATTTTCTCCCCTATGTCGGGGGAGCTGGATGTCCCCATGACTTACGCTGCCGAATCGTCTTGACTTAGCGTAATGGTAAGGATAGTTTGACGACCTGAATCCAAAGCTGAGGCCAATTTCTATGCAAAAATCACAGAAAGTCGTCATCACTGACTTCATCCAGAATCCGCCGCGTGTAGAATCCGAGACGCTGGATGGCGTCGCAGAAGTATGTGCTCTCCAGGCCCTCTGTGAGGAGGATCTCGATGGGAAGATCGAATCGGCGGATGCCATCATTGCTTACCACTACATCCACATATCAGAGGTCACGCTGAAAAAGCTACGCAAGTGCAAGGTAATCGCCAGGGGGGGAGTTGGATTCGACAACGTGGACATACGGGCTGCCTCCGGACTCGGAATCCCCGTCTGTAATGTTCCGGACTACGGCACGGAAGATGTGGCAGACGCTGCGGTCGGGCTTATGGTTTCACTTGCGCGTGGTGCGGTCCTTCTGAATTCCAGACTCAGGTCCGGAAAGGGAGAATGGTCGCCCTCTCAAGCTGCGCCACTGCATCGAATGCGAGGAAGCGTATTTGGCATAGTCGGTCTTGGCCGAATAGGTACAGCTGCTGCAGTAAGGGCGAAATCCATGGGAATGGATGTTTTGTTCTACGACCCATATAAACCCGACGGATATGAGAAGTCACTTGGAATCAGAAGAGCTGAATCACTTGGTGAGCTTGTGAGTCAAGCATTCATGTTGAGTGTCCATTGCCCGTTGACACCTGAAACGCAGCATCTGATCGATGCAGAGGCCATCTCCCAGATGCCTGAGGGGTCCTACCTGGTAAACACCGCACGCGGTGCTATTGTCGATACTGCCGCCATCCCTTCAGCAATAGAAGCCGGACGATTGGCCGGTGCGGGCATTGACGTCTTCGAGTGGGAGAAAGTGCAGGAGGATGACCCGTTGATCGTCGCCTGGAGAGATCCTGACCATCCAGCCCACCACAGGGTACTCATCACCCCACATTCCGCCTTTTATTCCGAAGAGAGTTTGATAGACCTCAGGACCAAAGCCGCAGAGACTTGTAGGAAGGCACTGTTGGGACAAACCCTGCGAAATGTTGTGAACGGGGTGACAGGCCAGACCTCTTAAGGAGAACCGTAATGCCCCCCAGAAAGAACATTTTGCTACTGACCGATGGCACAGCAGGTACGCTCGGATCCGACCTGGACGTCCTTTACCCTGGAAAAGTACAGCGCCTCAACTTTCTCAAAGACCGTCACGGGGTCCGCACGTTGCAGCAGTACGACCACGTTATTACTGCAGTTGGATCAGGCGATCATATTCGAAAGCTCAACTATAGCGCGTTAACGTCTTACGCGAGATCGGGTGGCCAGGTAATCTCCTGTCTATTTGAGTACAGCTACTACAGGAGTCTCCATTTCAGTAAGACCCATGTCTTGGACCGTATACACCCGGAAATTCGGATCGAAGCGGAATCGGATGTCACAAACGGGTTCGCCATCGGTGATTGTATAAAGTGGTATGGAACTGTCACCAGCGCACCGGATCCCCTGTATTACAACCAGATGTTTCAGCGGCAGGTCATGGGAGTTAAAACCTCCGAAAATGTGACCGTGCTGGCGTCCTCGAACCTGAATCACGGAGCTGTGATAATAGAGGAAACAGTTGGCAAGGGACGGATTGTTGCGATGGACCTGGCATCACCGGTACGTCCTTGGTACAATTCATGGGGTAGTACGAACAAGTACCTGTTCCTGGGGAATATCATAAACGGCGCTGTCCGCTACGGTCGTCACTATCCGGATAGACTCACCTATGATGGATTCGTCGACCTTATGTTCGACACCTCCGCCCTTTATCCGGACCTCACCGTCCTGGATGAAGGCCCCTGTACCGATGGTCGTCCGATCTACTCACTCAATATCGGAGACGATACCAAGCCAACGATGTTCTTCGGTGCCGCGATTCATGGATGGGAATGGGAAAACGCCTATGGTTTGCTCCGGTTGGCGGAAGTCTTGTGTGAAGACCCGATGGTCGAGAGACTGGATACTGGCAAGTTTCACTACAAGATTGTCCCGATACAGAATCCTGGCGGATTCGACAGATTTACGCGTCAAAATGCAAGAGGCGTGGACTTGAACCGCAATTTCGATTGTAGTTGGGACAAATTCAACTATGCCCAGGACGTTCATACCCCCTGGGATTACAATTACAAAGGAACTGCACCAGCCTCAGAGCGAGAAACTCGGATCGTGCAAGGGATCATCGACAAGTATCTGCCAATGTGCGTGATAGACTTCCACACCGCCGATTATATCATGCTGCTACCGCACAAAGGGGATGGCGATCTGATCCGTGGCATCCATGGTGAGATAAAGCGAAGGCTGAAAAACCGCCACATCGCCCAGAAACCCTATGGCGGGACCTACCAGCAGGTTAACATGGACCGCATTACAGATTTCGGGTCTCCCGAGCCCTATTGTATTTCCTACGCGGCCGAAAGAGGCGTCCCCGCAGCATTCCTCATCGAGATGTCCGGGAACCGAGACGATACCCACGCTCTGGTCATGAATACCGACACCATCGTCGAGATCTGCCTCGCAGCGGTCAAACAGTGTCTGCGCAGATAACCCGCTGCATACCAAATGAACATACCGGAGAAATGGTTTGAGCTTGGATCCGGGTCTATTACACGACCTTGCCTGCGGATGGCTCGATCGGCCAATCGGCAGAATCCCACTGCTCCCGGAGGAGATGGCCACCCTTCGGCGCCGGATCGAAACCGATGAGGATGCAGGAATGGCCTGGGCGGATACTTGCGCGATGGCAGACAAGTTTCTGGACGAAGAACCAGGACCACTGCAGCCCACGCCCATTGCAGACTACTACCATAACGAACAGGCCACCATCAACAACAACCTCGCATCCAGATTCTGGTGTGGATGGACGGCTTGTGCCTGGAAGGCGGCGATTGCAGGTGATGCACCTGCTCTAGAACGGTCAGTACATTGCCTTGATTTGGTCGTTAGAACACACCGAGATAAGCGCGGAATCCAGATCGTGCCGGAATCAGATTCCGATCCTAAGCGATTCTACTACCTGAGCTCGCGATCCTTCTATCCCGAGCAGATGATCGTCCTCGTAGAGCTGATGAGAAGTGAGGGCTTTTCGGATAACGGTCTCCTCCGCGAATTGATCGAACGGCTTCTCTTCCTCACCGAGTCCGCTGCATCTGCCTGCGAGCAGCTTCATCAGGAACGGGCCCCCTATTGGAACGGGGACAACTGCCACGGCGCATGCCTGTTGAGCATTGGTGCCATTTTGCCCAATCACCCTGATGCCCCTGAGTGGGAGACACTCGGCTGGCGAAACATGGCGGAATACTTCGGGGAGCAAAGTGTCCTTCCAGACGGTACCTTCCACGAGGCATTCCCCTGGGCGGAAGGCTATGGCCTCGAGTTCCTTTATCCGGTCCTGGCGATTCTTAGAGGGTCGCAGGAAATAGACATTCCCAATCTTAAGTTGAGTCCAACCAGGTTGCTCCGGAACGCCATCCAGTGGCAGATCGATGTGGCATCACCTCTCGGCGAAATCCCGAGCATCAATGACACCAATTCACACGAGTCTTTTATGGGTGGATATCACAGTCTGCCCATTTTGGGTCAGTGGGCGGGAATGCCGGAAGTCTGGAGCGCCTTGAGAACCGAGCGCTATCGTCTACCGGTGTACGCGTATGCGCATCGGCCGGACGCGCCCGTTGTGAAGCATTCAGAGAGTCTTCTCCTTTCTGACGTCGGTTGGAGTATCATGCGATCAGGGAAGGGGCCTGAAGCCTTCTACGCGATGTTCGACCATGGAATTCACCAGTCGGGCCACTGTATGCCCCAGTGCCTCACATTTGATATGGTACGACACGGACATCACTGGATCGTTAATTCGGGTTGTGCACCTCACTATTGTACCTATGATGAGCAGAACAGCTGGCATCGGACCACGAAGGCCGGGAACTGTATTGAGATAGATGGCGAGGAGATTCCTGACCGAACGGATGGAGAGCTGTTGGAATGGAACCAAAATCACAAGTGTATCACCATAACGGCCAGGCATCAGGGTTACGCGGCGGTCGTACATACAAGGCAGCTCATCCACCAGAATGAAGGTCCCATCGTTGTCATCGACCATTTGATGCCTAACGATGGGAAATCGCACAGTGCGAAAAGCTACTGGCATATCAACGGCGAGTTGATTCGTCGCACCCAGAATTGCTTCGCTTTTGTCGCCAGTGGTGACCGCTATCTCTCGGTCCTCCACCAATCCCTCTCCCCGGAAGTGGAAGTTGCCGAGGGGCCTTGCGGCGGCCTGGGCAGACTGAACCTGGCACCTGGGAAACTTCCTAGTCGCCAACCGATCTCACCTGGAGATCCGGGATGGAGGATGGTGCCTTATTTGGTAATAGAATCAATAGTCCCACCCTCCGGCAAATTTGAAATTTCAGCATTCATCCCTGAACAGGAAGATCGAGGCAATTGGACTCTCAAAATTACTGATGGGTCCCTCACGCTTTCCCGCTGTGGCCATAGTGTCCTGGAAGCAGCGTTCTCCCGCTGAGCAACGATGATCATATCCAAGATTGAACTTTACGAATTGGCGATTCCGCCTATCCCTGCAGTCGCCAGATACAGACCGCTTTACAACAATCTGGTCTGCAGAATAGAAACGGACGAAGGCCTGGTAGGCATCGGTGAGAAAGAGGGTCGACCGGACTCATATGACAGTGAAGTCGACGACCTGACAGGAAAGGACCCACTTTCTGTGGATCCCTTTACACTCCCTGTTATTTTTGCTTGTGCGTTGCTGGACATAGTTGGTCAGGCCAAGGGTATTCCCATACATAGATTCTTTGGTGAAAAGGTTCGCGACCGAGTACCTGTCTCATACTGGTCGTGTCCGATGGAGCCCCACGAGACGGCCGCTGAAGCAGCCTCGGGTGCAAGATTGGGCTTCACCAATCACAAACTGAAGGCACGCCCCTGGAATATTGTGGATACGGTGCGTCAGATGAAGGACGCAGCAGGATCTGAGTACACGGTTGGTGTGGATCCAAATATGCAGTTCAAATACCTCCATGTCGCCACCCGGCTTGCCGAGGAATTGGAACCATTTGGCACGGTTGAAAATTTCGAGAATCCCATATTGAAGCACCATCTGGATTGGTTCCGTTTGTTACGAGAAAAAACCTCCATACCAATTGCCATGCATTTTCACGACACACAGGACGTTTTTGCGGCTGTCAAAGTGGAATGTTGTGACCAATTCAACCTCAGTGGTGCTCCCCAGCTCGTTAAGAAGACGGCGGCAATTGCTGAAGCCGCGGATATCCCAATATGGGCACAAATGGGCGGACTCTGTCTGGGTGTTCTGGCCGCATACTCGGTCCACGTACAGGCCACCATCCCCAACGCAATTCTTCCCTGTGATGAACTGCCCTTTATTCGTGAGGCCGACATCCTCTCAGGAGCCCTGGTCGTTGACAAGGGCCACTTCATCGTGCCTGAAGGACCAGGACTTGGTGTAGAACTGGACATGCGTGTGATGGAAAAGTACAGGATTGCCTGAACATTGCTCATGGATTCCCCTCGTTCGCATCACTTACCAAAGGAGTCCCAAATGAAGATTTCCGGTATCGACCTATATGAAGTGGAGATCCCACCGATTCCGCCGATTGCGAAATACATGCCCAAGATTTACACCATCACGATTTGCAGAATGCAGACGGATGAAGGTATCGAGGGAATTAGCGAGTGCCAGGGGGGGCCCCCTCGCTTCGTGGAGAAGGCGGAGGAATTAACCGGAGAAGATCCGCTGGCCCTTGATCCGTTCTCCCATCCCGATCCCTTCACCTGTGCCCTTCTGGACATTGCTGGACAGGCATATGAATTGCCGATGAACAGGTTCTTCGGTGAAAAAGTAAGAGACCGCGTGCCGGTATCCTACTGGTCCTGCCCGATGGAGCCGGAGGAAACCGCAGCAGAAGCGGAGGTCGGCGCAAAACTCGGGTTCACCAATCACAAGCTCAAGGCACGCCCGTGGAACATTGTAGAGACCGTGAGACTGATGAAGGAGTCCGCAGGACCTGATTACCAGGTCGGTGTAGATCCGAATACCAAGTTTGAGCGACCCTATGTTGCAGCTCGTCTCGCCTCGGAACTGGAACCCATTGGGACGGTGGCAAACTTCGAAGATCCTGTCCTCAAGAACAACCTGGACTGGTACCGGCTTTTGAGGGAAAAGACGCACATACCAATTGCACTTCACCTCGGTGCTCCCAATACCGTACTCGCCGCACTCAAAGCCGAGTGTATTGACTATGTCAACCTGGGCGGGTCTGCCCAGCAGCTCAAGAAGGCATCGGCCGTTGCAGAGGCCGCGGATGTTCCCTGTTGGGTTCAAATGGGAGGTCTATGCCTAGGGGTCCTGGCGGCATACTCAACACATGTACAATCCACAATTCCCAACGCCATCCTCCCCTGCGACGAGCTCCCCTTCACCAGAATCGCCGATGTCCTGGATGGCGGGCTTGTTGTCGATAACGGCCACTTCATCGTTCCGGAAGGACCTGGCCTCGGTGTAAAACTGGACATGTCTGTCGTGGAAAAATACCGCGTAGGTTAACCTTATCTCGTTTAACCTTTTGCCGGTTCATTCCCCAACCTCCGTTGCGTTGGGGCCTGTAGGGGAGGACCTACGTGTCCTCCCATCAGCCACCACCCACACGATCGTGCTGGTACCATCCCATCAACCATCCCGCGACCTAATCCCCTTCGTGGTGGGCCCCAGTGCCCGCCCCTCACAACTCGAACCTCTCTTCCATAAGGACCTCACATGCTGGAACTTGCAAAAATTGTCCTGGGTATATACGGCCTTCTTCTCATCGTAGGGGGCATCACGGGCAAAGTCAAAACCGGTAGCACAGTCTCGGTGATCGCCGGAACCGCCTCCGGAATGGCGGCACTAATCGCATTCTGGGTCAGCAGGACGGACCCCGCGCAAGGCCTGCTCATTGGCATGATGGTTTCTCTGCTCCTAACCGGTGTCTTTATGGGTCGCTTCATCCGAACCCGTAAATTCATGCCGGCGGGCATCATACTAATCTTGAGTATTGTTGTCGCCGCTCTCTTGGCGGTAGTCCGAAATCAGATGCCTTCCTGATGTAGGGTTCCCCTCATCCATCATTTTACCCAAGGAACCGGAATGATCGGTGGGTTCGAACTGAAAGAACTGCGCGATCTTTACAGGCGCATTCTCCTGGATGAGTGCATGCCCTTCTGGTTCCAATATGGGGTCGACCACGATCTGGGTGGTTTCTACTCCACAGTTAACCGGGATGGTTCATTGGACGGTACCGATAAACGCGGATGGCAGCAGGGGCGTGGTATTTTCATCTTTTCCAGATGTTACAACAGCTTTGATCCGGATCCCCGCTATCTGGAGGCAGCCAGGAGGGGACGCGATTTCGCCCTCCGTTTTGGGAGAGACAGTAGGGGAGATTGGGTAGCCAATCTCACGGCAAAAGGGGAGGTGTTAGAGGATTCAACCAGCATATTCTCCGACATCTATATGGTACAGGGACTGGCCGAACTCTTCAATGCGGACCACGACCAACAGAACCTGGATGTGGCCGTCTCGACCTGCAAGCGCATTCAAGACCGTATCATGGATCCTCAATTCTGCCACTCGCTCTCGGTGTATACAGAGCCTCACAGAACCAACGGCGTTTGGTTCTTCTTCCTGGGTGCCCTTACAAGTCTCCTTGAAATCTTGCCGGACTCGGAACTCGAATCATATGCTAACTACGCGGTTGAGGCCATGCTCGAGGAACATCTGGATACCGATACCAGCCTGTTCATCGAAACGCTCACGCCTCAGGCGGAGCGTTTTAGCGACCGGAGGGGGCTCGAGGTAATGCCGGGTCACTCCGCTGAGGCATGCAAGGCGCTTATGGATGAGGCCATTCGCACTAAAAATGGGACCCTCTTCAACCAGTCGGTGGGCATATTGAGGAGTCATTATGAGGCAGGTTGGGACCCGGTATACGGTGGAATATACTTCCTCACGGACATCCGCGATTCCAGCCCGATCGACAGCAGTAAGAACGCCTGGCAGCAGGTCGAATTCATGGGCAGCCTTATGCAGGCCTATGAACATACCTATGCCGATTGGGCATCCGAGTACTATGGTCAGGTTCACCGATGGGCATTTAAGCACCTCCCCGACAAAAAGTACGGGCTGTGGCACCAATTGGCCGACCGGAAGGGATCGCCCCCTTTGAAATCTGCGAGTCGGGACATGTACCACTTCCCGCGGACATTCATGGACAACATTCAGAGTCTGCACAGGCAGATCGAATTGAACGGGCAAGAATCCACGGCATTTACCAGAAAGGTTTCCGAATGAAGATTATCGATATTAGGGTTCGGGAAGTCTCCGTGCCTCGTATTTATGAGACTTATTGTGCGGATCCCGATCAGCTGCAGCCGGACACCGACCACGCACAATCTCGATATCAAATCCTAGAGTTCATGACCGACTCCGATTGCGTTGGTCTGGGCGAAATCTCGGATATCGCAAACCGGATGAACCCTCTATCGGGCTCCGACCTTCGCACATTCCTTTCTCAAGAGCTGGTTGGCAAAGACTTGGGCAATTGGCGTCAGGCCTATGAGTCGGTCGCACGGTCGCTACCAGATAACTACCACCCCGAATTAAGGGGTCTCACACTCTTTGGGGTCGAGATCGCGCTCCTCGATCTGGTTGGGAAGCATCACGGCGCTCCAATATACCAGCTGCTTGGAGGAAAGTGTAGAGATCACGTACCGGTGTGCTGGGTGATCTACTTGAGAGGAGATGTAAGCGAGGACGAAGAGTTACGGGCGTTGACTGAGGAAGTAAGGGATAAATTGGCTGAAGGAATTCGTGCATTTAAGATGAAAGTCGGGGACGATCACCAAAGAGATCTGAGACGGATTGCCCGGTTCAGAGAGGTTGCAGGGCTGGAGACATACCTGAGGGTAGACGCTAGTGGCGCGTGGACGGAAGAAGAGGCCATAGAAAAACTCGGCGAAATGGCCACAGCTGGAGTCAATGCCTGCGAAACCCCGGTAGACGCGGTCAGTCGTCCTGTTGTAAACGACAATCCCGAACAGATCAACAGGAATCCCGACCTCCCCGCCGCCTCCCTGGCTAGGGTTCGTTCACAATCTACAATCCAGATTATCGAACACGCTGCAGATCTAGACGATTCCTTTACCGCAGCGCTTGTCAGACATCAGGCAGTGGACGTCATCAACATCATCCCCTCGCAAGGTTGTGGCATCATGAGAGCTCAGAAACTGGTGCACGCAGCCGAAACCGGCGGCATACCGGTCTTGCTTGGGAGCACCGTCGAGATGGGACCGGGTACAGCGGCGTTTATTCACCTTGCACTGGCATCTCAGAATATCTCCGTACCCTCAGACCTTGTAGGACCAGGGCTGCTTGTCGACGATGTATGCAATCCCAGGTTCAAATACCGGAGTGGCGGTCTGTGTGCATTCGGGGGACCCGGACTTGGGGTGGAGCTGGACGAGCGTAAGATCGAAAAATGGAGTGTGTGAAGAGATGGCTCAACAGTTAAAATTCGTTGATGAGGGCATCATCTCGTCCAGGCCAAACCTAGGTGCCTACATGCCCGGGATTACCCCACTGGCTGATGGGAGTTGGATCGCATGCCACCACACGGGCGAAGGACTCGGGACGCCCGACAATCGAATTGAATGCTTGCGATCCACGGACGAGGTTACGACCTGGATAAATCAAGGCTGTATACACGACGTGGTCGAAGACTGGGCCTATCGAGGACCGCATATCAGCACTGTGTCTGACCAGCGACTGGTCTTGACGGCTACACGCTTTGAAACCGATGGGCTTTTGTTTGATACGAAAATGGAGGCTTTGCAGCGACCCGAGATGCTGCTTTTCTGGTCCAAGGACCAGGGAAAGACCTGGTCGAGACCGCAGGTTGTCCCAAACAATCTGCCAGTCGATAGATACACTGTCAACGGAGCAGGAATTCTGCTTCAGCTTTCGCACGACAGATGGATGTATCCCTTGGAAACGTGGAAACCGGAAGGACATGTCGGCCCCCCGGACCAGAAGGCTGCCGCACTTTTCTCATCAGACAGTGGTCGCTCCTGGGGCGAATTTACCGTCGTTGCCAATGACCAGAGCGGCGGAAAACTTTGGTGGGACCAGATGTGTACCCTGCTTCCCGACGGTTCCGTTTACACAATGTTGTGGACACACCTCTACTGCACATCAGAAGACCTGAACAACCATTGGACGATTTCGGAGGATATGGGACAAACGTGGCCCAAACCCTTGCCAACCAACCTGCGAGGACAGGTCTGCACGCCGGTCGCATTGCCCAACGGGATGGTAGCGGCAATCTACAACCACTGTCGCGAGCCGCAGGGCATCCGTGTGGCCCTCAGTGAAGATCTGAAGAATTACGACACGGAGATCACCGTATTCGATGCAGGAGCGGAAGCGGCACTGGGCAAACCCGAAAATGACAACTTCCTGGCGGAGCATATGCAGATCGCATTTGGGAAACCCGGTGGGGTCTGTCTCCCCAATGGAGATCTACTGACATACTTTTGGTGCACCAGGTCTGGTATTACTCACACTAGGTGGGTCCGGCTGGCCTGGAGCTAATCGGTGGTCGGTCTGAAACGAAATACAGAAGGGCCGGGTATCGACTACCCGGCCCTTATCTTTGTTCAGGTTGTCCACGTGAACTATATTGTTACATTCTCCTCGCGGCACACCTTCCTCAATTTCTGCACCGCACCTCCCACCGGTCTTCCTTTGCGAGTTATGCCGAAAATGTGTTGGCTGACGACCCGCCGTGAAATGCCCAGAATCTCCGCGATCTCCTGCTGAGTTTTGGAGTAACAGAAATACAGGAGTACCGCTTCCCGTTGTCTCTCGGTCAGTAGTTTCGTCGAATTGTCCACAATTCGGAACGCGATGCGTTCTGTTCGATCCTCCCAAACGTACCGGCTGGCCTGTTCATCCACAGTCTCGTGCCAGATCCCGGATTCGTTAGGTATCTGTTCAAGATCCGCCTGGTCAACCCCAACCTCCCAAAAATCGGGATTGTACATATGTTCGATATTCTCCTCCAAAAATTGTGATACGGGCACAAAAAAACCGCGGTAGGTCCTATCCGCAGTTCAGGAGGAGGAGCTCGATGTACTCCGCTACAGCTATCGATTCAAAGTCCCCGATCCAGAGGCGGATAGGACGCCAGTAGTTCCGGTGTAATTCTGCATCTCCCGCCTCCTCTCTATCATAAAGGGTAAAAAAATCAGGTGTTATTGCTTCAACTAGAGGTACAGCACAGTCTCCCGGCAGTCAAGACCGGATTTTCCTCAACCTACTGCCTTACACAGTAGCGGATGCACTTTTTCGCCACAAATCTCGACTTTTTTAGAAAAAGTTTTGCCTCATGCCAATTTACGCGGTTAAGGGCCTCCCTGAGCGGACGACCTAGGCCAAATGGCCAACCCTATTCCGCACAAGATTACGGCACCTCCGGCAAATATCGACGTTCCTGGCGACTCTGCCAGGACCACATATGCCAGAGCTGCAGACCCAATCGGCTCAGCAAGCAACGCAAGGGCGATAACCACTGGCGGCACCCGCTTCAGCGCATAGTTGAAGCTGGTGTGGCCCAGGAGTTGCGGCCCAAGGGCAAGCAATGCAAAAAACTTGTAGGTACGATTATCGTACCCGAACAAATCGTGACCGAAAGCAAGCGAAATACATATAAGCGATGCTGCAGCAGTCGTATTCACAACAGTGATGTAAGGGATAAGACCCAGCTGTTGACGCTGGTGCCTCCCTATCATCAAGTGACCTGAAATTGCGACGGCCCCACCCAGTGCCATCACGTCGCCGGAGAAAGCGTGTTGGCCGACCCCCCAGTCGTTCATCGTCACGATACCCGTTCCCACCACGGAGGTCGCAATACCTATCCCCGTTTGTACATCTATCTTCTCCCTCAGCAGCAACCACCCTCCCAACCCGAGAAAGATGGGGCTGGTGGTAACCAGGAGGACTGAACTTGCAACCGAAGTATAACTGAGTGAGGTGATCCACAGGGCAAAATGAAGACCGAGAAAGATTCCGCTTAATAATAACGCAACCCTGTCACGGCTTTCGATGCCTTTGAATTCCTCTCGACATCTGACGGCGGCAATCGGCAGCAGCAGCACCGAAGCGATGCCCAGACGATAAGCAGCTATAACAAGCGGTGGTGCATCACACATGCGAATGAGCACCGCAGCCGACGAGGCCGCAAAAACGCCCAGCGGAAGTAATACGTACATCAGGGGGTGGCCAGAAAGGTCGGATTCAACCTGAATCCCCTTGGGATCCGGTCGTCTGACTTCTAAGGTCTTCCCACCATGCCATCAGGGTTTGAACCTGCTGTTCGTAGCCTCTGTCCGTTGGCTCGTAGTAGGTTCTTCCACGTAGATTGTCAGGGAGGTAGTCCTGCGGGATGTACCCATCCGAATCGTCATGGGCGTATTTGTAATTATCACCGTATCCCAATGACTTCATCAATCCGGTGGGGGCATTTCTGATGTGCAAAGGGACAGGCAGATTGGGGTGATTCTTAACATCGTCCAGGGCCAGCCCGTAGCCGGAATAGACGGAATTGCTCTTGGGTGCAGTGGCCAGGTACACAGTGGCTTGTGCAATCGCCAGATCACCCTCGGGACTACCCAGAAAATTATAACTATCCTTTGCTGCAAGGGTGATGGAAAGTGCTCTTGGGTCCGCGTTGCCCACATCCTCCGATGCGAAGCGCACCATCCTCCTGAGAATATAATTCGGATGCTCCCCTGAAGCCATCATCCTTGCCAGCCAGTACAATGATGCCTGCGGGTCGCTTCCTCTCAGGCTCTTGTGAAAAGCGGAAATCAGATTGTAGTGTTCTTCTCCACTCTTGTCGTACATCAGGACTTTGCTTCCGAGCACACCCTTCACGACTTCTGCAGAGAGTCTCTCGCCTTCGGTGGACCTCGCGCCAGATGAGGCCATCTCCAAGGTATTGAGTCCTCTCCTAGCATCACCCTCGCTGACTTTTGCGATCAGCTCGAGTGCCTCGGGCTCCACATCCAGATGTCCAAGACCACGTTCTGCGTCGGCCACTGCGGCCACCAACACCTCCTTGACGGAGTCTACGTCAAGAGGATTCAGCACAAAGACCTGAGCCCGAGACAACAAGGCCGCATTCACCTCAAACGAAGGATTCTCGGTCGTGGCGCCAATCAGTATGATCGTCCCATCTTCTACGTGAGGCAGGAACGCATCCTGCTGAGCCCGGTTGAAGCGGTGGATCTCGTCTACAAAAAGAGTTGTCCGTCGTCCTAAGCGACGTTCTTCACGTGCCCTTGCCACGATCTGGCGGACCTCCTTTACTCCTGAGGTTACAGCGCTGAAGGCCACAAACCTGCTCTGAGTCGAATCCGCAATCAGCCTCGCGAGGGTTGTCTTGCCGGAACCGGGAGGACCCCAAAAGATGATTGATGGGATCTGGTCCCCCTCGATCAATCTCCTCAGCGAGGCGCCGGGGGAGACCAGGTGGTCTTGACCACGCACTTCATCCAGCGTCTGTGGTCTCATCCGGTCGGCCAGCGGCCCATCCGGCGCCAACCCTTCGAAGAGATCTTCGGTCACGACTCGTCCTCCGGGGGACGTCGCCACCTCCCCTGTTCATCGAAATCATAACCTGACTCGCACCAGTCGATCTGGTCAGGGTCGATCTTGTCTCTGAGCAAAGGGCCGATGCGACCCAAAAGGTCTGTGTCCGGAGCTTTTGGTATCTCAGGTTCTTCCACATCGAGGTCGACCCTCTCGCCGAGAGAACGGACCGTCTGGTTATCCGTACGATCAGGCACATCAGTTTCCGATGACGGGAACTGGTTTGCCGCCATCCCCATGAGCAATTGATTGACCTCCAACAGTACCGACTGTTTGAGCTCTTCCGATACACCTTGCAACCGCTTCATGGCCGAAACAATGGCCATAAGATCGCTGGAACCCAACTGGTCGAGGATGGTCTGGGCATTTTCCGGACCCAGAGCGATCAACAATACCGCCGCCTTCTCTACTTCGTTCAGTTCATCCATTGCAGCATCACTCCTAAGAAGAGCCCTTCTTCCGAAATCGCCCAAAAATAGAGCTCGTCTGTGATAGACCTCTGATCTTATTTCTCAACTGCTTCTCGCTGACCCTGTAGACGAAGACTTCCTCACCATTGAGCAGCACAACGGGGATGCGTTCCCCATATTTCTCAATAAGCTTGGGATCTTCCGCAATATTTATCATCTCAAGCTCAAAGGCTTCACTTTCGCGGGCACTTTCAATTCGTGCCTTGGCGATGTCGCAAAGGTGACAGTCCGGCTTGGAGAACAGGGTAACTACTGGTCGTTGATTATTCAAAAAGTAGTATCTGGCAGGGGTGTGATGGATTTGGGAAAGGAGGGCTAAAGATGGTGAAAAGGTAATTCAGACATAACCCTCGGTCAAGTCAAAAGGGACCAGAAATCTGCGGGTTATTTCCCTTGTCCGGGTGCGAATTATGCTTATTTTAACGAGTCGCTCAAACGAAACGAATAAATGACACGCACGCCTCCGTTCTCGATTTCAAAAAGGAATATTGGGTAACAGATGACTG
Organism: Gemmatimonadota bacterium; assembly: GCA_002709665.1. Taxonomy (GTDB): domain Bacteria; phylum Latescibacterota; class UBA2968; order UBA2968. Next base: position 6,830 of record PAQK01000015.1, on the reverse strand, counting down.
AATCGGAATTACGAAGCCTGTATGGCTGGGCTGAAATTGACCCGTCCGAGCCTGTATTTGCAGGTTCTACTGGAACCTGGAAAATCACCTACCATGCCGGCAAGTACGGTATCGATGACGGGGGTGTAATGAAGATCGCTTGGCGCGATGTAAGCGATTGGCAGGCCCCCCAGTTCACAGATCCTTCCGCACCTGCTTATGCCACTGTGACAACGTCCGGCCAGGCCTCCTTGAGGCCGGCATTTGAGAAGCAACGATATGTGAGACCATGGCGACTCTGCGTCACCATTGATGTATTCGACGAATCGCTGGTGGAGGGTGATACCGTAACACTCACCATTGGGGACACTTCCGGTGGATCGACGGGCAGCCGAGCCCAGACATTCTGCAAGGAGTTGTTCGAGTTCCGCGTGGCTGTCGATTGGTGCGGCACCTGGGTGTATGAGGAAGTCCCCTCACCAAAATTCCCTATAGTCAGTGGGCTACCCGCAAAACTAGTAGCGATCACCGCGTCTGAGACAACTCCCGAGGAGCTGACCTGGGTCGGTATCAAGGCCGAAGACCTCTGGGGCAACCCATGTTCCACATATGATGGTAAGGTCTTAATCGAGAGTGCGGGTCTGTCGGGACTGCCTGAGACCTACAAATTCCAACCGGATGACCACGGCGTCCACAGATTCGAAGGCGTTCGGGCCACCGAACCAGGAGTGTATCGGGTCTCTGTAACAGATACTATAAATGGCCTCATCGCAGAAAGCAATGGACTCAGTTGTGTGAGTGATCGCTCCGAGCACCGACCGTTCTGGGGCGACCTCCACGGTCAAAGCGAGGAGACGGTGGGAACGAATCCGGTCTCCTCTTACTTCAAATTTGCTCGAGAAGCAGCTCTGGTGGATTTCGCCGGCCATCAGGGCAATGACTTTCAAATCACGGAAGAAGTGTGGGCGGAAATCAAGCGCCAGGCAAACGTCCAGAATGATCCCGGAAGATTCGTTGCGTTCGTCGGCTACGAATGGTCGGGAAACACCCCGGTGGGTGGTGATCACAACGTTTACTATCCCGGGGATGACGGTCCCATCCACAGATCCAGCCACGTGCTCATTCCGGACAAATCGGATGTGGATACCGACTGCCTGCATGTCACGGATCTATATCAAACGCTAAAAGGGAAAGACGCCCTCCTCGTGCCTCACGTTGGAGGCAGATACGCAAACCTTAACTGGCACGATCCGGATCTGGAATACGTGGTAGAAGTCTACTCCGAATGGGGTGAATTCGAATGGTTCCTCAAGTGGGCACTCGAACAGAGCTATCGTGTAGGATTTACGGCCGGCAGCGATGATCACAAGGGACGTCCGGGCGCCGCCTATCCAGGCAGCGGATCCTTCGGAGTCTACGGGGGCCTTACGTGCGTGTACGCCAAGGAACTCAGCCGTGGCGGACTCTGGGAAGCCATAAAATCTCGCCGATGTTATGGCACTACCGGCCAGCGTATCCTTCTGGACGTCCGCGCCAACGGACTGCCCATGGGGTCAGACCTGAATGTGACTGCACCCCCGACAATCACTGTGAACGTGACCGGCACAGCCTCCGTAGAGCGTGTCGATATTTTCAGAGGATTGGAATGCATCTACACCTATCCTGAGACCCTTTCGCGCTCTGATAGGCAGATTCGAATTGCTTGGTCCGGCCAGCGGATTCGAGCCAGAAACAGGCTGGTGAGGTGGGATGGCGGACTTTCCGTCCGGAATGGAACGATACTCGAAACTAGTGGATACGCCTTCGATTCCGCATCCGAAGGCATTCAGGAACACACCTCCGACTCTGTAACTTGGAAATCTGTAACCACGGGGGATGCGGATGGCGTCATTCTGGATATCGATGGATCTCCGAACACCGAGATCGATTTTAAGACTGACATAGTCGACACAACAGTCACACTCGCCGACATCGAAAGCGGCCCCGTCAAAGTGGAGGCAGGGGGTATAGAGATTGCGGTTGTTTTCGAGTATGCGCCACTCGGTGTTGGAAGAGAAATAGCTTTTGAATTCTCGGAATCAGAACTTGCGACCGGTTGCCATCCTTATTGGGCCCGTGTTACGCAGGTTGACGGGGCAAAAGCGTGGTCCAGCCCAATTTACACAACGGTCTGACCGAACATCCCACCTATATCAGAAGGGACCTGGGAGAGCATTTGTCGGAATATAGAATACACCGAAACAGGACATCGGCAAACTGCTGGAAATTGGATCTCACAACCGATGGTGAAGAGGTGAGCCGCCTGTGGATCTTCATCAAGACGATGAGAATTGGCTCTGTTGGTGTCCGAATTGGAGGTATCGGAGGCGTCGGGACCAATAGGGACCACCGGCACAAGGGTTTTGCCAGTTTGATCATGCACGAATCCACTGCCCTTATGGCCGACAAGAATTGCGATATGGGCTTCCTTTTCGGCATCCAGGACTTCTACGACAGCTTCGGCTATGCGGTATGCTTTTCCGATTCAATGATCCATGTTAATACGAAAGACCTTCGTTTGGCCAGGTCCGGCCTGATTACGAGGGCATACAGGAAATCGGATGCCCGTCAAGTCCGAAGGATCTACAATCAGGCCAATGGCGCGTGCTCAGCATCGGTTGTGCGACCACCGTCCTGGGATCGATTCGAGATGGCGGCAGACTTCAAGTCTCAGGGAAAAGCTATTGTGGCCCTCGACGCTGCAGGCCGAATCGTGGGATACGCTGCATTCAGAATCGAAGGCCAGAGATGCACCGTTCACGAAATATCAGGACGAAACAACGATGCCAGGAATGCGCTGTCGGCAACACTTGCCAGGCGTGCGCACAGAGCCGAATGTGACAAGGTGGTGTTCCACGTGCCGGCCGATGGTCCCTTCGCTGATTACTGTGCAAGATACGGCTATCGATCCGAGTGCCATCATCCCAGAAATGCGGGACCTATGGCACGAATTATCAGGCTCAAGCCCCTTTTTAAAAAGATCGTCCCAGAATTGAACCTTAGACTGCGAAATCACCCGGCGTTGTTGAATGGTGCGCTGACCATAGAAACGGGAATCGGTTCAGTCGCTCTGTCTGTTCAAAACTCATCTGTCCGATTGAACAATGGTCCGCAGGGCATTCAAGTCCGGATTCCACAGCTGATACTTACCCAGTTGATCCTTGGCTATCGAAGTGTATCCGATATATCTACCGATGGTGACGTTAACATCCCCTCCAATTGCAGATCCCTACTTCAAATACTGTTCCCAAAACACAAAGCCTACATGTGGTGGTCGGATCGTTTCTAACCCAAATTATGACTACCACACCTCGATCGAAGTCATCATCGGATAGCCTCACCTGTCGCATCCCGTTTTTCTATGGATGGGTGATGCTGCCCATCATTATGATCGTCCAGATCGCCACCTCTCCCGGCCAGACCTTCGGCATCTCTGTATTCAATCCCTACCTTGTAGAATCCCTCAACCTAACACAAAGCGAACTTAGTGGAGCCTATATGATGGGCACCCTGCTGGCATCGCTGCCGATGGTCCTTGTCGGCGCAGCGATGGACAGATACGGACCTCGGCGTGCCCTCTTCGTGGTAGTGCTACTGTTCGGAGGTGCCTGCTATGTTATGTCGAACGTAACAGGTCTCTTCTCCCTATTCTTCGCTTTCCTGTTCTTACGCATGTTGGGACAGGGCGCAATGGGACTTCTCGGCACCAACAGTCTTGCCCTTTGGTTCAACAGAAACCTGGGTTTCGCCAGCGGAATAGGGAGCCTTGCAGCCACACTGGTTTTTTCGACCATTCCAGCCTTGCACCTTTACCTCATACATGCCTTTGGATGGAAAGACGCCTATGTTCTCCTGGGCATCGGGGTGTGGGTTGTGGTTTTACCCTTGCTTATTCCATTTCGCAACCGTCCTGAAGATGTTGGCCAATGGTCAGATGGCAGGCGCGAGGCCCATCGACAGGCAAATCGCCCGAGTGAGAGGGCTGGTAGAGCTTCTGAATCCGATCTGACTTTGAGTGAGGCCCTCAGGACCAGATCCTATTGGATCATGATAAGCGCGACGGCTGTCTTCTCCATGGTCGTTACGGGAATGACGTTCAACACCGTGCAGCTCTTCCTCAATCATGGCCTCTCGGAGAGGACTGCAGCCGCAACATTTATCTCGACGGGAATCGCTTCTGCCGCCGCTCGACTGGGAGCTGGGATCCTGGCAGATCGTATCCGCCTGAACATCTTGCTCAGCATATCGATGACCGTTACCGTATTGGGAATACTACTGGCCATAGTGATGTCCACACCCCTGGTAGCGCACGGTTACGCCGTGGTAACGGGTATCGCACGTGGCATTTATCTGGCGGTGGATGCCACGCTCTGGGTGCGTTATTTCGGCCGTGCGAATCTTGGGAAAATCAGAGGCTCTTTGACCACGGTTGGTGTGGCGGCATCAAGCCTTGGGCCGTTCCTTATGGGCTACGCCCACGATTCTTTGGGGGATTACGATTTTGTTCTGTGGATATTCGCCCTGGTTCTGTACACACCTCTGATCATGATCACCCCTTTGGCGACACCACCTAGGGAGAAATCGCAATGAAACTACAAACTGTAGGCCTACTGAGTCCGGACAAGATGGCGAGTATCGGAAGATAGGAGAAAAGCTCTCGAGGAATTGGTGCAGGCACTCGCCGGCAGATGCGCTGTCCTAACGCATCAAGGATCGGAGAGCGGCCACATAAGACTTGCAGACCGTCAGGTTGTCCAAATCAGGATAGCTTCCGGACATGTGTGTAACGAATCCGTCGAATCCAATTTCTCTGGCCACATCGAAGATTTCTCCAAAGTTTACTCCTTCTGGATCACCCGGAAGCACCGCCACGGAACTGCCTTCCGCCTTCCTGTAGTTCTGAACACAAATCGTAAAGACCTTGTCGCTCAGAACCCTCAATGCTTCACCACCCCTAGGTTTGGACTCCTGTAGAATCAGGTGGGAAGCCTCGAAATTCAACCCGAAATTTTCTCTGTTCACCGTATCGAACAGTTGCTTGCAGTTTGCGACAGTATCGTGTAGCGTCTTGTCGTGAAGCTGGGGACACAGGCGCACACCCCTCTCCGCAGCGTGGTCACATGCCCGCTGAATCCAACGAATCTCGGATTCCTCTCCAACACTGGGCTGCACATGCCCACACCCGATGCTGGCGGCATCATCGATCAGCTTACACAGGCGGCGATACCCTTCCTCGTCACTTGCCCGTCACCCCATTGCGAAAGAGCAGACAGTGTCCGTCTCGATCAAAAGCTCTCCAATTCTGGCCACTTCCTCCGACGTGGCCCGCTCGTCCAGTTGTCCGGGGCGAAGTGCTATTCCGTCATACCCGGTTTCCCTGGCGAATCGGACAAACGCCTCGACATCAAGTTCGAACTCATCGCGTGTACCTGGCACTGTGAACATCCGTGACGAGAGACATAGTTTCATTTCGGCCTCCTTTTGTGGGAGTACTTGGACCGTGTGACTGTTGCAATATATGTGTCGAACGGGCACTCAGAAACAGAAAGGGATCTGGTGTCAATCGTGCCACCAGAGGATTTACACGAAATCAGCTCCAGACAACACGTCTGGGGCTGATTCCTGCGATTCACGAGAATCCTTAAATCCATTCGCATGTACGATGAACCTAATTGTGCCCCAAAAAACCCGGGTGTTCGCATCCCATCAATAAATTCCCTAACCCATTGCCCTGGTTGACATTCCAATGGGCAGCAGGTATATTAGGCCCGTTTTTAGTCGCCAAATAATAGGAGATCAGCATGGTAGCCGCACAGATAGTCGGGCAACGAAAAGTGGAGATTGTCCAGGTCGAGGAACCTCCTCTTCCGGAATCGCACATAATGGTACAAATCGAGAGGGCCTGTCTCTGCGGATCGGATGGGCCATTGTTTTCGTACGATTTGACCCGACAGGGGAACGGTAGGCCGGCTACACCGTTTTTGGACTACACCCGGGACGACCCGTATCCGCTGCGTGTTGGTCAATCCATCCATGAGTGCCTCGGTACGGTAGTAGAATCCCGATCGGACAGATTTAGCAAGGGTGACCTTGTGCTCGCCCTCCCAAATGCGATGGACGGGCTCTGTCAGTTCATCTCTATCCCTGATACGAAAGCAATACGTCTCCCAAAGGAAGGGATCTCAAGAGAGGAGATCCTGATGTCACAACCCTTTGGTACGGTGATCTGGGCGTTTTCCAAATTGGGCAATCTGCTGAATCAGGATGCCGTGGTTCTGGGACAAGGCCCCATGGGTCTGATGATCTGCCACCTTTTGAGCAACCTGGGTGCAAGGACCATTATCGCCATGGACAAACTGGACAACCGGCTGGATGCAGCGATGAGGATGCGGGCAACGCATACAATAAACGTCGACAAGAGGGATCCGTTAAGAACTGTGGAAGAACTGACCAATGGCAGAATGGCCAACCTGGTTTTCGAAGCTGTCGGACACCAGACCGATACGATCAGCCAGTGCATGGAAATGGTTCGCCCTCGGGGTACGCTGGTAGCGTTTGGCGTTCCGGATGACGAAATTTACCGCGATTTTTCCTACACTACGTTCTTCAGGAAAAACCTCACCCTGATCGGATCTGTTGGGCCTGAGGTAGAACCGAACTACAGTTTGGCAAGAGACATGATTTCCCAGGGAAGGATAGACGTGTCACCACTTATCACCCACACAGTTCCTTTCCAGGACATCCAGAAGGCATATGAACTGTTCGTGGACCGCAAAGATGGAGCTATCAAGGTCATTGTCGATTATGACACT
>PAQK01000014.1 GCA_002709665.1 Gemmatimonadota bacterium | reverse complement strand
AGCTGACCCCCGGTCAGGGCCTCCACCGCCCGGTGGACCACATCGCGGGGATCCTGAGAGACATTCCAAACCTGGTCAAGCCGGGAGGCAGCGCAACCGAACTATGGCAGACAATTGATGAGAGGACTCGTGAGCACTCTTACCTGGCCAAGGACGGACTTGTACATCACGGCGGTCACGGTGTCGGCCTGCGACCCCATGAAGCACCTGATCTGAACAGGGATCGCGAGGGACTGTTCGAGGTAGGCGATGTCTTCTCGTGCGAACCGGGGGGATATGGAGATGATCTCAGGGTTGGTGTCCGATTGGAGAACACCTTCTTAATAAAGGAAGAGGGGGTGGAGAATCTCTCTGAATACCCTCTGAACCTGATCCTTGCAAAGTCGTAAGGAAGTTGGGAGGCTCGGTGGTCAGGTCACGTACTTTATCAGAGGTCTATGAATCTGCCTGAATCAGCAGCATCTCTGGCTTTCAGACATATTCGGGTGATGTGAACCGCCTCTTGTGGTTCAATCACATGTGGAGATTTACCTTCCAGTTCTTGAACAAGGTCGACCAAAAAATCGGTTTCATCTTCAAGGTCAAGAACAAGGGACTCGCAATGTGTCCGAATGAGTTCAGTCTGATTGCCTAGGTTGGTTATCTCCAGAACTCCCTCCGAGCCGGCGATCCGCAACCGGTCGTCGCCGTGACCTGGTGCCGCGTCCGGACGCAGATAATCGAAATTTACCAGTGCTGTCCCACCATTTGATAGCTGGAACAGGATTCCGCCCTGGTCCTCACATCCGGGAAATTCTGGGTGAGATAGGTTGGCGTGCATTGCCCCCACCCTGGTATATTCCATTCCGAGTGTCCAACGGGTGTAGTCTACAGCGTGTATGGCTACCCAAGGGATTGTTCCACCGTACATTTCTCTGTCCTTGTAGAATTCAGGTCGCGTCCCAAATTTGTAGGACTTCTGGGCTGTTGCCAATAAGGGTTCGCCAATCTTTCCCGCATCAACCGCGGCTTTGGCCGCCTTGAAAGCAGGCAACAGCCGCATACCGAACATGGCAGTCAACCTCACTCCGGTCTTGAGAATGGTCTCCTCAAGCACATTCAGATCGGACTCCGTGGTGGCAATCGGTTTCTCACTTACGATGTGGACGCCACAATCTGCTGCCGCAATGGAGGCTTCGGCGTTCAAATGGTAGGGTCTACATACCCCTACAATGTCGAGCTCAGCCTGTTCGAGCATCTCTCTATAGTCATCGTATACCACTGTCTCCCTCGTAAATGCGGGGTGTCTCCTGATCTTCCCCACGGTATCATCTGGATTACTCTTTGCATAGGCAGCCAGCGATGCATCCTCGACTTTTGGGATTCCGTCCAGCACCATCCCAATGTGTCCATCTGTTCCGATCATGCCCACGCGCAGGTCCACTATTCACCTTTTATTCTGGGGATCGATAAGGGTCAGCCTTGGGAATAGTAGCGGTCCTAGAGGCTCTGCCAGGTAGTGAGTGCGAATCCGAGCGTGAAATAATACTGCCTTGTGACTTCTCCTCTGTCAAAAATAAAGAGTGGGAAGAAGGAGATATCTATCGCAGAGCGGTTGAATATCCTGACCATCGACCCCACTTTGGGAGACAACACAAAGCCTTTTTGCTTGTAGGATTTTCTAGAATTACCGGACCCGGGATTCTCTATCTTGTCAACTGATCGTCCAATCCAGGATCCCGCAGGGACCTCTGTGCTGGTATGCGTAACAAGTCTAGCAAAGCCTGTCCTTAAAGACAGATATCCTACGGCAGTTTGGTCNGCACTGANCAGGCGACCGGATGTCAGGCGAATTCCACCTACAGCGGAAAGTTGCCAGCTCTTCTTGAAGGCGCTGGAACTGAGGGTGTTGGATTTCAGTAGGATGGGAACATAGAGCAACTCCGCTTCTGCGCCTAGGTGCTTGGAGAAGCCTAAATTCGCCACCATCTGGAGAACTGGACTGGTCTTTGCCACAGTGCCATCGGAACCGGAGGGATAGAAAACACCCACCCCAACCTCTCCCATGCTCTCGAATTTCCTTTCATGGACTTGGGCGGATGTTGGATGTGGTATGACAAGTGCCAGCAAGATTGTGAGTATTACCATCCGGAACATATGTGACGTCCTTTTGTTAGCATTCTAGGAGACCCAGGCAGTTTTCATGACAATTGGCCAGGAGGTTGAATTGTTCTTATCTTTGCCATGTTTAACCGAAGATAGCCCCTTTTGTAGATTTCGCAACCCTTTACCGCGAGCGTACTGTGGCAACAATTGACGATGGAGGCAAGAGCACCCCTTTCCTGAGAGGCATGCTTACGCATTACCTGTTGGAACATGGTTTTACTTTTCTCGAGGCTTATCAGTTGGCCGATAGAGTGAGGGGCGCTATTCAGAAAAAGAAGACTGTCCAAGCCAGTGAAATGATAGATCTGGTCTATTCCCTTTCCCGAGAACTTTTCGGGGAAAGGCCTATTGGCAGTGGGGTGTTTTGGGCGCCTCGCACCCAGCAGATACTGGTGGAGGATGAATCTGGAAATCGCCCCTTTTCCAGAGAGCACCTTTCTCACTCCTTGAGGATATCCGGTGTAGATGAGCACCAGGCATACAGAATCTCCGAGAGAATTGAGGCCGATTTCATACACCGGGAAAAGACTGTTGTTGGCAGGGACGACATTTTGAGAGCCTCACTCGAGATATTGAAAAGAGAATCGGGAGATTTGTTCGCTGAAAGATACGGCATTTGGAACGTCTTCCGAAAGCGGGAGCACAACAGGCCACTGGTCGTTCTCATTGGTGGCGCAACAGGAGTAGGCAAGACTTCAGTGGGTGTTTCTCTCGCCAACCTTCTCAGGATTTCACGAGTCGCCTCCTCGGACGAGATTCGGCAGGTGATGCGATTCTTGATCGCTCCAGACCTCATGCCGGCATTACATCAGTCCTCATATGCGGCCTGGGAGTCTTATACTGACGCGACCGTGGAGGGTGGCGACCCTGTTTTGCACGCCTTCAGAGAGCAGTCCTTGAGAGTTTGTGTTGGAATAAGAGCTACAATCCAGAGGGCAATTGAAGAAAACGTCAGTCTCATACTGGATGGTGTTCACCTGCTACCTGACCTGATGGATTTCAGTGAGTATGAAGACCAAGCTATTTTTGTAAGAGTGAATCTGTTTCTTGCGGATGCAAAGCCGTTCAAGGACCGATTCAAGAGTCGAGACAAAGAAACATCGAAGAGGGGCGAACACCGATACCTGCAGTATTTGGAGCAAATTCTCAGGATCCAACAACACATACTCGAACTGGGGGAAAGCGATAATGTACCGGCATTCGAAAATACAGACCTAGATGAGGCCGTACAGTCTATTTCTCTATTGATTATGGATACACTCAGAAAGGTCATGAAGTAAGTAAACCACACTGTCATTCGAAGGTTTCTTAGGAACAATTGGTAGGAAATTACCTGTTTCTTGGCAAGCCATTGCTGAGGTTGGGACCACTTTCGGGAAGGGAATGCAAGTATGATCGATACTCACGTACATTTGGGTCAACTGGTCTTCGACAACCCTGGACTTCGTCCTGCTCAGCTCTTGAGGTGGATGGACAAGCATGGCATTGAGAAGGCGGTGGTAATGGCAGTCGAAGTACCGGAGGAGCTGGATTTTTTTGTTACCACCAAAGAATTGCTTAGAATGACTAGGCCACACAGAGACAGACTTCTTCCACTTTGTGCGGTAGACCCTCGGCACAGGTACCCCGGTCGGTTCAATCCGCATCCGATCATCGAGTATTATATGGATCAGGGGTGCGTCGGCTACGGGGAGAATCTTTGTGGGTTGCCTGTCGACGATCCTATGCAGCAGCTGGTCTACGAAGCCTGCGATCGACTGAAGCTTGCAATCGTCATGCACTTCGATTCATGGATCAATCGGGACAAATCTGGACTCCCTGGTTTCGAAAAGATGCTGGCTACCTATCGAAATGTGCGGTTCATCGGCCACTCTCCCCATTTCTGGCGGGAAATTTCCGGGCAGGCCAAAGATGGCGGCTATCCCAAAGGTCCGGTCAAGGCGGGAGGAAGAGTTGAGAAGTTGCTGAAGAAATACCAGAATCTCTACGCAGACCTGAGCGCNGGATCCGGGTATAACGCGATAACCAGGGACCCGGAGTTCGGGCTTCGATTCCTGAAACGGTGGAAACATCGGTTGATGTTTGCCACCGATTACCTCAGGATTGGGCAGGAAACACCGATTATTGACTACCTGAAGAACGCGGATCTTTCCAAAGATGCTTTCGATCGGATCTCGAGGAAGAATGCGGAGAAGGTGTTCAAAGTCTAGCTGAACTGTATTGTACGGAAAAAGGGGGGCCAAATGGCCCCCCTTTTAAGTCTCATTCAGTAGGTCGTTTCANGGGTCCAGTAGCAGCAGTTCCTCCCACAACCTCAGATAAGATTGGTTGGCAAGAGAATTGGGTCTATANCACCCGACGGGCTCGCGGTGTATACCCATTCTCTCTATATCGGAGAGGTAGGGTATCGCGACATTGAGCAGGTTGCTGTTTCTCCTACCCATCTCTTCTATGATGTCGCGATGCAAGCGCTTGCGTTTCTCGACCATTGAGAAGAAGGCACGGATCTTCGTCCGGTCCAAAGACTTGTCTTTGAAAAACTGGAGCAATTTTGCATATGCCACAACTGAAAGAGTCGTGGGAATAAGCGGGACGAGCAGGTGATCAACGGCCTCAAAAATGTTCTCCGAGAGCAATGTGATGTTGGGGGGACAGTCCAAAAAGACATAATCATAGCTCTTGCTCAGTGGACGGAAAATCTTGCGCAACCTTCGCTTTGATTTACGATAATTTTCCAGAACGATGTCGAGGTTTCGGTAGGAAAGGTCGGATGGCAAAAAATCCAGTTGGTCGTAGTCTGTACCCTTTATGTTCTTTAGGATGTGCCTCCCGCCGAGGAGGAGTTTCCGTTTGTTGAATTTTCGGGAGGGCCTGATACGGAAGTAGTAGGAGGCGGATCCCTGAGGATCGAGATCACACAGAATCGTTCTACTGCCACCCAGAGATGCCAGATAAGCAAGATTCACAGCGGCCGCTGTTTTGCCAACCCCACCTTTGATGCTGTATAATGCAATGGTCTTCATACGCTGGGCCTCAAGGGTTGCTCAAGTCAGTCTTTCGCAATAGCCTCTGAAGCACTGCATCGTTGCCGGATTTCGAAATTTATCGAAAGCCGCCAGGCAATCTGCTTTGCAGGATTCCTGAGTGCTGTAAAGCGCGGTGACAAGTCCACCAATGGACGTGCCAATTTCTAAGGACACGTTCTCTTTCATCTCTTCGAGATACACACCTAACTGGTTTTGCTGTACAGAGAGGTCATTGAACTTGCCGAGACAGTCCTGGAGACCCTTCAACTGTTTGACGACCTGTTTCATTTCATTGCGAGGGAAAATCGTTGCGAAGAACTCCAGAAGATAACGCAGTTTCTTACACATAATCCGCAACTCGTGGAGATCCGAGGCCGGCATGGATGCCGTAAACTGTTGGCCGAACTTGAGAATCTTGCGGTATTGTCTTCTGATATACTTCCGCGCGAGTGTGCTTACGGGCGTTTGCCCATGGATTGAATCCTCGTAGGTTTCATGCGAAGTCTTTTCCACAATCTACTCCCAGTGAGAGATTGTATCCCTGTAGGCTGCGTTGTTCAGGTATCTCTTAACTCTACCTTTTTTTCTCTTTCTGGCGGATGTAAGGTACGAGAACAGCGTATCCACACCAGGCCTCAGATGCTCCGGTACCAGTTCCACATACTCCTCTCGGTTGAGTAGGTAGACATCAAGGTCNCTAAGGCGGTTGGTGCTTCTTCCTATACTCGCCATATCAGTCCTAAATTGAGCTGTGAATTCTGGGGGAAATACACCCTTTATCTGAGCAAGTGCTGATCGAACCTTTCTCACCGCTACCCTGAAGTCGTGAAGAAACTCCCTGTCGAGATCCGCTTTTATGCCTTCCTCGTTCGCCCTCATTACGCTGGTCAGGTGACGCAATATTGCAACAGTAGCTTTCCGTGAAGGGAGCCCCCCAGGGAATTTGATTTCCAATTTCAGTGAGTAGTCCAGTGGAACTGTGCCCGTTGCATCCAAAGCCATTCCCAGAGTGGTCTGGGAATGGCTTTGGATGCAAGTCGGGTAAGAGNTCGTCCAGCCTGGTCAGCTCCCCTTCGTATCCTCGCAGAGGGACAATGCGAAACGTTTCTGTAAAAGTGACGAACTTGTGTTCTTGTTTCACTGAGAGGTCTTCAAGAGTTCCCCTTAAAACGGTTTTACCATCCAGGTTCAGGAGATTCAGTCGCCGGAACTTTAACCGTGCAGATACATATGGTAACAGGCACCGTACATCGATATATCTTTTCAGGTCGGACCTTATGCCCGGATCCTCAAAGTCCCACCAGAACCGGGGCCGGGTCCTACTCTTACACATGCAGGCTGCCACTGTCTCACCTGTATCCAGGAGATGCAGGACATACTGGTTGTTCTCGATATATAGTCCCAAACCTGCACCATATAACAGCCAGTCAAAGGTGTCGAAATATATCCGTGTAGTGTTCTTTCGGGCGAGGCACTTGACTTGAAAGCTCTTCGCGATTGCTTCCTTCAGGTCCTCGGGGTAATATGATGCGGGTATCAGGTATTTGGCAGTGCGTTTCATTTTCCGCTCAGGCAATGGCAGGCTGACCGCTGTTGGTGGGTGCTTGACAGATGNCAGGTTCGTCTTATTTTTAGGACACTGATTCTCATTATATCGTAATAATATGGATTCTCAATTTTGTCTGCAACGTATTTGAGTTCAAAANCGGAAAGGTGGTCATCTGATGATCGACACACACTTGCATCTCGGACGTCTTGTGGTTGACGATCCGGGATTGACTCCGACCAAGCTTCTGCGGTGGATGGACCGGCAAGGCATCGAAAAAGGCATCATTATGGCCGTAGAGACACCGGAGGAGTTGGATTTCTACATGACCACTGAAGCATTGCTCAAGTTAACGAGGCGCCACCGCGACAGGCTTTTCCCCTTGTGTGCTTTAGATCCGCGCCACCGCTATCCTGGAAGATTCGATCCCTATCCCATCATTTCACATTACATGGATAGTGGGTGCGTAGGTTACGGAGAGAATCTTTGCGGATTACCGGTAGACGATCCTATGCAACAGCGCGTCTATGAAGCTTGCGACCGCTTGAAGCTGGGGATCGTAATGCATTTTGATCATTGGATCAACAGGGATAAAAGGGGTCTGTGCGGATTTGAGAAGATGCTGGCGACATACAAGAATGCCACTTTTATAGGCCACGCCCAGTATTTTTGGAGGGAAATTTCCGCAAAGGTAACTCCAGGAGTTCGTTACCCGAAAGGGCCTGTTGTGCCGGGGGGAAGGTTAGACACGCTCCTCAAGAATTACCCGAATCTCTACGCGGACCTGTCGGCCTCTTCCGGCTATACTGCAATCACCAGAGATCCCGCCTTCGGACTCGCATTCCTCAAGCGATGGAAGCACAGGATGCTGTTTGCTACAGACACCATTCACACCCGACCTTCGACATTCTGTTCCATCGCAGGCACAGCACCCATGGTGCAGTATATCCGATCCGCACAGCTTTCTGTTGATGCGTTGGCTCGCATTACACGCAAGAATGCCGAGAAGGTCTTCCGCATCTGATGAGAAAGTGGAGGTCGTTGATGGAATTTCCTCGGATGGTTCGAGTCAAACAGTCCTTTGATGCAAAGAGTCTTTCCGATCCTGTGCAGGAAGCCCGTCTTGCGGTTCTAGAATCAGCCTTGGCCACAGAGGGGTGTTTGAACAGGCGAATTGCTGTTACGGCCGGGAGCCGGGGAATACACTGTATTGCAGAAATCACAAGAGCAGTGGTTGAGGCCATCAGGGAACTGGGTGGAGACCCATTCGTTTTGCCGGCTATGGGAAGCCACGGGGGGGGCACTGCTGCAGGCCAGTTAGAGATCCTGGCCTCTTACGGGATAACCGAAGACAGTGTCGGCGCACCCGTAGAAGCGACGATGGACGTGGTGCAGGTTGGGGAGGTAGACAACCACATCCCCGTCGTTCTCAACCGCCTTGCGTTGGAGTCAGATGGGATTGTGCTGGTCAATAGGATAAAGCCACACACAGCTTTCAGAGGTCCATTCGAGAGTGGACTCATGAAGATGATGACCATTGGACTTGGCAGTCGCAAAGGGGCCACGCTTGCACACTCGATGGGTGCGTCCGGGCTGCCCCGAATGATCCCTGCCTGGGGTCGTATCATACTTCAGGAAGCACCAATACTGCTAGGACTGGCACTACTAGAGAATGCGTATGAAAAAACCGCAAAAGTGGTAGCTCTNGCACCNGCCGAATTCGAATCTCAAGAGCCAAGGTTGCTGGAGCAGGCTCGAGATCTGATGCCCGGCCTGCCCATTCAGAGACTGGATGTGCTGATAGTGGACCAGATAGGGAAAAACATCAGTGGAACAGGAATGGATCCCAATATCATCGGACGCATATGGCTTCCGGGAATCAAGGAACCTGATTCACCGGCAGTGAATCGAATTGTGGTATTGAACCTTACAGAGGAGACACACGGCAACGCAAACGGGATTGGACTGGCAGATATAACCACCCGGAGGCTTGTAGACCAGGTGGACTACAAAGCAACATATGCCAATGCATTAACAACAACGTTTCTAAACCGGGCGTATATCCCTGTTGTTGCGGAATCGGACAAAGAGGCTATAGAAATTGCCCTGGATGTACTAAGGACGGACCTACCGCAGAAGGCCAGGTTAATGCGAATAAAATCCACGCTTGAACTGGAACATCTCTGGGCGTCGGAGTCTCTGGTAAGCGAGCTTAAGGAACTAGATGACGTAACAGTACTTGGTGCATCTGAGCACATGCCTTTTGACGATTCGGGGATGCTCAAAGAGATGTAACCGAAGGGTATGGTTGCAGAGAGGGAGGGCGTCCGGGTAGAGGGCTCCTCCCTCTTTCCATTCTAGAGTATGCCTTTCTTCTTTAGTAGAGAACGTAAACGCCGCCGACCTCGGGTGTCAAGGACGTGGCCAGCATCGGTCGTAGAATATTGTGCTGTTGTGTCCCTCACAGGTCCGCCGGAGAGACCCATCATCTCGAGTCCCGATTTGAGCATTGGCGTTCCGAGTTCCGAGCGAAGGCTGGTTAAGGATTCGAAATAGTCCCTTTGCTCTATGGCGGCTTTCCACCTTCCTTTTATAGCGGCATTGTGTAACTGAATAGATTTTGGGAGCGTGAGGTTAGCCATGCCGGTAGTGAAGCCGACTGCTCCGGCCAGGTAGTAGTAGGGTACCATGTTCTCGCCACCTCCCGTAATGAACGGGACGGAATGGTCGGTGGCAATCCTCCCCGTTCTGACCCAATCTATGGCGCTGCTTTCTTCCTTTATGGCCACGACTTTTGCATGGCCGGCGAATCTTTTCACAAGATCGATAGAAATCAATTGCCTGGGCGCCCGGAAGGGGAGGAAGCCAATGTCGATCGACTTTCCAATCGTCTGATGGTGCTCCCAGATCGTTTTTTCGCCTTTTGCCACAATAGGATCGTGAGGCATCACCAATACGCCATCGCATCCGACCGCTTGTGCGGAGGCCGCCATTGCAACCGCTAAGCGGGTGGAACCGCCAATTCCGCAAACCACCTGGCATCGGCCATGTGCACCGGCGACAGCCGCAGCCCCGATCTCCCTTATCTCCGAAGCGGATAGCGAGTAGAACTCACCTGACCCTCCACAGATCACCATTGTTTTGTCACCCTTAATTCTCGCGAAGTGACGGATGTTACCTTCCATACCTTCCAAGTCCACTTCGTACTTCCCCTGCCTGGTCTTGGATAGTTTCATCGGCGTCATTACGAAGACATACACCCCACGTGCGTCGAACGTTTGGCGAAGGTTTGAAGCCATTAACTTTCTCCTCTGTAGGGGTCGAAGGCGGAAGCTATGTTCCGCATGCCGGCCGCAATCAGTCCACCGTCCGAACCCAGTGCAATAAAGGTGAAGCCTGCCTTTACAGTGGCCTGTAGTTGATCTGGGTTCAGCAGGAGGATGCCCGCAGATTTGCCTGCATTTCCGGCCGCTTCCGACACCTTCNGTTTGGCTTCCAAGAATGTCGGATGATCGAATTGCTGTGGAATACCCAGATTGACGCTAAGGTCCAGCGGNCCAATAAACAGAACATCCACACCGTCCACTGCTGCGATCTTGTCTATATTGTCAACCGCCTCTGCAGTTTCGATCTGTACCACTGTAGTCAACAGTTCGTGGCCCTTATCNTAGTATTCGTCAAACTCGTTCCCAAAGGCGCTGCCACGGTTGAGNTTCGCCACGCCTCGAATNCCCCTTGGGGGGTAGCGCATAGAGGCCACGGCAAGCTCTGCCTCCTCAACGGTACTCACATAGGGNACCATTACGCCGGAGGCCCCCATATCNAACACACGTTTAAATCGGGGTGGGTCATTGTTGGCGATTCTGACGATTGGTACTGCCGGAGTAGATGAAATAGATTGTAGTTGGTGAACAAGGCTTTCGTGGTCTCCAGAACCATGCTCGATGTCNATCAGGNCCCAGTCGAATCCTGACTGCCCCGCCATTTCTACGGTAAGACTGGATCCCAGATTGAGGAAAGTGCCAGCCACCAACTCCCGGTTNAGCGCCTGCCGGCGGATGCTTTTGATCATGTCAGCCCCTTCGGTATGGTGATTGATTGAAATTATACTCCTGCCTACAACCTGAATCTACTCTGGGGTGCGATGTGGTGCAAGGTGGTATTGGCGTTAACTGCACACAATGACACACGTAGCTGCCTACGGGTGGTCCTCGTCGCAGTCGGGTCGATCCGGGTCGTCGATTACAATGCCATTGCTCAAGTACTCCAGAGCTTTGGCATAACTCCGGTTCTGCAGNAAATGGTTCAGTTGGGGTGAANACGATGGTGCAATGTCGGTTTGAAGACGACTAATTTCTACCAGGAGATTCGCGATGGATTCCTTTTTGGAGATGGCTGACATTAGCGATTCCAAGGTATCCTTAAGTTCTTTAGCCTGATCTTTGGTCATTTCTGCTCTCCATTAGTTGGATATGGGCTGTTCTGCCGCAAAATGACAGATCACACATCCAAGGTCATACCATCTTCTGCAATGAATACACGGTTTCCCAGGATTCGTCTCGCCTTTTTGAGTTGGCCTTCCGGGTCGCCCAAGATGGCACGCCCGTGATGAAAGAATCCAAGTTTGCCGAATGTTATCCCCTCGGTCTTAAGATATTCGCAGACTGCTTCTACTGCGTGATGCCCGGTCTCCATAAGGAAGAGATCGCTATCCAGAATGAACCCTCTGAGTTCCTCGACGTGGCCAACATCGCCCGATGTGGTCACGGTTCTGTCTGCCGTTTGGACACGAAGGGAAAATGACTGCCACGGTTCAGCGTCCCCCGGTTCTCCCAGATGTGTGTTATGCAGGGCAGCAACACTGATCCCATCCTTGTTGTAGATCTCACCATCCAGGTAGGTCTGTGCATCAAGATTGAATGTTGGGTCAAATGACCCTGTTGGTCCCCCCAGGACTCCTAGAACCCCTAACCACACCGACATATTCGGGATGTAGACAGGTATAGTTTTTCCAGTGAGTTCTTTACCCTTTTCCTGGTTTCTTCCTTCGAGCTTCTGCATTGTCCACAACAGATTGGCCAAGCCACCGACATGATCTAGGTGAGGGTGAGTGATGAAAATTGCTCGGATCGATAGGAGATCAAGGCCTGCCAGGTGAGCCGTGTAGGAGCAGCCTTCNCCCGCATCNAACCAATAGAGGCCATCGTTATGTTCGATGACNTAGGAGGTGTGTTTCCGACCCGGCATGGGTTCCGTGCCGCTGCAGCTACCAAGGAATGTCAGTTTCACCTCAAATCTCCAGTAAACGCCTGAGGTGGGGTGGCAGGGCAAAGGCGGCCTTGTGGATCTCGCCAGTGTAATATTGCAGATGTTCGGCATCTGAAAAGGCATCCGCCGCTTCCCGGTCCAGTTCGGCCCGGGGTTCGAGATGATCTTTGGACGCCAACAGAAAAGAAACGGTGCCGGTCGTATAGGTCGGGAGCAATGCCATATAGCAAAAGACCTCTTCCTTGCCAAATACACTGCTCACCACATCGTAGAGCTCCTTGAATCGGACCGGATCCAGGGCAGGAGGAATCGTATGGATCACCATCAAGCCGCGGGGGGTGAGTGCCTGACAAACACTCTGATAGAATTTAGAATTGAATGCGGGCAGTGTTTCACCTGCGGGTTCTATTGCATCCACCAGCACCACATCATAAGGCTGGCTACCCAAATTCTGCAGGAAGTCTATCCCATCCGAAATTCTCAGAGTGACCCTTCGGTCATGGAGGGCATCCGCAAGATCCGGCAGGTGCTGTGAACAGGCTTCCACCATAATACGATCGATTTCCACCACATCTATCTGCTCTATGGTCTCGTATCTGAGCAATTCGCGAGTTGCTCCCCCGTCTCCTCCACCAATTACCAATGCTCGCCGGATCTCTTTATGTATCTGGGCCGGAACGTGAGCAATCATCTCGTGATAAACGAACTCGTCCCTCTCTGTGAGGGTTACTGAACCATCCAATACCAGCATCTTTCCGTATCCGTATGTGTCAAGAATTTCTACTTTTTGATATTCTGATTGGCTACTGAAGATCTGGCCACCATGTCTTAAAGACAGGGCGATATCCTGCTCGCGTCTGGTGAACCAGATATTGCGTTGATCTGATTGAGATTTTTTCTCAAGGTCTGTGTGCGATATAGCAGATACTCTCTGCTGGATTGACGGTAGCCGGCTCATTCGCCCCCGTGCAATTTCCTTGGACTCGGTACGATCCGCCGCCAAGGAAGCCTCTAGAGAATCCTGAGCCGACCTGGAGTCGCAGTCGCCCCCACAGGTAAACAGGTCGACGGCGGCAAAGCCGTATTCAGGCCAGGTGTGTATCGAGAGATGGCTTTCCTGAATGACAACGACACCCGAGATGCCATAGGGAGAGAAGTGGTGGAAGGAGGTATTGATTATCGTGAGCCCAGCATCGGTAGCCGCCTTCACCATGCTGCACTCGATATGCGTGACGTCGTTCAGCAGTGTCGGCGTACAACCGAAAAACTCAACAAGGATGTGGCGACCAAGGGCATCCATCTACCGCTTCCCCAGAAAATCTTCCAGGAATTCTCTTGCCTCGATAGTTGCCTCAAGGGGATTTGCCCACGTAACGGTTTCCATTTCTATGGCCAGATCGCCGGTATATCCTGCTCCGTTTAGCACATCGAACAAGCTACCAAACGGCAGGTCTCCTTCCCCAAAGGGAACAGGTTGATCAGCTTTCTGATCTCGAAGATGTACAACACCGATTCGATTGGCAAATTTCTCCGCAATCGCTATGCCATTCTGACCGGGTGAGAGAAAATGACCGGTATCCAAGAGGACATTTACCTTTCCATCCAGGTTAGAGAACACCTTCGGGAGGTCATCCAAGGTCTCCAGTCTGTTTCCCACGTGGTTACCCAGGTTCAGCGAGATCTCGGGCACCGAATCCACGAGACGGTTACAACCCTCAATCAGGTCCTCCATGGCCTCCGATGTCCGAGAGCCTCCCTTGATATTCACTGAGGAGAGGCCAAGTGTGCGGGTGAGAGGTCTGTCCCATTCCAGTTGACGTAGGTTGTATGGAAGATTCCTTTCGTCCGAATCAGCCTTTCGCCCAGTCAGGTTTCGGATATTCAGTTCTGAGAGGGTAACATCGTGTTCACGCACGGTGTCTCTTACCATCCCCACGGAAAAATCGGGATGGACCGGAGAGCTAGCTGTCCAGGTCCTGAACAGCGCTATCCAATCAAATCCCACCTGTCGGGCAAATGACCGGGCTTCGGGTAGCAATGCCTTGCGACAAATTGTGGGACTAGAGCTCAGTTTCATTATCTTCGCGATCCAGATTCATATTTTCCCACAACACATCCACTGCCGCTTCGATCTGGTCGTCGGAGAGTATGTTCTGTACCAACAGATATCCATTTTCCTTGAATAAAATTTTGTCTTTCTGGGTTAGGCTGGACACCTGGTTTTCCCGTGTTGGGTGGTATCATCGAACGCCAATGATCTTTTGGTCTCGTGAGATCGGTCTAATCGGCAAGTGCAACATTCTGCTCTGATTCCAGCTGAGACCTTCCTTCATTCTGATATTCCTGCTGGTTCTCAGATGGGATGGTTCGCCAGATCAGGAACTGTTTACGGATCTGGTTCATGAACCGCTGGTTGCACCGTCTCCACGAAGAGACATCACCTGACAGACGATCAATGGTCAGCTCNAGCGCCTGAATATCGTGGTCACCGGTAGGGTATGAGACCAGGCGGACTTGCTGACTAACACCCAGGTCGAACGGGGCAAGCCATATGGTGGTGTCTATGGCAAAACCCTCCCCACGTTCCCCAAGTTCCACAGATAACTGTGCGCCTTCGGTGTAGAAGTTACCCATAGAACTCTCTTTATGGAAATCGAAGTATCTTGTGAGGAAGGTCAGGAGGCCGAGCACCTCTCCTCCTGCAATGGTGAAAGGGAACTCAAAGCGCCNGCGGTCTCCATCTGGCTCGGGGAGTTTCCATCTGCGCGTCACGTCGGGGACGGACATCTGGGAGGCTCTCCGCGCAGGATAGATTGTGGAAACGATCACGACTGCCATCACCAACATGGAGGAAACCATGGCCGAAAGAGAGGAATAGTTCAATGTGAATCCTTCCAAAAGTCCCTGCCAGATCAGTACTTTCGACACCCCCTGAGCGAGGAGATATCCCGAAACGGCTCCCAGAACCGCATACACGCAGGATTCCGCCAGGAACAGGAAGGCAATGTGCACAGGCGCCAGGCCGACCGACGAATAGATGCCAATTTCCCTGAAGCGCTCATAAACAGAACCCATCATTGTGTTGAGTACGATTAGGGCGGCAATTGCGATGGGGATAAACAGATTGCCGATACCCCTAAGTGAGGTATGGCCAAGGGAGGAATATACCGAGACCGCAATTCTACCGATTTTCCCCTCGGGAGATATCTCACGAGGTATGCCCGCGAAAAGCACGACGGACAGTCTTGAAATGAAATCTTCCACCCGTTCCTTTACGACAGATGGGTCGTTGAAGCGAACGGCAACCGCCTGCAGGGGGCTGCTTACTTCCCGGAGGGTTTGGTAGGGTACGATCAGCACGTTTGCNGGAAGGAGGTGTTCGAACTCCATAATTTCCACATCGGTCTCTTCCAATCCAGATTTCTCACGTTTTTCCTGCTGTGCCATTTGCATGAAGACATTGCTGTCGGTGAGTACGAAGTCTGCCGGAGTAAGGATTTCGCCATCCAGGTCATCAAGGTCCGACATCCTCTCGGAATTCATCATTCCTACGATTCTGAATTGTTCGCCAAATAGTCGCACATAGGCCTGTCCGATGTCTTCTTTTGTGATTCCAAGCAACTCCGCCATTTCTTCAGGAACAATGGCCACCCTCTTTTCACCTTGGTGGAACCACCGCCCTTCCGAAAGACATGTCTGGATGCGGGTGACCTTTGACTCCTGTGGCGAAAGTCCAATTATCCCCAACGCGTTGGCTGACTTCTCCCCGTGTTGCACGCGGATGTGTTTTTTGGATTTGGATGCATACCAGCTTCTTGGGGCAACAGTGGCAGCCTGACTGAAGCTTGCACGGGCGTAATCCAGAACGGATTCCTCAAGCGGCGCCCAGTACTTGCTTCGAATCAGCATCCCGGGATAGGATCCAGTGTTCTGGCGCTCGATCTGGTGGAATCGGAGCAGAGATTTTATGGATGTGAATGAAAGAACAGTAAATGTCAGCAATACAAGGGTCGTGAAGGTTAGGACGGTCCTCATCTTTCTGCGTTTCATGTTGGCGATTCCGAGCTGGAATGCAGCAACAGAAGCGCTGATCCTCCCCACATCCACATCGTGGATTACCGCGGCCTCCGTACGGAGGTTGCGCATCTGCTGGTTGAATCGTGAGAATATCAGGCTGATAACAAACGTAGCCAGTGACATCAGAATGAATGCCAGAAGTATCACAAAGGGGTTAGAGAGGTCGAAGGCAGGGTGAACGAGCGAGAGGAAGATCCAGATTACCACGAATATTCCCGAGAACCCAATTATCATCCATCGGATATCGGCTGATGTGAAAATGAGTCGCTCTGCAAAGAAGGCACACGGGATGACAAGAGCCATAAAGAAAATGATCCCTCGGATGACATCATTCTGGGTGGCCTTGACATCCGGATATGCGCGGGATTCCAACCCCAAGGCGGCTCTCGAGTGTTTGATGAATGCATCCCATCTTAAGTTCTTTCGGGCATCTTCGGCCAGGGTGAGTTGTTCCCTGGCCCTGGTGTGCAGGTTGTTCAGCCGATAGTGCTCAATGCCATGTTCCTTGAGTTCCGACATCCGTGCGTGATCCAGGGTCCACATATCCTTGGCGGCTTGGTAGGATGTGTGCGTGATCGCCCCGTGCGTAGAGGCGATGAATCCTCCTCCTCGTGCGGCCTTCACACTGGATGTGTCGGTGGCATTGAGCAGCAGATATCGGATGCCTATTGCCCCGGAGCGCATGGTGAGCTTGAGTTTCTCTCCGGGACGTGTGAATACGACACCCACCGGCTCGTCTGGCCCGTATCCCAGGGTGTAGCCATACTCCTGATGAGACCTGTTGCCCTCCCCATACAGGCTCAGGCTTGGCAGCTTGGTCAGGTATCGCGGGTCAACAGTTTCGTAGAAGTCTGTTGCTATGCAAGGGAAGAGGATACGTGTAGCCCGGGTGATCCAGAAGTCCATGCCAAATTCAGGTTTGTAGATTCTTGCAGCCTGCCCACGGTCCGGGGCATATGTGATTTCCCCGGTTTCAGGATCCAGGTAGTATGCGTCCAAACCAACCCATCGAACCGCGAGGCCCGGAATGTAGAATTCGCCCTCGTCGTTTGCCATGTCGTAGAATATCGTTCGAACACCCTTTACCGATTTCTCGTAGGACATGCGCAAGACAGCTACTGCACCCTTACGGGGTCTATCGGGTGTAATGCTACGACGGGGATAAGTGAGGAGTCTCCCCTTGAGGGCCCTCATTCTGTCTTTCATATCGATCTTGTAATCCGGAAGGAAGTAGGGATCATCCAGAGCCTTGCTCAATACTCCCGTCAGGAGGTGGATCTGTTTGGTCAGATTCCGGACGTTTATATACTCGGCCCTGTCTGTGGGTGTGTCTACTTTGAATCTTGCATCATTCACAGTCACAAACGCAAGCGTCGGCATTCCTGCGGTAAGTACGACTTCGGAATCGGTCTTAATCTTTCCCCCAGGGATAAACATGTTCCATGCCATACCGGAGGGTGGATTGATGCCGTCCACAAGGGCGCGAGCGGGACTCAGTTCGAATAAGGGTGCCAGCTCTTTACCAAGTTTGGAGAACAATTTGCCCAGGGGTGTAGCGAAGCGCTGGAAGTAAAACGACGTGGTGCCGTTCCAGACGGCAAATTCATCGGTTTGTGAAGAGAGATCCAGAGAAACCCAGAGTCTGATGTCAATGGGATCCGTCATCAGCTTGGCGAAATGTTCCTCCTTTCGGGCATGCTTGCCCAGGAAATCACATATCCCTCTGAAGCCGAGGTGATGGGCAGATGAAGCCAGGAACAGCACTGTATGATCAGGAGGGTGCGCGGCGAGGTATTCCGCCATTTCCAGCATGGCCACTAGGCCGCAGGCTTGCTCCGCACCGGGCGCAAGGGCAGGTACAACCGACATTGCATCGTAGTAGGCATCAATCAGTATAACCCGATCCTTCAGTTCAGGATGTTGTCCTGGAATCCATCCAATGATGTTGTGGGCAGTGTGTTTCTCCCAATCCATTCTGCCCCTAAGGTCTACACTGATTTTCTCGCCGGTCGACAGGCGTTGTCTTAGCGCCAGCCCTGCCTCTCTTTCGATCCAGAATCTGGGGACATTCAACGGGACCTGGAAGAACTTCTGTTCGGCTTCGGCCGTGGTTGTAGTGTCCGTGCCGATAAACACGATGGCCTTTGCACCCAACATTGATGCGTTCATCCACCGATTCCAGGAATCGAAGGACATCAACACCACGGCTCCCTCCAACTCCTTTCCATTGAAGTGAAAAAATTCCCCTTCTCCACCGTCGACCAGCGGGGCCTGCAAACCACTTTTCGGAAGCGTAGAAGTACGTGCCAGATTGGGCCACAGGGCGTAGAGTGGCTCCGAATGTGATTCTCCCTGAACCTTCAAGGATCCGCCCTTATCTATTGGAGAAGTGACTTCGTAGGGTTCCGCGGAAACCCTTTGCAGCCCAATGCGATTGAACTCCTCCATCACGTATTCGAAAGCGGCTTGATGCCCTGGATATCCTACAACCCGAGAACCCCTGGTGGTTAACCTGTTGAGCCGTTCGCTCACATCTTCCTCTGAAATCATGGCCTGGATGGCATCGGCCAACTCTCTTTTGCCCGTTGCAACACGTTGGGGAGGGGGTTCCGGATACCGAATTCCGAACAAGGATACAATGTAATTCGAAACGGCTTCGGGCGAAAAGACCGCAATGGGCAGGAAGATGCAGGTGATCAGAACAGCCAACAACAGATTCTTAATTGAAACCATGATCACTCCGAAACGCTAATTTGGAATTGAATAAAGAATCGCCTAATACCATTTGTGGACGACGTGGCCCTGCGGTTGGAACCAGATGGCGTCCACTATCACGCCTAGGGCGACTGCCAAAATGTATCCGGTGAGCATGCCGATAAAGAATGGTCGGGATTTTCTGTAGAACGAGGCCCCGGCCAACTTGAGCATGGTAAGTTTAATCAACCAGGCGACAAAAATCGTAACGCTTGTGAGTCGCGATAGCGCAGTACCGGAGAGCGCGAATCCGATCGGGTGGAATGGCCACCAAACAAATCGATAACGCATCAGATTCAAAATTGCCATCACGCCAGCACCCGCAAGGAAGAACCAATAATTCGTGGCCGCTATGGGTGCGTAGACCGCCTTGATGCTGTTTGCGATGCCTTGAACCTGGCCAACACCTGCCCGTATGATGAGCCAGTTCGGTTGGACATTGTAACCGCCGGTCGTGTATCCGAGCCACAGTGTAAACAATGTGGAGGTTATCATCCCGACTATAAAGGCTGCACATACCCCCCAGAAGAGTCGTCCCTTGCCGTGGGTAACATATTCCGAAAGGCGGTTGATATGGGTTGCCGTTCCCATATTGAATCCACGATAGTGGTTGATCACGCGAGAGGATAGACCTAACGCCGCCTTGCTGGAGGCAGACAAGGTGTGAGACCCTCCGATAGCTCTGGTGGCAAGTCCCCAGGCGGACAAAGGAGCATTCAAGTAAATCAGCCCCGAGTCGGCCAGCAGTTTGGACACGGTGGCGTAGACGATGATCATTGCCGGGATTAGCAGCAGGATCATCTTGAGTTCCATACCCGCTCTGCCCAGCCAAAGACCTATAAAGACACAGCTTAGCAACATCCCGATCAGCGCAGCACGGTAGGAAAGCATCTCTTTGCTGTCGTCGATGGGAGAACGGTCAGGATAGATGGCCTTCTTAATCACGTCCCTTATGTGGTGTCTGGCAATCCAAATTCCCCAGAAAGCAAGAAAGGTGAAGCCACCGGAGGTTTGCCATATATACCGTCCGGTGCCGTAGTAGGGGGAGATAGCCGAGACACCCATTCGATTCAGGATGCCGCCCTCGATAATGAACAATGCGTCGAAAAACCAAATGCTGAAGAGAATCTCAAGGCTTGCGAAGTAGGAGAAACAAATAACCACGGTGCTGAGAAAGAAGAAAGCCGGCGGGTAGTCTCTGGAAAAAAAGGTCCAACGTGGTCTGGCGGTGGGAAAGCGAGGAAACTGTGGGTAAAACCAGGAGATCATATTCCAGCCGAATACGAAGCTCGTAAGAATAAAACCAGACCAGAAAGCCTTACCTCTCATGAAATCGGGCAGTTTCCGCAGACCGCCTCCAGCCCGTGTAGTAAACTCTATGATTGGTTCCATTGCGGGATAGACCAGGCGTTCATTGTCCGACCACTGACGTCGGATCAGCACGGAGGCACACAGGAGGGAAAAGGCTACAGCTGCGATGAAGCTGAACCACCAGAAAAGGGGGACCGCCCAAATGCCCCAGGGAATAGAGGCGCCCTGTGGCATTCCCTCATAGAACCAGGCCATTACATTGCCTTCGTTGGTCGGTATCAGCCAGCTGGGAAGAAAAGGGTGTAGATACCGGGCCCACTCGTTCTCGGGTGTGGCGAAATAATGTGGACCAACGGTAACACCTACCAGGTAACCGCTGATACCATAGGTAGGTCCCATCGACGCAATGAACCCCATTGAAAAAATGGTGATCCATTCAGAGGGTGAAAACAGAAACCGTTTGCCGAACCAGAAGGCCAGCAGGGAGCATGCAAGAATGGAGAGCAGGCTGAGGATAAGATTTCCCATCGGCATATGGCTGTATGCCATAAAGGAGGCATGGAGGATATATCTTACCGTATCTCCAAGGATACCCACCGCAACGGATAGGACAAGTCCGTAAACGAGGGATCTGATGGTAACCCCTTTATCCTCAGGAGAATCGGGTTCTGGAGAGGGGATATTTGGCGTTTCCTGTGTTTGGGCCATTCGCTTCGATATCTCTCAATTATTAGGGGGGAGGTCTACATACAACCCTTATCCATCAAGAAGGGCGATCCGGCTGAGTAAGCTGCAAGGCGGCGCCTATAGCCGATAATCATCTGGCTACCAAATGCTTAAAAGCATATGCACAATTCATTACATTGGTGCTTTTCAGCCACCGATCCATTCGTGCGGACGTTGCAGGTCGGATAATACAGAATTCGAAGGTTTGGGTCAAATGGATTGATCTGTTGGCGGTCTCAAAATAGAATTTTCAGGGCAGAAACAAGCACACTGTGCTGCCGACTCGACTAATAGGAATCGATCGTGTGGGATCCTTCCGCGGCAGTGGCCAAAGGATCCAGTACGGTTGCCCGTCGGTGGCTCGCCCTTGCCAGACTGTCGTTGCGAACACGTGTATAGAGATGCGCCAATGCACTGTATCTGTTTGCCGTAGGATTCTCTGCCACAATGTCTTCAAGAGATTCTATGTTTTTACGTATTTGTCTCAGTCTATCAAATGCCTCAGTCTGTTTCCGGGCGCTTGAATCCCTCCCAAGTGCAGCATAAGACCGTGCCAGCAGATATCTGACCCTTACGTGGAATGGGGACACCTCAGTTATGGGTTCCAGTAGCAGAACGGCTTCATCTGGCTTTCCATTCTGAATCAACAGGCTAGCCAGTTCACAGTTAAGATCGGGATTCGTGGGATCCAGATCGTGTGCTGTCTTCAAATATGCCGATGCCGAGTCGATACTGCCCTTTCGGGAATACACTCTTCCTAGTCCCGCCTGAATGCCCGCAAGGTCAGGCTTACGTCTAGCCGCTTCCCTGTAGGCTATTTGTGCAAGTTCGTATCTGGCCAGAGACAGATAAAGGTCGCCCAGGCGTAACAGAGGGGAGGCGGATTCAGGGACAAGCTCATGGTGCTTTCGATGCGCAGCGATAGCACTTTTCCAGTCTCTGGCAGCCGCATAAGCGTTTCCCAAGGCCTCCCACCTTCCGCCATTTGAGCCCGCAACCGTTCGTGCCTTATCCAGGGAACCGGCAGCTTCTGCAAACCGCCTGAGCCTAATCTGCATCTGTGCTACACCCAAGTGGCCAGAAAAGCTCCTGGGATTGATCTCTACAGCCTTGAAGTAAAGTGAAAGACTACGTTCATCATCTCCAAATGCAAGTGCTTCCTGTGCGTTCTCACAGAAATATTTCGCTTTCTCCTCCAGCGTCCCTGGGGGTGCACCCATACAGTTGTTCAGAATGAAGACCAGAAGAACGAATGCAAGATTACGGATTGACGGCAAGACGGATGTCGTAGAGAAATCGAAGGGAAACGGGGTCTGAGGTCTGGAAATTCCCATAGGAGACTAAATTTCGGCTCCACAATTTTTACAGAACCGTGCGTCCGAATCATGTCCATCAAGACTACATTTCGGGCAGATGGCGCTTCTGCTACTGATCGCCTGAGTGAGTTCCGCAGAGATGATTCCGGTGGGCACTGCGATAATGCTGTAGCCGAGTATCATTACAACGGCAGAGAGGGATTGACCCAGCGCAGTTTGAGGCGAGATATCCCCGTATCCGACAGTCGTCAACGTAACGATTGCCCAGTAGATACTCCTTGGAATGCTCGTAAATCCGTGTTCCTCACCTTCAATTACGTACATCAAGGAACCTAGAATGACCACCAGGGTGAGCACTGCCAAAAGGAAAACAGTGATCTTACGACGGCTGGAGTAAAGCGCCTGGATCAGCAGCCTCGACTCGCTAATGTACTGAACCAGTTTCAAAACTCTAAAGATTCTGAGTACACGTAGTATACGGATCACAACCAAATAATGTGTGCCCGGGAGGAAGAGGCTGAGATAGGTTGGGAGGATCGAAAGCAGATCCACAATCCCGAACAGGCTGTAGGCGTAACCCAATGGCCTGCCCACGCAGATCAATCTCATCAGATATTCAATGGTGAACAGGGTGGTAAAGGACCATTCCGCAATCAGGAGCAGGTCGCCGTGTTGTCTTTCTATAGTGGCTACACTGTCGAGCATTACCACGAGGACGCTCAAGGATATGCTGACAATCAGCAGAACATNGAACCATTTTCCGGCCAATGTGTCGGACTCGAAAATGATCTCCTGCAGCCTCAGGCGCCATCCCGATAGCGAATCAGCTTTTCTTACGTGATTCAATCTGGACATCTGGGGACGTCTACTCCTGTGAGAGACTTCTCAGTATCTGGTGTCCACCAACCAAGCTTCCTCAGGGTGTTGCTTCCAACGTTCTCTCAGTGCGGACTCATTTGACGAAAATTGTCCACTATGTCTGATCCCCCCGTGAGAAATATTCAAGCTCATGGCCACCTCGTCGCCGGCAGGTACCCAGTGGGGGGTAAGCAGCTGGTTCCATAGCAGGTCCCCCTTTTCCATCCTGTAGGACAGAACATCCTCAGGCTCGTGATCGGGAGGTCCATTAACACGCCGTAGAGACTTCGGTTTGTTCACTGCGATATCCAGTGGTGCATAGTCTGAAGGGTTTTTAAAGGCGTTGAAAGTCTTGACTCCCCAGACCTGCCAGGCCACCACGTGGGACGTGTCCATGTGGTAGGATGAGCTGCAATTCCGACCGGAGATGAAGATGATTGGGTAGCACCGCTGCCAGGTGAAACCTGCTGAGGAGAGAAATGTCCTCCAGGGAATCATTACTTTCTCCTGGAAGTCGTTCAGGAACTTCCCAGGACCATAGAAGTTCTCCAAGTAAAAGTGAGCCAATGAAAAGGGGCGATCGATTACCTGGTCGATGGGTAGAATTCTGAATTCCTCTGCGAGTGTCTCCTTCTCACTGTCGGTCAAGTCACCGGGAATATTGACTCTTGCCTGCTCGTCTCTTCTGAGGACATCCACCACCTCTTCGACGGGTGGGAAGTCCATCTTAAATTCGAAATAGTCTGGATGTATCAGGAAATTCCTTTGCCCATTCCAGTTTTGCAGGAACTCATCGATGTTTTTCACGACAATTTGCATAAGTCCTCCTATTCAAGAATCACACTTCTTGCACACCAAGGCGAATCGGAGCTTATCTGCGTCTAGAATTTCCGTCTCGACGTCCTTCCTGAGGGATGTTTCGGTTTCGCCACAGAAGTTGCATTTTCCACATTCCGGATACTTTTTTTGTGCTGATAACCTGTCGGCCAGTCTCACGTCCTTTCGCTCTGCAGAAAGGTATCGGTCGACTAGCCGTCTAATCTTTTTGTCAGGGTCATTCGCTGCACGTTCGAAAATCTCCTTCAGAACTGGATCGTTGGGTCTCCCCCCGTCCTCCAAGGTATATGTTATGCGGCCTTTCGTACTTTCAGTTCTGGATCTTCCAGCATCCGATACAGTGCATCACAGACCTCATCGATACGCCTGCGGACGTGACCGAGACAAAGGAACTCGGCGGCGAACCTTCTTTCTTCAGGCTCCGGACTCTGTGAAAGTGCCAAAAGCTCCTGTATCGATTCGCCACTCACCCTTGGCTCGCCCTTCCTAATATGCTTTTCTTTGATGCGTGTTGAGTAGACCTGTTTTCCTTGGCAGGCTTCCTTCCTCGGTTTCGCCTTGAACGCGGCAAGCGGATTATGGGTTGGGCAGATCTGAATATCTTTATAATATAAGACACGACAGACCAAGAGCAACACACCATTGTAGTTCGGACACCCAGTTTGAGAGCTAGAGCATAGTCAATAGGAGGAACGGATTTGAGTAATGAAAATGATACAAGATTNGACCTGATCTTGNAGGGCGGTCACGTGATCGATCCCAAAAACTCCATTGACTCCCTGAGGGACGTAGCCATTTCAGAAGGTATAATTGCGGAGGTGGCCAAAAACATTCCTGTGGGAAGGGCATCGCACGTGATTGATGTTTCCGGGCTGCTGATTTCTCCGGGACTAATCGACATCCACACCCACGCGTATGTTAACAGGCAACACCAGGGCTCGGGATTTTTCGCAGATAGCCTAAATGCAGATGCGCATTTTCTGAGTGGTGGTGTAACTACGGCCGTGGACACGGGTACCGCAGGCGCTCAGGAGATTTCCCACTTTCGGAAATCCGTTATGGAGAAGACTGTGTGCCGGATACTGGCATTTGTGAACATCTCCTCGCCAGGCATGGGAGATGTGGAGCAGAACATCGGAACTTTCGATGTGGCGGCAGCTGCAAAGGCGGTGACGGAAAATTCCGAATACGTGGTTGGAATCAAGACCGCCCATTATTGGACCAAAGCGCCATTTGACGATGATCATCCGCCGTGGGAGTCCGTTGAGCGGGCAGTTGAGGCAGGAGACGCCTGTGGCATGCCCGTGATGGTGGATTTCTGGCCCAGGCCTCCCGAACGGCCTTACCCCGAACTCATCCTCAAGAAGCTGCGTCCAGGTGATATTCACACGCATGTATTCGCACGTCAGTTTCCCATTGTAGACGACAACGGCCGCGTCTTCAAGTATATGTTCGAGGCCAGAGAACGTGGGGTATGGTTTGATCTGGGTCACGGGGCTGCCAGCTTCTGGTTCAGGAACGGCGCCCGTGCGATCCAGGACGGTTTTTCTCCGGACTCCATCAGCACGGATCTGCACATGGGCAACATCCACGGTTCGGTCATCAGTATGCTGGACACGATGTCAAAATGTCTGGTGATGGGGATGCCAGTCCCGGAGGTGATCAGCAAGTCAACCGCTATGCCTGCCGTGGCGATCGGGAGACCAGAGCTGGGCACACTGTCTGTTGGTGCTGAGGCCGACGTGGCTCTATTGAGGTTAGAGAANGGAACCTTTTCGTACAGGGACTGCGGATTCGGGAGGATGGACGGCGAGCACCGTCTATCCTGCGTGATGACGCTTCGCAAAGGGAACGTTGTGTGGGATCGGGATGCCAGGACAACACAACGATGGGAGGAACTGCCGGAGGATTACTGGGAGGTGACGGAAGTGCCTCTACCAATTCAGAGGCATTGGCGATAGATCGTGGCCGAGCCTGGTTACCAATCCGCCACGCTGCCGTCTGAATCGTAAAGAAACTCGCCACCCAGCTCTTCTCTGTACTTGCACTGTGTTGCCAGTTCTTTTTCGTCAATCTGGACCCCAAGTCCAGGGGCCTGAGGGAGCAGTATGTGTCCGTTTTCAACCCGCCAAGGCTCGACCAACAATCCCTCTCCCAGGCCCTGGTCAATCTGTTCCTGGACCAGGAAATTCGGCACGGCGGCATCGACCTGCAGCGATGCGGAAAGTGCGACAGGCCCAATGGCGCAGTGTGGCATGATGTGCATGTAGTAGACCTCAGCCATGTTTGCGATGCGTTTGAGTTCGCTGATGCCTCCGGCATGTGAAGTGTCCGGCTGAAGGTAGGCCACCGCCTGTTTCTCGAAGATCTGTCTGAATTCCCATCGGCTCAGTAGACGCTCTCCCGTGGCAATGGGGAAGGGGACGTGGTCTGACACCTGCTTCAATGCATCAACATTTTCCTGCGGGACCGGCTCCTCCACAAACATGGGCCGCATCCCCTTGAGTTCGTGGCAGATTTCGATGGCCAGGGCGGGTGTCATCTTTCCGTGGAAGTCGAAAGCGAGTTCCACCTCAGATCCTACCCATTCGCGCATCAAGAATGCTCTTTCCACGAACTCATCGATCACCGCGGGGGGCTCGTGTCCTCTCCATTTTCCTCCGGGGCCAGATTTGAAGGCCTGGTATCCGCCTTTTGCCTGCAGCTTTTCCAACCTCGTTCGTGCCGTATCCTTCCCCTTTTCGGACAGGCTGCCAATTCCCCAGTGGGCATACACTCTTATCCTGTCCCGGACCGGTCCTCCCAGCAGTTGGTACACAGGGACACCAAAGTGTTTTCCCGCAATGTCCCAGAGGGCCTGGTCTATGCCGGAGAGCGCCGTCATTAGCACGACCCCTCCTCTGAAGAAGGCCGACCGGTATATATGCTGCCAGTGGTGCTCGATTCGGAGGGGATCTTTCCCGATCAAGTAGTCGGAGAGTTCGTCAACCGCAGCTACGGTGCTGCGTGGTTTCCCCTCCAGTGTAGTTTCTCCCCATCCCACCAAGCCGTTGTCGGTTGTGATCTTGATGAATCTCGTACGTGGTCGAGGAAAGTACTGATCAATTCCAGAGATTTTCATACCAGCCTCCGTAAGCGGTCTCCACCTACAAGAATGTGGATGCTAGATCGTCCTTCTTTTCCAATCGCCAGCGGCGAATTTCCGAACCGTCAGGACCCCCTGCAGTGCACTGAATATGACGATGGCGACCCATACCCCTAATATGTTTTAACCAAGGGTGAAGGCCAAAAGGTAGGCAGTAGGAAGCCGTATGAGCCATTGGGAGACAATGGTGTAGTAGAGAGGGGGCATTGTATCGCCTGCCCGCCCTGAGTGCCCCGCCGCTTATGATTGCCGCACACATGAAGGGTTCGGCGATTGCGATGGCATACAGGTAGTAGATCCCGATATAAATCACATCCTCCGCATTGGTGAACAAAGCGCATGATGGGCTGCGCCGCATTGTAAATAATCGTGCCGAGACCTACAATGGCCAACGTGCCTACAAACATCGTCGTCCATCCCCGTTGATCTGCCTCCACCGTTCTTTTTGCACCGAGACTATGTCCGCAAAGCGTAGTGGCAGCAGTACCGAAGGCCAGCGAAGACCGTCGGAGGATGCGCTCCATCTGATTACCAATAGTATAGGCTGCAACGGCGGTTGTAGAGTGGGAGGTGAGGGCAACAAATTTCACAAAAATTACACTTGACCCATTCCTGAAGAGGCCTGCAGGGCTGACGGAATGCCTACTTTTAGAAGCCGACTGGCCAGAGCAAGCTCGAGCTTGAAGGAAGTTCCCGGAAGCAACGTTAGGCCAAATCTGCCACTGAACAGGGCCCAGGATCCAGCAGTCACACCAAACAGCGACCCCACAACCGAACCCAAAGCGGCGCCAGTTACGCCCATTTTGGGGAGACCCCAAATGCCGAATATCAGAAGGTAGCTGGCAAAGAGCTTGATTGCATTTATCAACAGGCTGAGATACATCGGTGTGCGTGTATCACCGGTCGCCTGCAGGCAGACGGCTACCGAATAGTTCAACATCGACAGAAGGATGCCACAGAAATAGACACTTAGATAGGGAACGGCAAGCTGGACAACCTCCGGTTTCACACTGAGTGATTCCAAAAAAAACGTTGTGTCCGCAAGTCCTATGAGACCTAGCCCAACGCTCAAGAGGGCCACCAATGAGAAGGATTGCTTCGCCGCGGCACTGGCACCCAGCTTGTTCCCGGCGCCGATTGCCTGGGCAACAATCGCAAGAGTTCCGGTTGTTACAGCCACCATCATGATCCCGAATACCATCGAAATCTGGTTGGCGATCCCAACAGCGGATATTGCAGCCGGCCCAAGCTTCCCAACCATGAAGATGTCCGCGATAACCACCAGATTTTCCAGGTGGCCGGAGGCGGCTACCGGCAGGGTCAGTGCCAGTATGGGTCTTGTTAGTGAAAGGTCGATGCGTCGGTGCTGTGTCGGATTGCTGTTACCTGGCATCATTTCTGTCATTCTGATAGAACAGATTAGATGCTGAACAAAGGGGAATTAAGTTAACCGAGAGGCATAGTAGAACCAACCGAATGGTGGCGGGAAAACTCCTGAAATTTGCCATATTCCCAAACTCTTTCAGGATGCCATACAACCTTTACCGTTTCCAAGCGGACACAGTGATGTACCAATGATGGTAGTGATTGTAGTACGTCTGTCCTTCTTCCTGGACGAGATTCAGTTTATTTGGTTGTCAAGATTCCCAATCATATCCAAAATCTTGTCCACCGCAGCGTCCTCGACGCCTTCTGTGTGAGAAGATATTCTGCGGTGTTGGGTATAGGGGTTCAAGGATTCGATTACAAATCTTGATGTCTGAAGCATCCTCTGCCATTCCGAGGACCTATATTGCCGAACGTGAGAGGCATCGTGATACCTGTCCAGATCATTCATAAGCTTGTCGACAAAATCATCTTCTGGAACACTCCTGTCGTCGATCACCAACTTCCCTCCAGGCGATAGTATCCGGTGCATTTCGTCGGCAAGTAACTACCTGAAACATTTTGGGTGGAAATGGTAAGCAGTGCGCGTATCCAAGCATGAAATCGATGTGTCTTTGCCCTTTTTTCTCGCGGAGCTTTATGCCCTCCCGGAGCATTTGAGGTGTGAGGTCCAGGCCAATGACGGATGCCCCTTTTTTACCCAATACAAAGGCGGTATGACCTATGCCGATGTCGAGGGCGATCGAACCTTTCTTTGCGCTTGAAAGTTCGGCTAACTTCGACAGCACATCGGGGTCCGTATGCGTTTGGCTGGTCGTTTATAGCGCTGCTCGTTCACCGAAGATGTGTTTGGCCGCGGCTTCGTGAGACTCTACCCGTCTATTTATTTTCAACCCAAGCATAATGGCCTGAGGACACCAGAGAGGGAATACGTGCGTGTGGGCGCAAGATATGCGGCAGGATTGGTCAAGTCAAGGTAGACAGGCAGGCTTGTGTATGGGGAATACAGGGGGGTGAGCCCTCGTGGCTCATGGCAGTTTGATGAGCAATGAGGAAGTCGAGTTCAGCCGGGGAGTCTACATCATACCAGGGCGGGACAAGCCCGATGGACAGATCGGAAACTAACGCTCGATTGATGGTCTGGGCGAAAACTCGATCAGTGCCCCACGAAATGGATCTGAAGACTTCAGGCGTCGGTTGTGTAAGACCGACAAGGTAGTAACCGCCGTCCGTGCTGGGACCAAGGACCAGTTGCTTCCCGGCCAACAGCTGAAAAGCCCGTTCGAGATGATGTAATGGCAAAGAGGGAATGTCTGTACCGATGACGACAACGCGGGATGCGCCCTGCTTCAGGCAGTACAATACCGCAGCATCCATACGTTCGCCCAGATCCGCTCCCCGTTGAGGTAACAACAGCCAGTCATCGGAGACCATATTACTGAAGACTTTTTTAGCATCTCCGGGTGTGAACGCAATATGGCGTTGCACCTGGTCCAAGCCTTCTGCAGAATCCAAGGTGTCGAGGATGAATGCCCTGTAGATTTCTGCAGCCTGTTCGGGGGAATACCGGGAAAGAAGCCGCGTTTTTACTTCCCCTGGGACCGGGTTTTTGGCAAATACCACCAGGTGGCTGCTCATAGCCTCTCAGCCAGGACAATCATCTGAGGGCTGTCGCAGGTGTACTCCCCGCCTTGAAAATCTCCCCAGACAGACATGGGCGCCAAGTCTGCCGCAGCCAACAACATCTGTAGTTCCGTGAACGTATATAACCGGATGGAATGATGCAGGAGCGTTTGGCGACTGCCCTGTATAACTGTGACGTCCACCTTTGACCGACTCGAAAGCCCATTGAATTGCCGCTCCTCGATCAAGAGCATCCCTTCAGGTCTGTAAATTTGCGTGGCCAAAAGGTGACGAACAACAAAATCCCGGTTCGCGGTTTCGATCAGAAACTTGCCACCGGGTAGAAGCGCATTCGAGATGCTCTGCAGCACGCGGAAGTTCTCATCCTCCAAGTCGAAATACCCGAAACTCGAGAATAGACTCAGGCAGTAATCGAATACATCCGTAAAGGGCAGATCCCGCATGTCTGCACGAACAAGATTGATCTCCTGAGACTCCGTAGAAGCATTCTCCCGGGCGCGTCCGAGCATAGTTTCAGACCGATCCACTCCCGTTATGTCATACCCCCTATGTGTGATGGGGAGGACATGACGACCATATCCGCAACCTACGTCGAGAAACTTCTCGTTTTTTTCAGGTGCAAAGCGCTCCAGGATGAACTCGACTTCCAACTCCGTATCCGGATGGTCATCGAACCCTAGATATTCGAGCTGGAAGAACCGATCGTACCAGGGCATCTGGTTGGCGTTTGACATAGGTCTAAGTCACAATGGTTCGGCTAACTTTGAGGGGATGTAGGAAGGGGTTAAGGCAACGGTCTGGAATCTCAGCCGAGCTTCTGCTGGATCAACTGAGTGGCAAGTTTGGGATTCGCCTGCCCGCGGGTTTCTTTCATTACCTGGCCCATAAAGAAACCCATGAGCTTTCTGTCGCCATCTCTGAACCGCCCCGCTTCGTCAGGGTGGCTCTCAATAATCTTCTCAACCAGCGCTTCGATCTCAGTCTGGTCGCTGATCTGTAAGAGCCCCTTCTTCTCGACTATGATATCCGGCGGATCTCCGGTTTCGGCCATCTCAGCGAACACGGTCTTCCCAATACTGTTACTGATGGTACCGTCCTCGATCAAGCCGATCAATTTAGCAAGATGCCCAGGTCCCGCTTTGAGTTCAGTGATATCGATCTTTAGATCGTTCAATATCCTCATTACATCGCCCTGGATCCAATTGGTCAATGCCACTGCTCCTGCTCCAGCCCTTACCCCGGATTCGAAATAGTCTGCCACCTTTCGGTCTGTTGTGAGACTGTCCGATTGCTCGAAACTCAGTTTGTATTCGGATTGGAAACGGGCCTTGCGAGCATCAGGCATTTCGGGCACATCACGGCTGACCTGGTTAATCCATTCTTCGTTTACTTTAATGGGAATGAGATCGGGACATGGGAAATACCGGTAATCGTCGGATGACTCCTTGCTCCGCATGGAGCGGAGCTCATCTCTATCCGGGGCATAGAGGAAAGTGTCCTGGGTTATTTCGCCACCTGTTTCCGCCACATCCATCTGTCGCCGGATCTCTTTTTCCAGTGCACGCTGGCAGTTTTTGATGGAGTTGACATTCTTTACTTCCACCTTGACACCCAGGTCGGATGCGCCGACGGGTCGAATGGAGACATTTGCGTCGATACGCACATGCCCTTTCTCCATATCCCCTTGGGAGGCGCCTGTGTAAATCAGCATTTGGCGGAGTTTCGTCATGAAGTGAAATGCTTCTTCAGGGGTGGCTATGTCCGGTTCGCTGACAATTTCTATGAGGGGGACCCCGCACCGATTTACGTCTACCATAGATTCGTTGGCAGCTACAAACGCCTCCTCATGGATGCTTTTCCCAGCGTCTTCCTCCATATGGATACGCACAAGCCGAATCTGTCTGGGTCCATTTTGGGAAGGTACCTCAACACTTCCACCAGTGGCAAGGGGCATTTCTTCATTGGATTGGAACTGGGAGATCTGGTAACCCTTTGGCAGATCGGGATAGAAATAGTTCTTACGAAGGAATCGACTTGTAGGCTGGATTTCACACCCAACAGCAAGGGCGATCCGCATCGCCAGCTCCACGACCTCCCTGTTCAACACAGGCAGCGCTCCTGGGAGCCCTAGGCATACCGGGCAGCCATGGGTGTTGGCCTCTGCGCCAAACTCAGCACTACATCCNCAAAAAATCTTGGTCTGCGTGGCGAGCTGGGCATGAACTTCAAGGCCAATAACCGGTTCGTAGGTCATCTCTAGAGTTCCTGTTCCACCAAAAAAGCTGCCCTTATCAGGTCTGATTCCTTCAACGCAGGGGCCAAGAGTTGAAGTCCGATTGGCAACCCAGATGAAGACGTGCCACAGGGTACCGAAATGCCAGGGATGCCTGCCAGGTTCACAGAAACAGTGTAGATGTCTGAAAGATACATCTGTAACGGGTCGTCAACCTTCTCACCAATCTTGAATGCTGGCGTGGGTGCAACGGGTGCCGCGATCAGGTCGCAAAATTCGAAAGCACGGTCGAAGTCCTGTTTGATCAGGGTCCGGACCCGCTGGGCTTTAAGATAGTATGCGTCGTAGTAACCGGTGCTCAGGGCGTAAGTGCCCAAAATGATGCGTCTCTTCACCTCCGTGCCGAATCCTCGGTTACGGGTATTGCAGTACATATCGATCAGATCATCACCCTCAACCCGTAGCCCGTAATTCACACCGTCGTATCGAGAAAGATTCGAAGAAGCCTCCCCTGTAGCAATGATGTAGTATGCCGCGACGGCATACTCAGAATGGCCCGCGATCGGTAGGGAGACCTCTCGAATTGCTGCACCGGCTGTTTCCAGACAGGCCACGCCTCGCATCACATTTTCCTTGACCTCCGGATCCAAACCCTCGGCAAAGAATTCTTTCGGAATTCCCACCTTCATCCCATTCACACCATCCGCCATAGCGGCGAGATAGTTTGGAACGGGCAGGTCCACAGATGTCGAGTCGCAAGGATCGTGTCCTGCAATGATCTGGAGCAGCAAGGCGGAATCGTGCACCGTACGGGTCACAGGGCCGATCTGGTCCAGGGAGGAAGCGTAAGCAATAAGGCCATATCTGGAGACGCGGCCATATGTGGGCTTTAGACCCACAACTCCGCAATAGGAGGCAGGAAGCCGGATGGACCCACCCGTGTCGGACCCCAATGCGAGGACGGTGTGGTTTGCAGCTACCGCGGCGGCAGAACCCCCGCTTGAGCCACCGGCTACACGGTCCAGATCGTGGGGGTTCTTGACGGGATCAAATGCAGAATTCTCATTTGAGGATCCCATAGCAAACTCGTCCATATTGAGTTTGCCAACTACAACTGCATCGGCCTCGATAAGTTTTCTTGTTACGGTAGCGTCGTAGGGGGGGATGAAATTGTGAAGGATGCGGGAGGCGCACGTGGTGCGCAGACCGCGGGTGCAGATCAGGTCTTTGAGGGCAATTGGTATGCCTGCCAAAGGACCGACCGGTTCACCGTTGGATATCCTGCGATCGACATCGTCGGCCTTCAGGAAGGCCGGTCCTTCATCAAGGGTGATGAAGGCGTTGATTTCGGCATTGCCCTGGTGAATGGCGTCGAATACCGCCTGGGTCAACTGCCGGGATGTGACCTGTCNTTCTTGGATGCTCTGTATCAGTTCGTGGGCGGGACGCTCGTTCAACAAATCGTTCTTGTCTTCCAACCTACCTCCTGCCTACGATTTTGCCGGCTTTTCCGGACCTGCGGGTGGTTCCGCAGGCTGGGATTGTTCCTGTTGATTCGTGGTAGGATCCTGCGGTCGGTCGGTTCCAGTTTCGATTTCATCCTGAATGTCGCTGATGCCTTTCTTGAATTCCGTTACACCCTTTCCAATCCCTCTCGCGATTTCCGGAATTCGTTTTGCACCAAACATAAGGAGGATGACCAAAAAAATAAGCAGGATTTCCCAGGTGCCAATTCCACCCAACATGATCGATTACCTCCTCAGGTGCTACGTACCTGTTCACAAATGAATCAGTANGAATATTTGGCATAGTACCAGGCAATCCCTATGCCAAGCAGGCTCAAAACATTGAAATTAAGGGAGAAGCCAAATTTGAACTTGATGACGATAAGATTAAGGGGTATCTCGCCGGAATCGTACTTCACCAGAGGATCTACCAAGACCTTCTGTACCACGTTGTCCTGTAGCCCAAGGGAATCGAAGACAACACCGAGTAATCCACCCAGAATGTTTCCCGCCAGTACACCAATGAACGCTGCGAGAATCAGGAACCCCACATTTCTCTTACCCATAGCACTCCGTCTCCCTCAAGAAAATATGTATCAATTTCGGATATCGGCAACTTCGCGATCCACAATCAGATTGAAGAGCCAACGTACTGCGCCTGAAAGGGAGAAAGCCAAGGCAATGGGGAAAAATGCTTCGTCGGGGAACAGGACAACAAGGATCAGGGCGGATAACGCGATGCCCAATCGTGCACGATCCTTTCTGGTGCCCAACGAGAACTTCGGAAAGGCCGGGTACTCGAATGGGCTTACCATCAGGAAACCAAGAAACACACAGAGGGTAATGGCAACGTGAGGTTCTCTCGTACTTTCCCAAACCCGTTCGGTGAATATGATATATGCGGCAAGTGTTGCAGCTGCTGCAGGAATGGGGAGTCCTGTGAAATCCTCCTTCTCCGGGGTCTTCGTTTGCACATTGAATCTGGCCAGTCGCAATGCTCCGCACAGGAAGAACAGAAAGGAGGCGATAAAGGGGAGCAGTATGCTATCCAGAACGCCCTGATAGTAATGAAGCATCAAGACTGCGGGCGCCACACCAAAAGAGCACACATCTGCGAGGGAATCGAACTGCACACCGAATTGGCTGGGTGTGTCCATCAGCCGCGCGAGCTTTCCGTCGAACGCGTCGAGAAAGCCGGCAATCACGATTAACCAGGCCGCAGGGACAAGCTGCCCGCGAGTGGCATAGTAAATGCACAGAAATCCGCAGAAGAGATTGCAAATGGTTACAAGACTAGGAACGGCTGCTTTCTTTCTCATAACGGATTCACTCCGATGGTGGAAGCTCAATCAGACCGGTGTAAGATTCACGATTACTGGGAAACCGGTGCTTTTTCCAAAACCAGCTTGCTCTCGAACTGCCTTCTGCCGCGAAGTAACACTAGTGTGAAAACTTCCCCGACTCTTCCTGCACGAAAGGCTTCCGCCACATCTTCGTCGTTCAACACACGTTGACCATTTACTCTGAGAATTAAATCACCGGGACTCAATCCCGCTCTAAAGGAGGGACTCTCGTCCTCTACCCGCGTGATCAGTGCTCCCGAGGCAGTTGCCAAGCCGAGTGCGTGAGCCAACCAGGGCGTTAGATCGGCATGAAGCCAGAACCCTGTCCAAAACTCCTGCCGACCTCCTTCAATCAACTGTGCCGCCATTTCAGCAGCTGCATTAATGGGAATGGCGAAACCAATCCCCAAGGACCCACCACTCTTGGAAAAGATAAATGTATTCGTACCGATGACCTGGCCCACGCTGTTAACAAGCGGACCTCCACTGTTCCCAGGATTTATCGACGCATCGGTTTGAATCATATTCTGATAAATGTGGTCGCCTTCTTCGGCTTCNGCAAGTCGGAAGTTCCGGCCTACNGCACTGACAACGCCAACGGTAACCGTTGGTTTTGGGTCTTCAATGAGCAGGCCAAACGGATTGCCGATAGCGATCGCCCACTCGCCAATAATGATATCATCCGAATCNCCCAACTCGGCGGTGGGAAGACCGTTAGCGTCGATGTGGATCACCGCAAGATCCATCTGGCGATCGACCATTACATTGTTTCTGATATCCTTAACATCGAAACTACGGCCGTCCGCGAATGTAACTGTAATCTCCTCAGCGCCCTCGATGACGTGATGGTTGGTGAGGATGTATCCATCTTCCCGAATTACGAATCCGGACCCAATGCTCGGCTTTTTTTCCTGAACGATGCCGGGATAGTAAAAGAACTCCCAAATCGGGTGTCGATATTTGACCCGGTATTCTTCCAACGTTGTTGTCGTAACACCGACCACGGACGGCGCTACTTTTTCCACCGCACGGACGATTGCGTTAAGCCTGGNAGCCTCAATGCCTGCTGTCGTGGATGTNGCCTCAANGGGAAGGATGCCAGACTGGTTCTGCTGCTCCAATCCAATCTTGCCAACTGGGATGAGAAACAAACCCAGAAGGACGATCAGTGCTCCGATCAACCAAATCCGCTGCACAAACATCTACTCCCCGGAAGTACCCTTGTATTCCACGTTCATCAGGAAGAGGCCCTGAGGCGGGGCGTTAGGACCTGCGCGCTGCCGGTCCCGGAACTCAAGGATTCGAGAAATATCCTGGGGTGCCCTCTTTTGTCTCCCCACCTGTACCAAGGTCCCAACTATTCCACGAACCATTGATCTTAGAAACCGGTTCCCCTCAATATGGAAGCTCAGTCCTCTTTCTGCAGTCTCCCAATCACAGCGGGAAATGTGACAAATTCTGCTGTCCCGTTCTTCTGCACCCACGCAGAAAGAGGTGAAATCGTGGCAGCCAACCAGAATACAGGATGCGTGCTGGATGGCTGCAATATCGAGTTCGCACCTGATCCACCAAACAAATCTGTTTTCCAAGGCCGATGGCGTAAAGGAGATCCGATACTCATAGGACCTGAGCGTGGCGTCGAACCGAGCGTGGAATTCACTCGGCACTTCTTCAACCTGGCCAACCGAAATATCCCTGGGCAACAGACTGTTTAATCCGGAATAGATTCTGCCCAAACTTATCGACGACGACGTTGGGAAATTTGCCACCTGACCCCGAGCGTGGACTCCTGCATCCGTTCTGCCGGCGGCAACCGTCCTGATGGGCTCGTTCAACAGCCGACTCAGGGATTTCTCGAGCTCTCCCTGGATTGTACGCTGATCGGGCTGGATCTGCCAGCCTTTGTATGCCGTGCCGTCGTATTCCAGCTGCAGCTTTATGTTTCGCTGCCGAGGGCTTCCCTTAGATTCGACCGACACTCAACAACAGCCCAGAGAATATGATAAATAAAATGGTGGCAACACTATCAGCCAAGGAGTAGGTCAGTACCCGAAACCGGGTTCGGTTGGTATCACCCCGGTAGCATCTGGACTCCATTGCCAGAGCCAGCTTGTCTGCACGTGTGAAGGCAGATATGAACAGCGGCAACAGCAAAGGCAACAGACTTCGCGTCCGCTTTATAGGACCACCCTCAAAGTCCGCACCTCTGGAAACCTGCGCCCTTCTGAGCCTCTCGGTTTCATCTACTAAAATAGGGATGAATCTGAGGGCTATGGTTACTGTCATTGCAAATTCGTGAACAGGAAACCGAATCCGCCTGAGAGGTCCAAGTAACGATTCCAGACCGTCGGCAAGTTCCAGGGGA
Source organism: Gemmatimonadota bacterium (assembly GCA_002709665.1). Classification (GTDB taxonomy): domain Bacteria; phylum Latescibacterota; class UBA2968; order UBA2968. The sequence goes on along the minus strand of PAQK01000014.1, from coordinate 482 downwards.
GAGGTGGTTAGCGTCAGAAGTGACGTCCCCAGAACGAACGCAGAGAACCGACCTGCAAGAAATGTTCCCTGGGATACACCCTCAGCCGTGATGGCACCAGCTTGCCAAGGCAGAAGGAGGATGGCCTCACCAGGAGTCAGCCATGCGTGGATGGATACGGTCAACAGGAGCAATGGTAAAACGGGCTTGAGATTCCCCAACATCAACCTGAGCGGAAGCCCTGCTGCTCGACAAAGAACTCCAACCAAAAGGACGGCACACCCTAGGGCAACCCCTGACCGGCTTCCCATCAATGCGGCCATCAGGAGCAGTGTGCATATGATTTTGGACCGAGGGTCGAGTTTATGTATCAGGGACTGCCCTTGTAAATAACGCCCCAATGTGATGTCGGACAGGCGCGGCAATAGACCCCCCAAGTTTTGCATAACCTCAAAGAAAAGCATACAGTTGAGGCAATACATTTGTTCAAAATATACTATCTG
>PAQK01000013.1 GCA_002709665.1 Gemmatimonadota bacterium | reverse complement strand
GCTGCAAATCGTCCAGGAGACGATCCAATCCGTAACCGGCGGATCAGCCGGTGGTTAGGGGGCTCTTTATATCCGGCACGGATACCGAAGTTGGGAAGACCTTTTTCACGTCCGCCCTAGCTTCATACCTTAGATCTCAGCATATGGACGTGGGTGTCTTCAAACCTGTTGCCACGGGTGGTGCGCCGAACGAGGACGCCGAACTATTGAAATCCGCATCCGGCTCCTCCGATTCCCTGGAGGCGATCAACCCGGTCTGTTTACCCGATCCCCTCTCGCCGAATGTGGCTGCCGACCTCGTGAATCAACCGATAGACCTGGATCCGGTACTGAGGGGTTATGCCCGGCTGAGAGCAAGACACGAGATCACTCTGGTGGAAGGCGTAGGGGGACTGCTCGTCCCTATCCTGGACAACTTTTCCGTGGCCGATCTCGCGCTTGAAATGGACCTCCCCTTGCTGATCGTTGCCAGATCCGCTTTGGGAACCATTAATCATACCTTACTGACGCTCGAGGCAGCTGCCGCGCGTGGACTTGAGGTGCGGGGAGTGATTTTCAACACCCTCGCCTCCGGTCCCCCATCGAAGGCAGCGGAAACCAGTCCTGATGTGATCTCCGCGATTTCAGGTATACCTTCTCTCGGTACTCTCCCCTTCTCCAACTGCTTCAAGAACGCTTGGTCCTCAATGTCCGAACTTCTGGAGGATCACATTGACCTCGACAAACTCCTGAAGCCCTGAGAAATGCACTTCCACACTACTTCGTTCCGTGGTATCGGCACCATCACCAGGCGTGAGCTCGACGACAGATTCCCACGCAAAGTGAGAGATGTCGTGCCATTCAGAGTTCGAGATTACGACATCACCTCCTTCTCAACCGAGGTCCCGGTCGCCAATTTGATGCAATTGGGCACGGCCGAAGACCTCTTCTGCAGAATCGCCCTGACGGACCTCTCGGGCAAACGCAAAGATCTTGAGCATCTCCAGGAAGCAACACGCCGCCCTGCCCTGCAGTCGTCCCTCGCCATACACAGGGAGATTGGGGTTGGCCGGTAGTGGAAGCGGACCAGTTTTCGTGTGATCACCCAGGCTGAAAGTGCGCCCTGGCGAGAGTATCGTCGAAAGGAGATGGAAGAGGCCGTGGCAGGAGCGTTTCCGGAACTGGAGACGTGTGGAGGATGATACGAACCTCGAATTCTGGGTGCAGCAGGTGGACAAGCAGGCACTGGTCGGTTTGCGATTGTCCGATCGAACGATGCGGCACAGAACCTATAAAATCTATCACCTGCCGGGCTCGCTCAGACCCACCATCGCCTGGGCGTTAGTTTGTCTGTCGTCTGTGGAAGATGGTGATACGTTTCTGGACCCGATGTTTAGAGCAAGAACGATCTTGATCGAACGGGCAATGGCGGGTAGGCACAAGATGCTGATTGAGGGAGACATCAGTCAGGATGCCATTGCCCAAGCGAGAGCCAATTTTGGTAGCCGACACAAGCCCTGGAACATCCGGGAGTGGGCTCCCCATTGAAGACGACACGATAGATAAGGTCTTTTCCAATCTACCCTGGGGAAGGCAATACGGTTCGCGCGGGGACCTTGGCAGGCTTTACGCCAGGTTCCTGTCGGAGGTCGCCAAGGTACAAAGGACGAATGGGAAAGAGGTGTTTCTGGGTGGGGCATGGAGTGAATTAAGGAAAGCACTATCTACAACTAATGGACTTCAGCTGGTTGAACACTTTAAGAACATCTCGGTGTTGGGTAGGCGGGCTGACATTCTGGTGTTGAAAAGAACCAACAGGTAGGGTCGTGATGACAGCACCTGGAAATCTTAATCAAATGACCGAACCATCACCCGGAGGGCACCCTCGGAAACCTCAACTCTGACAGGAGTCTTGCAGATAGGTTCCCCGTCGGCATATATCCATTCCGGTTCGGGTGTGTCTATTTCGAGGGCCTTTGAATGGGCGGTGTACACGAATGGCATCTCAATATGGGAGCCTTGGTAGACCCTGAGTAAAGATCGCAAGACCGTGAGCTTTGAAATCTCCTTGATTACGCATAAGGCAAGGTGGCCGTCATTGACGGTTGCAGCTGGGACCATCCGCATCCCGCCACCGTAGTAGGGAGCATTCCCGATCGCTCCCAGCAAAATCTTTCCTGTGTATGTCTCCTTGTCTCCCTTGATCTCGACATCTGTTGCTTCAAAAGATTTGAGCGTTCTCAGCGCCGAGACGACGTACCGAAAAGACCCTGAGAACTTCCCCTTTCCTTCACTGACATGTTCCGCCACAGCAGCGTCGAATCCCACACTGGCGATTGTTCCGAAGAATCTTTCTCCTATCCTACCCAGGTCGATTCGGGTTGGCTCCCCACGGGCAAGGATACCAACGGCGGATTCAAGGTGAACCGGTATACCCAACGCCCTTGCGAGATCGTTGCCTCCGCCACAGGGAATGATTCCCAGAACGGCATCTGTATTAGCGATTGCATTCACCACCTGATGGATTGTCCCATCGCCGCCACATACGGCAAACCGCTTCTCGCCACGGCCCAGGCACTCACCTAAGACTCTGGCAACATCACCCACATCCCTCGTTTTTGCCAGCGTCCCTCTAGAACCACACCTTTCCAGCAAAGACATGGCCTTGTTCGCATGCCGGAATGCCAGGCCCCTCCCGGCATTAGGATTGGCGATAATCGTCCAGTTCTCCATCGTCTGGTACCAAAAAAAGGGACGGATCCTTCCCGTCCCCGCCCTCGCTCAAGGATTGCTTACGTCCTACGCCTCGTCTTCTTTGTCAACACCCCTTCTAACCAGATACTCGACGATTTTAGGATTGATAAGATGCAGCCATGGCAGGAATCGAAGTTTGAATGGGATGATCAGCTCCCGCTGCCGTTTCTTCATGGCCTTGATAATGGCCTCAGACGCATCATCCAGGGTCACCGATTCCTTGCTGTGTTTACGGCTCGAGGAGCCAAGAGCACCCCCGTGTTTTCCGAAGGCTGCCTTCCGCAGGTTGGTTCCTCGCAGCCAATGAGGCAACACCGTGAGCACATCGACTCCGGTCCCAACCAGTTCCGTTCTCAGCGATTCGAAAAATCCCTGAACGGCATGTTTAGACGCCACGTATCCCGTATGGAGCGGCACCCCGATCTTTCCCTGAATCGAGGAAATCGCTACGATCTGCCCTTTGCAAGTCTTGATATGCGGCAATGCATAATACACACAGTGTACAATCCCCAGGTAGTTCGTATCCATCAGTCTTCGAAAGATGGACACGTCCTCCACCTCCTCGAACTTCGCCCACATACTGATCCCGGCGCACGCGATCAGACAGTCTATTTTGCCCAATCCCGCCACCGAAGCATCCACCCATTTCTCACAATCCTCGGGTTTCCCGACATCTCCGGTGGAAGTCACCACATTCCTGCCAAGTGCGCGGCAGAGTCCTGCCGTCTCTAGGAGTCCCTCCTCATCGAGGGCGAACAATGCCAGATCAGCACCTTCTTCAGCAAATCTCTGCGCGAGTGTAGCGCCCAATCCGGACGACGCACCTGTAATTGCAACTACTTTATCTGCATACATAGGAAGTCTTCTATATTAAAGTTTGCCTGCAGAAACAGTCCGTCAGGTATAAAAGGTCAGTCTGTCTCCCCGAATACGCCATTCCCCGCCCCGAAGATATTTCCGGGGTCCATAGCCTCCTTGGCCTTCCTCATCACGTTCATGCTGTTCTGGGTTTGGATCTGAGGCAGAAAGCCCTTCCTGATCTTACCCACGCCGTGGTGGTGAGAAAGGGAACCGCCGTTATCCAGAATCACTTGTCGCAATCGTTGTTCGATCTTGTGATAAACGCCGGAGGGATCGTCAAGCCCTTTTGTATAGAACCCCATCGTAAAATAGATACAGACGCCGGTATGATACGTTTGTGGAATACGAAATGCCAGATACGGTTTCCCGGGAATGTTATGATGTTCGGCCTGAGAGACAAGCTCCTTTCCCACCGCCTGCGTAACCTGGTGGATCTTGTTCCAGGGCACAGAGGTCTCGAATGTTTCCCCTAGAATATGAAGTCTGTTCACGAAATCCCTGAGATAGGCGATGGCGAAAATGGCGGCATATGCGCGTCGGCCGTTCGACTCTCCGCCATTAATTCCGCCAAATTTTCCCGCCAGTCCGAAAATCGACTTGCCCTGGTGTCGGACCTCTTGCGTATTACCCTCCATCAAAACCGTACAGGCCACCATCTTCTGATCATCGAATCCCTTGATCTTGTGAATGAAGATCTTCTGAATTTTCTGAAGGAGGCTGCCACAAAAGGTAGGTTCCCGCTTCATGGCAAATCCAAAACGGAACTCGACATTGTTGCCCAGCCGAATACTGGCGGGGATGGTACCGGTGCCTCTGAGGGCCCTCAGGAATTCCACCCCTCTTTCGAAAGTGGGGAAGATAAGCAGTCCATATTTCCTGGCCGCCGGGGTCGGATGAATCTTGATCACTGCCTTTGAGATGATGCCAAAGTTTCCCTCGCTTCCGAACAGAAAGGATCTTGGCTGGATACCGGTAGAATTCCTGGGGGTCACGTGTTTCGTCTCTACATCTCCCGTTGGCGTGATCAAAGTGGCTTCCAACACAATCTCTTCGATATTGCCGTAACGGTTCTTCTTCATCCCACTGGCATTGGTCGCAATCCACCCACCCAGAGTCGCAAGTTCAACGCTGTCCGGGTCGTGCCCGGAAGTGTATCCTCTTTTTTGCAGCTCTATCTCCAGGCGCTTACCAGATATGCCGGCCTCTACGCAAGCCAGATGATTCTCTTCATCCAGCCAGATAATCTGGTCCATCAGTCTCATATCAACCGAAACGATCATTCGCCGTTCTTCCGGTGGGCAGGCCAGCGCGCCGCTTACATTGGTGCCGCCCCCGTACGGGACGATGCATACGTCGTGCGTCCTGGCCATTTCGACTATCTTGCGGACCTCGTCTTCGTTTTTGGGATATACAACAAGGTCGACCACGCGCTTAAATGGATCGCCGTAGAGTACCTTGTATATCTCGTCTACACTGAGTTGTCCGTGGGAATGTATGAGCCGGGATTTGCCGTCAACAGAGACCTGATCCGGATCGAGGGCTTTCCTGATCTCTGCGAGAAATGCTTCATTGATGTGCGGCTCGGGCACTTCCTTCTCAGCGATCTCATCACTTGCGTCATCCTTTTCAATCGTTATATCCAGGACCTCTTCGAGAAATGGGATGAAGTTCGGCATACTGTATCCGGATAGTGGGTATCGACTTCCAGTAACGCAGACGCTCTTGGGGCCGTCGAAATCGAAACGCGTATCCGTATATCCCCACCGATGCGCGTATCTCTCCCCTTCGGACAAATCGTAAGGGCTGTCAAAATTCTTTGACATGGTCTCTCCTCTGGTTCGGCCCTGAAGACCACACAGGAACTTATGCCGTGTCGGGATTCAAGAGTGAGGCGATATGTACTGCCTGGAACAGGGCAGCGGTCTCCGCCTGTATGCGTAGAGATCTGCGCTTTGGAAGTAGCGTGGTCTCTCCCAGCATTGGTGGACAGATCACGGCCTCGATCACGCCTGGATTGATATCCAGGTTTCCTTTTGGGCACCTTGGCCACACCGAATGCGTCCCACGAAACACCACAGGAATAATGACAATGTCCTGAGGGAGCTTGGAAAACAGGGCATGTTGAAGCGGAATGAGCTGTTCGGCGAAGGAAGCTGTGGTACCGGTGGGGTAGATGAGCCCAGGGCGATTCTCCATCGCATCCAGAATTTTCGACGTGGTATGGGCAGTACCATCCAGGCTTTCTCGTGTAACATAGCCATCGACCGCCTCAAACAGGACATCGTTCGTCTTGGGAGATACGCCGAACATACTCAGTTCCCATGGTCCGAGTCTGAGGCTAGTGGTGCTGAATAGTCCCGTGCGTGCAAGTATCGCAAAAGGTACAGGGCTATCCCAGCCCATCGCATCCAGAAACTCATCGGACTGGAATACCGGAAAGTGGATCAGGTTCTCCATCAGGCTTTGATGCGTGGGTAGAATAAGTACCTTGTGCTTACCGCTTCCCAGATCGAGTGCACGGGAAACCGCTTTGAATTCCGGGTCGATAATGATGTCGACTTTGATCTCGAAAATGCGTTTGGTTTCTTCCGACCATTCTCGCCACTTCTCCCACGCCAATCGGTATTTTTCCTCAGCTGCCATTTCCGACTGCAACAGCCTTAGTCGGCTCCTGCCTACTTTCCAGCACGGTCGAATCCAGCGGAGGAAGCGCATTTTCCTTGCGAATGAGGAGATAGTGCGAATTTTCCCTACGTGGGGAAATTCCACGAACCGGCCAGTTGGGTTGCCACCGAGCACCTTCGGCAAGACCATTTCCGACATCCCCAGGCCCGTTGAAAGCAGCATCTGGTTCACCTTCTCTACCAGGTTTCTACTCAGATCGATCATGTCCCTTGTCAGATAAGCATAGGGTTGCCAGTACCAATAATTCTCCGGTCGCAACTGAGTGGGGTCTTCGCGATGCGCCTGGAAGAATTCAACTAGCATGCACTGGGTCAATCGAACATTCGATTGGGCTGTCATCAGCTCTTCAGTTTCACCTTGAGCATCCTCGATCCTGAGCAACAGCCATTCGGCGTCCGTTACAACCTTCCAGACTGCCCCACCGAACCACCCCATATTGCTGTAGGTGTTGAAACGGGTGGACAGGAGTTCTCCCGCTGCAATGTAGTCCAGGGTTCGCTGAGCAACATCCCTGAGCAGGTCGCGCAAGATGCCCTCGGTTGATTCGCCATCGAAACTGTAGCTATAGGTCTCCAACCACTTCGGATCATCCTCCAGCGTAACCTTCGAAAGCGCTTCGGCAACGGCCTGGGCATGCGAGAGGGGGGCTCTCGAGATCCGCGCCTCCACCAACGACGCCTCACCCACATCCATCACATATTCGTCTCCCTTGGCGAGTGCATCCAGGTAAAGGGTCTGATACAGCTTCAGGAATTCTTGTGCAGTGCCTGCATTTTTCGAAATGAACTGGTCCTTGAGTTGCAGGTATATGCGGTTGCCTTCATGGTAGGACCCTGCCAGGCTTTCGAATTGCTCAAAGGCTTCTCCCAGTCGGTCATCTCTTAGTTGAGGTATCCCCTTATACAGGGCTTCCACCAGGTCCCGCCTTTTCTTCAAATCGGGTTCCCTGAGATCTTCCGCTCCGCCTTTCGGCCAGATCAGGTCTTCCTCCGAGAAGCCTTCGAAATATCCCTCGGGTCGAATCGCCTCGATCAGTTCCTGAGCAGACCGGTCGTAGACCTCGACCATGCCGTCAGGATTCTCGAAAAGTCCCTGGTGTAACGAATCTGGCATTTAGACATCCCACCCTTGGTTTTCTGTTGTAACGAGGTCGACGCACGGAATCATGCGGTTCACCCGATCTTCAGTACGTGGCGCTTCAATCCTGGAATGTGGATCTCCTGGACATATTCGGGCCAATTTATGCGATTGACGTCAAAGTTGTACGTCCTCTTGTCTTCTTCGCTCATTTCCCCAAAAAGTGTCTGCATATTCCCGGTTTCGAATTCACAGTCCAGGGTGGTGTACGCACTGTATATGTCCGTTAATGTGGCGATCTGGTCCAGAGTTGCTTCAAGTAGATTGACCTTCCTGCGGAGGCGAGAGGGCCAGGGAAGGAACGGCAACCTGTCTACCGCCCACTTCAGGATTGCAGCAGGGATCTGGTACCTGAGCCTGAAGGCCCGCTTGAATTTGCGTATCTCTGAAAACTTCCAGCGTTTCACGGCAATGGGATTACCCGACCTGTCACGCATTGGGTTATCTTTGAAATACCTGTGCACCAGATGTACGAGCTCTCCTGCCAGAATAGGGTTCTGCGAACCGGATGCTATGTGATACACTGCAATTTCCTTGTTGTCTCGTATCTTTGGCAGTACAGCAAGAATTGCGTTCGCCACAATGTCCACAGGCACCACATCCAGCACGATTTTCGGATCTATGGGGAAATCTGGGAGTCTGCCTTTGCTGTAATGCACAATCAATGGATCGGCAACCTTCAGGTCCTGTATCCAGCCGGGTTCAGGATCTTCGAGGCTGGATTCTATAATAGATGGTCGCATCACCACGGTTGGCAAATCTCCACGGCGTTTGGCAATCAACTGTTCGCCCATCGCCTTTGTCAGCGTATAACTGTCGTGCCAACCCAGCTCTCGAGCCCTCCGCATCCCCTCCTCTACCTGCATCTTCTTAATCCACCTGAGCCGCAAGGCCTCCAGTTGGTGCTCCCGACGGTAATCCGTTACCCGCTTCCCCCTGTTCTTTCTGTCCAGGTTCTGAGCGAACGCATCCTGCACGGATTGGCTTCTGGATGTCTCCTCGAGGCCACGACTGAATTCCTCTATGGACTTGATTTCAGCATCCAGATCGAATGCTGGGCAATCTGTCTGACCGAGTAAATGCGCTACGGCCTTGTTTTCCGGTAGAAGGGTTTCAGAGATCTTCCCGGTCCTCTGCCCGTTGACATAAGCGGTGGACACGTGGACAAACGCCGCATCGCGGCAGGCTTTGGCAAAATTCACCACCTGCCCTGGACCTAGGGTATTTACGTTGAGAGCTGAATCCAGCGGCTCATCGAATACCACAGTCCCGGCAAAATTGATAACGATGTCGATCTCATCCCGGATCCGAGCGAATATTTCAGGCGACAGACCCAGTAAATCAGCTGTAAGAATCCCATCCACCGCAACAAGCTTCCTCGCTGCCAGGTCGTCGAATTCGTCTCCCATCTGGTCTTTCAACCGGGAAAAGACACCGGACTGCAGGACCTCGCCATGAAGTCGTTCTTGTGCACTAATCTGCTTGCCGCTCGAACGTCTCCTGGGCCGGATCATAAGGTAGAGTCGGCCGATTTCCGGTGCCTCCCTGAGCACCTTTTCAACCAGGGCCTTGGCGGCAAATCCGGTGGCACCTGTTACAAACAGGACCTTGCCATTGAGAAAGTCGGAGATTGTACTCATTATGGATTCCGTAGTTCTATACAGCGTTCAGGTAGCAATTTGGGAGAACGGCAGGGCAATGGGGGGGTTTTTCGAAACCAACCAGTGCTGGCAAACCAGCCCGCTGGTCAATCCAAAAAAGAACCATTCTGAAGATCCGGCTTCGAATCTGAAGGCCCACACACTCGGAATGATCCCTCAAAGGCAGTATAATAAAAGCTAGCGATTTTGATCCTGTCAACCCATTTCTTGGCGCCGAATCCGGTCTGACCTGTCTGAATAAGTTAGATGTTGACAAAATTGGCCGGAAATTCTATCTTCTTCATCTTCAGGCTGATAGGCCGGAACCGAGCCACGAAGATCGGCGGATCAGGTTCCCTTTGACGACTATTTTTGCTTCTCCAGGGACGCCATGACTGATCGTACTTTGATGATTATCAAACCTGACGCAGTATCGCACAACCACGTGGGTGAAATCCTTAAACGCGTGGAGGAGAACGGGTTCAAGATCGTCGAACTCCAAATGATGAAACTGACCCGGGCACAAGCAGCAGAGTTCTATGCCATCCACAAGGGTAAACCCTTCTACGGCGGGCTGATGGACTTTATGACTTCTGGACCGACTATACCTTTGGTGCTGGAGAAGGCGAATGCCGTAGCCCTTCTCCGTGAAGTTGTGGGGGCAACGAATCCGACGGTGGCCGAAGAAGGAAGCATCCGAAAAGCATTTGGTACGAGTGTCCAGAGGAATGCGGTTCATGCCTCTGATTCTCCTGAAAATGCCGCGATAGAGGTAGCCTTCTTCTTCGGGAATGCCGCACAAAACTGAGGGACTACCGTGATTATCGACCTGAATGATCTGGAAGAGGGTTTCACAGACCTGGACTTCGAGGAATTGCCCGAAGACATTCATATCGATGATGAGAGCCTTCAGTTCTCCAGTCCCGTCAAAACGCGACTCTCCTTCTATAAACTCGGCGAGTCGCTATCCGTACAGGGCCAATCCTCCGTCAGTCTTGGCATGGACTGCGTTCGTTGTCTCGAATCCACTGCGCTGTCGCTGGATACCAGGTTCAAATTTGTCTTTCAGAAGGGAAGACCCGACAACGTAGTCGATGGTGATGACGATTCCCTGATCTGGCTGGACGACAGAGGTGATAAGGTTGACCTTGGTCAGGACATCAAGGACTATATCCTGCTCGAAATTCCTCAGAACCCGGTCTGCACTGAATCGTGCGCAGGGATCTGTCCGAATTGTGGTGAAAATCTGAATGCCAACCCTTGTACCTGCAAGGAAGAATCCATCGACCCGCGGTGGGAAGCTTTGCGGGCGATAAAAGAGTAACGATTGAGGAGAACAAGATGGCACATCCGAAGAGAAAGAACTCGAACTCTAGAACCGGTAAACGTCGTGCACACTGGAATCTCTCATTACCTGGGATTTCGGAGTGTCCCAACTGCGGCCAGCAACGAAGACCGCACAGAGTTTGTGCAAATTGCGGACATTACAACGGGCGTGAAGTGATCGAAGGCGAAGCCCTCTAGTTCTGGCCTCGGCGGAAATAAAAAAGACACTTCCACCCCACTGAGATATGAAGAAATTCACTGCAGCGATTACCGGCGTATCGCACTATGTTCCAGAGAAACGGCTCACGAATGCCGATCTGGAGAAGATAGTGGATACTTCGGATGAGTGGATCCGGACAAGGACCGGCATTCAGGAGCGAAGGATTCTGGACGATGGCCTGGGTGCTTCCTTTATGGCCACCAGAGCGCTTGAGCAATTGCTGGAACAGAAAAGCCTTGGGCCGGAAGAGATCGACCTGATTGTGGTAGCAACCGTAACACCGGACATGATCTATCCCGCCACGGCATGCCTGGTTCAGGACCAGATTGGCGCGGTAAATGCCTGGGGTTTTGATTTGTCCGCCGCTTGTTGCGGTTTTCTCTATGCACTCATTGTTGGCGCTCAATTTGTAGAGTCTGGCGCTCATAAAAATGTGGTGGTCATAGGATCTGACAAGATGAGTTCCGTGGTAGACTACACGGACAAATCCACCTGCGTCCTTTTTGGAGACGGTGCGGGTGCCGTTTTGCTTGAACCTTGTGATGAGAAAGAAGGAATACTGGATTTCATCTTGAAGGTCGACGGCTCAGGAGGCGATTTCCTCTGTCAACCTGCAGGGGGCAGCCTCCGTCCTGCAAGTCACGAAACCGTTGACGCAAAGCTCCACTATGTCAAACAGGATGGTGCCCGGGTTTTGAAGTTCGCCAGCAGCAGTATGGCCGCGGTTTCTGCGGATCTGCTGGAAAGGAATGGTCTCACGGGCGAGGACGTAACCCTGCTGGTCCCACATCAGGCCAACAAAAGGATCATCGACGCCACTGTGCGAAGGATGAAACTCCCCTCGGACAGGGTTATCATAAACATAGACAAGTACGCGAACACCACCTGTGGTACGATCCCCATTGCCCTCAATGAAGCCGTTGAGCAGGAAAGGATTAAAAAGGGAGACTACGTGGTACTCGCCAGTGCCGGCGCCGGCTACACCTGGGGCTCCGCGTTGTTGAAATGGGTCTACTAGTGGCCTCCCCCGGGTCCGGAGGTCAATGGTCCGGGCGCCTTCCTTCCATCCCCCTTGAATTTTCACCTTCTATTCTATGTCCCTAGCCTTCATATTTCCGGGCCAGGCCGCCCAGTACGTTGGGATGGCCAACGACCTCTATGCAACCTCACCCATCGTCAAAGAAGTCTTCGATCTGGCAGAGGACATCGCAGGGGCGGGTCTGAAATCGGCATGTTTTGAGGGACCCGAAGAAACACTAAAACAAACTGTTTTTACTCAACCGGCAGTTTTTGCACACAGTGTCGCAACCTTTCTTATACTTAAGGATCTGGGGATTCACCCAAATTATGTGGCCGGGCACAGTGTTGGAGAACTGGCCGCGCTGGTGGCGGCAGGTGCAATTTCCGTGGAAGATGGCCTCCGCCTGGTAAGGGTGCGGGCAACCGAGATGCACGCTGCGGGTCAACTTCAGGCTGGAACGATGGCGGCTATCCTAGGCCTTGATTCTGATGGTGTTTCCGATTCCTGTAAGGTTGGAAAGGAAGTTGGGACTGTTGTCCCGGCAAATTACAACTGCCCGGGGCAGATTGTGATATCCGGTGAGGTGGATGCGGTCCGAAGGACCATGGAAATAGCGCAGGAGAAGGGCGCCAAACGGGCGATTGAACTTCAGGTCAGCGGGGCTTTTCATTCCGAACTAATGCGCCCGGCCCAAGAGCCCTTGAGAATCGCCCTTGATGCCGTCTCATTTTCACCCCCTGAAGTACCGGTTGTGCCGAATGTGACGGCGGTTCCCTCCTCGGATCCTGTTGAACTGAAAAATCTTCTTGTGGAACAGGTGGTTTCACCCGTGAAGTGGACGGACGGTATGACGCATCTCGTTGAGGCGGGGATGAACAGAGCCCTGGAGATCGGGCCCGGCAATACATTGAAAACACTTATGCGACGGATCGACAGAGGCGTGAAAGTGACGACAGTAGATAAATTGTCCGATCTGGAGAGATTCTCCAATTGAAACGACTTGAAGGCAAAACTGCAATTGTTACTGGCGGGTCCCGGGGTATTGGAGAGGCAGTGGCGTTGCGTCTGGCGGGCGAAGGGTCTGATGTGGCTGTATGTGCGAGCCGAAGCCTTGATGCAGCTGAATCCTTGGCAGAACGAATTGAAGATCTTGGCGTTCGAGCATTGCCCATCAAGGCCGACGTATCCAAATCCGATCAGGTGGACAATCTCTTCAATTCGGTGATTGAGGAATGGGGCAAAATCGACATCCTGGTTAACAATGCCGGTATCACGCGCGACGGTCTGCTGATGCGCATGAAGGAAGATGACTGGGATACGGTAATGGATGTCAACCTGAAGGGAGCCTTTCTTTGCACCAAGGCAGCCACGAGACCTATGATGAAGGCGCGGTCTGGTCGAATCGTGAATATCTCCTCCGTCACGGGACTCCTGGGAAACGCAGGCCAGGCGAATTATTCGGCATCGAAGTCTGGACTGATCGGTTTTACAAAAACGATTGCGAGGGAACTTGCAAGCCGGAGGATTACCTCCAATGCTGTGGCACCTGGATTTATCCCGACCGACATGACAAAAGACCTCTCGACGGAAGTGCAGAATGAATTGATGAAACAGATCCCACTGGGGACATTGGGGAAACCGGAAGACATCGCCGCCGCGGNGGCATTTTTGGTATCGGACGATGCTGCCTATATCACTGGTCAAGTCCTGGTTGTTGACGGTGGCATGGTGATGTAGGAGCGCCGCTCTGGGCACCGAGGGGTAAAAATCAGGAACCGTTCATTTAGGAGGAGGCCAGAATGGCTGAAGACATTCAACAGAAGGTGATCGATCTCATCGTAGATCAATTAGGCGTAGATGCAGACAGTGTCACTCCCGATGCCCATTTTATCGACGATTTGGGCGCGGATTCGCTGGATACCGTAGAACTGGTCATGGCATTTGAAGAAGAGTTTGATATCGAGATACCGGATGAAGACGCGGAGAAGCTGGAGACGGTTAGTGATGCTTCAGGGTATTTGTCGAAAAGATTGAGTGAGTAGCAGTATTCCTTGCGACACCCTGGCTGCAAATTGAATCGGGCGAATGCTCGAAGCCCTTTCTCGATTTGCACCGCGAAAGGAAGGCTAGCGTGGAAGGTAAACGCCGAGTCGTGGTAACCGGATTGGGCACACTTGCACCCAACGGTCTATCCACAGAGAAGTACTGGGCTGCGCTGTTGAATGGCGATACCGGGATTGATTACATAAAGAAATTCGATACAACCGACTTCAGAGTCCAGATCGGCGCAGAGCTCAAGGATTTCGATGCCGAAGATTTTGGCGTGGATCGTAAAGTTGCCAGGAGAAACGACCTGTGCACGCAATATGCCATTTGCAGTGCACGAATGGCTGTGGAGGATTCGGGTTTGAACCTGCCTGGTGACCAACCCGAACGGGTCGGTGTTATCTACGGCTCCGGGATCGGAGGAATCTGGACATTCGAGGAACAGCACCGCAACCTGGTAGAAAAAGGACCGCGCAAGATCAGTCCTTTCTTCATTCCAATGATGATTGCGGACATGACCTCAGGTCAGGTCTCGATAGAATTCGGTGCCAAAGGGCCGAATTACACGACTGTGTCCGCATGTTCCTCGGCAGGACACGCAATCGGCAACGCCTACAGGGAGATCCAGAACGATGAAGCGGATGTGATGATCACCGGTGGCACAGAGGCAGCCGTAAGCCGGATGGCTTTGGGCGGATTTGCCTCAATGAAAGCCCTTTCTACTCGAAACGATGAGCCGGCACGTGCCAGTAGACCCTTCGACATGGATCGTGATGGTTTCGTCCTCGGGGAAGGCTCAGGTGGGCTGATATTGGAGAGTTTGGAGCACGCCATCGCTCGTGGTGCCAGGATCTATGCAGAGATCGTCGGCACCGGGTACACGGCTGATGCCTATCATATCACCGACATGGCGCCAGGGGGCGAAGGCGGGGTCCGGGCGATGCGGAAAGCCTTATCGGAGGCAGGCTTGGGGCCCGAGGCGGTGGACTATGTCAACGCACACGGCACATCAACTCCTATTGGTGATCGTACAGAGACAGCTGCACTCAAGACTGTATTCGGTGATCATACCCGTAAGCTCGTGGTAAGTTCTACGAAGTCCATGACTGGACACCTTCTGGGTGCATCCGGAGCCATCGAGGCAATTGCCTGCATTCTTGCCATTCGTGACAATACGGTACCGCCGACCATAAATTACGAGAAGCCAGATCCAGAATGTGACCTGGACTACGTTCCCAACGAAGCCAGAAATGTCAACGTGAGCGTGTGCCTGAACAACTCGTTTGGATTTGGCGGACACAACGCGGTCTTGGTCATTCGAGAATTTCAGGAATAGCCATACACCAGGAGTCAGGCTATCGTAATTCGGAGTATACGTCAGATATTGGCTAGGTGGTTTACCCTAGTAGGAAACAATGAGAAGTCCCTTAAGCTCCTCCAGGAAAAGGTGGGATACAACTTTTCAAATCCAAACCTCCTTACGCAGGCGCTTAAGCACCGCTCCTTCGTGTATTCGATTGACGAAGCCAGCATCGAGTCCAACGAAAGGCTCGAATTCCTGGGTGATGCCGTACTCGATCTCCTGGTTACGGAAAGTCTTTATTGCAGATTCATCGGAAAGCGTGAAGGTGAACTCACCCAGATCAAGTCCTTGCTGGTGAGCAAAGTCGTGCTCGCTCAGAAAGGCCGCGAACTCGGGTTGGGAGACCACTTGTTTCTCAGCAAGGAAGAAGACCTGGCTGGTGGTCGAGACAGGACCTCGATAATTGGCGATGCCTTCGAGGCCCTGTTGGGAGCCATCTATCTCGATGGTGGTCTCAAGGCTGCTGGAGACTTCGTCNAGGCGAAATTGCTCTGTAATGTCCAGGAAATTATCTCCGATGGGAACTATCTGAATTTCAAGAGTGTTTTGCTGGAACACACACAAAGCGAAGGACAGGGACACCCCCGGTATCTGGTGGACGCCGAAGAAGGTCCGGACCACCACAAGACNTTTACCGTTGAAGTTGTGATNGGAGGCCAAAGACAGGGCATCGGGCAAGGCCGCAGCAAGAAAGAGGCACAACAGATGGCAGCGAAAGAGGCACTGAAAAAACTGGGAGTACCCTGATCTCGAGCGGAGACACACCCAACCGTTGGCGTTTCCTGAACACCCGTTTCGGAAACGCCTTTTTTAATATGGCTGTGGATGAAGCCGTGGTCTTGGCNGTNGAACAAGGTCACGCGTTGCCCACCATTCGTGTTTTCGGTTGGGAACCTCCCGCGGTATCTTTCGGTTATGCACAACGTGTGGACAGGGAGATCGATCCCGAAAAATGCCGGTCCCTCGGAATAGATATCGTTCGTCGACCTAGTGGTGGAAGGGCGGTACTCCACTGGAACGAGCTGACCTACAGTGTGCTCTGTTCCGCCGACGACCCCTTTTTGGGTGGCAGCATACAGGATTCATACAGGAAAATCAGCGCTTGCCTTGTAGCGGGAATTAGTCAGCTGGGAATAAAGGCTGAGTTCGAGCCGCGGCATAATCGGGTGCCTTCACCCAGAGCCGACACACTCACGTCCCCCTGTTTTTCATCCACTACGCAGTATGAAATCACCCTCGAAAATCGAAAATTACTGGGCAGTGCACAGAGACGACTTGGCAGCATGGTGTTGCAGCACGGCTCTTTACTCCTGGGTCCTGAACACAAACGGATCGTAGACCTCTTTCCAGCCAACCAAGCGGGCCTACGCGAACGCTTCGAGAAGCAGCTGGATGAGAAGACGACCTCCCTCTCGGAGACGGGCGGAAGCTTTGAATTCGAGCAGGTCGCGCGGGCACTCCCTGGCCGGGTTTAGAGACACATTGGGCCTGTCCATTGCCAACGAATCCCTTTCTGCCCACGAGAANCTCCTCGCGNAACAGTTGGTTCAGGATAAGTACGGAACTGACGATTGGAATTTGAGAAATTCCGGTGGGGACAACCCGGAGACAAGACGGCTTGCCTGATTCTGTTTCTTCTTGTAGGGAAGACCGATGGCTCTAGAACCTCTACTCGGCGCAAGTTGCGGGCCACCCACCCACGCTGCTGAAATCCGGTGGATTGTCCACCCGCTTGTCCAGGAGTCGCTTCCCAAAACTGTCGCCCTGATACTGATCATTGCTTCGGTTGGGATCCTGGTATCGCTGAGTTTTGGCAACAAGGCTCTTGGACTCTTGTCCGTGTTGATTCTTGCCGCATCNCAATCGCGGTACTTCTTTCCGTCGCGTTACGCCATCAGCCCAACAGGTGTTACCATTTCTCACCTCGCCTCAAGAAAAGAGGTGGAATGGAACCGTTTCAAGAGGATTGTGGTTACCGAGGATGGCGTATTCCTCAGCCCATTCTCCAAGCCCCATCGATTGGATTCGTTTAGAGGCATCTATCTTCGATGCGTTGGAAACTATGAGGAGGTGGTGGCACTTGTCCAGCAGCACTTCGGTAATCAATCGGCTTAAGGAATGGTGTAGCCACGCCTTTGCCATTGAGTCGCCGGACGCCTCATTTTCACAGAAAGACCAGGAGCTCGCCACCAAAGTTGCCCGGTTTGTCGTTGGCAGACAGATGACCACCCCTGCCCTCTTGATCCTTGAGGGGAGTACCCCTTTCAACTTCCTTGGCAGCCAATTTTTGGCTTTCCTATCACCCTTTTCCACCCTTATCTTCTCCACGCCCGAATATCGGGCGTTTGTCCTGTTTCTCGGGAAACGAGGGAGCATCCNCCTTATGATCGACACTATTCTAGAGATGGAAGACTAGCAGAATGAATGAGCTGAATGTGGTCATCGCAACTGACTGCGGCAGTACAACTACCAAGGCGATCCTCATACAGAAAGTTGAAGGCGAATATCGACAAACGCACCGTGGCGAGGCACCGACCACTGTCGAAGCACCGTTTGAGGACGTCACTCGCGGTGTATTGAANGCGCTCCAGGAGGTCGAGGAGCTCTCTGGACGGCGAATCTTGGACGGCGAGAACATTATCACACCGGCCGCTGACAACGAGGGCGTAGATCTCTACATTTCCACGAGCAGTGCGGGCGGTGGGTTACAGATGATGGTTGGTGGCGTGGTTCAGGCAATGACAGGTGAAAGCGCCCAACGTGCTGCCCTGGGCGCCGGAGCAATCATAATGGATGTCCTTGCATCCAACGACGGCCGCCCGCCGCACCGGAAGATCGAACGTATCCGGCATCTGCGACCCGACATGATTCTACTCTCGGGGGGAACCGACGGGGGTACAGTCAGCCACGTCGTACAGTTGGCGGAGTTTATCNNCGCGGCCGATCCAAGACCCAGATTTGAAAATGGCTACAAGCTTCCCGTGATATACGCCGGGAACAAAGACGCCGGAGAGAACGTCCAAACTGTATTGGGTGAGAAAACCGCCCTGACCCTGAGTGAAAACATACGTCCAACGCTGGAAGAAGAGAACCTGGGACCTGCACGCCAGGTGATTCACGATCTGTTCTTGGAACATGTAATTGCCCAGGCGCCGGGGTATCGAAAGTTGATGGGTTGGACGGGTGCCCCGATTATGCCCACCCCTGGTGCGGTGGGTTTGATTATGCAGACGGTGTCCCGCACCCAGAAGATCAATGTCGTCGGGGTAGATATCGGTGGGGCAACCACAGATGTATTCAGTGTCTTTCAAGAGAAGTTTAACCGGACCGTCAGTGCGAATCTTGGAATGTCTTACAGCATATCCAATGTTCTCACCGAAGCAGGTTTGGCAAAAGTGCTGAGATGGGTTCCCTTCCAGATCGACGAAGCAGACCTGAGAGACCGTATCAAAAACAAGATGATTCGCCCTACCACCGTGCCGCAGACCATGGGCGAACTTCAGATCGAACAGGCAATCGCACGGGAGGCGCTTCGGCTGGCATTTGAACAACATAGTGCGTTGGCGGTGGGTCTCAAGGGTGTGCAAACTGAGCGAACGCTTTCAGATGTTTTTGACCAATCGTCCACGGGCGACACACTCATACAGATGTTGGATCTGGATTTGATCGTGGGGAGTGGTGGTGTGCTGTCACATGCCCCCAGAAGAAGCCAGTGCACGGCAATGCTTCTGGATGCCTTCCAACCCCAGGGCATCACGCGACTGGCGGTAGACAGCATCTTTATGATGCCGCACCTCGGTGTGCTCTCAACTGTAAACGAAGAGGTGGCGACCGAGGTTTTTGAACGGGACTGCTTGATATACCTTGGAACTTGCGTGGCACCGGTTGGCACGGGACGAATTGGAGAAATCTGTTCAGAGTACGAAATCTCACTGGACGGGCGTCGGGAAAACGGCGAACTCCACGTTGGGGAGATACTGCATTTCCCACTTGCAGAAGGTGAGACGTCGAAAATCGTGCTCCGGCCGTCGCGGAATTGGGATATCGGCAACGGAACCGGACAGGAGCTTGAGAAGAAAATAAATGGCGGAGTGATGGGCCTCATTTTGGACGGCCGGGGCCGGCCTATCCAGTTCGCAGAAGACGAAGATGACCGGATTGAACAGGTATTGACTTGGTGCAAATCAATGGACCTGTATCCGGCAGCAATTCATACCCAGGAGGCCTGAACAATGGTAGACAAATTCAGATTTCTAGCCATATACGCCGTGGTGGCTGCAAGTCTTATGGTATCCGCCTGCGCCAAGAAGACGCCCTGGCAAAAGGTTGAAAAAACCCTTGCCGAGTCTAAAGANATCATCGTCCTCGACCGCACCGACAAAGCGCCACTCCAATACGACGGCGCCAGTGAGCCAAGCTACGGTGACTGGATGGTGAGGCACTTTCTATCGGATCCTGAGAACTTCAACCCCTATACTTCCAGCGACGCAGGTGCAACAACAATAAAAAACTTCCTACTTGAATCTCTCCTGTACCCGGAAAATACACCCCCATATGCGCTTAAGGGCATGCTGGCGAAAAATTACCCCGCCATATCCGAGGACAAACTGTCCTATACGTTTGAACTTCGTGAGGACATCAAGTTCGCAGATGGCAAACGCATGACTGCAGACGATGTCCTCTTCAGCATGAAGGCGATCCAGAACCCGAAAGTCCTGGCGCCACACCTGCGGAACTACTATTCGGCGATAAAGGATGTGGTTCAGGATGGCGAGCTGAAAATCACCTTTATCTGCAATAAACTCTACTTCAGAAACGACATCTCCCTGGGTGCGTTCGAGGTGCTGCCCAAACATTTTTATGACCCGGATGGGCTCTTGGACCCGGTTGAAATCAAGACGCTGATCGATGACACTTGGGAAGAGGGGCAGCATAAGGACCGGGTAAACAGATTCGCCGAACAGTTCAACCAGAACTTCAACAGGAAAAGCCTCGGATCCGGACCGTACATCATCGCCGATTGGGAGAACGATGTCGTCACAGGACAAAAGGTCGTACTCACCCGGAACAAGAAGTACTGGGGCGAGGGAATCGAGGACATCCCGCCCCCGGGCTATGTGGACAAAATCGTGTTTAAAATTATCAACAATACGGACGCAGCCTTCATCGAGTTGACAAACGGCAACCTGGACCGCTATGGCCTTCGCCCGCTGGAATTCAAGGACAAGAGTTGGTCCCCCGAATTCATGGACAGATTCATGAAAGGAATCGAGTATTCCTCAGGATATACATACATCGGGTGGAACAACGCTCATCCGTTGTTCAAGGACAAGAAGGTTCGGAAGGCGCTGACACATCTCACCAACCGTCGGAGCCTCGTACAGAATTTGCTCTTTGGTCTGGGCGAGCCGGTTGAAGGGCCCATACATAAGTTCCGACCGGAATACAACCACGACCTACAAGGCTACGACTACAATCCTGAGAAAGCCATGGCGCTCCTTGAGGAAGCCGGTTGGAAGGATTCCGATGGCGATGGCACGCTCGATAAGAAAATCGACGGTAAGATCACGCAGTTCGAGTTCGAATTCTTGGTCAACTCCGGCAATCAGATCAGGAAAGACATCGCACTGTCTGTTCAGTATGAGTTGCAGGATATTGGCATTTCCTGCGAAGTACGTGAACTGGACTGGACCATATTTCTGGATCGCATCAAGAACAAGAACTTCGCGGCCTGTACTCTCGGNTGGACAGGGAGNCTAAGATTTCCTCCCGATGCATACCAGATCTGGCATTCCTCGCAGGCAGAGGGTACCGGATCCAACTTCATCAGCTTCATAAACGAAGAGGTCGACCAGATTCTGGAGGACTATCGTCAAGAGTTCGACATGGATAAGCGAATCGTGATGTACAAACGGTTCCAGGAAATCTTGCACCAGGAGCAGCCCTATACATTCCTCTGGAAATCGAGGATTGCCACAGCCTACAGCANAAGATTTGCNGGGGTGAATTGGTACCCGATCGGTCACGATCCACAGGAATGGTGGGTTGACCCCGCGGACCGCCTGTACCAATAGTTCGAAGCCGGTACTGACCAGAGGGACGCNNTGCCCTTCTGGTANTTGATACAAAACGTCTACAGACCCATATATGCTACAATACATCATTCAACGGATGCTGCTGGTAATCCCTACCCTGATTGGGATTACGATCATCTCGTTCTCCATCATGCACCTGGCCCCGGGGGATCCTGTGGATCTATTCCTCGGCGGCTTGGCGGGCGGCGAAGGAATCTCAACGGATCGGCAGTCCGACACAGACAAGACTCGGGAAGACTTGCGTCGTCAGCTTGGGCTCGACAAACCCATCCATATACAATACCTGACCTGGTTGTCCAATCTCGTGCTTTGGGTGGAACCCTTTACCCAGTACGAGCGTTCCGCTCTTCTTGTTGACAAAACGCTTGCCGAATTGAATCCAGACGAGAGATCCGCCCTTGCCCTGCTTGANGGTAACGCCAGAAAGGATCTTTTTCTGGATTACTTCTCTAGACGCCATCCGGATCGGATTCTACATCTCACCCGGTCCTCATTCTGGCAGGGAAAGACGATCAAGCTCCGGGAGAATTACACCTACAATGGTGCCGGACTGGTCCTGTTCCACCTGAATGGACATCGGTTTGTCACCCTCAATTTTGGCAGATCGTTCAAGGACCAGCAACCCGTCATCCATCACATCCTCCTACGCCTCCCAATCACCATCGAAATCAACATCATCGGGCTCTTTATCGCCTATCTGGTTGGACTTCCGCTGGGCATATACCTATCCGTGAAACAGGACACCCGTGCAGACCGAATATTGACCATGGCAACCTTCGGCCTTTGGTCGATGCCGAGGTTTTGGGTAGGCATGCTGTTCATCATTTTCCTTTGCAACGTGGAGTTTCTCTACTGGTTTCCTGCATCGGGCATCTGGTCTATCGATGCCACCTCGGATTGGGGATTCTGGCGCCTGTTGAAAGACCATTCCCATCACATGGTCCTTCCTGTATTGGCCTCGACGTACCCGAGTTTTGCTGGGATCTCTCGATTCATGCGGACAAGTATGTTGGAGAATATGCGTCTGGATTACGTACGCACTGCCCGTGCCAAGGGTCTGGCAGAAAAGGTAGTCATCCTCCGACATGTATTTCGTAATTCTTTGATTCCGATTGTGACGATTCTCGCCAACCTCCTTCCAGGGATGATAGCGGGTTCCGTTTTCATCGAAACAATATTTACAATACCAGGCATGGGATTCTTGGCGTTTCAATCGGTAATCGTTCGGGACTACCCAATGGTCATGGCCATATTCACCATTGGCTCCGCCCTCTCTCTACTGGGAATTCTGATGGCAGATATTCTGCTGAAAGTCGTGGATCCCAGGATCGAATTTTCTAAGATTCAAGGGTAGATATGCCGGCTGATCCTGAACAACAAATCGTAGAAGACCAGGCCCGGCCCGAAGGGGAAGAGATCCAGGCCGGCCAGACCTATTCTACNATGGTTTGGAAACAGTTCAAACGCAACAGACCGTCNATGATAGGTCTCGGCGCAATCTTNGCGCTTGCACTGGTAGCAATTTTTGCCGATTTCATTGCCGGAAATAANCCCTATTATATGGAATACAGAGGNAAGTCTTATTTCCCTGTANTTCGACAATATGTGGTCTACGTTGGCCTGGCGGATTGGCCAAAGGAATTGGCCAGGAGAAAGAACTTCAAGAGGATCCGTGCGGAAAAGGCTATCTTTCCGCCAATCCCCTATGGCCCCAGCGATATTCGACTATCCGAAAAATTCCAGCCACCTGGCCCCGAGCACCTGATGGGCACGGACAGATTGGGAAGGGACGTGCTTTCCGGTCTGATTCATGGGACCCGGTATGCCCTCACGATCGGTCTTGTTTCAGTGGGTATCTCCATGATCGTGGGGGTTTTCCTTGGTGCCTTGGCTGGGTATTTTGGCGGCTGGATTGACATNGCCCTTTCCCGGCTCTTCGAGCTTTGGTCCGCCATTCCAGTTTTTTTCCTGATCATAACAGCTGCTGCCTTCTTCCCGCCTAGCCTCTTCTTAATTATGCTGATCTTGGGACTCACCGGATGGGTGGGTATTGCAAGACTTACCCGATCACAGTTTTTGCAAGTCCGCAGCTACGACTACGTGTCGGCGGCCAAAAGCCTGGGGTATTCAAATGGGAGGATCATGTTTATGCACATTCTCCCAAATGCAATCGCACCCGTGCTCATCCCCGCCGCATTCGGGGTGGCCGGAGCAATCCTTGCTGAATCCGGCCTCAGCTTCCTGGGTATAGGTGTTCCCGCCGAGGCCATCACCTGGGGTGCCATTCTGGCGGGAGCCAGAAGCAACACTGCCGCGTGGTGGCTGGTGGTGGTTCCCGGATTCGCGATCTTTGTTACGGTTACCATGTACAATCTCCTCGGCGATGGGCTCAGAGACGCACTAGATCCCAAGATGAAGATCTGACAATGACGCACACCTACACTCCTGGACTTCGTGTCACACGTCATGCCACAGTGCGTAAACTGCGACAACTCCCACTGGCTGGCGATGTTCTGGTAAATGAAGGTCAGAGAGTATCTCGGGAGCAGGTCGTTGCCACCACCGATTTGCCGGGTGATGTCACCACCATCAACCTGGTAAACAGGCTCGGCGTTACGCCGGGTGAAATAGGCTCGTATATGCTCAAACAAGAAGGCGAGGCTGTTGAGCAGGATGAAGCCATTGCCGAAACTCGGCCGTTCATCAAGTGGTTCAAGACAACCGTAAAGTCCCCGATCGAGGGCACGGTCGAAAGCATCTCCCAGGTCACCGGGCAGGTACTACTGCGTAAGCCACCACGCCCGGTTGAAGTCTACGCATACGTGGACGGAGTAGTTGTCGAGACCATACCGCATGAAGGCGTTGTTGTTGAGACAATGGGTGCGATGATACAGGGGATTTTTGGTATCGGCGGTGAGTGCTGGGGAGAACTGCTGGTTCTGCAAAATGAAGGTGCCGTCCTGGAGGAAATCGAAGAATTGGCAGAATCTTGCCGCGGAAAAGTGTTGGTATTGCGTGGTCTGATCACNTTAGAGTTTATGAATCGCACCCGGGAATTGGGTGCTGTGGGCATAATAGGCGGAGGAATTCGAGATCAGGATCTGAGGTCATTGCTGGGTTATGATCTGGGTGTCGCCATCACAGGCACCGAGGACATCGGGATTACGGTAATCATCACAGAAGGTTTTGGGGACATCAACATGGCCCCCAGGACCTACAGTATCCTTGAAGAGNNCAATGGTAACAAAATATCCATTTCGGGTGCCACCCAGATACGTGCAGGGGTGATGCGGCCGGAAATATTGATANCTCGAGAACAGGATGCTGAGAAGATTGAACTGGAAGGTGCCAACAAGGGCCTTACCCTTGGATCCGTTATGAGGGCCATTCGTGCCCCGCATTTCGGAAAGATTGGTAGGGTGAGCGCCCTTCCCGCCGGACTCCAAAAGGTGGAATCGGAAACGCTCGTGCGCGTACTGGAAGTAACCTTTGAGGATGGAGAACGGGCAATCATCCCCAGAGCGAACGTGGAACGCATCGAGGAATAGGTATCGGGTAAGCCCTCATTATTGGACACATATGCATACTCTCATTTTGGTGGCCCTGCTCTTACTTTCCCATACGAACAGCTTTGGTCAAACTGCCGCGTCTGGTGTCCAGGCAATGGACACACCCAATGACAAGGGTGGCAGTATNACGTTGACATGGCCGANGAAATCAAATCTNCCGGAANGCGCGAGGTACGAAATTACCGTCGCCGAAAGCAAGAACGGACCCTTCCACCACGCTGCGCTTCTTGACGCCTCCATCACCCCCCTGCTGTCGTCCGACCCGGCCAGCTTCAGGAGCGGCCCTGAGAACAACAGACGTCATTTCCATCACGTGGTGTCCTACACACCAACAGGGAGCCCATCCTCATCAATCAAAGATGACCAAATCTATTACCTTCGATTGGGGCTGGTTGGAGAACAGGGTGATCTGGTTCAGGCGCGGTCCTACAGAAACTACTTCGACTGGTCCAAACTCAATAACTTTATCCTTGGGTCCCTTTTCTCCGCGGCCATTTTGTTCTACATTGGTCTTGCCCGCAGGGTGGATCTAAACGTCCGCCGTCTTGCTGGCTTGGAGGCACTTGACGAAGCCCTTGGCCGAGCAACTGAAATGGGCAAACCCGTCCTGTTTGTCCACGGCCTTCATGATATGGGGAGCCCATCCACCATTGCCGCCGTGAACATCCTGGGGCAGGTCGCCAGACGAACTGCCGAATTTGATACGCAGCTCAAGGTGGGAAACCGGGATCCCATTGTCATGTCCGTCAGCCAGGAGGTCGTCAAAGAGGCCTACATAGAATCCGGACGACCCGATGCATACAATCCAGATAACGTCTTCTTGGCTGCAGCCGATCAATTCAGTTACGCTGCAGCGCTTGAAGGGATGATGGTTCGGGAGAAGCCGGCAGCGAATCTCTTGATGGGCTATTTTTATGCGGAATCTCTCCTGCTCGCGGAAACTGGGTCCGCTACAGGTGCTATTCAAATCGCTGCAACCGACGCCTACACACAGCTTCCCTTTTTTGTTACAACGTGCGATTACACTCTTATGGGTGAGGAGCTCTATGCAGCCAGCGCCTATCTTTCGCGCGACCCCAAGCTTCTGGGAAGTCTGAAAGGCCAGGACCTGGGCAAGGGAATCTTTATTCTCGTTCTGCTGCTGGGTACCTTGATGTCTACCGCGGGTTCATCCTGGTTCACACAAATCTTCACCTCGTATTAGGCCGGAGCACATCCGATGCAGTTTCTTCAGCGAACACTGCCGTTGATTATCGCCTTTTTGGCCGGCACCATTGGCATTTTCACGTATTACATACCGGTTGCGCATGCCGTTGAGGTAGAGACCTCCACTTGGTATCGCATAATCGCGGCCTTTGCCCTGTTTCTTGGGATTCATAGCCTATTGCATATGCACTATGTTCGGATCAAGAGACAAACCGCGGGCTGGGGATACAGCCTGATCACCTTCGTCGGGTTCACTATTGCCATTCTGCTGGCTATCTACAATAACGGTCAGGGGTACTTGGCTCCCATGGCCCCCGGGACCGGTTTGGACCTGAACTGGATGTATGTCAATATCCACGTAGCGGGTGGCGCTACTATGTTCTCGCTGCTCGCGTTCTTTATCGCATCGGCGGCCTACCGAACTTTTCGAGCTCGGTCGACTGAAGCGGTCATTCTGCTTCTGGCTGCCATATTTGTGATGCTGGGACGAGTGCCCATCGGGGCATACATATCTGATTTTTTGCCCGGCTTCGCCCAGTGGTTGATGGACGTCCCCAACCTTGCGGCCCGGAGGGGAATACTACTTGGGGTAAGCCTCGGTGCAATCGCTACTGCACTTAGAATCATCTTTGGAATAGAGCGGTCTTACCTGGGAGAAGACGAGCAATAATGGAACGTCTCCTGAACATCGATCGCCGTATTGTCTATCTCACCATTTTTCTGGGTGTGTGTTTGCCATTCCTGGTCTCGTTTGTGGAATTGCCGGTTACGATCACCACCGACGTTCAACGCATCTACGACACAATCGAGAGCCTGGATGAAAATGCCACCGTGATGGTCTCCTTTGATTACGGCCCCAGTTCCAAGCCGGAGTTACAGCCAATGGCCCTTGCCATCCTTCGACACTGCTTCAGCAGGAATCTGAAGGTCGTCGGGGTTACGCTGGTTACCGAAGGGGTCGGTNTGGCAAACGCTGCAATGGAAACCGCTGCGTCGGAATTTGGCATGGAGTATGGAAAAGACTATACCTTCCTCGGGTTCAAGGCAGGGGGTGCAATTCTCGTCCTGAATCTGGGACAAGACCTGCAGGGGACATTCAAAGAGGACTTCAGGGGTACGCCAACCAACGAGATGGCGGTCACCAAAAGCATGGGGTCCCTGAAGGATTTCGACTATGTAATTGACCTGGCTGCAGGTTTTCCAGGGATCGAGGAATGGATCGCCTATGGTCAGGAACGGTATCGCTTTACATTGGGGGCGGGCTGTACGGCCGTAATGGCCCCGGATTTCTATCCTTTTCTCCAGTCCGGTCAGTTGAACGGGTTGATTGGTGGTTTGGCAGGGGCAGCCGAATACGAGACGCTCATAGACCGGAAAGCCAAAGCAATGGGTGGCATGCAGGCCCAATCCGTTGCCCATCTGATCATCATCGCATTCATCCTGTTGGGTAACAGTGTCTACTTCCTCACCCGCCCCCCACGAAAGAACGCACCATGAGCCGGGACAGCATCCTGCTTATTCTGTTTCTAGCGGTGTTCTCGTCTGTGAATATCTACCTGCTTGGCTCCGGTAAGGTATCCGCAGACTGGTCAGGTTTCGGCATTATTCTGGCTGCCGGCCTCACACTGGCCTTATACAGTTTCCTGTACAAGGATAACCCGGTTTTCAAGGCGGCGGAACACCTGTATGTGGGTGTTGTGGCAGCATACGAATTATCTCTGGTCTGGTATCAAAACATCCTGGTGGACGTCGTTAATCCCCTCTTCAGACCGGCCGAAGGTGCGAATCCAAAGTGGTTGGTGGTGGTTCCAGCCCTCTTGGGTCTCTTTCTTATGACCCGTCTCCTTGGGAAATGGACCTGGCTCAGCCGGATCTCTTTCGCATTCTTCGTGGGTCTGGGTGCTGGTCTGGCCATCCCGCGACGAATCGCTTCGTTTATCCTCCAACAGATAGAGCCCAGCATCCGACCCCTGTCCGCCGACTTCGCGACCCTGGGATGGGCAGTATTGAATCCCCCCATCATCCTTGTGGGTGTGGTAAGCGTCCTGGTCTACTTCTACTTTTCCGCAGAACACAAAGGCACGGTCGGAGGCATATCGAAAGTTGGGATCTATTTCCTCATGATTTCATTCGGGGCCTCCTTTGGCTACACGGTGATGGCTCGGATCTCGTTGCTGATCGGACGCGTGAACTTCCTGCTTGAAGACTGGCTGAACCTGAATTTGCCAATTTTCTGATGTCTGCCATTCGGCCCACGATCCGACCCAGAATATCGGGAACGGAACAGATAGGCCGGGAGTCCTAGATGCAATGCCCGTAAATGGAGCCCTGACTAGCCCACAGGAATTATGCCAAAACATCTCTTAACCGTATCGAATTTAACGACTTACTTTAGAACCGACGGCGGAATTGCCCGAGCGGTGGACGGTGTCTCCTTTACCCTCGACAAAGGAAAGACGCTTGGGCTTGTGGGAGAGTCCGGATGTGGGAAAAGCGTGACCTCCCTNTCCATCATGCAATTGATACCTCAGCCGCCGGGCAAAATTGTCTCCGGCAAGATTTATTTTGGTGGAAGAGACCTGCTCGCCCTGGATGAAGACGAGATGAGAAGAGTGCGCGGCAATGACATTGCCATGATATTCCAGGAACCCATGACAAGCCTTAATCCTGTCTTCACCTGCGGCAATCAGATCGATGAGGCCGTGATGTTGCACCAGGGTCTGGACAAAGACCAAGCCCGTGGAAAAACTGTGGAAATGCTGGAGTTCGTGGGAATTTCGGACCCGGAGCAACGTGCCAACGAGTACCCTCATCAGTTATCCGGGGGGATGCGCCAGCGGGTAATGATCGCCATGGCCTTGTCGTGCAACCCGGACCTGTTGATTGCCGACGAACCTACCACAGCACTCGACGTCACGATCCAGGCTCAAATCCTGGAACTTCTGGATAGACTTCAGAACGAACTGGGGATGGCTGTTCTTATGATCACCCACGACCTGGGGGTCATTGCCGAGGTAGNAGACAAGGTCGCTGTGATGTATGCAGGGAAAATCGTGGAAGCCGGAACTGTTGAGGAGATCTTCACGGACCCCAGACATCCCTACACTCAGGGTCTGCTGGCTTCGATCCCCAATCTGACCGAGAAGAAAAACCGTCTCTCCGTTATACCCGGTACCGTGCCTGACGCAACGAGGTTCCCCTCCGGTTGCAGATTCTCTCCACGGTGTGAACTGGCGGAATCGGTCTGTCACCAAAAGGAGCCTGAACTGCTTGATCTGGAGGCGGGCCGAACAATCGCGTGCTGGATGGCCGACGGCTATCCAGCTGCCCCGGATATGGCTACTCAGGTAACCTGACCAATGGATCAACCCCTATTGGAAGTGCGGGATTTGAAGAAGCATTTCCCCATCAACCGTGGGATCTTCTCCAAGACTGTGGGATATGTACGTGCAGTGGATGGGGTTTCATTGAACATCCGGAAAGGGGAAACGCTTGGATTGGTTGGAGAATCGGGGTGTGGCAAAACCACGGCCGGTAGAACAATCCTGCGACTGATCCAAGCCACTGGCGGTGAAGTCCGGTTTGATGGTCAGGATGTTCTGAATTTAGACAAGAAGGCCCTCAGGGCCATTCGCCGCCGGATGCAGATTATCTTTCAGGACCCCTACAGCTCTTTGAACCCCAGGATGACTGTCGGGGGGATGCTCAATGAGGCATTGACNATCCACAAACTTACAAATGGACGTGGCACTGGAGATCGGATCGNGGAATTGCTGGAAACTGTNGGCTTGCGCCCGGACTATTCGCGACGATATCCACACGAGTTCAGCGGTGGACAAAGACAGCGGATCGGAATCGCCCGTGCGCTGGCGGTGAGCCCGGATTTCATCGTGGCAGACGAACCTGTATCCGCGCTCGACGTTTCNATTCAGGCCCAGATCATCAATTTGCTCCAGGACCTTCAGGTCCAGTTTGGGCTCACCTATCTTTTCGTAGCTCATGACCTTAGTGTTGTTGAGCATATATCAACCCGTGTCGCCGTGATGTATCTGGGCAGAATCGTCGAAATTGCGGAAAGTTCGGTGCTTTACAACAACCCCCAGCATCCGTATACACGTGCACTGCTCTCGGCTGTGCCCATTCCAGATCCCCGGGTGCAAAAACAACGGACGGTTTTGGCGGGTGATGTCCCGAGTCCAGCCAATATTCCTCCCGGTTGCCCATTCCATCCTCGCTGCCCGGAACGAGAGGATGCCTGCACCCGAATTGTACCCGATCTGATGGATATCGATGGTGATCATAGTGTCGCCTGCATTCTCAGAACATCACAAGCGACCGACACCTAACGTATCCTTGAGGACTTTGACGCGTTCAACATTACTATCTGATGACATCTNAAATCCTAGCCGGTAGTTATAATTTGAACCCAGGAGATTGTAATTGTGAAGCCACAGAGAAAATCTAGAATTCTGGCAACCACCGTAGTCACATTTTTCATATTGCTTGCCGGCTGGCCCACCCAAACCGAAGGCCAATACATACCCAGGCGTTTTAAGAGAGGCCCGGTGGTCGATATCGCTGATGTGCCTTTGAATCGTGTACTCCCCGATTACCAGTGGGACAGTCATGAACGACAGTTCTTTCCCTCGCTACTTGGTCTTCATTCCCCGGGCGCCAGGGCCATCAGGACAAAGTATTTCGCGATCTATTACACACAGGCCGAGGATACTGCTCGTCGCATCGCGGAGATCGCAGACGAGGTGTTCGAAAAGCTGTCGAGCTATTATCCTGGTTCCATGGATCGATTCGCGCCCGTCCATGTCATCGTTTCGGATGACGTGGACTATCTGGGNAACGCGGGATCACTCTATCTCGCCAACTATATCATATTTTGGGCTACACCCTCCAATTGGGACGTCAGAGGAACCAATGACTGGATTCGAGACGTATTCACGCACGAACTGACGCACCACGTTACGCACAAATCCGCTCACAACAGCCTGCCGTTCTCATTCGGCATTCTCAGCACAAGCCGTTCCAATGAAAACCCCGACTTCAATTTCACAATCCCACTCAACCATGAGGCCATGCCAAGCTGGTTCTCCGAAGGCATCGCCCAATTCGAGTCTAAGCAATACGGTGGAGACAGGTGGGACGCGCATCGCGACATGCTCCTCAGGATGGCCACCCTCGAAAACGACCTGCTGAGCTATACCAATATGGGTGTGTTTTCCAAAGACGGATTCCACTCCGAACAGGTCTACAATCAGGGCTTTGCCCTCCTCAATTATGTGGGCGACGTGTACGGAGCGGAAAAAGTTCGTTCTATGGCGCGCGAAAGACCCATCGTGAATTTCAAATCGTCAGTGAAGAAGAGCCTTGGAATATCTGCGAACAGACTCTATGACGACTGGACAGAGCATCTCTCGAAAAAATACGGGGCAGTGGCCGACTCCATTCGGGCGGTGGGGGAGCGCGAAGGCGAACTAATTTCCGACCGTGGTTCCGTGGAGCATTTCCCGGTGTACTCACCTGATGGGACGCACATGGCCTACCTCAGTAATGAGGGCAGCGACTATGGAATTACCCAGATGTTGCTGATGGATCTGGCCACCAGGCGGGTAACGGAAGTTGCGAAGAGCAGACAATACGACAAGTATGTTGACCTGCCCTTCTGCTTTACACCCGACGGTGACAAACTCATCTACAACAAGACCGCGGGTGGACGCTGGGATATTTTCGAATACGATCTGCTGACAAAGAAAGAGAAACGGCTCACAATGGGTCTCAGAGGCAGGGATCCAGCGGTATCACCGGATGGAAAGAAAATTGCCTTTGTAGGAAACAAGGACGGCACCACAAATCTTGGAATTGTTGATATCGATGGCACGAACGCCCGGTACCTCACCCGGAACAACGACGGCACACAGTATTACACGCCCAGGTGGTCTCCGGACGGGAAGCAGATTCTGTTCAGCATTTTCCGTGGAGATGACCGTGACATAGCCCTGATCAGTTCCGAGACCACTCTGAGACCAAAAAAGACGGACAAGAAAAAGAAATCCAGGCGCGAGCTGCTTGCCGATGAGTTCGCTGCAAGAGTGACGGAGGTGGACAGTGCACAGGCCTTGGCGGACAGTCTGGCACTCAAAGAGGCTACAACACAGGACAGCCTGGTTGCCTTTCCGGATACCCTGGCCTACGCCAACAATGCACAGTTCAAAGTAATTCTCAATTCCACAGCAGACGAGCGAGAACCTGTCTGGTTACCCGACGGCAATGGCATTCTCTTCACATCGAATAGGACGGGAATCTACAATATTTATTCCTACGACTTTGCCACCGGTCGTCATCAACAGATAACGAATGTGATAGGTGGCGCATTCTCCCCAAACCTTTCCTCCAATGGCAGAGAATTGCTCTACACCGGGTATCATGCCTCCAACTACAACATCTACCGGATGCAAATGTCCCGATCCGTGGATATGGCGGCAACCGATTCCCTTTCACGCGATTATCGAAGTATCTATATGGGTGACGACGCCGAAGACATGTTCAATGTGGGTAGATACAGCGGCAGGTTGGCTTCATTTGGTGTGATGCCGATCTTCGTGCTGGGTCCCACCTTCATCGGGAACAGATTCGGCCTGGATCAGCTTAGTATGGGCGCCGAGGCCTCGTGGGGCGATTTACTGGATAGCGATAATTTCAGCACAGGATTTACAGTTGGAAAGAACCTGAAAACGGGAGTGGACCTGAACTCCGACTTGTTCTTCTCCTATCAAAAAGGTATGCCGTCCATTCACACTGAGCACCGCACCTATTCACCCACCTTCTATGTTGGTGGAAGCCGTCAAACTATTAACAGCCTGATTGACCAGGGGATCGTTGCCAGTCAGCGGGACACGACCTCGGGAACGCTGCAGGTTGTAATCGATTCCACCTTGCGATTGGTGCCCAATGTCACCCAGTATACCAATCTGTCCTTGACCGAAGAGGATAAGTTCAAGAACATCTTTAACGACTTTTCTGTTGGGACGGAATTCCGAGTGGGTCGACGACAGGCCATCTCCCTGTCCTACGGGTACAAGAATTACTCGGAAAGCATCAGGGTTAAACAGGTAATCCTCGACAGCACCAGACTGCTGCAGACACTCAACGGTGTGGCCAGCGATATCACTGCAGACATACCCGGCGTGGGAGAGGATCGGGAAGTCCTGAATGACTTCCTTTACCAGGATCTGAACTTTTTCAAGAGCAATGACATTGGGGTGGGCTGGCGATACGTGAACTTCAAGCCAGCGAAAGACCTTTTCGTCAATCCTTCCGGAGGAAGAGCACTTACCTTCAGGTATCGTCGAATCAATGCGACAATTACCGACTCGCTTGCACTTACTTCCGACCTCAATCAGGATGGTGTACCAGATCCGAACACCGATGAGCTGTCTCCAACTCTTTTCCGGGACGACAAGGTAAAACTGGGAATCAACGAATATATCGCTTCCTGGAATGAGTTCATTGCCCTTCCTGGACGAACCACTTTGGCACTGCAGGGGTTCGTGGCATACAAAGACAAACAGATCAAGACGGTTCAGCAGGATGGGGGAACTTCTGAAGGTGTGTTCTATTTCCCATTGAGATATTATCTTGGCGGCCAGGGCACGCTGCGCGGGTACCCCTATTTCTCTATTTCGGGCGGAAAGGTGGCATTCGGGAGGGCCAGTTTTACATTCCCGATATTTCAGAGTGCAGCCCGAGAGCTGCCGCCCTTCTTTTTCGATAAGATCTACGGGACCTTCTTTATCGAAACGGGCGCCACGGGCAATTCGCCTCGATTCAGAGACATGAACTTTGATAGCGACAAATTCCTTACGGATTACGGATTTGAACTCAGGATGCAGATGTTCTCCAACTACTGGATTCCGATGTTTGGATACTTCCAGGTGGCCTTTCCAACCCGAGATAGAATCCCGGATAGAAACGACCCGACGATTATTAACGAAATAGACAGCCGTCGCTTCTACTTTGGTCTGACGCTCTAAAATCCTAATTGTCCAGGACAGCGGCCTTGCTGCGACCCCTGTCCTGATGGATTCTCTATGGTCCCACTGTTCCAGGCCATGCGGCCACACCAATGGATCAAGAACCTTTTGGTGCTGGCTGCCCTCGTATTCTCCGAACNNCTTTTNCAGCCCGNTTACCTTCTCCGCGGCNCCATAGCGTTCATTCTCTTCTGCCTCATTTCAAGTGCAGTTTACCTGTTGAACGACATCCGGGACGTGGAGAACGACCGGTTGCACCCGGTCAAGAAGAACAGGCCGATTGCGGCTGGGAGGCTAAGTGTCTCAACGTCCGCAGTTGCCGCAACAATTATTGGGGCTGCAGTCCTGTGGGCAGGGTTTCAGATAAGTCGTCCCTTTGGTGCAGTCCTTGTCTTTTACGGTGTCCTTAACGTTGCATACTCGTTTCACCTGAAAAATGTCGTCATTCTGGATGTTTTGATCATCGCCGTCGGATTCCTGTTGAGGGCAGCCGCAGGCGCCCTGGCCATTGAGGTGGAAATATCATCCTGGTTCATTTTGTGTACGATGCTCCTGGCCTTGTTCGTCGCAATCGTGAAACGCCGCCAGGAGATCATCCTTCTAGAAGACAGCGCCGTTGACCACCGCAGGATTCTCAATGAATACACGCCCCAGTTTCTGGACCAAATGATCGCAATCGTCACGGCGGGTGCCCTGGTTTCATATGCCCTCTATACGATGTCGGCCGAAGTTACCCAGAAGCTGGGNACTCCCTACCTGAACATCACTGTCCNCTTCGTCATTTACGGCCTGCTGCGGTATTTGTATCTGGTCTATACCAAAAACCAGGGGGGTGATCCCACCTCCACAATCCTCCGCGACCCCCCGCTTCTTGTGAACAGCGGGCTCTGGCTTGCCACAGTGATCGCATTGCTTTACATCAAATAGCATTGACAGGAAGACGATGAAAAGTAAAGTAGCTCTCATCAAGACCTCACCCGACATGGTGCTCCAGGACTACCACAGGGTCATGAACCTTGCAGGCTATCGGGAAGTCCTTTCACGAGATGTCGACACCGCCCTGAAAGTGAACATCTCCTGGCATTTCTTCTACCCNGGCAGTTCCACCACGCCCTGGCAACTTGANGGAGTTATTCGGGCGATGAAGAAGGACGGATATCGATCGGATCTNCTCCACGCCTGTCACAACCGCACCGTGGTCATCGACGCCCATCTCGGTGAAAGGGAGAACAAACAGATCAACGTTGTGGAAGCCCACGGGCTCAGGAATATCCATCTCTACGAGGGTGAGGAATGGATGCACATCAGGGATGCCGTCGGTGAGCTCGCCGACGAATTCATCTGTCTGAATCAGGTCTATCCCGATGGATTTCACATACCAAAGAGGTTTCTGGGTGAAAACATCATCCACTTGCCCACGGTAAAGACTCACGTTTTTACCACCACTACCGGCGCAATGAAGAACGCTTTCGGCGGTTTGCTGAATGAGAGACGGCATTGGACGCACCCGGTCATACACGAAACATTGGTCGATCTTCTCGCCATCCAGAAGCGAATCCACCCCGGAGTATTCGCCGTAATGGACGGTACATTCGCGGGAGATGGACCTGGCCCTCGTTGTATGATTCCGCACGTAAAAAACGTCTTGCTGGCCAGCGCAGACCAGGTGGCGATTGACGCCGTAGCGGCAAAACTCATGGGGTTGGACCCGATGTCCATTAAGTTTATTCGGCTCGCGCATGAAAGAGGGTTGGGGTGTGGTAACACTGGAGAGATCAAAATAGTGGGAGATGCCGAGGCATCCAGAGAAAATTGGCGATTCGACGGACCATACAAGAAGATGACCTTCGCGTCCAGGATGCAGCACAAGATCTATTGGGGTCCGCTGAAGAAACCGATCGAGTGGTCGTTAAAGACCATCCTGGCGCCTTGGGCCTACATGGCCAGTGTCATCTACCACGACAGCTTGTGGTACCCTCTGGTTGCCAAGAAGAAGATGGCCGAGGTCCTGCAGAGCGATTGGGGAAGACTCTTCAGGAACTGGGAGGGTGTCCAGGCAGACGAAATGGGATATCCCGANGTAGGTGAANAGGGTGTTGAAATCAAGCAGACTGGACTGAATGCCTTTTGGCGCTCCCTACGGATTCTGGGAACCTGCATACTCGAAGCCCCGGAATTCATATTCAGACGCAAAAAGCCCNTTCNACAGGNNTAGTCCCGACGNCCNAAGGTTTTACATTCGCTCTGGAAATATTCGGACCTTCTGCTCTATGACCTCGGAACCGCATCGCACAGACCCTGTTGATGTCATCCATAAACACCTTCCGCTGATCCTTCCTGACGCACCACCTCTCCATCGTATCTCGCCAGTCTTACGAAACCAGCAGCCTCTTTCAACGGCCTGGCAACTGACCTTCACGGATGGTTCGAAGGTGATCGTTAAGAAACAGGTTTTCGCGTCATTCACCAGGGGGAAGCTCCATCACATCCTGACCGTAGAGAAAGAGGTGTGCGACCTCCTAACAGAATGCGCGCTCCCAAAAGTCTACGGCAGCGTCGAAGACCAGGACCTGATCTTCCTGGAATGGTGCGGAGACCACACACTTGACGATATCTTGCAGGATGGAGATGATTGCCAGAGCAGGTTTTACACCCAATGTGTTATAAATGCCTACTCACAGATTTGCAGTGAACTTCGTAGGCTGTCTTCATCGTTGTCTCGTCGCGTCTTCCCGGGATGTGGAATTCACGAAACCAGGTCCTCGTGGCAGGCCCTCAAGAGTCAAATAAACTTGAGTCAATTCTCAGACCACTTTGGTTTGGGACTCAGTAGGTCTGCCTGTTCAGATTTGGAGACTTTGCTGCACCGGCTGATGGATTCCCTTGCTGACGCTGAACCCCATCTCGGCCCCACCGATTANAACGCAAGAAACATTGTCNTGGACACGAAAATGCGGTCGGCCCGATTCATCGAGTTTTCCAAACTGGGCTGGGATTGGCCGGAGCGAAGGCTGACACAATACGTATGTGGATCGGGTGCTGGAATAACGGGAGGGACTTTCAAGAGCGCACTGAATACCGAGCTCTGCGCTGGCTATGCGGATCTGGCCTCGCAGTGGGCTTGCGAGGCGTCATCGTCCATCCAGGCCAGGCTGGATGGCCATCACTTTATATATCATCTGGTTGCTGCGACAAAACTGCTGGAAGCACTCTCATCAGGGGCTAAGCCGCATATTCTGGACTTGTGGCAAAGACCTGAGCAACGTCTTGAGGATCTGTACGCCTTGCTTGCCTTCCGATTATCCAGGGATGAGGTGGTAGGAGAGTTACGAACGAACTTGGGGTGATTGGCTGGCGTACCTAATGAGGGAACCGGCAGTCGGGTTGACGGTTCCCTCCGGAAAGGTGGCGGGTCGGGGCCACCACCTTTTGATACTTGTCCTATTCTCTTTGCAATCCGTATGCCATCGTCGAATCCTACATATCATTTTTCGTAACTCCCTGTTAATGATACACTCCTGGAAAAATCAGATAATTCGGTGAAACCCGATCCGGATCCCTGAAGTCCCACCGTCTGAGTGCAACTTTGGCTTCACCGGTGTCTGCCATCAGCCATCGGCAAGGTCTGCAGCCGGCATCTCCAGTTCACAAAGGGGAACACTCATACCGCCTCTGTTCCCGTCTCTCCCGTGCGAATTCGTATTGCCTCTTCCACGGGTGTAACAAATACCTTTCCATCACCTACCTCACCGGTGTGAGCCGCATCGAGAATCGCTTCGATTGCCCGGTCTAGTGCATCGTCTGCAACAACCAGTTCAATCTTGAGTTTCGGCAGGAAATCCACGTGATTCTTGCTTCCTCTATGAAATTCGGTATGGCCTCTCTGGCGACCTAATCCACGGTACTCCCCCAGGGAAAGACCAACCATCCCAATCTCCGTCAGGGCATCCTTAACCTCATCTAGTTTNAACGGTTNAATGAATGCCTCGATCTTTTTCACNGGATCTCCCAACGCAGGATGATGTGACTGAAAATAANCACAAACCACTTGCACGTTCCAGAATATAGGAATTNCCAATCTTCTCTTTATATAGCATTGACTCGGCATTTTTTTTGAGCAGGAGTAAGCTGATCTTATATATTTCTTGGAACTTACGCCTGTCTACATTCCCCAAAAATATCGGAGGCGCTATGGCGGATTCACCAGTGATTGGCCTGGGTTCAGAGACACCCCTCGAGTTCCCTTGGGGTGCCATCAAATGGCTGATGAACGATGAGCTAGATGGTGATGCAGAACAAACCTTTGGCGTTGTATGCATCAGTACAGGACAGAAAAATCCGAGGCACTATCATCCCAACTGTGAGGAACTCCTGTATGTGTTGTCTGGCTCCTGTAACCACAGTCTGGGAGATAGGACCTACCCAATGGTCCCGGGTGACTTGATTCGGATACCTACGGGTGTTATCCACCACGCTGAGAGTAATGGGTGGGAACCCTTAAGGGCGATCATCTCCTTTTCCAGCGGAGCTCGGAAGACTGTCTTCCTGGATGACGACGAATGAGCAAGACATACCCTCCTGGGAAGCTGCCATTATCACTCCTTGATAGATTACTTGGAAATTATGCCACTACCGACGATCGTGTTCTTGTGGGACCCAGAGTAGGCGAGGACGCCACCGTGATTACGTTTGGCGATACCTGTCTTGTGGCCAAATCCGATCCCATTACCTTTGCTACAGAAGACATGGGCTACTATGCCATCCAGATAAATGCCAACGACATTGCCACTATGGGTGCAGAACCCCGATGGTTCCTTGCAACCATTCTTCTGCCCGAAAACGCTACTGACGATTCGCTTGTTGAAAGCCTGTTCAGCTCCATCCATCGTGCCGCAACGGAAATCGGTGTATCCGTTTGTGGTGGTCATACAGAAATAACCGTAGGACTGGATAGACCCATCATTGCAGGACAGATGCTGGGAGAGGTAAAAAGAGAGGACCTGATCCAATCTGCAAACCTCCAGATTGGTGATGCCATTCTCATGACCAAGGGGCTTGGAATCGAAGCAACCGCCATCCTCTCACGAGAAAAGGCCCACCAATTGTCCGAACTGGGTGTTGAATCAGGCGTCTTGAAACGTACTGGTGACTACTTGCGTAACCCTGGAATCAGTATTCTCAAGGAAGCCAGAATCGCCC
Source organism: Gemmatimonadota bacterium (assembly GCA_002709665.1). Lineage (GTDB taxonomy): Bacteria > Latescibacterota > UBA2968 > UBA2968. The sequence goes on along the minus strand of PAQK01000013.1, from coordinate 34,820 downwards.
GCCGAACTGGAGAAATCCACGCCATGCACGATCCCACTGAAGGGGGTGTTGCAACTGCCCTGCGAGAGCTTGCCATGGCTGCATCAGGAGGTCTTGCACTTTACTCGGAGGGTTTTATTGCCTCGGAGGATACAAATTTGATCTGCTCTAAACTCGGTTTGGATCCCCTGGGAGTTATCTCCTCGGGGGCCTTGTTGATTGGTGTCGCACCGGCCGATTCCGAACCTGTAAGAGATGCTATACGTGCAAACGGAATCGCATGTGAAATCATTGGACATGTAAAGGAGAGGGAGTTCGGGTTGCGTATTTTGGAATCCGGCAGGTGGTACGATCTGCCGTCCTTCGACAGAGATGAAATTGGGAGAGCGTTCGAATGATTCGAGGTGTTATTTTCGACATGGATGGAACCATCACGGCTCCTTACATCAACTGGCGGGAGCTCAGAGAGAAAATTGGTGCTCCACCGGGTCAGACCATAATGGACTTCATCGACAGCTTGCCCGAGGAGCGCTCAATATGGGCAAACCAGGAGCTCCTGACGGCAGAAATGGCAGCTGCAGAAAACGCGGCGGCAAACGAAGGTATTTTTGACCTGTTACGGGCACTTTCGGCGATGGGAATCCGGCTTTCGGTTGTGACGAACAACCACCAAGCAGCAATGAAGACCGTCTTGCTTAGGTATGGGCTGCACTTTGATACCGCGCTGGCCAGAGAGGACGGAGATATTAAGCCCTCCCCTGATCTGATCTACAAGGCGCTTGCGGGCATGAAACTGACTGCAAATGAAGTGGTTACCGTCGGAGATGGAAGATACGACATAGAGGCTTGTAAACGTGCTGGAGTTAGATGCATCTATTTGACGCATGGAAATCCGGCCTTCGAACACAAACCTTCCGTTACATCGCTTTCTGAGGTCCTACCCTTAATAGAAACGGATCTTTGCTGATCTTGCTACTTGTGTGACCCATACGAAAGCGCTAAATTGATATTGCAGATCTCGTAAGAAATTGCACTGTTTGCACCTGATTGGGTAATCGTTCGGAGAAGTGATTCAAATGTCGGCCCCTAATTTATTCACATATTTCGCTCCTACACAACTCTCAGTTGGTCGTGGAGCGGTGGCTACCATTCCGGACATTCTGGCAAAGCAAGGTCACGGGAAAGGGCTGGTGGTTACAGACCCGGGTCTTGTTGCCGCCGGGCTGGTCGATCGGGTAACCTCAGTACTGGATTCGGCGGATCTGCCATATGCGGTCTACGATCAGGTTAAAGAGAATCCACCGATCGAGGTAGTTGAGGCCTGTCTCAACAGGTATCTGTCTGAGGATTGTGATTACCTGGTGGCGGTTGGTGGTGGCAGTTCAATGGACACGGCGAAAACTGCAGGCGTCCTTGCCACAAATGAAGGGAAGATTGGTGAATTCTTTGTGGCCGGCAAAGTAACCAACCGAATCCCATTTACCCTTTGCGTGCCTACAACGTATGGTACTGCTAGCGAGGTAACGCCATTCGCCGTAGTAACAGACGGCAATCACTTCAAAGCATCCGTCGTGAGCCCCAACATAATACCACAGGTAGGCGTCCTTGACTCCGCAATGGCCGTTGGATTGCCTATGCCCATTGCTGCAGCAACCGGGATGGACGCGTTGACCCACGCCATCGAATCTTACGTTGCTCTAACCGCCAGCCCCTTGTCTGAAGGCCTGGCTCTTCATGCAATTCGGCTTATCTCCAAGTATCTTCGACAGGCCGCTAGCAGCAGTACCAACCATTTTGCCACAGAACAGATGTTGATTGCCAGCACGCTTGCTGGGATGGCGTTTTCTCAAAGTCGTCTGGGTAATGTACACGCAATGTCCCATCCCGTAAGTGGCCATTACGGCGTACCACATGGTGTGGCCAATGCAGTGCTTCTTCCCCGGGTGATGAATTACAACAAGATTGCTTGCCCGGTGAAATTTGCAGAAATCGCCACTGCAATGGGTGAGGACGTCTCGGACCTGAGTCCCCTTGATGGGGCCGAATGCGCTATTGGTGCCGTTGAGCAACTTTCGGAAGATGTATGTATACCCGCAACACTTTCGACCGCAGGCGTAGACCCTGAAGGAATCCCAACTCTTGCAGCAGATGCAATGAAGAGTCCGAATACACAGATCAATCCCAGAAGTACCACACTGGAAGATGTTACGCTGATCTACGAAGAGGCCATCTAGAACGGACATACCTCAGATTTTGGACAGGCACCAACGCCCTGGAGGCATACATGCAATTTCCGGAGATGTTTCGGATCCGCCAGCAGTTAGATGCACCACGAATAGACGACATACCATCAACCGTCCGAGAAGAAATCACAAAGCTCTCGCCGGGTAACACCATCATGGCCGGCCAGTCCGTTGCCATTTCCGCAGGCAGCAGGGGTATCGCCAATCTCGCAACGGTCATCAAGACAATCGCTGAGGAAATGAAACGACTTGGAGCACATCCGTTTATCGTTCCGGCAATGGGTAGTCATGGCGGCGGAACGGCAGAGGGCCAGACGGGTGTACTGGCAGGATATGGGATAACCGAGGAAACGATGGGCGCTCCGGTGCGTTCGTCCATGGAAGTCGTTCAAATTGGTACCACCGACTTTGGGATGCCGGTGTATTTCGATAAGATTGCGTCTCAAGCAGATCACGTAATTGTCGTCAACCGGGTAAAGCCGCATACTGGCTTCATCGGTGAGATAGAAAGTGGCCTGATGAAGATGATGCTTATTGGGCTTGGCAAGCATGAAGGGGCCAAGATCTACCACAGGGCCATCATACATCATTCCTTCGATAAAATTGTACGTGTGGTCGGTAAAATGGTGAGGGAGAAGATGCCGATCGCTTTTGGCGTAGCGTTGCTGGAAAACGGTTATGATGAGACAGCTCAGATAACCGCGGTTCCATCTGCCGAATTCGAGGAGGTGGAAAAGGGACTACAGGCGAAGTCCAAAGCCTGGTGCCCAAAACTTCCATTTCCCGAAGTGGACCTTCTGATCATAGATGAAATGGGAAAAGACATCAGCGGGTCCGGAATAGACACCAACGTCGTAGGTCGAAAGGAAGAGGCGATACCACCGAATGTGTTGCGTATTTTCGTGAGAGATCTGACCGAGAAAACACACGGAAATGCCGTTGGAATAGGTATGGCCGAATTCGCCACAGATCGGCTTGTGGAGCAGATCGATCTGAAATCCACTTACATCAATGCCATCACTGGTCAAAATGTGTCCATAGCAGCTATCCCAATGCATTTCCCAACAGATAGAGAAATAATAGAAATCGCGCTGGAATCCGTCGGCCTGGTTGAGGCCGTGGACACACGAATACTATGGATCAAGAATACTCTGGACCTAGGTGAAGTGGAGGCCTCCACGTCATTCCTGGAAGCAGCGAAACAAAGAGACGACCTTCAGATTATCTCAGATCCCAGGCCCCTGGAAGTGGGAGAGGACGGAAACCTTCCGCTCTTCGAGGACTATGGACAAAAGGATCGCAAAAGGGAGGCCGTTGCTGCGGATTGACGTGCCTAACGCAGTGAAACAAGATCTCGCAACCCTCGTCCACATCAGTCCGGCAAGTCCGGACTTTTTCTTTGTCTTCTAGGGTTTCCCCATGATTGAGATTCGTCGCCTGTCTTTCAGATATAAGCCGGAGTTAGAACCGGTTTTGAAGGACATATCTATCTCCTTTCAGCCAGGCGAATCGGTGGCGATCATCGGCGCGAACGGGTCGGGAAAAACATCCCTTTTGCGTTGCATCAACGGGCTCTACCAGCCTTTTGAAGGTGAGGTGATTGTCGACGGATTGCGTGTGGCTGATCAGGAGGCCATCCACGAGATCCGGACACGGGTCGGAATGGTGTTTCAGAATCCCGACGATCAGATCGTGTCGGCGCAGGTAGAAAGAGAAATCGCCTTTGGGCTGGAGAATATAGGGATCGCCACAGACGAGATGCACATACGGGTTGAACAAATTTTGTCCAGGCTTGATCTGATCCGGTACAGACAGCATTCCCCTCACCTGCTCTCCGGAGGTGAACGCCAGCGTCTCGCAATAGCCGGAACACTGGCGATGAGACCAAGATATCTGCTTATGGATGAACCAACCGCGCTCCTGGATCCTGGAAGTCGACAATCCCTAATGGTGCTTCTCGATGAACTGCACGCGGACGGAGAGATTACCCCCATCATCGTTACCCAGAACCCTGGGGAAGCTGCAAGCTTCGACCGTGTGATTGTCCTGCACCGTGGCGACGTAATACTCGATGGCCAGCCACGCGTGATCTTTTCGGAAGTACTACGACTGATTCAAATTGGTTTGGCACCCCCCTTTTCCGCGTTGGTAGCCCACCAGGCCCATCTTCCCCCTCCACTCCCGCTTCACCCCATCGAATTGCAGAAGGGTCTAACCTTTTCTGGAAAGACGAGCCCGCCCTCCCAACCAGCCCCGACTCTGCCGTCGGGAGAATGCATTATTCAAGCAAGCCATCTCCGTCACGTCTATAACCCTGGCCTGCCAGGAAAGATAACAGCGCTCAACGACCTGAGCCTTGAAGTGAGTCAAGGGTCCTGCCTGGCGCTGATTGGGCCTGGCGGATCTGGCAAATCCACCTTTGCCCAGCACCTCAATGGTTTGCTGCTCGCCACCAAGGGAGTGCTTTCCGTGGGGGGGGTGAACATCGATTCCGATACGGACTTCAGGGCCCTTCGCAGGCAGGTGGGGCTTATCTTCCAGTTTCCTGAGGCTCAACTTTTCGCGGAAACAGTCCTGGAAGATGTCTCATTTGGGCCAAAAAACCTCGGCTTCGACAATATCGATTCCCGTGTTGATCGTGCGCTTACGGAGGTCGGCCTGGATCCACAAGCATTTCTGGACCGTTCGCCTTTCGCCCTTTCTGGGGGCGAGAAACGTCGGGTTGCCATCGCCGGCGTTCTATCGATGCGTCCTTCCATTCTCGTGATGGACGAACCCACCGCCGGTCTCGATCCAGCGGGTGCACTCGAGATCTCCGACCTGTTGAAACGACTGAACGAAGAAGGCACTACCCTGGTGTTGGTCACCCACGACATGGACCTCGTAGCCCGCCTCTCACACAGAGTCATCGCCTTGGACAACGGAAGAATTGGCCTCGACGGAACACCCTGTGAAATCTTCCAGGACCCTGAGAAACTTTCCCGTCTCAATTTGGGCTTGCCCGAAGCAGTTCGGGTTGCGTTTGCACTGAGGAAAAGTGGATGGCCCATTCCGATGGATGCCATAACCGGCGAGTCCGTGATCAATGCTGTCCAGATGTTGCTCCCGAAATAGAAACGGCCACTCGCCCTTCAACACGTGGCTGTCCGAAAAAACATCTGGGGATTCAGATTTCCGTAAGGATCTCGCCACCTGTCTTGTTGACCGCGAAATCACGGACTTCAGATCCAGAGCGAAGCGAAAACCCGCTGTCCGTCTCATTGACGGATACCTTGGATTTCATCCTCGCAAAGGCCAAAACAAGCACCTCCCCTGTGGACTTCGCCAGAAGCCGTTCGCTTTCTTGGTGGGATTCCTTCACAAAGCTTTTCAGACTGCCGGCAGCAAGCCCCGAGGGCGCAAACGGAACTGTTTCGCGCTCGAACTGAAACCCATCGCCAACAAGGGGGATGATCTCCACCGCTGCAGGTCCGGCGCCGAGCCGAGCGCGGCGGCGACTTACGGCACGTAGATCCACGGGATTCAGTTTCCAGCCGAATGTACCGCTTCCAGTTTCATCGTCGAGATCTTCCTCAAACCGTAGCGCCAGCTTTTTCTTACCCGGGCATTTCAGACTTACCTTGGAAAGGTCACACTTCAGGCCGGTTCCCGGCATTTGTACCGCTCCGCCAAAAGCCAGAACTGAATTCGACTTTATGTAAAAGGTCCTGGCTTTCTTCCTAGATTTCAACCTCTGAGAGTCCACACCCAGTTCTCCGAATGCCGCCGGATCCTCACATCGATCCAGATGTCCATCCACATCGATCTCAATGAATGGGGTGTCATCCGAACGATTGAATCCTCCCCATCTAATGGTCACATCATGCCAGATGCCAGGCTTGATTTTCTGCTTGGAGTTCACCTGAACCGAGGTGTTGCGCTGGCTCTGTACAACAAAGGTCAGCGAATTCCCATCGAGCATCCCCAGTGAGAAAGAATTGACCCTGGTGCCCATCAACCTGCCGACTCCAAGGCCGGTATTGAACAATATCCCTGGACCATCTCCACTCCCGTGTGTTCTGAATCGTATGGACACCTCGCCTGCTCTCGGGTTGAAGTGAATCTTCCGATCATACTGCAGGTAATCGCGGCCACTCAAACGGACAAACCGTTCACCACCTTTCGTCATTATTTTCGCCCCTCTCTTCCTCCGTCTCAGGGCAGCAACCAGCACAGGATCATCCCCTTTCAGCAGCCAGTATTCATGGTCGGTACGAATGGATCGAATGAAGAGGCGGTCGTGTGTCTTCGAGCACTGCAGCCTCCTCAGAAAGGACACGATTTCGTTCTGCCCACCCACATACGGAAGGCTGCCGCAGGATACGGGCTGGGCTTCCTCTGCGGAGATGGAGCGCAGTACCGGATGTCCGCTCCATTGGAGGTGAAAATCGGTAAAGCCGTGCGCACTGCCACCCTTGTAGCCGCAGACACAGGCCACAATCGCATCCGAACCCCAACCTGTTCGCAGAAGCCCAGTTTCACCATAGTGCGCATGCTTGAACGTCCTGGAAAGGGGATAGTCCCGGTGCTTCGTACCGGGCACAAATGCAGGATCGAAGTAGCAATAGGCATACGGACCATATGCGACCATGCACTCTGCACTTGTACCTTTGACACCCATCCCGAAACGAAAGAGTCTGCCGAGCCGTGGATCAGAGAGCGCGGCGTCTCTCATATCCTTGTCACCTGCCTCTTGTGCCAACCTGAGAAGCGTTGGAGAACAGCCATTGAGCTGAGTGCCGGTAACCACATTTGAGTTTGCAGGATAGTAAACACGGTCTTCGATACTCCTGGGTGGCGCAAGGTGGTAACGGAACCACTGGAGAGGTCTTGTCAGACGGTTTGGAAACTCTCCATACAAATTGATCCCTGTCACGTTCAGCAACGCATCGGCGAAGTGGAGCATCCACATGTTCTCCCAGGGCCAGAATGATGCACCATCTCCCGGTTCTCCGTCTTGGCCGCATCCATAAGGCATTACACCGTTCCGGAACCGGTCGATCACAGCGGCAAGCCACATCTCTGCGTCCGGGTGTTTGCCCAAAAGATAGAGCGCGGCTACCCCAAAATGACCGTTGTCCACAACAGCGTGATGTCTACCGTCCGATGAATCGCGGGCACTATCCACGTCTGGCCACCACCGTTTCATGAGCCTGACCAGGCACGTGACGGCGCTCCTCTTCTCACTTCGGTCCAGCTCCGAATCCAGAAGATCCAGGGCAAGCGCAAAGGCTTGCATGTACCTGTTGGCAGTGTAGAAATGCTCCTCGACCCGATCGCTATGTTCCAGAAGCGCCGCGGCCTTCAGCCAGTTCCTTGCACATTTTAGCCACCTAGTATTCCCCGTCAATCGGTATGTAAAGGCATAGGTCTCCATCAATGCCGTCACGTGCATGCCGGTGTAGAATGTCAGATACAATTGGTGATAGGGGTATGGGCTATTCGGCCGTTCCGGGATACGTTGCCAGGGCCTCTGATTGGCATACAATTCACAGTCTGCGACAAGATTCTTCAGGATCAATTCCCGGGTTGGATCCTTTGGGCCGCGATACGAAAAAGATGTATCCCCTGCAGGATGATAAAGCCGGGGATGAGAATCCCGCAACATTGGATAGTTCATATGACACTCCCTTGGCTGAAAGGCCTGTTGCCGTCCCTTGGTCACCAACTACAAGCACCTATTCGCTGGCTTTTTCGAGCTTCATCGCATCTACTATGAACGTACCCGTTGGACAGTGAATAGATACAATGGCTTCGTCATCGATCACCAGCAAACCAAATATTGTTCCCATTTCCGTATAGTCCGTACCGTTGGATCTAACACCTTTAAGAGGCTGCATGGTCAGTTTGGGAGAGCCCTCCCCAACTGCAAAATAGGAAAGGGAAAGTCTCGTTCCAGCAGCAGCTTTGATCGACCAGGTGTGAAACCCAGGAGGAAATGAGCCCCCTACATAATGGCTGCCCACATACGTACTGCCGTTGAGTGCCTGCATCACTATATCTCGAGACTCTCCGTCCAACTCACCAACGCAGAAATCGCCCCCTTCCCGAACATCCGCATCTACCGGGAATGAAACCCGGTCATTGCTGCCGTAGGCAACTGGAAATGTGGTTTCAACATACTTTCGATACAACTCTGTGATTGATGAATTGTAGACTTCGGCCAGATAATCGGGCTCCGCAGGCATGATCCCATAGGACCGCGTCTGGTCATTGTATGTGCCTGACCACGGCTTATCAACCACCTTGAAGGCATGCCAACTGTGGTGATCGATGGTCAAGTCGTGGAAAGAAGCAATTCTCCCCTTCTTATCGTATCGATCCTTGGAGTAGAAAAACAACCCGAATGTGGGATCCAGGAGATGCCACCTTCCGCCGTAATACACCTCGCTGATGGCGTGGCTTCCCATCAGGGGACGAAGGTAAAAAGCGCCCACATATCTCGACGGAATCCCAACTTTGCGACAGAGTATTCTGAAAACTTGCGATAATCCTCCACAGATTGCGTATCCCTCACGCAGAATTTTAGTTGCAGATCCTCCGTTGTTCTTCAGCTCCAACGCACTTGAGGTATACCTCAATATCTCAATGGCCTTCTCTTCCGTAAAGAAGCCTTTGTGACCACGAGGAAAAATGTCCTCGATGATCCCCTCCAGGAATGCGTGCTCTTCATCATCAGGTATCTCCAGGTCCACAGTTCCTGCCGGCGCCCGGTATGGAGCATCCGTTATCATCAGATTGAACGGTTCAGGCCCTGAGTGCGCGGGCGACAGCAAAGCAGTTAAACTGAGAAACATCATCGATGGCTTCAGCACTCCAGCCCCCTGATCGTTTGGGTGGGTTGTCAAACCAAAATACCCCTCCTCGCCACGTAAATCAAGACAGCAATCATTCTGTCACCTCGCAATTGGCCGCCGATATCGCTGTAGCCCACGCCTCAGCAACAACTCACNTGAATTAACCTTGACAGGTCNTCNTCGCACCGGTAACTTTGNCCCCANCCANCCAGGAATTTTGACCTCAGAAACTACCACCTTCCCATATGAGCCAAACAGATTCACCCTCCTGTATACTGCTGCGAAACGGTCGCATTATCGATCCCGCTAATGCATTGGATAAAACCGCGGATTTCCTAATCGAAAATGGCCGGATATCTAAGATCGAGACCGGGGTTATCCCGCCTGAGGAGGCAGTATCCTTCGATGTTGCGGGCAAGGTGATATCGCCGGGNCTGATTGACATGCACGTTCACCTGCGTGACCCAGGATTTCCTGACAAGGAGACGGTTGCGACAGGTTGCGGTGCGGCAGCTGCCGGAGGTTTCACTGCCGTTGCCTGCCTGCCAAATACGGAGCCGCCACTGGACTCGGTTCNGGTGCTAACGGACCTNAGTGCAAAGTCATCCGGAGCAGCCTCGCGTGTTTACCCGATCGCCTGCGCAACCGTTGGAATGAAAGGTAATTTACTAACAGACACGGACGCCCTCCTTGAAGCAGGTGCGGTGGGTTTCTCGGACGACGGGCTTCCCATCCAGTCCGAGCCACTCATGCGTGAACTCCTGAAGCTTTCTGAAGCGAAGGGGTTCCCCGTGTGCCCGCATTCAGAAGTCTTTGAATTGACGCGCGGCGGTCACATGCACGACGGTTCGGTATCCAGGGAACTGGGTATGAAAGGGATGCCCTCTGAGGGAGAGGCGGCCATGGTAGAGCGAGATATCAACCTTGTTCGAGATGTTGGCGGGCATCTCCACGTCCTTCACATCAGCGTTCGCAGGGCAATAGATCTCGTACGAAAAGCGAAGGCTGAAGGGTTGAGCGTCAGCTGCGAGGCTATGCCACATCACATCGCCCTTATCGACGAGGATGTGCGAATCTACGGAACACAGGGCAAAATGAGCCCACCACTGCGATCGGCGGATGATCGCGAGGCCGTAATCGAGGGATTGGCGGACGGTACGATCGACGCCTTGGCCACGGATCACGCGCCCCATACCATTGAGGAAAAGCTCAAGGCATTCCCTGAAGCACCAAATGGTATCCTTGGACTGGAAACCGCGGTAGGAACCTTTTTTTCCACACTGGTTGCGACGGGGATCTTGAGTATCACGGAGGTTATAGAAAAGCTCACCGTGGCGCCAGCCCGGATACTCGGCTTGGAGGCCGGGACGCTCACACCGGGCAAGGCCGCAGACATTACGGTAATCGACCCGGACCTTTCCTGGCAGGTTGACACCAATGCCTTTCGGTCACTGTCAAGGAACACGCCCTTCCACGGATGGACACTTCGAGGGAGGGCCGTCCTGACCCTTCTTGGCGGCAGAATAACTCACAACTTGTTGTAAATATAATTGTTACCTGGAATTCGAACCCCTGAAAAAAGCTTAGGAGAAACTCATGAAAGCCATACTGGCATTGGAGGACGGCACAATCTACGAGGGGGAATCCTTTGGTGCTGTCGGAGAATGCGAAGGTGAAGTGGTCTTCAACACCAGTATGACAGGATATCAGGAAATCCTTACCGATCCGTCTTACAAAGGCCAGATCGTCACAATGACATACCCTTTAATTGGCAACTATGGTGTCAACACTGCGGACGTAGAATCTTCAGGTCCTCAGGTCGAAGGGTTCATCGTCAAGGAATATTGCTCCTTCCCCAGCAACTGGCGATCTGGTGAATCCCTGGGCGATTACCTGGCGAGACATGATTTACTGGGGATACAGGGGATTGACACACGAGCCCTCACCAGACGTATACGGACGGAAGGCGCGATGCGGGGTGTGCTGTCCACCCAGGATCTCGCCCCCAAACGGCTTGTGGAAAAGGCAAATGCCTCAGTGGGCCTGTTGGGAAGAGATCTGGCCGGAGCCGTTACGTGTGCCGAACCCTACCACTGGAAAGAAGGACTTTACGACTTTCTGGAGAACTCTGCTTCAAGTGGCTTGTCTCCTCCCAAATACCGTGTTGCTGCCTATGACTTTGGCATCAAGCAGAANATCTTGAGGTATCTGGTTGAGCGAGGNTGCGATGTCACGGTATACCCGGCAGATGCACCAGCAGAGCAATTGTTGGAAATTGACCCCGATGGCATATTCCTTTCCAACGGGCCAGGTGATCCGGAGCCTCTAACTTATGCCGTGGAGAATATTCGAAAGCTTATCGAAAAAAAACCCACCTTCGGAATCTGTCTTGGTCATCAACTCATTGGGCTTGCATTGGGGGGCAAAACGTACAAACTGAAATTTGGACATCGTGGCGCCAATCAGCCCGTCCGTCAGGTAGCTACAGGCAAAGTGGAAATCACGTCACAGAATCATGGGTTCGCTGTAGACATGGATTCACTGGATAAAGATGAGGTCGAGTTGACACACATCAACCTGAACGACAACACCCTTGAAGGCCTCAGGCACAAAGAGCTTCCCCTGTTTTGCGTCCAGTACCATCCAGAAGCGTCAGCCGGGCCGCACGATGCGGAATACCTGTTCGATGACTTTGTTGAAATGATGGATCGGAACTAACATCTTTTCCGTTGTAGACCAAGAGGAACCAAGGGAAACCAGAGACGTTCTAAAGATGGGCCGAACGCCTTGACATGTTCAGCCAATTATCGTATTCTTCATTTGAGTTTCAATTGAGAACGCCCTGCCGGGAGGAAGGCCTAAATTGTGATGAAGTCAACCATTCTTGCAGTCTTTTTGGTACTGGTGGTCACAACCATCATTCCGGCGGATTCCGGATTGACCCCAAAGTCTCTCAACTTGCCGGGCCTGGGGTCACAAACAGAGCAACTTCGACCCTTTAGTCTGGGTGACAAGATTAAGGGACTGCTGGCCAACGATCGACTGTCGTTCCAGAATACCGTGGGGATTAACTTTAGCTCCGGTTCAGGTGACAATCTAAACCAGTATTACCTGAACACGATTACCTACAAAGCTAAGCAGCCCCTGATCATTAAGGCACAGGTGGGTCTCCAACACAACCTGTACGGGTCTCCAACATTTGGATCCGCTCAGGGCGGCAATACGAAGCTAATTGTGCCATTTTTGGGTGTGCTGTACAAGCCACGAGACAATATCCAGATCGAATTTCAGTTCAGCAACCGGCCTTCCTCTGCCTACGGTGCTCGAGGGGGCTACCCTTATTGAGAACAATGAAGCAATCGAATCTCTTCTAAGAACGGGACATCATGTCGTAGTCTTCGACTGATGTCCCGTTCTGTTTTCTTGGAAATTCCGATGACCAGATGGATTTGGGTAATGGGAGGTCTGCTACTAACGGCATCCGTTGCTATTGTCACGTTGGTAATCAGGACACCCAGGCCGGAGACGACAAGGGTCGACACCCCGAGGAATTACGGGGAAATTCATGTGGAAGTTTTGAATGGCTGCGGCGTTGACGGCGTTGCACAAAAGGTGAGTCGACAGCTCAGGTTCCTTGGATTTGATGTGATGTCCTGGACGAACGCGCCAAGTTTTAACTACCCCGAATCCATCGTGATAGACCGTGTAGGGAATCCTGAACTGGCTCGCAAAGTTGCTGAGGCCTTGGGAATCGAAAACCGGATTCAACAGATCATCCCGGACCCCTTTCGAATAGAACAGGTTACTTTGATCGTGGGCAGAGATTTCAGACACCTCACTTTGACACCCTTGAATTGACACATTGTTTGGATTGTGTGCAACAGCACCAGGACACCTAAGGAGAAATACCGTGACTGACCAGATTCCCCAAACCCTCGAGATCTGTACGGAAATATTGCAGTCCAAAAAGGCAGAGGACTTGGTAATGATGGATCTGAGAGAGGTCTCGGATTTTTCAGACTATTTTCTGATCTGCACTGCGAATTCGGGTCCGCATTCCAGAGCCCTTGCGGACGCAGTGCAGGAGGGTATGAAGGCTGCAGGTCACCCGCCGTGGCACATCGAGGGATACCAGACTCAGAACTGGATCCTTTACGACTTCGTGGACCTTGTTGTCCATATATTTCAGGCTGAGGCGAGGTCATTCTACGGTTTGGAGCGCCTCTGGGGAGACGCTCCCACNAGGACCTTTGAAGAACAATCCTCCCTGTTGGAGTCCGGCTGATGCCATCTGCATTCTCCTTTCAGAGCAAGCAAACTACCAACTGAGGATGTCATGCCTGTAGCAACAATCTCCTGGATTGAGAACAAGTTGCGCCTGATCGACCAGACGAAGTTACCCGAAGCACTGGTCTACATAGAGTGTGAAGATGTAGAGACCGTGGCCGAATCCATCGAGAGTCTTCGCGTTCGGGGTGCACCCGCAATCGGTGTTGCTGCAGCATACGGTGTAGTAATCGGTGCTTTGGAATCCATTCAAACCGNCGGGGATCTCACGCANGACATTCCCAGATCGATTGAGCGTCTTGCAGAAACCCGTCCCACAGCGGTAAACCTTTTCTGGGCACTCGATAGGATGCGCACCGTCTTCGAAGCAGGGACCACCGAAGATGCCNAAACACTACTGGATAGGCTCCAAACTGAAGCGAATGCCATCTTCGAAGAAGACAGACAGGTCTGCAGGCAGATTGGACGAAATGGAGCAGAACTGCTGAGCGACAACGAAACAGTTCTTACCCACTGCAACGCCGGAGGTCTCGCTACGGCAGATTACGGAACCGCCCTTGCCGTGGTCTATGCGGCCGTAGAAGAAGGAAAAAACATCTCCGTCTTCGCCGATGAAACCCGTCCACTGCTTCAGGGTTCAAGGCTGACTGCCTGGGAGCTCCAGCAAAGCGGAATAGATGTCACCGTAATCTGCGACAATATGGCTGGTACTGTCCTGAGACAGCAACGGATCAATTGCGTGGTCGTGGGTGCCGATCGCATTGCTGCAAATGGCGATGTGGCAAATAAAATCGGAACCTACGGACTTGCGGTACTCGCGCAAGAACACAACGTGCCCTTTTACGTAGCGGCCCCGCTTTCCACCATTGATATGAGCCTTGCCACCGGTGATCTCATACCGATTGAGGAAAGAAATGCAGAGGAAATCACCCGTGGAATGGGCAAGCAGACGGCCCCCGAGGGCATACACGTATACAATCCTGCATTCGATGTCACCCCGATTGAGCTCGTTTCTGCCATTATCACAGAAAGGGGAGTGGCAAGACACCCGTTCGAAAACACATTTCAGGCTTGGCTGCCCTGAACCCACAACTACATATTGACGAAAGTGCAGAACAACCCACAATATGTAGATCTCTGTGGTTCAACTGCCCCCCTCTCGCAATCGCTACCTTCCCTCCCAATCCCCCCGGTTTAACCTACTGGTTTATCAGAAATTAAGAGTTGACAAATCAAGGTTTGTGCCTTACTATTTAGATCTTGGATATATGCAAGGATTACAACAGGTTGGGCTGATTAGCCTTGGGTAATATGTGCGTATTTGACCCGCGTCATCTCCTGATATTCTGTCTCCTTTCTGCGGCCAGCTGCACTGCCCCCAGAATTGAGAGCTCCCCAGTGGCAACAGGGAGTGCAAGAGAGGAGTTCGACCCGCAAACGCTGAGAGACGACGACTTTCTTCTCAAGCCTTCCTCGGATTTGCACACCCCGTCCACCAGGGCGGCTGGTATCACTCCAGTGGGCACGCAGCAAACTCAGGGATACAGGGTCCAGATTGGTGCAGTTCTAGACCAGGGCAGGGCCGAGGACTTGCACAAGGTGGCACGTACCCAGTTCCGGGCACCAGCTTACGTTTTCCACGACGTCCAAACACGTCTCTACAAAATACAGATAGGAAACGGCGAGACGGCGAAGGACGTCGGACACCTACGGGCTGAAGCAAAGGGCCTGGGCTACCGGGAAGCCTTCGTAGTTCGAACCAGAATCGAGGTCTCGTCTGATCCCGTCAAGAGGCCAAGCAAGATCCAGGGATATCGGCTACAGATTTTTTCTGCCTCCAGCCAGCAGGCAGCGGATCAGGCGCATGCCAAAGCCAGACAAGCACTCCAAAGAGATGATATCTATGTGGAATTCGAGCCTCCGTTTTTCAAAGTCAGGATTGGAAACTTTAGAAGCAGGAAATCTGCCGAAGCTTTCATGAAAACTGTAGTTGCATCAGGATACGATACGCCTTTCACTGTTGAGACCATGATTTTGGTATCCCCGGAGTAGACCTCCTATCTACCGAATAGTGCATCCTGCTGCCTCCAGTGTGGTCGTGGGATATTCGCCGGGTGATTCATGAGAAGAATTCCTCCTCTATCATTTCTGCCCCCCCCCGCGTGCTTCCTGGCAGCCCTGTTACTCCTGGGCTGCGCGACCACTAATAACACCATAACAGATCGGCCAAAAGACGGTTTGCCCGTCACAAAAGAAGGTATGGCCGCATTGTCCGATAGTGCCTCAAGAAGTCAGACCCCTGCACCGGTAGCACGTGTATACCATTACCTCAACCAGGCCTTTAACCATCTTGAGACCAGCCGGAAAGACTCTGCCGCTGTATCCCTCGACCGGGCAACCATTCTGCTTGCGGACCTGTTGACCAAAAGCAGCTCGGGCTTCAGTGGTAGGAAACTCTCGGGCCTCGTCCGGGTCACACTTGAATTAAGCCGCGATCTACTCCCGCCGACATCGCCGATTCTCCCCGAATCGACGCTCCATTACTTGCTCACCGTCCTCCCTGACAGCGTGACTTCCCACATTCGCCAGCACCCCTATTATGCAGAATTCTGGATCCGGAAACTTGCTGGATCAGCCGACGTCCCAGTCGACTACAGGCCGGAAGTCTTGGAGAACATTCGCTACTTCCTGACCAACGGCAGGGATGTCTTCAAGCTTTGGCTATCCCGCTCAGGAGTCTTTACTCCATTGATTCAGGAGGCGCTGCAGGAAGCAGGCTTACCCCAAGACCTCGTCTACAAAGCGATGATAGAGAGCGGGTTCAATCCCAAGGCATACTCTCGGGCAGGTGCGGCCGGCCTCTGGCAGTTTGTCTCATCCACGGCGCCGCTTTATGGATTAAAGCGCAATTTTTGGATCGACGAAAGACGTGACCCCGAAAAATCAACCCATGCTGCAATTCGCCACATCCAACACCTGTACAAACTCTTCGAGGACTGGCGACTCGTCATTGCTGCCTACAACTGTGGCCAGGGCAGACTCAGCCGGATCATGGAAAAATCGGGCACGAGGGATTTCTGGGAACTCCACGGCCTGCCCAGAGAAACACGGAACCATGTACCCAGGTTCATGGCTGCCCTGATTCTTTCCAAGGATCCAGAGTGGTTCGGATTTACAGATGTAGTATACCGGGCACCGTTCTCGTACGACCTTGTGGCGGTTTCGGAATGGATCGACTTGAGTCTGGCCGCAGAATGTGCGGGTGCCAGCTTCGAGTCCCTGAAGGCCCTAAATCCGGAGCTTCGCGTGGGGTATACCCCCGCGCCTCCGGTCAAACGTGTCTATCATTTGCGTGTCCCCGCCGGTTCGAAGGAACGGTTCCTCACGAACTATGCTAGAGTTCCAGCCCATCGCAAGGTTCAGATGGTTGAATACCGAGTCCGGCACGGAGATACAATATCGGGCATCGCCAGCCAAATGCAGGTCAGTACGAGAGCTGTTATGGATGCGAATGGTATCCATAATCCCAAGCGATTGCAGGTCGGCACCCGTCTGAAGATTCCGATTCGGCCAGGTCGGCAATATGTGGCGAAGCGGAACACATTGGGTGTCTCACCCGACGAAAGCAGCCACGAGAGGCACACCTACAGGGTTCGCAAGGGCGACACCCTCTGGCGCATTGCAAAGGATGAAGGAGTTACGCCGGACCAGATTCGTACCTGGAACAATATCACGGCTCCCAGGCACATTTTCCCCGGGGACAGGCTTGTTATTTGGCAGCCCAAAGGTGGCAACCCGGATACACCTTTGCTTGGAAACTTCTATCTGGTTAGACCGGGAGATACTCTTTGGGAGATCGCCAGAGACTTCGACACTAGCGTCAGAAATCTGAAGAAGTGGAACGGGATCAGACACGCTTCTAGCCTCAAGGCCGGCAGACTTATTCTGGTTAGACCCCTTGAAGAGAATGCTGCGGATTAAGCGTAAATGAAAACACTCAGCAATATTCTACTTTTGTTATTGGCTTTGTTGATCCAGACATCCTGGGTCAGTAAGATCGGGATTCTCGGACTTAAGCCGGATGTAGTGCTCATAGTGCTGGCATATATTGGCATTTCGCGTGGTCAGATCGAGGGAACGTTGTATGGGTTCGCATCCGGATTCTTGCTGGACGTCTTCGACCCCGATGCAATGGGGATAAACGCCCTGTCCAACAGCGTAGTGGGCTTTGCGGTTGGATACACGCGGATAGGCATCGTTGCTGAAGATCTACGAGTAAAAGCACTGTTGCTGTTCATGACTGTTTTACTGCACGATCTAGTTTTCTTCACTTTTGCTTCCTTGCCGAATGTGTCGGTTGTTCCCATCAGACTGATCCAGGTTGGGGTGGGAACCGCATTGTATACCACTGCGCTTGGAATTTGCCTGTCATTGCTGCTGTCCATCCGATTCAATAAAGGAGTCTATCTGGATGCACGAAGACTTCATGGATAACGGCACGCGGGAACGTCGAGCACATTGGATGCTCGGGTCTGTATTGATCCTGTTCGGTATCTTGTTTGCCAGACTCTATCTGCTGCAAATCACGGGTTGGGAACAGTACCGGATCCATTCGGAAAAGAATACGATGCAGCCTGTGCCCATCGAGGCCAATCGAGGTCTGATTCTGGATCGGAACGGGGAAATATTGGTGGACAACAGGCCTTCCTACACCATCTCCGTCATCCCCTCTCGTCTGATGAGTAACACGGATCCCAAGACGCAGGCTCGAGTGATTTCACGGTTGAGTGATACAGTTGGCCTATCCGAGAAACGCATCAAGAGTAAGCTGGCATCCAGGAAACGACATTTCTACGATCCAGTGAAGCTCAAGCGTGATGTGGGCTTCGAGATGGTATCCATGATCGAGGAAGATCGCTACGACCTTCCGGGAATGGAAATCCAGGTAGAAGCCAGAAGAGGATATCCCCCCTTCAACGGTCCATTCCCCCTGGCCCCACACATTCTAGGGTATGTGGGACTGATCGATGCCAAGACGTTTTCTCGAAAGCAGCCCCAGGGTTATAGCATGAACGATCAGATTGGAAAACGCGGTGTTGAACGTCTGTGTGAGCAAAACTTGAGGGGGCAAGAGGGAATCAAATTCATTGAGGTAAATGCCAGGGGACGTGAGGTTGGATCGTTTCCGGACAGAACACACAACGCAGTGTCTGGAAACAATATAGCATTGACACTTGACTGGCGGCTCCAGCTGGAGGCCGAGCTCTGCTTTCAGGATAACCTGAAGGGAAGCCTGGTGGCCATGGATCCCCGATCCGGAGAGATCCTTGCGATGGTCAGCAAGCCGGGATTTCATCCGCGGTCGGTCCGGAACTTGCAGGAATGGCATGCACTGCAGGCAGATCCTCAAAAGCCGCTACTGAACCGCAGTATCCAGGGTGAGTATCCTCCGGCATCCGTGCTGAAAATGGTCACGGGCCTGGCGGCATTGGAGTTGGGTATTCTAGAACCCGATGAACAGAGATATGACCCGTGTGAGGGTGAACTGGAATTCGGGGATCGGTTTTTTGGCTGCCACCTGGATACCGGGCACGGTGAGCTTACGCTTCGGTCGGCCATCGTGCGATCCTGTGACATTTTCTTCTACAATTTGGGTCGGGAGGTCGGCATAGCGAACTGGAACAAATACGCCAAGATCTTGGGATTGGGTCAGCCTACGGGAATCGACATCGCGGCCGGTGGAGATGGCGAAGCGAAAGGACTTATCACAGATCGCTCATATTACGAAAGGAACAGGGGGAGCTGGGTGGAAGGATTCATGCTGAACCTTTCCATCGGCCAGGGCGAAACCACTGCAACCCCCATCCAGATTGCGCGATACATCAGCGCGCTTGCCGTGGGATCTCTGCCTAGACCCCACGTCCTGCTTGGCAACGACGACCCGTCTTTAAGCGAACCCGTATCCATCTCCGAGACGAGCTTGGTGCATATGCGAAGCATTCTTCGGGACGTGGTGAACAGTCTACACGGAACAGGAAAACAGGCACGTGTCCGTGGCGTGGTCGTGGGTGGAAAGACGGGAACAGCCCAGAATTCCCACGGTGAGGACCACGCCTGGTTCACAGCCATCGCACCTATGGAGAATCCAGAAATCGTCGTGGCTATTGTTGTAGAAAATGCCGGACAGGGCGGGCAAATCGCTGCGCCTATGGTAAGGCGCGTTCTGGAGACCTACTTCGACAATGCAGCCTCTGAGGAAATCACGGTTGCCTCAAAAGAGCCAGCGCCGAGTCAGCCCGAAACCGTGATCGGCAATGCACCGGTAGCCTCAGCGCAACAGAGGTAGAAGGATGAACTTCTCCCGCTACATTCAACGTGAACTGGATATTTCACTCCTTTTGGCAGTGCTTTCTACGGCTGCCATTGGGATTACTATGATATACAGTGCCACGTTCAACTGGGATTTGGGGAGTGCTGGAGCTGTATACAAGAAGCAAATCGTATGGACAGCATTGGCTCTTATAGCCCTGGTATTCACGGTAGCCATTCCGCTTAAGTTTTATTACGCCTTCGCCTACATCCTTTACGGAGTTGCAATATTTCTCCTCGTACTGGTTCTGGAGTTTGGCGATCGTCGATGGTTCAACCTAGGTCCTATGCACGTACAACCGTCGGAACTGGCCAAAATTGCGACGGTGCTCGCGCTCGCACGTTACCTTTCCCGCAGAAACTTGAACCTCGATAGAGTACGTACATTCGTTGCGCCGCTGGTCTTGGTGATGATTCCGGCACTCCTCGTCTACAAACAGCCCGACCTAGGTACTTCTCTCGTATTCTGGGCAATTCTGCTTCCGGTGCTCTACTGGGCGGGCTTGCGCCCAATCGTCATGTTCTTCATTGTTTCCCCATTTTTGAGTCTGATCTGCGCATTCCACTACTTTTCTCTGGTTTTCCTCATCCTGCTTATGGCCGGCATCATCTTCATTGTGCGCCCCAGGCTAAGCCTCATCGTAACGCTGGTCACGGTCAATCTCACCGTCGCTGTGGGTGCTCCGTACATCTGGGATCACAAATTGCACGAATACCAGAAACGTCGAATCCTGACCTTTTTGAACCCGGATATGGACAAGCTTGGCGCCGGCTATCAGGTGATCCAGTCCAGGGTAGCGATCGGGTCAGGAGGACTGAGCGGAAAAGGCTACCTCGAAGGAACACAAACGAAACTGGCATTCCTACCCGAGCAGCACACGGATTTTATCTTCTCGGTGTTGGGTGAAGAGTTCGGCTTCTTGGGTGCCATTGCCGTGCTGGCCCTGTTCTTGTTCATCATATGGCGAGCTGTTCACATTGCCACCATCGTAAAGAGCCGCTTCTCGAGCCTTGTAGCCATAGGTCTGGTGTCCATCCTGGTCTTCCACATTTTTGTCAATATCGGGATGACTATCGGTGTAATGCCGGTCACCGGTCTGCCTCTCCCCTTCCTGAGCTATGGGGGATCTCCCCTGGTTGTAAACATGATTCTTGTCGGCTTTCTACTGAACATCTACTCACGAAGACACGAATACTACTAGTCTGATTCTTCGCGGTATAAAACAAAGACGCCCGGTTCAGCACACGAAACCGGGCGTCTTTGTACGCTGGATTCTAAGATTTTACTCAAGCGGGCACCGCGGAAACCCCGTTGGATGTCAGTGCTGTAGGTGATGCAGCGGTAAACGACTCCAGTGGATCTACAGTGTCCGCACGGGGTGTCCGAGCTGCCCGGCGATTGCGCACATGTTCTGCGGATACCCACACCTTTGCTCGTGTCCCCAACAGTTCCCCAATCTCTGTAACAAGTGTCTCACTACATGCGACCCGTATCTGACGGGACCGAATGACAGTCCTATGGTCTTCGCCCAGCTGCAAGTGTAGATACAATGTACACTTCCCTTCGAACCTTTCCATCAGCTCCTTGAGAGCCTCGAGTTTTTGTATATCCAGGTCATCAGCTGAAACCAGCACGTTGACTGCATCGGCCAGGGTTTCTCTTGCCTTCTCGATCGGAAGCACTTGTTCCACCTGAATTGAGGTGCGACCGTTCCGACCGGATAGACGACCTTGCATCACAACCACCGCATCGGGGACCATCAACTCTTTCACCTTTTCAAAGGCATCGGGAAAGACCACGAGATCTGCTGTACCATCCAAATCCTCCAAGGTCCCAAATGCCATGGGTCTTCCATTTCGATCCGTGTGCGGTTTCACTTCTGCAAGGAGTCCGCCCAGCTTCAGCTCTGCCCCATCCGGTAGGCCCTCCAAGTCCTGGATGGATCGGATGCCCATCGCGAACAGATCTGAACGGTACTTCGCCAGGGGATGCCCAGACAGATAGAAGCCAAGCATCTCCTTTTCTCTGCTCAAGCGTTCTCGTTCAGACCATTCTGGCATTTCCGGAAGCACCTGGTTATTTACGACGGCGGCCTGTTGAGTCATCCCTTCTGACTCAAAAAGCGTAATCTGACCTCTTTGACGTGCTACCTGCGCGGCCTGGGCCATGTCCAGTGCCCTGCCCAGAGCCTCCAGCAGCTGAGCACGATGCCCACCAAGCGAATCCAGTGCCCCTGCACTAATAAGGCTTTCGATCGATCTGCGGTTGGCCGCGCGTAAATCCACACGTTCACAGAACTCGAATAACGAACTGAACGCTTCCCCTTCGATACGTGCAGAGACTATTGCCTCAACAGCGCCGCGACCAACATTGCGAACGGCTGCCATTCCCATTAGCACGTTGTCTTCAGATGATACGAAATCTACAAAGCTTGTATTCACATCAGGAGGCATTACTTCCAGGCCCATTCGGCGGCATTCTTCGATAAGGACAACCAGTCGATCGATATCACCTATTTCACTGTTTAGGTTAGCCGCCATGTATTCTGCGGGATAATGAGCTTTCAGATAGGCGGCCTGGTACGCTACAAGAGCGTAGCCTGAGCTGTGTGCTTTGTTGAACCCGTACCCGGAAAACACTTCGATATCCGCCCAGATCTTTTTAGAATCCTCCGCAGGCACTCCGTTTTGTTTCGCCCCATCGATGAACTGAACCTTGTACTTCTCCATAACATCGGCAAGTTTCTTCCCCATGGCTTTGCGAATACCATCGGCGTGTCCCAGGGTGAAACCGGCCATACTCCGACAGATCTCCATCACCTGCTCTTGATAGGTGATGATCCCATACGTCTCTTTCAGCGTTGGCTCCAGAAGAGGATGGGCATATATAGCCTGTTCTTCTCCTCGCTTCCGTGCCACATAGTTTGGGATGTATTTCATTGGCCCTGGACGATAGAGGGCATTCATAGCGATGATGTCTTCGAAGCGGTCCGGTTGCAGCTTTTGTAGGTAGTCCCGCATGGGTGGGCTTTCAAACTGGAACACACCGACGGTCTGACCATTGCCGAACAATTCGAGGGTTTTTTCGTCATCCATCGGCAAACTGTCGATATCCAGTTTGATCCCGTGATTGGTCTCCACCATTTTTACGGCCTCGTCCAAAACCGTGAGATTCCGAAGTCCAAGAAAATCCATCTTCAGGAGGCCCAGCTCTTCAACTGTTTCAAAGGGGAATTGGGTCACTACTTCGTCCCCCTTGGGGGACTTATAGAGTGGAATGTGCTCGATGATCGGTGTTGGCGAGATCACTACAGCCGCAGCGTGCACTGATGCGTGCCTGGCGGTTCCTTCAAGCTGCTTTGCGATGGTCATCAGCCTTTGACCCACGCCGCCGCCCTCGGCAATCTGTTTGAGTTCCGGTGAGGCAGCCAGTGCCTTATCAAGTGTCATCTTCAACTCGGGTGGCACGAGCCTTGAGATGCGATCCACTTCAGCAAAGGGCATGTCGAGTACTCTACCAACATCTCGGATGACACCCTTGGCTCCCATTGTCCCGAACGTGATGATCTGGCAGACATTATCTCGGCCATATTTCTCAACCACGTATTCGATCAGTTTTTCTCTGTCCCTGTCGGCTATGTCCAGATCGATATCCGGCATGGAGATACGCTCTGGATTCAGGAACCGTTCGAAATACAACCCATGCTCCATCGGGTCAACCGTGGTAATGCCCAATGCATAGGCAACCAGACTGCTGACAGCTGATCCGCGAGCGGAAGCCCGGATCCCAGCCTCACTGGAAAAACGAACCAGATCACCAAGAATGAGGAAATAACCCGGGTAACCCGTCTGTTTGATGATATCCAGTTCGAATTCCAGACGCTGCTCATGCTCTTGGGTTACAACCTTGCACCTGCGTTCCATTCCTCTGCGTGACAAATCAGACAGGTAGTCATCCGCCGAATTGAAACTGAACGGCAACGGAAACTCGGGTGCATGATACTCCCCGAAGGCCATTTCCAGATTGCATTTTTCTGCAATCTCCAACGTGGTCTCCAGGGCATGGGGTACATCTGAGAACAGTTCGTACATTTCTTTTGAGGACTTGAAATAAACCCCACCCGGGTAGCACATCCGGTTGGGGTCCTCCAGCGTCTTGCCAGTTTGGATGGCAACAAGCGCAGCGTGCGCTTCATGGTCTTCTTCGCGCAGAAAATGAGAGTCGTTTGTAGCAACAAGACGAACCCCCATCTCCTCATTCAACTTTATGAGACCGGGATTTATCCTGGCTTCCCTGTCAATACCGTGTCTTTGTATCTCCAGATAAAAGTCATCACCGAATATCTCTTGATATTCGGATACCGCCTCTTTGGCGGCCTGAATTCCTTCCCTTTCGATCAGATGTGGAATTTCGCCACTGATACAAGCAGAAAGACAGACCAGCCCCTCTGCGTGCTCTCTCAACAGTTCCTTGTCAATTCGAGGACTGTAGTAGAACCCCTCAAGATACCCTTCGGAGACGAGTTTGATCAGGTTCTTGTAGCCAACTGAATCCTTGGCCAGCAGCACAAGGTGATTTGAGGCACTTTGTATGCCTCTGGCAGGTTTGCGCGAAAATCGGCTTTCTATCGCACAGTATACCTCACATCCGATGATGGGCTTGACGCCCACCTCCTGCATTTCTTTATAGAACTCGATTGCCCCAAACAAATTTCCGTGATCGGTCATCGCTGCCGCAGGCATCTCCCACTCGGCTGCCCTTTGCGCTATATCCTTGATTTTGCACGCCCCATCCAGCAAGCTGTACATGGTATGGCTGTGCAAATGCACAAAATCAGACTGCTTCATCAGAATTCTCCCTCTGCCTGAACCAGGAGCGAGGATAGATGGACAACGACTTGGGGATAACAAAGTGACTTGTGATGAATCGGATTAAAAAGACCCGCAGGGGGAATGGCGGGCGAGGGGAATACCTACCGAGAGAGACACCTGTGGGGAAAGAATAGTGTTAGGTGCCGCCCATCAACGGCTATAATCTAGTCTCCCGGAAGCCCAAAAGTCAAGCGTCAGTTTGACAGGACTCCGGAAGCTTTTCTATAACGTCAAAATTTACCCCAGGTTCCGGATAAAACTTTTTTATTTGTCTGCCACAAGTGATGGCGCCTGCGGACGTCCCGGACCCAATATTTGGATAATTGAGCAGAGATAACTCGACCCGAATCAACCGCATGACCGGAATGAATTTCCACAATGGGGTCTGTTGACACACACCTTATTATAAAGCAAGTCTTTTTAAATTAAATGGTTACATGCATTACAGGATTCTGGCATATCTTTTGCGTTTCAAATAGTTCGACTCTGAGTGGTACCGATTGGTCGAGCCCCCTCCGGTATGTAGGAACCTTTAAGGTGACCGAAGCCGGAGGGGACTTTATTTTATCTGAATTGAAAAGTGAGTGTTCGGTCGTCTGGTATTCGATAATTGCAATTCTCTTGAACTGGCCTCACCTTTCTGTTACATTTCTGTCCCGGCAAAACGCCCTGAATTCTCCTACTTCTCACCATCCACATCTCAACCGGACGATGAAAAATTCAATAGAAATTTCCCCCATGGATCATCCGGTTGACGCGGACATCCGTGTACCCGGATCCAAGAGCTATACGAACCGGGCGCTCATCATAGCCGCCCTGGCAAATGGAAAAACACACCTCACCGGAGCATTGAAGAGTGACGACACTCAGCACATGTCCAAATGTCTTAACGACCTTGGGATTTTCGTCGAGGAGTGTGGTGATGAAGAATTCATCATTCATGGCACCAACGGTCAAATTCCCGCTAGAGACGGGGACCTCTTCGTTGGTAACTCAGGCACAACTGCGAGATTTTTGACGGCCCTGACGTCATTGGGAACCGGAAGATATCGCATCGATGGCGTTCCCCGGATGCGGCAGCGCCCAATACAAGACTTGCTGGACGGTCTGAGCAAGCTGGGTGTGCAACCGGCAACGGAACTGAACAATGGTTGCCCTCCACTGAGAATCGCGTCCACCGGAATCCGGGGAGGATCCATCGGGTTGCCCGGGGGTCGGAGCAGCCAATATCTCACGGCGCTCCTGTTGGTCTCCGCCTACGCAGAACAGGACGTGGACATCCACATAGAAGGTAACCTCGTCTCCACACCCTACATCGATATGACGATCCAGATCATGAAAGACTTCGGTGTGGAGGTGGAAAACCATGACTACAGAAGGTTTGCTGTTGGATCTGGCCAACGTTTTCGGTGCCAAGATTATCAAATCGAGCCTGACGCAACCAACGCCTCATATTTTTTCGCAGCCGCAGCACTCACCGGGGGCAGAATCAGAATACTTGACATCCCTTCCACGACCGCCCAGGGCGACTTGGCGTTTGTACAAGTCCTTGGCAAGATGGGATGCCAGGTTCGGAAGACTGGAAACGGCCTTGAGGTCACAGGGCCAAAACAGCTCCGCGGAGTCGACGTTGACCTGAATAAGATGCCCGATGTGGTCCAGACAGTTTGTGTCCTTGCTCCCTTTGCTTCAGGACCGGTCAAGGTCCGGAACGTGTCGAATTTGAGAATCAAAGAGACGGACCGCATTGCAGCTATGGCAACGGAACTGCGAAAGCTTGGGATCCGAGTTGAAACAATGCCGGATGGCTTAACCGTACATCCGGGAATTGCCGAACTCCCCGCACGGTTGGAGACCTACGAAGACCACCGGATGGCCATGAGCCTTGCCCTGATTGGGTTGAGGGTCCCCGGCATCGAAATCCTCGATCCTGGGTGCGTTGACAAGTCCTATCCGTCTTTCTTTCAGCATCTCGAAACCCTTCATTGAATTCACCATTTTTCCCTCAAAAGGTCACATGTTCACAAGCGTCCTCATCGTAGACGACGAACCGAATGTCCTGAACATTATAAAGGAGGCCGTCAGCACAGCAGGATTTCAAGTCACTACCTGTGAAGGTGGAGCCTAGGCGTTACCCTTGTTCGAGTCGCATCCGCCGGATCTCTTCCTCACTGATCTCAGGATGCCGGGGATAAGCGGGATGAAATTGCTCAGAAAGTCAACATGAAGTTACACCAGACACGCAGGTTGTCATCCGCATTGGATACGGCGACCTGAAGAGTGCTGTCGAGGCCCTCCACCTGGTTACCTTCGATTACTTGTCCAAACCCGTCAGAATGGTTCTTAGAGGCGACGCCTGATTCTCGAAAACAGAGACCTGGTCAGAAGCCTGGAGGAATCCAATCGTCTAAAGACCGAATTTATCAATGGCATGTCCCACGAAGTTCGGACACCGCTGGGTCACATCCAGGGGTTTGCTCAGATACTCCAGGACGCGCTCAATGGATTGACAGAGAAACAGGTCGGATAACTTCACAATATTCTGTCAGCTTCCAATCGTCTGCTGAACAGGTTCGAGGACATACTTCAGTTTTCCACCCTCAGACAGGGAGAAACCAGAATTATCCCTGAACCGTTTATCCCCTCGGAATTTCTGTCCGAATGCCTACTGGAACACACGGAGCTCGCGGAGGCAAAAAACCTTTGTATCGAAACGGATGCTACCAAACGCATCGTTTCGGTGGACCATAAGATCTGTCGTAAGGCAACCTCACTTCTTCTGGACAACGCTGTAAAATTCTCTGCCAAAAACGGAAGAATTGACCTAGGCGCCCAGATCCTGACTTCACCTCCAGCCAGTTGTGGCAAACCGATGACTCAAGGGCCCGGAGAGTGGTTTCACATCACCATATCAGACAATGGTCCAGGCATCGAACCCGAGGATCAGGATCGCATCTTCAACTTGTTCATGCAGGCAGACGTAGGCCTGGACCAGAAATTCGAAGGCACGGGTCTTGGCCTTGCCCTCGCACAATGCCTGGCCCTCGCACAATACCTGGCCAAAGCTCACGGTGGCCAGGTCAGTGTAGAAAGCTGTCCTAGGAAGAGCAGCACGTTTACATTGGCACTCCCTATCACCCGGTAGATGCCGCGCCTCACGTTTTCCCTCGTATAAAACTAAAACAGCTTTTTTAGCAATCCTTTCGCCTTTTCCTCGAGACTATCCTGCTTCTGGATTTCCCCTCCCCGGCTCCTTCCGCTTGCCGCTTGCAAGGATGCCGAGACTTCCGGATGTTCTGCGGTTCCGGAAATCTTTAGTCGCAGTGGGATAGGTCCGCTGTCCCCCAAAAACGACCCGAGTGCATTTCCCAGGTTGAGACCTCCAACATTCAAGCGGGTAGGAGGCAGATCTACATCCAGAATATAATCCAGATTTTTGTCCAATCCTATGGTGCCGCTCAAACTACAATCAAGATCCGCAGCGCTAAACTTCACATCTGCGAACACAAGCCTGCCGTCGCTGATCGTGAAAGGCGCGACCAGATCGCGAATCTGGATTTCGTCGAAATTCATAAACCCCAGCTGCGACACCTGTGAAGCTGCCTTCTTCAGCAGTCCCCAGTTTATGATCTTCCCTCTGCCCATCCCGACCTTTCCCCTGGCACTCAAATGGGAATAGACCACTTCCAGGGTTGAGTCTACGGCTCCTGTAAAACCCAGGTCCAATCCCAGATCTCCCTGCAATTTTACAGACAAGCCCAGCACCTCCCTCAGCATCTCGCCGGCCTGAGCCCCGTTGATGGCAATATTGGCCTTTACAGGATATTGTCCATCAGCTATCCGGGCATCCATTTCGGCCTCACCACTTAGCTTGCCCCCATAGACTTTGCCGGCGATATTGCGGATTTTGAGGATGCCGTTCCTTGACTTGGCCACCATCTTGAAGTCGTTAAGTACGGTTCCCTCCGACTTCAACTCATCGAATTCCAGATCTCCATCCACGTCCATAGCTCGAAGGAGCGGCGGCAAGGGCGACGGTATGCCTTGGATGGGTTTGGCCGCATAGACAGACGGGACAATTGTCCATCGATCAGGAATCAGGGACGTCTCACCTTCCAATGGGATCAGTTCATCGAGGTCCAACACATTCGACCTCAATTTAAGCGTCATCATCGGCCTGACAGGCTTGTGGCTCATCAAACTGGCTAAGAAGCCAGCTATTCTGCCCGAGGCTGAGAAATCCGATCTGCCCGCCTTCGCATTGATTCGCTTGATCACTACCTCACCGTGTTCCAGCACGATCTCAACATTCAGGTCCGTCACTAATTTGAGAAGATCCGGCGTCTCCATTGTCAACCCTTCGGCAACCAGAACTCCTGAGAGATTTGGGAGGCCGACCGTACCCTGACCCTTCATCCAAGATCCCTCCGCTTTGGCCACAACCCGAAGGGCACCCGTTAGCCTGGTCCCAGGCGTCAGGACACCCAAACCACCCAGGTACTCAGACAGATCAGCCATTTGCAGCATCTTTTCCTGGACTTCAACCATCACCCGGGCCTTCTCTCCCCCTCTAATCCAGCCTCGCAAGTTAAGGCTGAGGTCTCCTACCCCAATCTCAATCGATTCCAAGGTCGTGTTCCTGGTCCCCAACTCTATTGAAAATCTGTGAGAAAGAAACAGTCCCTTCAGACTGGTACCTTCGCTTTGAGATCCATGCGCGACCTGTTCTACGGACAGCCTGCCCTCGAGTCTTACGTTGTTTTCCCGCAATTCCCAACGGGCTTCGTAGTCCAACCCATCGATAGACGTAACGGACCCTTGTAGCCGATCCTCATACCGCAACACACCATCTTGTATCCTCACGCTTTGCAGCAGAAATCCGCCACCGGAAGCAGATTCACTTTCTGATGATGAAGTCTCACCCTGAAGGTCCGAGTAATTCGCTTCTCCCTTCAGGTCTATGACCAATGAAATACTCGGATTCTCTATGGTCACTTCTCCCAGTTTTACCTCTCCCATAAGGAGGGGAAGAAACGCCATCGAGAAACTCGCCCGTCTGGCCCTGAGAAAATCGGCCTCACCAAATCCTTGACGATCTGATACCGAAAGGCCCTCGACGGTGGCCTCGATGCCCCCCCAGATGCTTAGCCCAATCCTTTCCAGTCTGACCTTTCTATTTGTCGCAGCCTCAAGAACCGGCACAAGCAGTCCCCTGAGCCTTTCTTCGGTGAAATACGCGGACAAACCTATAAGTGACAGAAGGAATACCGAAGTCATGCCAATCAGGACATACACACCTGTTCGGGATTTCCCTGTTCCTGAGTCTCCCATTTTACTGGCCCTTCCTTACCTATTCTCTACCTCTTGTGCGTGGGGCCCTTCCTCTGGGTAGTCGTTTGGTCTCTCCGGATCTGGTCTTGTCCTTCTTCAGGATTCTAGATTTTATCTCCTGAAATCTCTTGGAGTCCTTTTTCAGACCAGCTTTGGGTGGCAGTTCTGCTATTTACTCCCGAACATTTGTGATCCTCTCCCTGCTTGCAGGATGGGTCGAGAACCGCCATTTTGCCCGCTGCTGTTCCGATTTTTGCTGTGCCATCAGTTTTTCAAAGAACGTGGCCATACCTTCCGGGTTGATCCCCGCAGCATAGGTCTCCTCGACGGCGAATTAATTCGCTTCTCGCTTAGCATCTCTCCCATATTTGAGCAATGTGAAACCTGCGCCCATCGCTGCAAACTGGCCCGAAATCTTGCGGGCCAACGATGGATTCTGCCCTCCAACTGCCAGTTACACGAGCATAGCGAGACCGTACTGCTTGCTGATCTGCCGGGCACCATGTTTGCCCACCACATGTCCGATCTCGTGTCCGATTACTCCCGCGAGTTCAGCCTCGTTCTCAGCGGTTATGATCAATCCTCTGTTGACATAAAGCCATCCACCTGGAAGCGCAAATGTGTTAACCTGATCTTTATCCACAACCTTGAAGGAGTACTTAACCCCAGGTCGCCTGGAATGTCTGACCAGAGCTTGCCCGAGGCTGTCGACATAGGCCGAACACTACCGGGTCGCGATAAATATTGACCTCTCGTTCGACTTCTCGAGCTGCCTGACGGCCGACCTCGACCTCTTGCTGAATGGTCAAGAGATTGAGCTAGCTCACTGCCGCACAAGACAACCCGATTAGTGGGAAGGCCAGATAAACTGCTCTGATAGCACCGTTTCTCGGTGACATAAACCCACCTCACAAAGCGTAGAATTAAACCTGTTCAATCAAAAGATCAACCTGTCGGCATCAATCCTGACGGTACAGCCGATTGGCAAAACTCTCCGAACTAGCCCATGCCCGTAGGGAAGGCCATAACGAATTGGGCAGGAAGTTGAATCCGCCAGAGACTCGAAAACATCCAGCAAACTCCCCTCATCTTCACTTTCCGGGTCGCAACCCTCGAAGGCCCCCAACAAGACCCCGGCAACACGGTCAAGAACGCCTGCCATGTGGAGATGATTGAACAACCTGTCAATCCTGTAGAGAGGTTCATTTACGTCTTCCAGAACCAGCACGGCACCCGCCAGGTCAGGCATGTACGACGTGCCCAGAAGAGAGGATACCAGCGAGAGACAGCCGCCAAGCAGCACCCCTGAAAAATCACCTCCTCGGATAGCCTGAAGCTCCTCAATCGGTGAGAGCGTTTCATTCGACAAAGCCTCCCACAGGGCTTGCTCGGTAAATGCCTCGAACCCGGTCTCGGTGACATCGCCGCAGAGTGTCAAACCTGAATAGGTGACCAACCGAGTTCGAGAAAATATCCCGAGTTGCAATGCCGTTGTATCGCTGAACCCGACCAGCGGCTTTGCATTCATCCGGATAGCCTCGTAATCAAGGAGATCGAGCAATCTGGCCGATCCGTATCCCCCCCTTGCCACGAAAATGGCATCAACTTCAGGGTCGAGAAACATGTTCATCAGGTCAGCCGCCCTGGCCTTGTCATTACCTGCCAGAAACCGCTCTCTCGAGTAGATCGCCATACCTTCCTTTATGAGGTAGCCGCGTGAACGCAGGTATTCCAAACCGGGTCTCAAACGTTCAGCAGGAAATGGGCCCGATGGTGCGACAACCCCGATCGTTGCACCGGGCAAGAGTCTACTTGGAATGATCAAGTCCTGACGTCCTTCGTGAGTGATTTGAGGGAGGTCCTTTAAATTTGGCTGAGTATTGTGTGTGCAAACTCCGTAAGCGAATCATCCCTGGCGCCCATAATCACCACCCGATCACCCGGCTCCGCCTCCCTAACCACGCGCTGCCCAATGTCGGCTCTTTCAGGTAGAAACTCGGCATTGATGCCATGGTCTGCTATTGGTCCGATCAGATCGGACGAGGAGATATCTCTGGAGGCCGTTCCACCGGCGTAGAAGATTTGAGGCATCAAGAGTATGTCCGATTTATCCAACCCCTCTGTGAACGCCTCGATCAATCCATCTTTCAAGAATTTCGTAGGCGCGAATCCGGTAGGCTGAAACATCACAAGCAACCTTCCGGATTTTTCTTTCAGAACGCGCAGGGATGCCTTGATCTTATCGGGATTGTGGGCAAAGTCATCGAAAACACGAATGCCCGATCGTTCACCTAACAACTGGAGCCGCCGACGTATCCCCCGAAAATTGCATAGCGCCTCGCCCGCATCCTTCACCACTATGCCCAACCGGCTAACCGCAGCGATTGCCGCAGCAGCATTGGAGACATTGTGAACACCCGGAATGCGAAGTCGAATCTGATTGCCATCCATGTCAAAAACAACCCCGTCGCCAACAGGCTTTACATCTCTTGCATTGAAGTCCGCTTTCGGGCTGTCTAAACCGAAACTCACTTCTGCGTGAAGGACCTCGGAGTCCCTGCAATTCAGATTTCTCACAGCAGTTAGGGATCTTCCGCAGAACGCTCCAAAAAGGTCCCGCAATTCGCCAAGCGGCTTATGATCCAAAGAAATATTGGTCACAACACCCACCGTTGGTGTGTATAACGCAATGGACCCGTCACTTTCATCCGCCTCGATCACCATCAAGGTGGAACACCCACAGATCGCATTTCCGGGTTCTTGATTTGTATTCAGCATTCCGCCGCCAT
Source organism: Gemmatimonadota bacterium (assembly GCA_002709665.1). GTDB lineage: Bacteria > Latescibacterota > UBA2968 > UBA2968. The sequence continues at coordinate 2,114 of PAQK01000013.1, read as the reverse complement.
TCACCACGGTAGGACTCAGGCCGGATTCGATTAGAATGTGGCCGATCATCCCGGTCACGGTTGTCTTTCCGCTTGTACCTCCCACAGCAATGCCTTTTGCGGAGTTGAAAATTGAGGCCAGAATGTCTGCTCGCTTTCGTATCGGAATCCCTATCGCAAGAGCATTCCCCACATCTGGAATGGACTCCTCAACTGCTGAGGAAACAACCAGCTCATCTATTGCCGGACCAACACCCGACCCATCCTGGGGATGTAAGATGATTCCCTGCGAAGATAGGCTGTCGTACAGCTGCGCATGCAATCCCCTATCGTGGTTCCGATCCGAACCCAAGACCGAGTGCCCCTGGTGACACAGCACCTGCGCCAGGGCGCTCATCCCACTTCCACCCACCCCACAGAAGAAATAGGTTTTTCTTTCAGCCACAACAGACACTCCCAGAGCCTCATATGTTCACGGAAATCAATCTGGCGGCAGACATGCTAGCACCAACATTCGGCTTTGTCAAGTTTCCAGAGTCCAATTTCACGACATACGAAAAAGAGCGCAACCATTCTAGGTTACGCCCAATTGAACACTCCAGGTAGATGCTTGTCGGCTATCCCACAAGGTCTACCAGTGACCCTGCACCACTCGCATCACATGTGCCTGAGGGAGACTGCATGTTCGATGCCAGAGATATTCGAGCCAGTTTCGTCGCAAGGTCTGTCTGCGATTGTTGTGCCTTACCCAGAAGAGACTCGATCAAATTAACGGCCATCTGTGCCTAAAACGAGGCTGCGTGCATTATGACATTTCCTCCATGTTCTCATCCACCGACTCTGGGCTACCTGTATCATTGTCCTCCAGAGCGGAAAGTTGCTCCTTCTCAAACCCATCTAGATGATCCTGTCTCAGTTCATAGGCACGGTCGATATTCTCCGAAATCCACTCATCGAGAGTAGTTATGCCTTCCAAGAAATCCCGTGCCTGCTGAAACCCGTCCCGAATGGCACCCCGGATCAGCGTCATGAACCCTCGAATCTGTGTTACACCGGACTCGCCGAGGTGGTTCTGTCGAAATCCTTCAAAAAATCCGGTGGCAAAGCTCGCAATATCCCCTGCGATTACTTCCGGAGAAACATCCACCTCATTGAGCTGTGCCTCCTCTACAGTCAGATCAATCTCGGCTTACTGAATCGCCTTGTTTATCTGCTCAACAACGGAATCCTGCATCACACCATTTACCGTCTCCACGGTGATGTTGGCGGTAAGCGAAATCTCAACACGATCCACGGGTGACGAGACCGGATTGGCAGAAACGCCTCAGCGGCCTTCGATCTTACCGGACGCCGATTTCTGCGTCCGATACCAGCCAATCAGGATTTCGGTTCGAATGTTGGTTCCGACTGACATGGTCTGCCCCTTTTTTCCTGATGGTTCACTCCCTCTTCATAAATATCGACAGGATTACCAGAACCTTTATGACATAACCTGAACTTTTTATTTTGTTGTTTTTCTGAAGGTTGTACCATCTAGAATGAGACACTACACGTCATTCGGCTAGAATATGGGCATCTGGTACAGGGACAGGAATCTAACAGGCGCGTGTCGTTTGACACCAAACAGGCGGTACGGTATATTCTTCCTCTGCACCGACGCAAGTACTGCTAATTACAAGGAGTTCGATATGGAAGGCGTATATCGTTATGTACTCACAGACGTTCAGAGGGCCGTCTGGACGGACTCATGGGGTGTGGACGAAGAGACTCTCCCACTGGGCGCGGGGGCCAAGTGGTGCGTAAGGAAGACCACCCTGAGAGGTGGTCCACAGGATGGTGTAGACTTGATTGAGGTGGACAATGGAGCCTTTTCCTTTTTTGTTGTTCCCACACGTGGAATGGGGATATGGAAGGGAATCTACAGAGGGATCCCTTTGGGCTGGGAATCTCCCGTGCGGGACCTGGTTAATCCTGCTTTTGTGGATCCCAATGACCGTGGTGGTCTGGGTTGGCTGAAGGGGTTCAACGTACCTTGAGCATCACATCCGTCTTTTTCATAAACCTTGGGATCCCCGCAAACGCAGAGTACTATATTGTCATGATACCCTCGTGCTTTCTGATCAGATCGAATAAGA
>PAQK01000012.1 GCA_002709665.1 Gemmatimonadota bacterium | reverse complement strand
GCCCAGAGAGCGAGCAGAGGGGGAAAAGGGTATGATCCTGACCGGTATATTTCATCATTTATAGGGTTCTTGCCGGTTGAGGGTCCCGAATACCTGTTCTTTGTGGTAGTTGACAGCCCCAAGGGAATTCACTGGGGCAGTCAGGTTGCGGCACCCGTATTCAGCAGGGTGATGAACAGGATCTTAAGTCTGAGAAAGACACCGATGCGGCACCGGGCAGTCAGCGAAAGTCGTCCCGGGGCGTATCCGGAGATGCCGGCACCCGTGTTGACCAGACTCCACAAAAGTACAGCAAAACGTGTTCTGGGCAGGTACGGATATGGCGCCGAGGTCGAGGGAACCGGCAGGCGGGTCATATCCCAGGATTTGAGCAAAAACCGGTCAAAACTCAGGGTCTCTGATTCGGCACTGAGGAACAAGCGAATTGAGACACCTAACGTAGTGGGATTCCCCCTGAGACAGGCCATATACCAACTCACAGCGGCTGGATTGAATGTCAAGACCATCGGGAGTGGTGAGGTCGTTGGGCAGACGCCGCTACCTGGAACGGCGGTTGGCCCGGGTACAATCTGCAAGGTCACCTGCGCGAGTGAAAAGGGATAGGAGAACGACGGATCCGGTCGTTTAAAGTATATGCGTCTCCACGAGTTGGTGACAGATCTGCCAGACGTTCGGTTCACTGAAGACAACCCGGAAGTGCTAGGGTTGGCCACGGACTCGAGAAAGGTCAGGAGTGGCGATCTGTTCGTGGCCATCAGAGGCGGGGAAGAACAGGATCGACATCCATATGTGAAAGACGCCATTGCGGCGGGTGCAGTGGCTGCGGTTGTGGAGGAAGTAGTCGAGTCACACTCGGCACCGCTGGTGGAGGTCCCTTCCACCAGACAGGCGTTGAGCATACTTTCCAAAAGGTTTTATGGATCTCCAGACAGTGCGCTCAAACTGGTAGGCATAACAGGGACCAACGGCAAGACAACGACTGCATATATGACCTACGCAATGCTTGCCGCCGTCGACATGAATCCGGGTTTGGTGGGAACAGTGGAGTACTTGATTGGCGACCGTAGCGCACATTCGTCAAACTCTACCCCGGAGGCGAACGAGTTGCAGTCGATGTTTCGCGAAATGGTGGAGGCGGGATGCCAGAGCGCAGTGATTGAGGCAACGTCTCACGGTCTGGCCTTAGGCAGAGTAGGGGGAATGGAATTCGACGTCGGCGTTTTCACGAACCTGACACGGGATCATCTGGATTTTCATAGGTCACAAGAAGCCTACCTGTCTGCAAAAGCACTGCTCTTTGACAATTTGAAGACAGACGCCTACGCCATTGTCAATGTGGACGATACAGCCCATTCCGAGATCCTGGCTCGGTGCAGATCGAAGGTGTTGAGATACGGTTATTCTGCATCGGCTGATATCCGGATTATGGAAGGACAGACGGATTGGCGAGGGGTGAGAATTGAACTTAAGACACCTGAGGGCCCACAGGAAATCGAATCAATCCTCCACGGACAATTCAACTTTTGGAATATTGCGGCGGTTGTGGCAACGGGGATGGCGCTAGGGGTATCAAAGGAAGTGACAGCCCAGGCGGTTCGTGAAGTGAAGGTGCCAGGGAGATTCGAGACGGTAAATAGAGGGCAATTGTTCGGAGTGGTCGTAGATTACGCACATACACCCGATGGTTTGGAAAACGTATTGCAAACCGCGAAGGATTTGACCGATGGACGATTGATCTGTGTGTTTGGCTGCGGGGGAGATCGAGACAGGGGAAAGAGACCTGAGATGGGACGTGTTGCGGCGAAGTTCGCAGATCTGAGTTTTGTCACCTCAGACAATCCGAGAACAGAGAATCCAGGGTCCATTGTAAATGAAATTATTCCCGGATTGGGGTCGGCACCGCACTTCGTCGAGGTAAATCGTCGAAAGGCGATTGAGGGGGCAATCCACTCAGCCAACCCGGGAGATCTTGTCCTTATAGCCGGAAAAGGACACGAGGACTACCAGGAGATCGGTCGGGAAAGAATTCATTTCGATGACCGAGAGGTGGCGAGAGAGGTTCTGGAGATGCCAAGTCCTTAGGCAGACACCAATCGCAGGCAGGATCGTTGTATGGAAGGGATGTCGCTTGCCGAGGTTTCACAGGCTCTTGGCGCAAGATTGGTAGAGGGTGAGAATTCCGAAGCAATCTATCCGACCGGCGGGTCCATAGACTCCCGGACCTTGCAAAGCAATGAGATCTTTTTCGCACTACCAGGAGAGCAAGCAGACGGGCATCAATACGTGTCTAAGGCGATGTCGGCGGGCGCATCGGCATCGGTGGTAACGATAGAATGGTACGAACGGCAATCGCCTCGACCACCCGGTCCATTGCTTCTGGTAGAAGCGCCGGATTTAGCACTAGGTGAACTGGGCAAGCAGTACCGGCAAAGATTCCAGATCCCGCTGATTGGAATCACAGGCAGCACGGGCAAGACCACCACCAAGGAAATGACCGCTTCGGTGCTGGGCACGAGACATAACGTGTTTAGCACAGAGGGAAATCGCAATAACCGGTTGGGCTTGCCTCTGACACTACTCGGGCTGTCCGGCAAACACGATGTGGCCGTGATCGAGATGGGCATCAGCGAGCACGGCGGCATGAAATACTTGAGTGAAATCGCGGACCCAACCATTGGGGTCATAACGAACATCGGACCAACACATTTAGAGTTTTTAGGCTCTGTAGAGGGGGTGGCTAAGGCCAAAGGGGAACTCCTGGAGTATCTGGATGAGTCTTCAATGGCTATCTTAAACCTCGATGATCTGTATTTGTCCAAGGAGCAAGCAAGACTAAAGGGGAGACTCCTGGGCTTCGGCATCGAGAAGATATGTCAGTTTCGTGGGGAGGGACTCGTCTTTGACCGGGAGGGCTGCGGTCAGTTCTCTCTGCAGAGCCGTAAATTTCAGTTGAACGTGCCCGGAAGGCACAATGTCTACAATGCTCTGGCCGCGACTGCGGCGGGATCGGAACTCGACGTTCCGATCGAGGAAGCCGCGCAGGTACTGGCATCCTTCAGGCCCCCAAGCCTGAGAGGCCAGCTACTGGAGCAAGGTGGTATTAGGCTGCTGAACGATGTCTATAATGCGAATCCTGCATCGATGCAAGCGGCTCTTGTCACAATATCTGAAATGAGTGTGACAGGGAGCGGTCGCAGGGTGGCGGTGCTGGGGGATATGCTGGAACTTGGAGAAACTGCCGCGGAATTGCATCGAGAACTGGGCGCGTTCGCGGCCAATCATAATCTGGATTTCCTGTTTGCGTTGGGAGTGCATGCCGAGGATTTGGCCAGTGGATGGGTGGAAGGAGGGCAATCTCCTGAGCAGGCAAATGTTTTCGAGTGCCGTGACACCCTTGTGGAGGCACTTAAGGAGCTTCTCGCTGCCGGCGACCTGGTTGTGGTGAAGGGTTCCAGAGGACTGGCAATGGAAAAGATCGTTGAGGCTTTGGACTTTCTGTAAGGCACTGGACGTCGTAAGTAGATAGCACCCACGGGAATCGGTCGGTCCCCTAACCGGCAGATTACTTGTGCAGTTTGGTTTCAGAAGTATGCTTCCCCCTCCCACCATCTCCCCTTCCCTGGATCCTGGCACCCAGGATCAGTTTTCTCCCGGAAATAAGATGGTTCCGTCTACAGAGCGAGCTGACCGGCAGACGTATCTGCTGGTGTTGCTGGTGATTGGACTAGTAGGATTCGGCTCCGTAATGGTCTACAGCGCCAGTGCGGCACTGGGCGAGGTCCGCTTTGAGAGCGGTCACTTCTTCCTCAGACGCTGGGTCATTCGAATTCTGGTAAGTCTCCTGGCCATGTACCTGGTTACCAAACTGGACTACAGGATGTGGGCCAAATTCGCGAAGCCCTTTCTCCTGGTTGGTTTCATTGGACTCTGTGTTGTACTGATGTTCAAGCTCGCGGGAGTCGGAAAAGTTCGTGGTGCACACAGGTGGATTCCATTCCCAGGAGGAGCGTTTCAGCCCTCCGACTTGATGCGGCTGGCGCTGGTAGTCTATCTCGCGGATTCATTGAGCAGGAGACAGAGCATCATCCGAGATCTGAAACAGGGATTCTTACCACATTTAGCAATTCTGGCCAGTGCGATGGGGTTCATCATTCTTCAGCCCGATCTTGGAACCGCACTGGCCATCGGTCTTACATGCACACTGATGCTGTACATGGGAGGAGTTCGTCCCGGTCACATTCTTGGTACTGGCGCAGCAATGCTTCCTTTCATGTATTTGATCATTTTTGTGATCGGGTACCGGAAGGATCGAATACTCACCTTTTTGAATCCGTCTGATGAACAGGGGGCAGCGTACCACATAACTCAGTCCTTGCTGGCATTGGGCAGTGGTGGACTTACCGGCTCCGGCCTTGGCCAGAGTCAGCAGAAGTACTTTTTCCTGCCCGAACCACACACAGATTTCGTATACAGCATCGTAGGTGAGGAACTGGGCCTTGCCGGTACGATTGGGCTGTTGATCTGCTTTCTGATTTTCGCCAGACTCGGACTGAGCATTGCAAGAGCCGCACCCGACCTGCACGGATTTCTGCTGGCTTCTGGAATCACCTTTATGGTTCTGGTGTACGCGTTCGTCAACATGGGTGTCTGTACCGGTCTTCTGCCTACGACAGGGCTTCCGCTTCCGTTCATCAGCTATGGTGGATCTTCGTTGTTGTTGACCATGGTTGCCACTGGAATTCTGGTCAATATAGGCAGATGTGGGTCAACAGATCCCGGTTCGCTGCCTCGACGAGTGGGTGCAATTCGATCATACCGTACACAATTCGGCAGGGCGTGATGCGCGCCCTGTTCGCCGTTACTCGCACCGGTGGCCACGTGGTGCCGGCACTTGGTGTTGCAGAAACGCTCCGTGAACGTGTTCCACAATCTCGGATATGCTTTGTAGGAACAAAACAGGGGTTGGAAGCAAGGTTGGTGCCCCTCGCGGGCTTTGAACTGAACACCATCCCGGTTGCAGGTCTGAGCAGGAGACTGGATATGGGGCTTCTCCTCTTTCCCTGGATGGTATTGAGGGCTCTACATTGCGCAATTACACTCCTGATCAGATACAAGCCGAGGTTCGTTTTTTGCACTGGAGGCTATGTAAGCGGGCCGGTTGGTCTTGCCGCTTGGCNGCTCAACCTTCCCTTGATAGTGCACGAACAAAACAACTTTCCAGGGCTCAGTGTCAGGCTGCTTTCACGGATATCGAGTGTTGTCTTCCTGGCATTTTCCGACACGGTCAGTCGAGTGGGCGGTCGTAGGAAACGGGTAGTAGGGAACCCAATTCGTACTGGATGGCATACCCAAGAGAGACAGGCCTCACGAAGTGCACTGAATCTGGATCAAGGTCGAATGACACTCCTGGTTTTCGGGGGGAGTCAGGGGGCAAGGGGCATCAACAAGGCTGTTGCACAGGCCCTACCTACATTAACCGACCACAAGATCCAGGTGCTCTGGCAGACAGGAAAGTCGGACTACGGGATGGCGAAAGTTGCAGCAGAGGGATTCTCCGGTCAGGTGGTTGTTACCGAGTTCATTGATGATATGGCCCAAGCGTACAGTGCATCGGATCTGGCTGTGACACGGGCAGGTGCGATGACGGTCACGGAATTGACCCGGATGGGAGTTCCCGCCGTGATGGTGCCGTTGCCGACTTCCGCAGAGAATCATCAGGAGTATAACGCCAGAGCTATGGTGAGGGCCGGTGCCGCCAGGATGGTCAAGGAATCCGATCTCAGCGGAGAACGGTTAGCAAATGAGGTCATCGGATTGTTGGATGATATGGGCCGGTTGCTGAATATGAGAACATCGAGCAAGTGTCTCGCCACCCCCGATTCGGCGGAACGCATTGTGGAAGAGATCAGGTCTGCAGGTTTGCTCTCCCGGCGGATCATCGAAGAGACCTAGGGCAACAGATACAACATGGAAGTCAACCAATGGGATCCTCAATAGATGCATTGGAATTTGAAGTGGGAACCCGAGTTCATTTTGTTGGAATTGGTGGCGTGAGCATGAGCGCACTGGCTGAATTGATGCACCATAGAGGCCATACAGTAACCGGATCCGACAAACAGGCTTCGGAATTGACAGACAGGCTTGGTGCAATGGGTCTCGGGATCCACATCGGCCACACCGCTGAAGCGGTGGAAGACACGGATATGGTTGTCTATACCTCCGCTGCCTCTGATGAGAATCCTGAGATTCTGCGTGCACGAGAAGATCACATTCCGCTGATGAAGCGGTCTGAGTTCCTGGGTAGATTGACAGCAGGAAAGCGGTTGGTAGGAGTGGCCGGCACACACGGTAAGACTACTACAACTGCAATGGTGGGTGCCGTGCTGGAGGCTGCCGATCTGGATCCTACGGTACTGGTGGGCGGCCTGGTAATGGGGAACGAGCAGAACCTGCGATTGGGATCCCAATTCGTCTGGGCTGTTGAGGCGGACGAATTCGATCGATCGTTTCTGACCTTGCACCCCGAAGTTTCCGTTGTGACCAACCTGGAGGCTGATCACCTGGATTGCTATCGAGATCTGCAGGAGATCCAATCGGCATTCGACCAGTATGTTAATCAAACAAGTTGTTCAGCGGTATTATGTGTTGACTCACCATTGGTAAGCGAATTGCAGGTAAAAAAGCCGAGTCGGAAGATCGAGTACGGAATCGGATTTCGCGCACAACTTCGTGCAGATGAAATCGAATCGAAAAATTTCACCAGTANAATCAGNATTAGATTTCAAAATGAAGAACTGGGAAACCTGTTCCTTCAGGTACCTGGANTGCACAATGTGAGAAATGCACTGGCTGCANTTGGCGTGGGGATCTCACTGGATCTCGATTGGGAGGCTATTCGGGCAGGTCTGGAATCCTTCCGAGGTGTAAGAAGGCGATTCGAGATCCTGGGAGAGGTNGATGGCGTGAAGGTCGTCAGTGACTATGCGCACCACCCAACCGAGATTCGGGCGGTCCTGGAGGCGGCACGTGCAGAATGGTCGGGCAGGCTGGTTGCAGTATTCCAACCCCACCTCTATACCCGTACTCGTGATTTTGCCAAAGCATTCGGAATGGCACTCAGCACCGCCGATTCCGTGTGGGTTACGGACATTTATGCAGCCAGGGAGGAGCCCATAGACAAGGTGGACGGTGGGCTCGTGACCGATTGGGTGCGCAAGTCGGGTAATGGCCAGGTGAATCTCGTACCAGACGCCAATGCACTTCCGGACAAGTTGCTGAATGAACTCGAAAGCGAAGACCTTTTGATTGTGATGGGGGCTGGAGACATTGACCGGGTTGCGCACGAATTGGTCTCACGAATGAGAACCCGGTAATAATTGCAAACGTATCTATGAACGAGTCTATGACCAACAATAGCCGGGATATTCTTACCAAGGAGATCATTGCCCGATGCAGCGGAAGGCTGATCGAGAATGAGCCTCTATCGGGACATACCCACTTCGGCCTGGGGGGACCCGCTAACCTCTTCTTCAGTCCGGCAGACACCGACGATCTGACTGCATTGATTCCTCTTCTGATTGATTCGGACGTTCCTGTTCTTGCCCTTGGTGGCGGCACTAACATGCTTGTGCGGGACAGCGGATTCAGAGGTCTGGTGATTTGCCTTACGCCGGGTGCGGCAAGTATGGCAATCGAGAGTGACCAGGCGATAGTTCAGGCAGGTGCTAGCTACCAGGTCTTATCGAGAAGGTGTCAGCGATTGGGTCGATCGGGGATGGAATTCGCGTGCGGTATACCAGGAACGGTGGGGGGTGCCATCTGGGGAAATGCAGGGGCATGGGGCGGCGAAACCATGGATCAACTGATCTGGTTGGCGGGAGTCAATCTGGAAACTGGACACGAGGTCAGGTTGACGCAAAACGAAATACCCTATCGATACCGAAAAACGGATCTCCCGGCACACACCCTGGTGGTGGAAGCCGGTTTCCGGCTTAGAGAAGATGAACCTGAGGCCATTCAGGTNAGAATGGATGAAATGCTGGCACAAAGGAAGGCATCGCAGCCGCTGTGGGAGCGAAATGCCGGCTGCATCTTCAAGAATCCTTCGGACGCCTCGGCGGGCATGCTGGTAGACCAGGCAGGATGTAAAGGTTTTACGGTAGGCTCTGTGTCCGTTTCGGAGATTCACGCAAATTTTATGGTGAATACGGGTCAGGGATCGGCCGAAGATGCGATTGGATTGATTGCAAGGGTACGTTCGAAGGTGAAAGAAACAAGTGGAATAGATCTCGAGACAGAAGTACGAATTCTGGGAGAAAACGGGTTCGAGCAACATTGACCAGGCAGGGCAAGGCAGTGTTGGCCATTAACATGGTAAGGGTCCGGAGGCATCCAGACGCTTAACACGAAGATGCGGGCGATTGCTCGTGGATCCACAGGAGGAGTTATGCCGCGACACAGTCCCATTTACACCAGACTGCACGAACAAGAGCGGCTATCCGGAGAGATCGAGGCTGGTGATATCATTGGTAGACCTACCCGGTTTCTCCGCTGGCTCATAATTCTCGCCCTGCTGGGGCTCTTTCTGTTCGGAATACAGAATGCTTATTCGGCTCTNACAGAGTNGGACCTNTTTCGGCTTGAAGAGATTTCGGTGATTGGCAACGAAATGCTAACATCCAGGGAAATTGTAGCCAGATCGGGACTGGATGTCGGCGCCAATCTTTTTGATACGGATCTGCTTTCGGCAACCCAAATGCTCACTGCTCACCCGCTGGTTCGGGGCGCTCTGTTGCTGCGCCAGCCACCCGGATCGCTGGTCATTACAATCGATGAGCGTCGTCCACTTGCCTTGCTTTTGACACCGAAGGGATTGAAGGGCCTGGATGAGGAGGGTATGCTTTGCACTCTGCCGCCGGTTCCGCTGGACCTACCCGTTGTAACGCACACAGGTGCACTGGCGGATTCAAATGGAATCCTGCAGCTGGGTGATCTGGTCAGTTTCCTGAAGGCTTTGGACGCGTGTGGATTCCTGGAGGATATTTCGGAGATCTACCCTGTGAACAAGGAAGAAGCGCGTGTCTTTACGGTGGGCGATGGACTGAATTTGCGAATGCGATTCGAGAGTGCAGAGCATCAGGCGCAGAACCTAAGGGCATTTCTGAGTCAACCCCGCCCCGAGGGGATGGCCTATGTGGATCTCAGATATCGCGATCAGGTTGTAGTGGGCAACNGATGAGATGAATTCCTGAGCAGAATCTCTGGCAACCAGAATACAGCAAGTCGAAGGGGTCTCAAGGTGGCATAAAGGGCATAGAAGCCCTAACGGAAAGGAAACGACATGGTCAAAGGCGATCAGATAGTTGGACTCGACATCGGAACCACTAAGATCTGTGCGATTGTGGCCGAGGCAGAGGTGGGGGGGCTTCTTAAGATAACAGGTGTTGGGAGCAGCCCTTCCGATGGATTGAAGCGCGGTGTAGTGGTGAATGTTGAGCAGACCGTGCAGTCTATCCAACGCGCTATGGTGGAAGCCGAGCGCCAATCGGATACCCGAATTGCCGCCGTGTATGCGGGGATCGCCGGTGATCACATTCGAAGTCTAAACTGCCGGGGTGTGATTGCGGTTTCAGGCCCTGACAGCGAAATCACGGCACACGACGAAGCCCGCGTCATTGAAACGGCCAAGGCTGTTTCGATTCCAATGGACCGAGAGATCATCCACGTTCTACCACAATCCTTTGTGGTTGACGATCAGCCCGGCGTAAAGAACCCGATCGGGATGTCGGGTGTGCGCCTAGAGGCCGACGTCCACATGGTAACCGGGGCTGTCACCTCTGCTCAAAACATCTGCAAGAGCATCAGGAGGGCCGGTGTAGAGGTCGTAGATCTGGTCCTGGAACCCCTTGCATCCAGTTATGCNGTTCTGTCTCCCGAGGAGGAGGAGATGGGTGTGGTTCTGGTTGATGTNGGTGGTGGAACTACAGATATCGCAGTCTTCTATGATGGCAGTATCCGACATACCGCCGTGGTGGGTCTGGGTGGCGAAAATGTGACACACGACGTTTCGATCGGTTTGAGGACACCCTTGAAACAGGCCGAGGAGACGAAGCGTGAACACGGATGCGCACTGCGCACTCTGGTGGGCAAGGAGGAAAGTATAGAGGTTCCAGGTCTGGCTGGGCGGCCATCGTATATGATACCAAGGGCAGAACTCTCCGCAGTTATCGAGGCGCGCATGGAGGAGATCTTTACGCTTGTCCACCGAGAAATACGAAGGACCGATTATGCGGATCTACTGGCTGCGGGTGTTGTGATCACGGGTGGAGGCGCCATGCTTGAAGGCACAGTCGAACTTGCCGAAGAGGTCTTCGGCATGCCAGTAAGTCTGGGCACGCCCAGCGGGATCACTGGATTGGCTGATTCAGTCAAACAGCCCATATATGCAACTGGTGTTGGACTTGTACAATTTGGCATGCACCATCGCACGCGGGGAGACATGGTTCGTGTGGGTGGTGACGATTTTTTCGATTCGATCCTGGGCAGAATGAAAGGTTGGGTCAAAGACTATTTCTAGATCACGCATCTCGACAAGATATCTCAGTCAAAGAGAAAGGGTTCGATATTCAGAGACATCCGCAAAAATTCGTGGGCAGGGACAGCATCAAAGGGTAAGGGGAGTCCACCAGAGTCGGTAATAGGAGGTGCAACGTGGTAACGTTTTCGATTGTGGACAATGAGAATCAGGCCAGAATGAGAGTGGTAGGTGTAGGAGGTGCAGGTGGAAACGCGGTAAACCGAATGATCGATGCGGGTCTGCACGGTGTGGAGTTCATAGCAGTAAATTCGGATATCCAGGACCTGGAGCTATCCGATGCTCCAAAGCGGGTCCAGATTGGTCAGACGGCCACAAAAGGTCTGGGCGCAGGTGCGAATCCAGAACTGGGNCGACAGGCGATAGAGGAGGACCGGGAACAGGTGGCAGACCTGTTAAGCGGATCAGACATGGTTTTCGTGACCGCCGGGATGGGTGGCGGAACCGGCACTGGCGCTGCACCTGTTGTGGCCGAGATTGCCCGTGAGGCCGGTGCCTTGACCGTAGGCATCGTAACCAAGCCCTTCCAGATGGAAGGTGTTCCCAGGATGCGAAACGCCGATATGGGCATCGCACAACTCAAGGAAGCAGTGGACACCTTGATCATAATACCCAATCAGCGGCTGCTCTCGGTCAGTTCCAAAGATACCACGCTTCGTGAGGCGTTTCGCATGGCCGATGATGTCCTGCTGCAGGCCACCCGAGGCATTTCAGATCTGATTACCGTACCTGGNGAGGTTAACCTGGACTTCAATGATGTTCGTACGGTGATGTTAGAAGGTGGAGATGCGCTAATGGGTACTGGAGCCGCAGTAGGAGAGACCCGGGCCGCCGAGGCCTCNGAGACGGCAATCAAGAGCCCACTTCTGGAAGATGTGTCCATAAACGGAGCCAAGGGCGTACTGGTCAATATTTCGGCGGGGAGCGACCTGAAACTGTTCGAGGTAAACGAGGCCGTTTCCGTAGTCAGTGAAGCCGCAGGTGCCGAAGCGAACATCATTTGGGGTACTGTACTTGACGACAGCCTGGGAGACGAGTTGTGTGTGACCGTGATTGCCACGGGTTTTGCGACGCTCGAGGACCGGCGGGGTGTGACGCCAACTACACGAAGCGAGAGCAGTCGTCTCGGTCGCGACGTNCCTGCATTCATGCGAAAGACTGGAAATGGNGAACTGGAGTTGGAGCCTAAGGGGGCGGAGACGGTGGCGGATGACGTGTCACTGGACGATCTCGATTACCCCACATTTCTGCGAAAAAGAATGAAAGATACTGCCTAGTACACGCTCTGGAAGACGACTGCCACGTTGCAGAGGCGGGCCTATGGTCCGCCTCTTTTCATTTCCTCAACCGTCCTGCAGGAGGCCTGCGTGGTGTGCGGCCCAAAGAAACCGGGGAGTGGCGCGCAGGTCCAGACTTCTTGTCCAGCCCTTAAGCGCTTTTTCGATTAATTTGGAGTTTTTCGAAACGTGATAAGCGTATCCGAAGGGTTCAAGCGGGCTATCGCTGTAATAGGTCGAGCGGTAATCGTTAGTCGTGATATACATCCACGTACCATCTGGAAATCGCATCGCTTCTCCACCAAGAAACTCAATTCCCCTCAGGAAGACATTCAGGGCTTTCTCGTCGTCGGTGGCTTCGTGGTATCTAGCTAATCCGGTGAGACAGACACCGATTTGGAAAGGACAGAACCCCTCGTTGAAGAAAAGTTCGATCGACCAGCCGCCATTATCGTGCTGGGTGGCTCGAACCGCTTCGAATACACTCCGCATACCTTCTAGGAATCGATGGTCGCCCGTGGCTTCGAAAACTGCTGCCATTCCGATAAGTGGCCATCCACTGTCTCGACAGCTGTGCCATGAGCTGTGATATGGAGGAGATGTCCATCCCCTTTCGACCATTCTGAGGAAGCACTCGCCGATACTCAATGCCGCTTCGTAGAAGCGTGGGTGACCGGTGAGGTGATAATACTCGAGCANGCCCTCGGTCCACATATGGGAAGGCACTGTCGATACGTTGGGATACCCCTCGGCATCATACTGAACGTGGTCANGACCGTGAATTCGGACCCCACCCAATTCCAATGGATCGCGGGTGGTATGATGTNCCATATCTATATCAATGGTGTGCCATACCGCCGCTTCCACGAGNCCCCAGGCGATGCGGTCTCCCGTTCGAATGTGCTGAATCAGGAAGCCGTGGAGTCTGTCGGGTTCATTGTTTGTGGAAAATCCTCCCTGCGAACCCGTTCCTGGATTGACATAGTCGCCGAAGTTTACCAACCCGAGGCTACGAGTGTTTCTGGTCTGCACGGTCTGGTCCCTCAGTTGCCGCTCTATGAGTGGATATCGATCGGGAAGGTGTGGCAGTACAAGGCCAAAAGCACCACTTTCGAGGTACCAATCGGAGTTCTGGGGCAGCAGGGGTTCGTCAAAGGCCGCAGCCAATTCTTCTACTCTAGCAGTGGCCGCGTCACAAGCATGAAAGTGAACCATGACCGTGTGTGTCCGGGCCATTCCCTGGTGAAGTTTCAGGGAACAAGATCGCTCCGGCCATATTGAGAAATCGATTTGTCCAGGGGTCCATGTCACCTCCTTCGGATAGAGCGCGACAAAATCTCGCATGGAAATGCACACACCACTTTCCTGGTTGCTTTCGTCCAACCACCCTCTGGCCAGTTGCTGTTCGTACATACCAATACCTTCCACCTTTGTCCCATCTTCTCTATAGATTGAGCTGCCGGAAAAAACACCGTAATTTTCTAGGACCTCTTCGTGGTAGAAGTAGAAGGGCTCGGTCGAGGAGTAAATCTTCCTTCCGGAACCACATGAACCGGTGACATTCTTTTTTCGGCGGAGCGTGTTGTTGAAGACGATTTCGGAAATTTCAGTGAACTCAGAGTCTTCCCTGTTCAGGAATGTGAGTTCCATTTCCAACCAGGACAGGTCTGCGAAGGCCGTGATGCGTACAAGGTAATCGAAGCATTCTGGTTGCCCAAAGGTCCCTGATGCCCGGATGGTTGATCGGAACGCATTAACCTCCTCCAGCAGCACCTCGTGCGTTTCACCCTCGGACAGTCTATAAACGGTGTCACCTCTTTTGATTGTGAAATCCTGAGATAACTCCGAAGGGCTATGTTTGCCGAGGTGTTGCACCTGCTCCAGGAGTTTGAAGTTCCGAGTATCAACAAAAAAAGATAGTGCATCAGTATTTACCCGTATGTCCGAAGAGGTAGATTCTACTGTCAGGTTGGAATCTACCTTCTCTCTTACGACATCCGGTCCATACTCTATTTTGTAAATCTCCGATTCCTGAGGCCCGATCGATATTTGGAAGTCGATCAAAATCCACTTGATGGATCCATCCGGCCATCTTGCCGATTCTTTGACGCAGCAGGGGTGCTCATCTCCAGCGGGATTCAGCAGTCGGATATTGCTCGTGCTGTTCAGCTCGTTTCGAGGCAAGGGTACACCCCGGCGTACTGGCCACCTCTCACGCAGCACTCCTGTTGGCTCTTCAATAGTGAGAGAAATGACATCCGGCATTCCAATACCTCAAGCTAAGGGACAAGTGAGACCGAGAAGCACTATGAATCTACCTGGACGAAGCCGCCATCTCCGTCCGAACATTCGAGGATGGCCAGATTTGCCTTTAGTGTATGAACGGCTTCTTCGAGGCTGCAACTGGGTTCACACCTGCCTTCAACGAAATCCAGGAAAGTGTTTGCCTGATTCACAAAGAGCGCATCCCGATCAGGGACATCGAATGACTCGATTTNCCAATCNGAGTCTGGATCCGCCATCCACTGCCATTGGTTCAGATGGCCAACAAAGCGAGCAGTTGCACTCTCGCAAACAACTGTGATCGAAGACTCATTCGGCGCCTGATGAAGGTTCCCCGAGTAGGTGGCCATCACCGATCCGTGTCGAGCCAGCACTTGAACAGTGTCTTCGACCTCGACTCCCTCAAGTACAAAGTGCTCGGCGGCCGCTGCAACCCTGGTAGTTGGTCCAACCAACCATTCCCCGGTGTTGATCTGATGCGTTAGTCCATCTTGAACCAATCCACCGCCCGTCTTTCGATCCGAGAAGTAGATATCACAATATGCAGGCCGGTAGGTAGGGAAGTGCTGTCCCGCGTGGGAGATGACCTGAAGAGGTTTGCCAAAGCGTCCGCTGTCGATGGCAGCCTTCATAGCCGCCAAGGCTGGATTAAACCTGTGTATATATGCGATCATCGCACGTATGTCATTGTCCCGAATGACTTGACTGAGCAAACTGACCCTTTCCAATCCAACACTCAGCGGTTTTTCTATCAGGAGGTGAATTCCGGCCTTCGCACAAGCGATTGCCATGCCCACGTGCAAATGGGCAGGGGTGGCGATTACTGCAGCCTTGCAGTTGTGTAGAAGGGCAGCTTCCAGTGTGTCATAGCTCGCAGAAATGNCATATTTCTCCGATATATGTTGCCGCAGTTCGCTGTTGATTTCCACTAAGGACAATTCGCATCTGTCNGTGGCCAAGAAACAACGCAGGTGGCGCTCACCAATCGAGCCCACGCCAACTATCATTACCTCAGGTTTCAATGCAGATCTCCTATTGCAGGCGAACTCCAAAGGTCAGAATGTACAGGATTCGGCAAGGCAAATCCAGTCCTTCTTCTCCAAGCGTTCTCGAATTGAAAGCGTCGTCAATTTGCAAGACGGTTTGTGATTGGGTGCCAAAAGCGCTATCATGGGATTCGGTCCATGCCAGGGATACCAAAAGGAACAAGCGAGAGTAAAAATGGCCACGCAGGTTACCGTAATCCGACACGGTGAGACACAATGGANTGTCGAGGGACGTATTCAGGGCCATCAGCCGGTGGGGCTGAATAACCGGGGCGCGGAGCAAGCGCTGTCGGTTGCCAAGAGATTGGGGGAGGAACGTTTCCAGGCGCTTTATTCCAGCGATCTTCCGAGGGCGATGGAAACCGCTCGGGAGATTTCCAGAACAAACGGAATGAAGATACTAGCGGAATCGAGACTGCGTGAATGGAAGCTGGGTATTCTAGAGGGATTGTCGAGCGAGGATGCGGCAGTAAGATACCCTGAAGCCTATGCCGCATTTCGAACTGAGATTCCGGACTACGTCGTGCCAGACGGAGAAAGCATTCGTCAGCGATATGAGCGAGCGGTGACATGCATTATTGACCTTGCCTTGCGACACCCAGAGGAGTGCATTGCGGTTGTTTCGCACGGTGGCATTTTAGACGACTTGTATAGATACGCAGGCAACATACCTTTGGAGCGCCCTCGAGATTTCCAGCTCTTCAACGCCAGCCTGAACATTTTTCAAATCGATGGCGATCGTTGGGAGATCGTGAGCTGGGGAGATATCCAACATCTTGAAGAGATCGGAACAATGGGAGAGTGGTGAGGTCAAGCCGATCTCCCGGTTCTGGACGGTCTTATCCTATGAAGATGTTTCTTTGCGCTATCTGCCTGGTGCCAACACCATCGAGGCACAAGAAAGACGGTTTGTTTACGGGGAGACGGCTCATACACCCTGCGTGGCGGATTTCGAGGACTTTCTCGAATTGGCATATACGTTCAACCCGCCCTATGACGGCGATTTTCTTTTGGTTTGGGACCTGGACAGCGACGGCACCATCTCCTTTTCAGATTTTGTTCTGTTCACGCCGGATTTCGGGAAGCGTATCCGTATGTTGGTTCCTTCGGGTATCAGGAATTTGGGTGGGACTGGAGAATCGAATGCCATATCCGTTTCCCTCAGGGTAGTCGATCTTGTTACCGGTCAGCATACCTTGCATGAGGTGAAGACTCGAAGTGCCCAGGGTTTAGCGGACATCANGGTTGAAGGGTTGATCAGCAATGGAAGNACGCTGGGTGTGGATTCCNGGGCCTTCGCACTGGCACGATCCTACAGGACCCCAAGTGGAAGTCTGACGTTAAGTACAGAGCTGACACCGGAGTGGGCAACCCTTGCACTTCGACCTTTTCTGCCGATGGATGTAAATCTCTTTTCTCTGGGATCCTACCCAGAAGGTGCATCGCTTGAGCCCGCCACAGGTCTAGAACCGAATGAGGGTGGGGTAAGGGGGGCGCTTAAGTCTTTTCTGGTAAAGCGGTTTATGGGAAGCGAAGCAGCGGACAGTCTGCTGAACCGCGCAAGGGAAATATTTGATGGCGAGGCCGTCTCCAGGATTCCGAATCAAGAGGATTTCCCAATATCGGCATCCTGCAAACTCTTGAAGGGGAAACCCTTCCCAATGGATCTGTTTTCTCTTGGATCGATATCAGGAGGTCGTTTCTCCAGGTGATCTGATTCGGGTAGCTCGGATACTGAAGTTGAACTTTCGGGAACTCTGATGGAATTCGTTAGAAAGGATTCACTCCTATGCAGATTGTAAGGTGGGGAATTGTTGGCTGTGGTGACGTAACAGAGGTCAAGAGCGGTCCAGGTTTCAGTAAGGCAGAGGGGTCTGAGCTAGTGGCCGTTATGCGCAGAGATATATCTCTGGCAAAAGACTATGCCCACCGACATGGCGTTCCCCGGTTCTATGGAGATGCAGACGAACTGATCCAGGATTCAGGTGTGGATGCCGTATACATTGCTACGCCACCATCGTCACACAGGGAGCTGGCATTGAAGGTGGCGAATGCCGGTAAACCGTGCCTGGTAGAGAAACCAATGGCGCTCGACCACCATGAATGCGAAGACATTGTCGAGGGGTTCAATGTTAGGGGTCTGCCTTTATTCGTGGCTTATTACAGGCGGGCATTGCCGCGTTTCTTGAGGATTCGTGAGTTGCTGAAATCGGGTACGATTGGGAAACTGAGCTCCGTTCATATCGTACAGTACGGAAGGCTGGACACGGGTGTTATTACGATGGGGTGGCGATACGACCCCAAGATTTCGGGTGGTGGTCTATTCCTGGATCTGGGTTCCCACGGACTGGATATTCTGGATTTTCTGGTTGGGCCGATCACGGCGGTGGGTGGATTCTCCGTGAACACCGGCGGATCCTATACTGCGGAAGATGTGACTGCGGCCGGGTTCGCATTCAAGACCGGTGTTGTTGGGACGGGCGTATGGAATTTCAACGCTGATCATCTGGAGGATCGGATCACATTTACGGGATCGGAAGGTGAGCTTCAAACGCCTGTCTTCACCGACGGGGATATTGTCATAAATCGGAGCGNAAATCCAGATGTGGANGTGTTTCGAAATCCACCACACGTTCACCAACCCCTCATACAGACGATTGTGGACCAGCTTGCAGGAAGAGGAAGGTGTGAATCCACAGGGGAGAGCGGGACAAGGACCGGATGGGTAATAAATGAATGTCTGAAAGGATATTACGGGGCCGAATGATTCAGTTTGAAAATAGGTATCCAATTCTTGACTCGCCGGAATCGACCTTTGGTGGGGTGGTGAGGTGAAGGTTCGGGAAGTGCTGATTTCGGGCGTTTCCTCAACGGGGGCTCTGGTCTGGATTCTTCTCCTCACGTCTCTACTGCGTCTGGTGGATCTAACGGGGGTGCCGAATGGGTTCCACGCTGATGAGGTCTCGATCGGTTATGACACCTACTCGATGCTGAAAACGGGACGTAACCAGTATGGTGAGTTTCTCCTTCCCGATCTTTCGGAGACTACGACCAGTTGCTCTTTCGCTTCCTGATGATCCCTTTTGTAGGTGTGCTGTGTTTGACTGAGTTCGCCACACGTTTCCCGCGGCACTGGTTGGTATTCTGACGGTGTGGGTCTTCTTCTGCCTGGTGCGCGAAGGATTCGATACGCGTGTTGCGCTTACAGCTATGCTACTCCTGGCGATCAGTCCCTGGCATATCCAGTTCAGTTGCTGGGCGGCTCGGGCGATTCTCCTAACCCTGTTCTTGTCTTGGGGCTTGCTGTATTTCCAACGTGAACTGCATCGACCTCGACTGCTGGTGTTAAGTGCTCTTCTGTTCGGTATTGCCCTGCATACTTACAACTCTGCGCGCGTGTTCGTCCCCCTGTTTCTCCTGGGATTTGCTCTTCTGCACTGGCGTGAGCTGTGGCATCGACGTGGTGCATTGGTGGTTGCGTGTATCCTATCCCCGCTGCCCTGACGGAGCCCACACACTCCATCCGTTCGATTGTGGGAGCACCCCTGTTCGCCCTGTTTTCAGGTTACGGCCTGGTCCAGATCGGCGAATATACTCGTTCACGAAAAAAATTACGCGTGTATCGAGCATGCACCGTGGCGGTTCTTCTTGCAAGTGTGATATGGTATAGCAAATTGTATTTCTACGGCTATCGAGGCTATTGTGCGGTCTGGTGGCAGAAAGGGATGAAAGAGGCCCTGGAATACGTCGATGAAGGTCCCTGCAAATGTGTCATATTCAGCAATGATCCACACTTCTTTCCGGCTTACATTTTTGTGATATTCTCCTGACCATTACCAGAGTCTGAATCGATCTTCGAAGGAAAATCTCTGGATGTATACACAGCCCAGTCTGGATAAGTACTTTATGCTGAATTTGACCGATCTCAGATTGAAACAGGGCCANTGCCTGTTGATCATCCGTCCGGGGGAACTCCCAGAGATCGTGGGAAAATATATCGATGTTGAGACGATCACCGACAGAGGTAGGTGAACCCGACGAGTAGTCCGATGATCACTTGGCAGTTTNAAANCCGTGATGACTTAGATGGAATAAATAGAGTAAGGGGATTTGAGATGAGACTGGGAAAGGAGCTAAGATGGAACCGGTGAAGTTAGGGGTTATCGGCTGTGGGGTGATCGGCACTTCGCACATTGAGGCTGCGGCGAGCTCAAGAATCATCGATCTGGTGGCCGTGGCCGATCTGCGAGAGGATGTTGCCAACTCGTTGGCCGAGAAACACGATGTTGGAACAGTCTACAATGAAGGGAAAGACCTGATCGAGGATAGCGTAGTAGAGGCTGTAATTCTGGCGATGCCGGCGTGTGTCAGGACGGAGCTAGGGGTCAAGGCGTTTGGTGCGGGAAAACACGTGTTGACTGAAAAGCCCGTCGCAATGAACGCCCAAGAGGTACGTTCATTGATTGCGGCCAGAGGAGATCTTGTCGGCGGCTGCTGCTCGTCTCGTTTCAGGTTTCCGGAATCGGCTGGGGTTGTGACCGATTTTATCGCCTCNGGTGCGCTTGGTGAACTGAGGGTGGTTCATTGCAGGGCGTTGAGACCGGGCACGGGACCACCCGATACACCTCCGCCGGAGTGGCGGCTGAGGAAGGACCTGAACGGCGGCGGCATCATGTCCAACTGGGGATGTTACGACCTGGACTACCTTCTGGGCATTACGGGTTGGACGTTGAAACCCCGAACGGTGCTTGGGCAGACCTGGACAGTTTCGTCAGAATTCAATGCAATGGCAGCGCCGAATTCGGATGCAGAAACTCACCTGGCAGCACATGTGAGGTGTGAATGTGGCGTCGTCATACAGTTCGAGCGGGGAGAAATGGTCGCCGCCAGGTTAGAGCGTGCCTGGAAGATTGTGGGTACCGAGGGATCGCTCGAATTGCAGATGCGTCCAGAGAAAGAGAAATCTGTTATA
Organism: Gemmatimonadota bacterium; assembly: GCA_002709665.1. Lineage (GTDB taxonomy): Bacteria > Latescibacterota > UBA2968 > UBA2968. The sequence goes on along the minus strand of PAQK01000012.1, from coordinate 204,696 downwards.
TACAACAAGGCGTCTTCTCAGAAGGGCGTTGTGACCGAGGTTATCTGGGAAGGCGAGGACGAGTGGGCGGACACACGAGACGGTCTGGTAGATGATTTTGCAGCAGCGGTGAGAGAAGGACGTTCTCCCCGAACTGGTTTGGAGCAGGCGCTGGTGGTTCAGCAGATTACAGATGCCATTTATGTTTCGGCGGAAACAGGAGAGGCAGCGCGGATTGATTGATGGCAAGGATACCTTTTCCTGTTGCGGGTTAACCGTCCGTTATCGGACCGACTCAAAGGCATCACCCAGGCACCAGAGACAGACGACGAAAAAGATCTCTCTGGAACCAGCTGGGTCGCTCTTCTGGTCCCTGTTCGAGAACGTTCTGATGGCAAGGACCGTGGCCCCAATTTGGGAGGCAGCCCCACTCCCAAGGGCGGAGACGGTATCTTCATCAACTTGAGATTGGAGGCCGTCTGCAAGTCTGGCTATGGTATTCGTGAGCGTATCCCCTTCGCCTGCGTCGAATGCTCGTCGGATTTCTTCGAGGTCTACCAGGACTCGCGCGTGTGTGTCCGGCCCAAGGACCCTGGTGCGTTTGAAAGTACGTAGCGTCTGTCTGACCATCTCACCCATTCGATCTGCCCTTGTAAGATCGTCCTGGTAGACCAGTCTGTAGAACCGGCGTCTCGCCCCCAGGGCACGGCAGACACTGTTCATGAGCTGCAACCGTATGGCAGGGGATCTGAAATTGTCGATCCACCTCAGGGTTGGCTTAACGATCCGAAGATCGCGGGCCCGTCCAAGGACATCGGATAGTGTTGGGAATGTTTCCCGTTTGAACTCCTCTGCGAATTTCCAGAATAGGAGCTCATTCGCCTCTTCACCACCCATCTCAGAAAGAGCCCTGATTGCACTGATCTGCACGCGCGTGTCGGTATCGTCCAGGGCNTCGATGAGCGGATCTATNACTCTCTGATCCCCAATTTTACCCAGTGCTTCAGCGGCTTCGCTGCGTATGTCCGATTCCTCGTCTGCGAGCTCATCGACCAGATGGGATACCGCTTCGGGCGCCCTGGCCTCACCGAGGCCCTGAGCTGCCTGACGTCGTACCTCGGGGCTAGCATCTTCCAGCGCTTTGATCAGTCGCTCAAGTGCCATTGGGCTCTTTGAGCGTCCCATTCTGCGGGCAGCCTTTGCGCGTGCTGTTGCGCTGTCGGTTCTGTTATAGGAGTATGAGCCATAAAGATATCCCAGCAAATTTCCAGTTCCGACACGAGTGAAGAGCTGCCTTGGTGTCGTACCCTTTGTGTCCTCTACTCTACCCAAAAGGATCCCCGGTATTACAAAGCAGCCGGCACTGATCAGGAAGATGATCTGCAGATTTCCGATGGGATAGCTGAGCATCTCAAAGCTGACAGGCGCCAAAACCTCAGCGAGTATCCCCCCGATGACAGGTGCAAGTGCGAAGGCAAGTTGAAATGAGCAAGACCAGGTAGCAAAGTACGCGGTTCGAGATCTACCTTNAGGAAGAGTGCTGTACAATAACGGATTGACCGATACCCATATGCCTCCCTGAAAAATTCCATTTACGATCATTGCCACTGGAACCAGTGCGTAATTCTCCGGCTTGTTGAACGTCCACAGGACAGGTACCAGTGCTACCGGTATAACCATCACCTGAAGAATCGGTTTGCTGCCAAACCGATCAACGAGTCCTCCCCACACTCTATTGCCCACTACCATAGCGGCCATAAACATGCTGTTCAAGATCGCGACAGTCGTGTAGCTGATGCCCAGGTTTTGAAGCATATACACACTGTAGAACGGGTTGGCCAAACCCATAGCAAAGCTCCAGGTCATGAAGTACACNAGGAGGTTGCGAAATCTCTTGTTGCNGACCGGTTCGAATAAGTTTCCCAGAGAAATCGTGTCCGCACTGCGGGAGAACGGCACCCGCATCAGGTTCAGATATCCGCCAGCACCCAGTAGGATTGCACTGAGGAAGACTGATAGGAATCCAGTGTATCGGTCCGTATCGGTGTAAAGATCCAAGTACCAACCCACTACATAGGACGCAATTATGCCGGTGACCAACTGCGCGATCATCTGACGGCCGGTGAAACGGCCCCGGATGTTCTCCGGGACGGTATTGGATACCCACTCGCTGTAGATGGGAGAAATTAACTGCCCGCAAGTAAGACCCATCGCAAGCAGGATGCCGAGGGTGACAATGCGTCCTGAATCCAGAAACAAGGGGATGAGTACGAGGCTGGAACGTAAGAAGATCTCGATAAAACCAACGGTAAAGACGAAAGCTCTTTTGTTCCTGATTCGTGTGACAAATACCGAGGAGGCGATTTGTGCGAGACTGGTAAAGTAGGCNATGGAAACAAAATAGGCGACTTCAGATTCGGTGGCGCCCAGCCACAGTGCATAACCCGTAAAAACTGCGGTACCGATACCCGCCATTCGGGCCCAGGCACCCCAGAGGGCACTGCTTATGATGAAGGCACGCAGGGTGCGAGAAGTTTCTGTATGTGAGAGTGCACGGGGAGTGTCTTCAGGCGTAGAAGAGACTTCAGAGTCGGTCTGGGTGCTCACGATCAGGCCACTCTTGCCGTGTGGAGGTAGTTCGTCAAGGCCGTTTGATCCATACCTTCGATTCCAAGTTCGACAACACTTCGACCTGATGACCACCCGTCGAAGCCCATTACGACAGATCCTATATCAACCAGACCCCGCATCGTAGGGGTTTCAACTCCGTACTGGGATCCCACCGAGGACCAAGAAGCCAGACCATAAGGAATGTCCTCAGTAAGCCACCGGCTTTCGAGACTGCCCGGCGCTTTGAGCCGGGTCAGCATATAGCTGCCATTTATAGCGGCCCAGAGATCTCCTTCAGGTCCAAATCCTGCTCTGTGGAATGCCTCGTTTGCTGGAATGAGACTATAGCCGAGGGATTTCCCTATGGCTATCCGTTCCGCATCGACCTGCATGATGACCCTGGCCACCGAGGGTGTTACACCCTCTTCGTAGAAGTGAAACTCACCATGCGAGTACTCGACTCGTCCTGCATTCATCAGTACGCCTGCGGGATGAACCACAGGGTTCATTGCCGCGAGGCCGCAAGCCAGGGCGTCGGGATAACATGTGACCCCGGGAAAAAGAGGATCGAGCAAGTTGCGAACACGCTCCGTATCCGAGGCAGGAAGCACCCCCAGCCCGAGGCCGGTCACAATTCCCCAGATGGTGGCCGTATCCGGCTCCGTCTTCCTGCATACATAGGGTGCCGTATCGACCTCGGCCAGAGTGACACCTTCGGTGCCCGCCTGTCGCAAGATCTCTGCCAACTCCAGCGAGCCAAGGGTTCCGGGCATTGCCACCACCGTTTGCCCTGGCGAAAGGTGCGGTGCACATACCTCTGCAAAGGTTCGGTGTGCATAGGCGGGTACGATCAACAGGATGAGGTCCGATGCGCCGAGGGCCTCCTCAATATTGGTGGTGATCCGGTGAATGCGTGCAGGTCCCTGTTCACCGACACCAACGAGGTTAATGGTACCCAATTCCAAAATGGGTTCCAGCGCACTCTCGAAGCTCGGTATCTCATAGAGCGTGACATCCACATCCTGCAGGGTCAGGTTTGCCGCGACTGCGAACGCCGTATTGCCACCACCTAGAATTGTAACGCTGCCATTTTCCATTGAGGTCCCTCTGCTAGTTGGTAGGAGTTCTCCTGGTGAGCTTGTAAATCGATCCGCCGGTTGCCCTGGTTAGGTCCTTCGGTGAAAGGAGGATTTGATGACCACGAAGGCCCGCACTCACAGAGATTGTGGGCCACTTATTCGCAGACTGGTCGATGAATACTGGTATTGGTCTTTTCGTTCCCAGGGGGGACACGCCACCTCGGACGTATCCTGTGAGTGACTGCAAGTCGCCGAGCTGGACCATCACCACCCGTTTTGCACCTGTTGCGGTCCCCAAGGCCTTGAGATCCAATTCTGCGTCGGCAGGAATGCAGGCAAGGACGATGGCTCCAGGAGAGGTTCTGGCAACGAGAGTCTTGAAAACCCTGGCGGACGGTAAGCCCAGTTTGCCCGCGGCAACTTCAGCGCCCAGGTTGTTCTCGTCGACTTCAAAAGCCAGGATCTCATAGGGAATTCCGAGCCTGTCGAGTATGCGAGCCGCGTTGGTCTTCATCGATTGGACGACTCATTTCGATCCGGAATACGTAAAACCAGGGAATAGAGCTTTGGTCAGACGATATCCTTTAGAATACGCAGTTGTTTCATATCCTCCCGAGGGACAGACCAACCTCGTGAGCCTGGGAGGACTATTTTTTCGCCCAGCGTCTTTTCATTTCCGTGTTCAGCCTCGGCGCACTCTATGAACCCCTGGGGGTTGCCCATTCGACGGGAGGTGATTCAAGCGGAGGCTGGAGACGGTCAGTCCAAGACCTTGATCATTTCGATGAGATCACAGGGTTCGCCTGAATCGGTGAGCACCCAGCCTGGACGGCGTCCCGACTCACGATAACCGACCTTTTTGTAGACATGGACAGCTGAAGGGTTCGCAGACCAGACATCGAGNTACAGCCGACTCGCACCGAGTCTTCTGGATTCCGCCTCCAATGACCACATCATTTCCGTGCCGATTCCAAGTCCTCGGGCAGCAGAAAGTATGGCGAGACCCACCGTGCAGTACCCGTAACCGCTCACTTTGGTGAACCCTTCGCCAACTAGGGTTCCGGAGAGCTCAATAAGAAGGTGACTGAGCCTATTTTTCTCCACACCGGCGAGAATGTCGGACAACTCGCGGGCACCGGATTCCTGATCCAGGTTGAGGCGTCTGCACATAACCTTCTGCAGCGTAAGCTGACCGTGGAGGGAAATGAATCCATCGAGATCCTCAAAGCACGGGTACCGGAAGACCGTTTCAGACCGCCCGGTAGTAAAGGTCTTGACTACTCGATTATCCATTGAGGAGGCTTTGCGTGATCACGATGGTTGCAGGGAGGGTTCCACCATCCGGCGGAATTTGGATTGGAGATGCTAAGGTATGACACCCGTTGAAAACGCGTAGGAGCACTGCACGCTGAGCCAGATATGGTCAAGTTCCTGCCTGTCCCTGGGCCCGAGTACCAGAAGATAACTGGATCCTTCGTCTAGCGATCGTCGCGGTGTTGGCTTGGAGCTCGCCCCAACCTTTTTCGACTACGATCTCCGAGTAGGCAGTTGGCAGGAACAGGTGCACGCTCCCGTCTTCCACGCGGTGTGAATGGCCGAACTCGATTCCCAAAGTATTGTTGGTCGAACCGGCTCGCAACTGATCCTTCCTCCCCATCCTGGTATCCAGAAACCATCCGAAGGATCCCTGGAGAGATGAGGTCGTGGTCGCAACGGTGATCCCGGGAAGTTTGTCGATGGAAGACATTAGGTTATCCTGCCAGAAGACGGGCGCATTCTGATTGAGCTGCTGGTGGGAGATCAGGCGGGACGTCTGGGGTCGTGGAACTTTTCTATTCGGTATTGTCGATAGAGAGCTGAAGGGGTCTGCAGCCCGGGTCAGACCCAGGGCCGGTGTCTCATCCGAATCTGCGGTGGGAGCGTCTTCTTTGGAACACCCCGTGAGTACGAGGGTGACCAGTATGATTGTTAAAATATTCGTGTACATGCGATTCCCTGGTTCTTGGTTGGATTTTTCGCTGCGCGTAAAGATAACCAATTTCGTCGCACCCGGTAGGTGTAAGCAACAAAGAAAACAGCCGGCACCATGGCCGACTGTTTTCTCAAGAGCCCATACCAAGAACGAACACCAACCCTTTTGCCCGGGGTCAGAGACGGGAAGCTGCCCCGCAGCGTGACAAGGCCTTGGATCGAATCTGCGTATGGCCCCATTTCCATTTAAACCCCTGGAGCCGAATCGGATCAGGTCTTTCGTCCGGAGTCGGTGCCGGGGGGCATATCCGGTTGAAGCAGAAACGAGAGGTCCAGCAGGGGCTCAAAGGGAGAAGCAAACTTGCTCTAGAGCCCATACGAAGAGGAAGATCCTGCCCGAGTAACTGGGATTAGAGCCGGGAACTGACCCGGTAATGGATGGGTCTGCAGATCGACTCACCGTATTGGCTCAAACTGACTATTCTACCAGAAGCATCTTTCTGACATCCTTGAATGTGCCAGCCTCGAGCTGGTAGTAGTACAAGCCGGAGGAGACCTCCGCTGCATCCCAGGCAACAGTATATGCACCTGCGCTTTGTGTAGCGTTCACAAGCCGGGCCACTTCCTGGCCCAGAGCATTGAAGACCGTAAGCTTAACACTGCTTGCTTCAGGCAGGTTGTATCGGATCTGGGTTGCGGGGTTCAACGGATTTGGAGAGTTCTGGAACAGAGCGAATGTTTCCAATGTAGGACCCGTGAGTCTGCTGGACATATTTGCCAGTGTGAGGCCGGGATCGATATTCACCACGGGGGCCAAGATGCCGGAAACGAGTTTGGCAGCCGAGGTTGCCGGAACCAACGGGATCGATTCTGTTATGGACGCTCTGCCATCAACTCTCAGAGTGATGTCGATAATGCGGCCTCCCCGGATGGGTATGCTTGACCACCGATCCAGGATGTCTCCATCCNCATTCGACAATTGTGCTGAATAATAACCGCTGGCACCACGCCTCATATACCTGTAGCCCGGCAGGTGCTCTCAATGCTACCGATGCAGCACCCTCACTGTTGGTAGACCCAGTGAACTCAAAGTCCAGAACATATCCCGATATGGATCGAGAGAAACCGACGTCCGGATCTTCCTCGGCCGGATCGACCTCGATATTCAGAACAGCCACACTCTTGGGTAGGGGAGGCACGCTCTCGGCGGAACCGGGCCGGGAGGATACCAGTGCGGGATGTCCGACAGATGCTGTGCCTGGTTCCAAAACACCATCCGGATCGCCAAGTTCCTCACCATTCGTGAACCCGTCGCCATCGGAATCGAGAGCCGCGAGTTCAGCATTCCAAAACGCTTCCTCGCCATCCGGCGCAACGCGGGCTTCGACTTCCAGGTCGAAGACATTGCTNGGGCTATTGCCAGGACGGGGGAACCCAGTATGGCAAGCCAGGCACCCTCCAGCTGCAGGGAACCCATTTGGAATCATCCCAGGTCGGAAGGGCCGAGCGTCTGCGACGGAGGTTATCAGAATTGCTAAGAAACTACCCAAAACCAGTAACTTGAAACGCATACATCATCTCCCTGAATAATATGAATAGGGTTACTTGGCAAGGCTTGTGCCATTTTGGCCGGCTCATTAGAATGTGCTGTAACCGTCTGCTTTTGCAAATGATCGAGAGTTTTCTGTTCTATACGATGAAACCCGGATGTGTTGCAAGATTGCAGCACATACCCGACCTTACAGGACATAGGTGATTTATTATTAACGGCTTGATTGTACAGTCCAATGATTGTATTACTGTCGTGTTAATGTTGCGGCAGAATGACTGCCCAGATCCCATGCCCCTTTTTGAACTTGACGGGCATGTGCAAGGTTGTTAAACTGCAGACCGGTATATAATCAGCCTGATCAGAAAGTACATGGTGTGACCCATTCCGTGTTTTTCAGCGGGCAACGCGTTGCTTTTTAACCCGAGGGACAACTATGAAGACATACCGAGCTGCGATCGTGGGTTTGGGACGAATGGGCAGTACTATCGACGAAGAAGTGGTAGGATATCCCTCGATTACCCTACCGTATTCGGTAGCTGCGTCCTGTTTGGCGAGTGATCGTCTCGAGCTGGTTGCCGGATCCGATCTGCTTGAAGAGAAGCGTGCCGCATTCGGGACGAAATGGGGTGTGGACGCTCTTTACGAGGATTACCTCGAGATGATCGAGAAGGAAAAGCCTGACTTGGTGGCGGTTTGCACAAAGGGGGATGTACACGCCGAAATGGGTGTGAAGGTGGCCGAGATGGGTGTGCCTATGCTCTATATGGAAAAGGCAATGGCCTGTTCTATGGGAGAGGCTGATCTGGTGCTCGAGTCTTGTTCGAAGTACGGAGCAGTGTTCAACACCGGTGTTCTCCGGCGATTCGACAACCGGTACGCAGCGGTGCGCGATGTGATCGAGAGCGGCGCAATCGGAGAGGTCAAGACAGCGGTACACTTCGCCGGTTCGAACCTCCTGCATGGCCATATCCATTCGATGGATACCCTTTCGTTCTTACTGGGGGATCCAAGAATTGTCCAAGTGAAGGGAGAACTGCTGCCCAGAGATCTTGTAATTGAAAACAACCGGTTGGACAAAGACCCGTCATCGATTTACCATCTACTTTTTGAGAATGGTGTCGAGGGCTGGACCATCCCGTCGGGACACTGGGAGTTCGAAGTAACCGGCACCGAGGGCTCTGTGAGGTCCAGAAACAATGGTGTTGACAGCGAGCTGCGGAAAGTCGTGGAACAGGGTGGAAAACGGCGATCATGGGAAGAGGTCCCCTTCCCTTCCGTTGAACCGAGAAGCGCAGTCGTAGACTGCCTGGAAGACCTTGTGGATGCTTATGAAANCAAACGTCCATCNCTGGGCAATGTGGAATTGACTCACCACATTACGGAAGCCTGTTTTGCAGTTGCCGAGAGCCATCGACAGGGCGGGACTTGGATCAAGCTTCCCGGCGTGGACCGAGATCTGTACATCTTCCATGTCTAGCATCCCTGACACCTCAGATCTTTGGAACTGAATCGTGATCAATCCGCTGATACCATCTGAAGAATTCGTAGGTCTGGATGACGTGACCCATCTCTGTACCGGTGGTGAAGCGCCCTGGCTAAAGTCCCAGGAGGAGGTCTACACAAGATTTTCCCGATTGAAAAGCGCCGGATATGCAGGCAGAAACGAGATCTACGATATTGGCGAGATCTGCCGCGACAGAATGGGATCTCTCTGGCATGTCCCTCCCAGTCGTGTGGCCTTCATGTCGGCCGCAGCCGAGGGTATGGGCTTGCTGGCGCGGGGAATGGATTGGCGGCAGGGTGACAATGTCGTTACCACAAATCTGGAGTTTCCCTCAGTAGCGTATGCCTGGAAGAATCTTGTCGAGCAGGGCGTAGAAATCCGGATGATTCCACACCGGGACTGGCGCGTCTACGAAGATGATCTACTCGGGGCAGTAGATGATAGAACTCGGATCTTGGCCGTAAGTCAGGTGAGCTTCTACACGGGCCAGAATCTGGATCTGCTCCGGCTGTCCAAGGCCAGAGAGAAGGGTGTTCTCCTTGCGGTTGACGCAACTCACGCATCCGGTGTGGTAGACGTACGGGCAGATCTGACGGATATGACAGTGAGCAGCAGTTACAAATGGATGCTCGCCACACATGGTGTCGCACCTTGTTATCTCAGCGAACAGGCCGAACACCAGACCAGGGCATCCAGTTTTGGCTGGCACAACCTTGCCGTATGGCCTGCACAAGGCGCTGAGCGTCATTCCGAGGTGGATGAAAAGCCCATGCCGGAGCTTCTTGAGCCGGGCAATCCTGCGATGCTGGTGGTCATGCACCTTGAAAGGGCCTTAGAGCGGCTTCAGGCTCTGGGGATACAGCAGGTCCAGAATCATGCCAGGGATCTTTCGGAGCTTGTGAGTGAAGGACTTGAGGCAGCAGGGTCAACCGTTATCAGCCCGACAGAGCGAAGTGCGCGATCCGGGAATACGTGTTTTCAGGCGGATGACGCCAAGGGTGTCGAGAACCGGCTCGCCGAACACGATGTTCTGGCATGGGGAGAGTTCGGCCGAGTCAGGATTTCCACCCACGTTCACAACAGCAGAAAAGATGTGGAGCGCCTGCTCGATGTACTTCCCGGAATTCTATAGGTCCACCGGTGCGAGACCAGACAGAACAGCCGGTCCAGGCAGATGACGACAATTACCTAACAATCAGAATTGGAGAAGCAGGATATGATGAAACTTGGATGTATGTCGCTGAGCTATAAAGACCAGTTCGCCTCGGGGGAGGTCGATCTGGTTGGTTTCATAGATAAGGCATACGAGATGGGCGTAGATGGTATCGATATCCATACCCAGGCGTTTGCCTCGACGCAACCGGAGTATCTTCGTGACATACGAATGAGATGTCTTAAGCGCGGACTTGNCATATCGTACATTGGTGTGAGCAACAACTTTGGACGACCTGAATCAGAACTGCCAGAGGCGGTCGCCGATGTAAAACACTGGGTGGATGTTGCCGCATCTATTGGGGTGCCTCTGGTTCGGGTGTTCGCGGCGTGGATCCCGGAAGGTGAGCTGGAAGAGCAAGTCTGGCAACGGATGATGCCGTGTATGAAGGAAATAGCATCTCACGGTGAGGAGAAGGGGGTTGTTCTGGGTCTTCACAACCACAACCACGGTTGCGTGACCCGAACGGGAAAAGAGGTGCGGCGGATTATCGAGGAGGTCGACAATCCATACTTCTCCCACATTCTGGATACCGGACAATATGTAGGATCCCCTGGGGCGAGCGGAGCGAACGGGGTCGAAGACCCGGAGCTGGACTTTTACAGCAGTATAGCAGATACGGCACCTCTTGCCGTGCACGTGAGAGCGAAGATCTACAGAATTCAGACGGGTGAGGAGGCCTGGTTGGATTACCCAAGGATCTTCGAGATTCTGAATGGGGTGGACTATAACGGCTGGGTGTCTGTGGTATACGAGGGACAGGCAGTTGAGGAGGAGTCGATAGCGGTGCCAAAGGCTGTGGAATACCTCAGGAGATTCGTGCCCGGAAACTAGATACATTTGCTGTAAATGACCACAACAAGGTAGCAAAGTGTACGATGGGAAGCACGGAACCAATAGGGGAGACGATACTGTCCGAGGCAACCAGGTCGAACGGCATTACGCTTCGATCGGTGATACTTGGGTTGCTCACCGCGGCGGGCTCCGCGTATTATGGGATAGCGGGGTCCATGGTGCTTCATGTTGGTTCTCTGGTCAAGTCCAACTTTCCTGTATCACTCATCCTGGTGTTCGTGATCTGGGTGGTGATCAACATGATCATTGCCCGGGTCTCTCCGCGCGCTGTACTGACGACAACCGAGATGATGGTGATCTTCGCTATGGCATGGATCGCCGGCATGATGCCTGGCGTCGGTTGGACCGGATACCTGACCGGAGCACTCCCGGCTCCGCACTTTTTCGCTACACCCGAAAACCGGTGGGNGGAGTTATTTCTGGATGAGTTGCCCGCCTGGGCTTTCCCAGAGCCGGTTCCGCAAATCATGGACCGGTTTTATTTTGGTTTGCTCAAGGGAGAATCCGTGCCGTGGGCAGGCTGGGTATTGCCTGTAGGTTGGTGGCTCGTCGCCAGTCTCGCCATGGTGGGCGTGGCATTTTGTGTGACCACTATTTTCCACCGTCAGTGGGCAGACGCCGAGCGATTAACCTATCCCCTTGTAAGTTTTCCTATGGACCTGATGGAAGGGATGGACAGGGGAGAGCGGATCCCAAAGATCTTCAGGTCACCAATCTTCTGGCTCGGATTCGCCTGGACTGCCGGAGTCATTTGCTGGAATATCATCACATTCTGGTATCCGCAGGTCCCCCGCCTCACCGTGTTCGATTCCATCAACACGAAGTCGATGATCGTAGCACGGGGCTATCCGCCAGTGTATCTTCGTGTACTGCCACTTGTGATCGGTCTGGGCTATCTCTGCAGCCTGGATCTGCTTTTCAGTTTCTGGTTTTTNGGATTGCTCGCCATTGTGAAAGTTGGCGTGATGAACCGGACCGGGTTCGAGGTGGGATTGGCCGGACAACCATCATCCGGAAACGAGATCGTCAATCTGGAGAGCCACGGAGCAATGACGATTCTGGTCATGTGGTCCCTGTGGATGGCGAGACACCACCTTTTATATGTCTGGCGGTGCGCTAAAGAAGGTAAGGGAGAAGGTGAAGGGCCAGTTACCTACAGGATGGCGGTGATCGGTCTACTGGCATGTTCATTCTTCATTTGCGGTTTCTTTATGTCCGTCGGTCTCTCCCTAAATCTCGCCATCGGCCAGATGGTATTGATGTTCATCGCCTATTTCACGGTTGCGAAATATATGGCTGCCACCGGATTCGGCTATCTTGTGCCGGTTGGTGGGAAAGGGGGGTGGTGGCTGAAGTCGGTGACCGGTACGGCTACCATGAGTACCCGCGACCTGGTAGGTCTGGGACTGTTGAACAGCAACATTTTCTTTGGTGGTGGAAGACTACAAACCATTCAAATGCTTCCTCACCATCTGAAGGCGATGGACCACCTCAAGGAGAGAAGGGGTTGGGTAGGAAGCAGTGTATTCCTGGGTTTCACCATCAGCTTTCTCGTATGCGTAGGGTTCATCATCTTTTATTGTTATACCCACTCTGCGCTGTTCCTCCGATCGTGGACGCTTTGGGAAGGTCCTCACGGTATCTTCAACAACATGGCGACGTCGATCGGGAAGTCCGACAGGACCGTGTTCGATCCCCAGAAACTCGGAGTTTGGCTATTGGGAGCGGGTGAAGCCGGCTTACTGGCCCTCTTGCGCACGTNGTTTCCGTGGTGGCCGCTGCACCCATTGGGTCTTGCGTTTCAGTATACAACAGGACCCAGATACTATGCGCTCAGCATNCTGATGGTCTGGGCAGCCAAGGGACTGATAGTACACTATGGTGGTCCGCGACTATACGAGAAGGCGAAGCCATTTTTCTATGGGACGGTGATCGGGTACTGTGTTGGTATCGGGATAGCGCAGGTGGTAGATCTGATCTGGTTTCCAGGGAGTGGCCACGGGTTTCATAATTATTAAAGGCGAAGTGCGTCCAGAGACAGGTGTCGTGCGAACTGAGAGAACTTTGGCGGAGAGTTGGAGACACGGATAAATGAACCTTGGTGTATTTATGATGCCTCTGCACCCACCGGAAAAGGACCGGACTCAGTGCTTTGAGGAGGACACAGAGCTCGTCATCCTGGCAGATAAGTTGGGGTTAACCGAGGCGTGGATCGGACAGCACCATACAGCGAAATGGGAGCCAATACCCTCCAATGATCTTTTCATAGCAAGTCTCATTCCTCAAACGGTCCAGATACGTCTGGGTACCGGCGTGACCATTATTACTCAGCACCATCCGGCAAATGTGGCGGTTAGACTCGCCTACCTGGATCACCTCTCCAAAGGTAGATTGAACGTGGGATTCGGGCAGGGAGGTGTACCAACCGATTGGGGACTTTTCGACTTGCCGGATCCGGGCACCCAGGGGCTGATGACCCTGGAAGCGATGGACATGGTGATGAGGCTGTGGAATGAAACCGCACCCTTCGAACTCAAAGGCGATTTCTGGAATATTGGTATTGATCGTCAAGATCCCGACCTGGGCCTGGGGGAGTTGCTGAGACCTTATCAGATGCCTCATCCTCCCATTGCGATGAGCATCGTCAGAGGAGAATCCAGGGCAGCCAGGACCTGCGGTCAGAAAGGATTCTTCCCGATCAGCATCAATATGGCCCCGGCCAACAAGGTAAAACGGCAATGGGAGCTCTATTGCGAAGGGGCAGCCGAAGGAGGGCGCGAGTCTCCCGCTCGTTCTATATGGAGAATTTCACGAAGTATCTTTGTTGGTGAAACGGACGGAGAAGCCAGAGACTTCGCCCTGAACGGCGCGTTCGCGAAGTCTCTACTGTACTTGAAAGGGATGATGAAACTAGGAGGGATGCTGGATCTCTTGAAGATCGACCCCGATATGCCTGACGATGCATTGGATGCCGAGTATATTGTAGACAATATCGCAGTTGTGGGGAGTCCTGACACGGTAAGGCAGAAGCTGCAAGACCTGTTCGAAATTACNGGGGGATTCGGTACCTTGCTCATGATTGCGCACGATTGGGACGACAAACCGAGATGGCATCGGTGTATGGAACTTATGAAGAAAGAGATTGTGCCAAAATTTCCAACTATTTGAACGCAATGGTTGATTGGGTGTAAACACAAAAAGGCAACCACGAATGGTTTCCGTTTGTGTTTTTTATTTTCGACCTCCTCAAAAGTTAGTCCCTAGGGCCTGTCTCCGGTGAGGCTTCCGAATCTGTTTTGCCTGGGCGGGCACAGGGGCTCGCCCAGACGGGGCCAGTGCGATTCCCGAGATTTAGGTGGGTATCCATCTAATCGACGGGCAGGCGGAGGCTACAACGGCAGGTCGCGGGGCGTCTTGCTTCTGTCGGCGGTTCCATAGACCTGCGCACTGCCCATGGCTTCGACCAGTGCGGTGANTGGTTTGTCGGAGTCTGGATAGCGATCCGTCCAGGTGGCGCCGTTTTCCAGTTTGAGGACACCACGGGGACAGACTGCAGAACAGATGCCACAACCAACACAGGACGATCGGACGATATTCTTGCCTTCCTGAGCATACGCACGGACGTCGATTCCCATTTCGCAATAGGTGGAGCAGTTCCCGCAAGACATGCATTGCCCGCCGTTTGTGGTGATCCGGAAACGGGAAAAGAACCGTTGGAAGATTCCAAGAACAGCGGCCATCGGGCAGCCGAAGCGACACCAAACCCGGCTCCCCAGAATTGGGTAGAATCCCACGCCGATAACACCTGAGAAAAGGGCACCAATATAGAACCCATACCAACTTGCAAGCGTGCCGGAGATCGTACCGAAGATCCGGCCTTCAGTAAGTGAATTGATCCAGAGAGAAATGGTCGTGGCGGAGATGATGACGAGGACAGAATAGATGATGCCACGTTCGAGCTTCCAGGAAGCTGTAGATTTGCTGGACAACTGACGGAAGGGGTCTCCCAGGGATTCGGCAAGGCCGCCGCATCCGCACACCCAAGAACAATACCATCTCTTGCCGAAGTAGTAGGTGAGGACGGGAGTAGCGACAAAGGTNGCNGCGGCACCCCAGAANACCATGAAGGTGCCAAGAGCNCCCGGGTGATTTGTGAGATATCCGACGGTGGACGGGAAGAGGTAGTCGTATTTCAAGGGCCAAAAATAAGTGAAGTAGAATTCCGGCTGGTCGAAGCTCTTAAGTACCTGAGGAATCAGAAAAGCGAAGCCAAGCTGCCAGAACATTACAGATGAGGTGCGGACGATCTGATACTTGTTGTGCCTGAATTTCATGAACATTCGGATCCCAAAGACCAGGACCGCCAGAGTGTAAAGAAAACCGTAAAAGAACCAACGGTCCGCTGTGCCCCCTGAGAGCAGCAGGGCAAGCGGGTCGACCAGGTGTACGGCGCGCTCAAGATACTTGGGCCACCAGTAGAGGACGATGTAAAAACCGGTGATTGTGATGCCCAGTCCCCATCCAATGATCCCTCGATGCTTTGCCCCGCTGAAGGTTATGCCATCGTGTTTTATTCCAGGCACGGTGTCACGGTATGCGAACCAGAAATAGACGGAAGTACCAAGGCAGATTAGTCCGAAACTCAAGAAGATGCCTATCCAGGTGCCGGCCAGGGGACCNATCAACGTGACGATTAGTGTCAGAAATCCCAAGGAGATCGCAATGATCGATATTCTTTCTCGCCATGAGATCGAGACCGGTGGTTGGGCTGCCGGCTCTTCGAATCCTAGGTTCTCTTCGTCGAACTCGTAATCGAGTGTGGTGGCATCCATCATTGGATCTGCTCCCTGAGCGTCGGGACAATTTCNGTTTCGTGAGACTGGAAGAATTCGGGATCAAAGTTNGCCTGCGCAAGGTTCCCCAGCACGTAATCCACGGTCNGCTTCTCCGCGATCCAGCGTTCGCACACCTCGTGGCGATATCGCAAGCCCATCAGGTTAAGGCCGATGACTCCCTCGTCGGTGTAGACGACTCGAATGGCATGCCTGTGGTTTGCATGCTCCCAGAACAGGTTTTTTTCCCCGGGAATGTTCAGGTTAACTTGACCATACACCTCATACTCCAGATCCAGGAACTTCGCAGAGTTATACCAGATCCCCGGGTTGTATGAGATGTCTTCGCCAGACAGTACTTCACCCGCTACTTTTCCCTGCATTTTGCCCGTATACCAAACCTGCTGGATGAGGTTTGGTTCGCCTCCTGTGACAATCTCAGCACAATCCCCTGCCGCATACACATTCGGTATGTTGGTCTGAAATTGCTGATTAACCAGAATGCCGCGACCCGTTTCGATATCGGACTCATCTGTCAGATCTATGTTCGGTGAAACGCCGGCCGTAAGGCCAACCATCTGGCACTCNATGCGATCATCGGNATCGGTATGGACGGCACANGCCCTGCCACTNCCATCGTCTTCAATCTCCACGAGATTCGTACTCAGCTTGAGGCCCAGTCCCTGTTCCCGGATGATCCGGTTCAGCATTTCTGACTCCTCTTTGGGCATAATGTTGTCCCAATATGAGGATTCGCGTACCAAAAAGGTGACGTGGATGTTCCGGGAGTGGAGCATCTCAGCAAGTTCGATTCCAATGAGTCCGCCTCCCACGATCACCGCGTGGGTAGTTCTCTTGACCGTGTCGTAAAGGGTTCTGAGGTCCTGGAGTGAGTATAGCCCCTGAACGCCTTCAAGGTCCTCGCCCGGCCAACCGAACTTGTTGGATTTCGATCCAGTAGCGATGAGGAGCTTGTCGTAATTGAGAGGATCGCGCTTGTGGAGGATCANGCGGTTGTTGGCGGTGTCGATTTCAGTGACCCAATCACGGATCAGATCGAGTCGGTTCTTATTCCAGAAACCGTCCTCAAAGGGCTTGGTGGACTGGTACGACATATGCCCCATGAAGATGTACATCAGGGCGGGCCTGGAATAGTGGTATTGAGATTCGCCCGAGATGATGGTGATTCGCCAATCAGGCCGTTTGCCCCTCAATCGGATGGCGGCGGAAACGCCGGTGACCCCATTTCCAACGATGGCAACGTGCAAAGTTCGTGCTCCTGAATGATTCTGTATGGTATAGCTGAAGGTGAAAAGCAAATTACCGATAATCGCCTGAATGTCAAGTGGGTCTACTGGCAGCTTGTGTTTTACAAAACCATACCACATCATGTTGTCAGGAGGGGCAGACAGGTTGAGGAATCAGTGGCGCACAAGCTCCGATATCACTGCATTGTTTGAGGGCCTGAAGTGCGATAAGAGAGGTAAACTGCACGTGGGACAACAGAACGCTTAACCGAGCCGCATTGCACTACATCGAGATTTCGCAGAGGCGAACGATGCTGTCCGGTTCTCTTCAAATCGACGAGAGATGGGTCCTTGGATCACATAGACTGAAGGGGGATGGTCATGGATGTTCGTGTTGGATCGGCACCGGATTCATGGGGTGTCTGGTTTCCAGAGAATGAGAAGCAGACTCCATGGAACCGTTTTCTGGATGAGATTTCCGAAGCCGGATACGAATGGACTGAGCTGGGACCCTACGGATATCTGCCCATCGATCTGGATACTCTTCGAAGAGAACTGGAAAGCCGTGAACTACGGGTGTCCGGGACATTCGTGATGGCGAATCTGGAGAATCCTGATTCCTGGCCCAATTTGGAGAAACAGGTCCAGAATACAGGTGAGTTGCTGGCGGAACTTGGCGCAAAATTTCTCGTGCTGATCGACAATCTCTACACGGACCTGTTCACCGGGAACTTGACGGAAACGAAGCAACTGGACGAAGATGCGAAGAAACGTCTCGCGGAAAATTCTCAACGCGCAGGTGAATTGGCGATGGATCGCTTCGGCCTTAGATTGGTCTTCCANCCTCACGCCGAGACACACGTGGAATACGAGCATGAGATCGAAGAATTGCTCAGACAGACCGATTCCGTTTCTCTGTGTTTGGATATCGGGCATCACGCATATCGTGGGGGTGACCCCATCGCATTCATGAGGAAGCACCATGAGCGTATTCCGTATTTGCATCTAAAAAGCGTTGACCGAGATGTGCAACAAAAGGTAGAGGAAGAGGGGATCCCATTCGCAGCGGCAGTCGCAATGGATATGTTTGTAGAGCCGGCCAAGGGGGCCGTGGACTTCGTAGAGTTTCGTAATCTGCTGGAGGAGATCGACTTCCAAGGATNGGGCATCGTGGAACAGGATATGTATCCAGCCCCCTTCGATAAGCCGCTTCCGATTGCCAAACGCACTCGTGAATACCTCCGGGAGATCGGGATAGGCTGAACAGGTATGGTCTACGATGAGGAGGCGTCCGATGGTGTCAGAACAGGAGAAGAATCACTTCGAAACGTTTGGGTATCTCCTTAAGAAGGCTTGTTATTCAAGAGAAGAAATTGGACAGATCACTCAAGTCTTCGACCATGTCCTGGATGAGGACCGCCAAGGCGAGGCATTCGCGGGGGAGAAGCGACAGGCTGTTCTCGGCTGCATCGAGAAACACCAGGTACTGTGCAATCTGGTCACCGATGACCGGATTTTTGACATTATTCACGCCCTTCTAGGCGACGATTTCGTCTGGATCGGGTCTGACGGAAATCTCTACGTCGGGGATACAGGGTGGCATCCGGACGGGTCCCAACTTGGATACGCAAGAATCAAAGTGGCGTTTTACCTTGACCCGGTGTCGCGAGAAACAGGCTGTCTTCGCGTAATACCAGGATCTCATATCCCACCTCTTCACGACGACCTGAAACCACTGGGTTCCCAGCGAGCCGACCCTTCTGTTTCCCCATTTGGTGTGGCTCCAAATGAAGTGCCCAGCGTTCCTCTCGAGTCCAACCCTGGTGATATGGTGTTCTTCAATCAGAATCTCTGGCACGCATCGTTCGGAGGCAGAACAGGGAGGCGGATGTTCACACTGAACTTTGGCGAGAAACCCGAGACCGATGATCACATCGCCTACCTGAAGCACACATATGAGAGCAACCTGGGATTTGTGAAGTCGATGCAGCACACACAAACCGGCCGCGTTTACGAGGAGGCCTTTCTCGAGAGTGACTCGCCTCGAATCAAGGGCATGGTTGCCAAGCTTCTGGAACTCGGATTCAAGTAAACAGCGTCACAGACGGCAGGTCTCGACGGTGCAGGCTCGAAGGCATATCTATCTGGTCAACGGATCTTTGACTCCGTGCGGACATGAGGACCACACTTTATTGCAACAAGAACAAGGCGGACACACCAACGCCTGGTATCGGGGTTCCTATGGATAGTGTAAATACACTTCTGGGTGAATGGCCTATGGCGGCTCACGATAACAAGCTGAGCGCCCGTGCCGAGCTCCCGTGCAATATGCCCACAGCGCCCGCCGAGGCCTGGTCGTTTGACCCGGGCAAGGATCCACCCAATTGGGCAATGTGCAAAGATGTGGACGGAGACGGAGAAGAGGAGATCCTCTATGGTCCGAATCCTCTGGTGTGTGTCGACAGGTCCGGTGTGGAGAGATGGCGAACAGACGCAGGAAGAGTGGTTGCCGTTGCGGATCTGGACGGAGACGGCAACANAGAGATTGTCGTGGACGGCCCNAAAGTCTTGTGTGGGAAGAGCGGAAAGTTGCTCTGGACACGCCACGGAGACAGTCAGGTTGGCAGCCACCGAATTCACGTGGGTCCATTTCTGACAGATCGAAAAGGACTTCAGATAGGGTGCGTGTCTGAACAGCACGAACACAATCAAGCGGAGATGTGGTCCTTCGAAACGGGATGCCGCGAGCCAAGCAGAATATGGCAGCGTGAGTTCAATCTTGGTCCCGTCTACGCACACGCGACATCCAGCGCTGGTATGTTCGACGCGTCCACAATGTGCATCGCAGCCGCTGTTCACGGGGGACTCGTCGTATTGAACCCTGAGGATGGCACGGACATCCATAGATCTTATTGGCAGCCGCACAAGGATACCGGCATTTGCAGAAACTATGGGGCATTATATGTTGGCGACTTGGACGGTGACGATGTATCTGAATTCGTGATTCTGAACGATCTCATTTCTCTCCAAATCGGGGTGATTGCGCCCGGGAGAGGACCGGTAGGTACGGCGGTTGATCAGGAAACGCCGAGGGTAGCGCCTGACGTGGNGATTGGGGAACTGGCCACCTATGATGAGGGTCCTTTGCTGTGGCGACGCTACTTCGGCCACTGGTATCCCGAATCAGATTACACGCTTCATGTCTCTCCGACATCAGTTGCAGATGTCGACGGGGATGGTGTACAAGAGATCGTGATTTCCGTTCACAAGGAACGCTGGGAACTGAAGGTCTATTCCTCCCTTACAGGCGAGGAGAAGCTTTCGGTTCCGGATCTATACATCCATTCCATCCTGGATATCGATGGAGACGGGACTCCNGAAATCATTTCGTCTGTCGAGTATCTNAGAACACCCAGAGCGTTCTCCANGTTGGTCGTTGGAAATGTCCANNGAACAGGTTGGCACTCCAGATTCGAGATGGGCGATTGTCGGCTGGAACACAGATCACAAATTNTCTGGTCACTNGGTATGTATGGAAGAAATCGGGATACTCGAGAGCCGCTGATGCTGGATGAGCATGGGAAAACTGTATTCTTGCTGTCCAGGGATCTGGCTGGGAACGGTAGAACTGGAGAAATCCTCAAATTGGAAGGTCAACCCGGGGCTGGGTTCACCACCCGAGGATTGATCTCGGATGTAGCGTTGAACACACGAGTGTTGGCCACCGGGGAGGATTGCGTTGTGGTGGTGGGTGAGGACGCGGTGATCAGGATCCTCGGGTTCGACGGAGCGCCTCGAAGAACGTTTGCCGCGGGCCAAGCATACAAGAGCGGCGTGGTGGTCGCCGACCTGGATGGCGATGGGCGGAATGAGATGGTTCTGACTTCTCCTGGNAGAAGTNTTGTGGTTCTGCGAGGATCTGGAGAGGATCGGAAAGCTCCCGAGAAGTTGTGGGAGACCAAGGGTTGGGGATTCGCCGCTCCGTCTGCATACGGCCCAATGGTCTTGTCCGCAGACTTCAATGGGGACGGCAAGCAGGAAACTCTAACGGGATGTGTGGCTGAAGGTGGCGATGTTGCTGTGCAGCTCCTCGATTCCTGCGGAAGCCGGATATGGAGAACTCCCATACCCGGTGTGGTCGATACACCGCTCTATGACGGGATCACCAGGGCAACTTGTGGTGACTTCAATGGCGATGGTCATCTTGACGTCTACATTTCCGGCAGGGTTGCCGGCACAGGCAATGACGCCTCGCACAGTTTTGCTATCGACGGGCGAGATGGGAGCCTTCTGTGGCACAATGATGCATCTTCAGATCGGCTCCGTTTGCACACGCTCGGTCCAACGGGATTACCTACAGTGGCCGATGTGAATGGCGACGGCGTGGATGATGTCCTCCTGATTGCACTAGACCTGTGTGCCGAGCTCAGGGGAAGGGATGGTGAGTTCATTCACACACCATTGATTGCGAACAGGATCTGGCAGNCACAGGACAAGGCTACCCAATGGACGGCATACGGGACTCAGCAGCCTTTGGATATTAACGGNGACGGTCAGCTGGAAATCCTGGTAAGCGCAAGTTGGGGACAATGGGGGGCGTGGACGATGGACCGCGAACTCATCTGGACCTTTGATCCCGGCAGAGACGGACATTCGAGAAGGCATCCCGGGATAGGTGATTTGGATGGAGATGGGGAGCTGGAGATCGGAATTCTTTTCGATGGCGGGAGATTCGGGTGTTTTGCCGCCGCAACCGGCGAACTCAAGTGGGAGCTGGAGAANATAGACTCGAATACGGATGTTGTNGCAGCAGATGTAGATGGTGATGGCGCACTTGAGTTTGTTGTAGGGGGGAATACGGTTACGGCGATCAAAGCAAAGGGGAAGAGAGAAGGATATGTGTTGTGGGAACTGGGGCTACCCGGTGGATGCTTGACGCCGACTATCGGTGATATGGATGGTGATGGTAGGAGTGAGATTATCGTAAGTTGTGGCGATGGGTTGATAAGAGCGTATAAGTAGAGGCAAGGGCAAAGGCGCCCGTGAGTCGAGAGTCAAGGGTCGGGGGTCAGATGGCCTGGTTGTGATGGATTGGGAGAGCCTTGTTTCTCGATACACCTTCCGCAGCCTCTGGCTGCTCCAGGCACTCGAAATCTGTGGTTTGAGCANAAACGCTGGCTGAAGTATATGGAAGAAACATGTCTGCGAGTTTCACGGATCAATGTTCCAGAATAGGATGGGAGGTTGGATGAAGGCTGCAAAGCTGTTGAAGGAGAAGGTGGATCGGAGAGAGATTACAACAGGATTGCTGGCGACGGATCTGTTGTTTGTGGAGATGGTCGAATACTGCCAGAGGTCGGGAATAGATTACCTGATTGCCGATCAGGAACATGGTGTTCACAGTGACGACCTGGTGGCACGGGTCTGCGCGTTGGGGCGGATGGTTGACTTTCCGGTCCTCATTCGAACGATCGATACGGCCTATTCAACTATTCGAAGGGCAATTGACAGGGGGCCTTGTGGGTTTCTATTGCCGGGGATCGAGTCTGCAGNGGATCTGGATCGGGTAAGAGACAGCATCTACCTACCCCCAAGAGGCAATAGAAGGCCTGGTGGACCTGGCAACTACTGGGTGTCGGACTTCACATACAATACCTGGAAACACGAGGTGGAGGATGACTTCATCGTTCTGCCTCAGATCGAAACACGAACGGGGCTGGATCACGCGGAGGAAATCGCCGGTCACGAGATTACAACGGCGATAGCAATCGGACCTTACGACCTGTCTGCGGACCTCGGCGTTTGCAGTGAGATGGACCATCCGGATATGAAGGCGGCTGTGGAAGTTATCCGCAAAGCGGGAGAGAAATCAGGTAAGACGATGTGGAGAATTGGGGATGGTTCGGTTCTGGCGAAGGAGGGATTTCACTTCTTGTGCATCGGTGAGCCCATGGCGATGTTGAAGAATGAGATGGCGCGGGCGAACAAAGCCGCCCAAGATGTGAAAGTCTAGGATGTGACCCCGAAAAGCCCGGCTGCGTTGTTCCAGAAAATGTCTTCCACCTGAGAATCGGTCAGACGCTCGGACCAGCAGGCCATTTTCACGGATTGTAGATGTTCCAGTCCTATGAGCAAAGGCTGAATCAATCGATGTTTTTCGTCCCAGACGGGTGTGTCTTCGTAGAGCCAAAGGAACGTATCGGCTACGCCCAGAGATCTGCCTCGCCAATGACTAACAGGGAGGTCACTACCATACATCAACCGGTCGTGACCGATGATGCGCATAATCGCCTGATGGGCGATGGGTTCGCAGTTGGCGCTGGTGTCGAAGAAGAGGTTGTCCAGACCTTTGAGCTTCTCGAGGCCATCCAGATTGTGAGCAGGTTGGAAACCTCTTGCAGAGTGGGCTAGGATGAGCTTCATGTTCGGGTAGGATTCACAGTACTGGCGGATCCAGTGCAGGTTGTCCGGATCGGCGACGGCCCGTGTCTTGACCATATGCAACGTAATGCACCAGGATTCCTGGTTGGCGACTTCGAGGAAAGGCTCGGGAAGGAAGTCGGGAATTGAGGCTTCCCACGTTGGATTCACCGAGGCCATCGAGTGGTAGCACTTGAGTCCGTGCAGCCCAAGTTTTTCGACCTGTTCCCTGACGTGCTCCGGATCGTCCTTTGGTGTGATAAAATAGAGTCCCCTGCTGTCCGACGAGTCAGATATGCTGTCGGCAACCCATTGATTCGCAAGTCGCACTTTGTCGCACTTGTTTTCCGAGGCGAACGGGATGAAGAGGGCTTCGGTTTGTCTTGGACCATGCAGGTCACCGATCAGTGTGGTGTATTCATCGCGACCAACATTAGGGACCCCGGGTATTGACCAGGAGACGCATTCCTGTTTCCAGAGATGTGTGTGGGCGTCGAATATACGGTCCGGCAAGAAAGAATCCAGTTCCCGATTGAAGAACTCGCGGTCGATATCGGTAGCACGCGACGATGCGGACATAAGGGAGACCTCGGTAGCGGGTTTGTGGTGGAGATGGAATATAAGTTGGTGAGGCGTCAGTAGCCAAGGTAAGGCAGAGGCGTCCAAAGTCCGATGTCCGGCAGGTACGTCAAAGGCGGTAGACAGAACAAAACCTTAGGACCAGGTCTATAGCGGGAGTCGTGATAGATTTTGGTTAGGCCTTGTTCTCGACTCCGCTTCCCCCTTCGCCATCCTTCGCTGAAGCTACGGAGGAGAGGCGAACATACGGGGTTAATGAGGAAAGGAGGTATCAGTGGCAGATCTAATAAAGATGTTGGACGAGGGTGTGGTGCTGGGAGACGGTGGTATGTTCCTCGAGTCGTTGCATCGGGGTTACACCGTTCCTCAAATCATCGGTGATGAGCCGCAAGCTTTGCGTCAGATACACAAAGACTATTACAACGCGGGGTCTCAGGTCCTTCAAGCGCTGACGTGGTTCACATCGGCGCCCCAACTGGAGGAGAGATACGGCTGGGGCAATCGGATGGAGGAGATTAACAGCACTGCGATCCGTATAGCGAAGGAGGCATCCGAATACAGTGTCCCAGTGGGTGGATGTCTGGTGTCGACGATGACAGGATCGAGAAGCGGACCTCCCGTTTTTGATCCAGAGGACGAATCTTCTCACGCACGGGCCATGGTCGAGTGGGATGAACAGATCGAGGTGCTGGTCGAGGCTGGTGCGGATTTCCTGATTCCGGAGACATTTTTTCGGTTCGATGAAACTCGGGTGTGTCTGAAATCGTGCAAGAAGGTGGATTTGCCTACTATGGTGCTGCTGGGGATCGGCAGTCCAGAGCAGACACACGANGGNGTTGGTGCCGCCGAGTGTGCAAGGATCCTCGAAGCCGAAGGTGCAGATGTCGTAGGTACGGTCTGTATAGGGGATCCCGATCAAATGCTACCTACAACCCTTGAGATGCGTAACGCTGTGGATATTCCGGTGGCGTGTCAGCCCAAGGGGTTCAGACAAGCGAAAGACACTGAAGAGGTGGGGTATAATGTCGCGCGTTATCAGATGGCGACTTCACCAGAGCAAATGGGAGATTTTGCGATTAAGGCCAAGGCTGAGGGGATCAACTACGTTGGCGCTTGCTGTGGCGCGGGACCGTCTCACATCAAGGCGATGGCAGAGGCGTTGGGGTAGAGTTACGGTAGAGGCGTCCGGTGTCCGATGCAGCTTCTCGATGACCTTTCGCAGTCTGTGGCTGATCTAGGCACTCGAAATCTACAGGTGAATGTGGAAGAAAAGAAGCAGGTCCCAAGTTCTAGGTGACCAAGTTGGAGAGGGCGATATGGAAGTAAAGAGAAGGACCAGGAAACTTGTGGCCGAACATGGTGTGGTGAGCGCGTTTGGAAGTGATTTCTTTGGGTATTTCGGGTGGCCGACCGTGGCGAGGATGGACAATGGTACGATGATAGTGGCTGCTTCAGGATTTCGTAACGGGCACGTATGTCCGTTCGGGCGAAACATCATTTGCTCGAGCAAGGATGACGGGAAGACCTGGTCCAGTCCTCGAGTTGTTAATGATTCTCCTTTGGATGATCGAGATACAGGGGCGGTCTGTATTCAAGGAAATCGTCTACTGTTGTCGTGGTTTACAACAGACAACCGACGGAATATCGAATCCCTGGATGAAGAGACAGCGGCTGCGTGGCGAACCGGACTGCACTGGGCCTCAGACGAGTCTGCGAACCGATGGGTAGGTGCGTGGACCTGTATCAGTGAGGATGGCGGAGAGTGTTGGGGAGTCCCTATCAGAGTTCCAGTTACGGCTCCTCACGGTCCCATCAGGCTCCGTAATGGTCATCTCCTGTACTTCGGCAAGGAGTTTCGGGTNAACATGGAAGGGTTCCAACTTGGGGACGGTGGGGTGGTCGCACTGCTGAGNACAAATGGTGNGGAGAAATGGGAAGAGTTGGGTAGAGTCCCAGTATATGAGGGAACGAAGGAGAACAACTACCATGAGCCACACGTGGCTGANTTACCCGATGGGAGGCTTGTCGGGTTGATTCGATTCGAGACNGGGAAGTACGGCGGAGATGANGAAGAATTGGGTTTGGTTAAGTTTTCGAATTTNCAAACCGTGTCAGAGGATGGTGGGAGAACCTGGAGTATGGCTGAACCACTGGGATTTCACGGCTCTCCTCCTCACCTTTTGTGTCATTCAAGCGGGGCATTGGTCTGTACATATGGTTACCGTGAAGAACCATATGGTGTTCGGGCTATGGTGAGCCNTGATGGCGGAGCGAGTTGGGATTACGATATGATCTTACGAGATGACGGACCTGACGGAGACCTGGGGTATCCTTCGAGCGTTGAGATGGGAGATGGAAGCATCTTTACTTTGTACTATCAGAAGCAGAAGACAAGAGAGGAAAAGTGCAGTTTGCTCTGGTCTCGGTGGGAGTTGTAGCAAGGACCAGNACCTATCAGNTNAAGTCATAAACTCTGAANTTTGCCCAGTGCGTTACCAAAGGTGNAATGTCCAGAGNTGTCAAGCCTTGTTGCTTATGTTGGAGGCTGAGTCTTGCGCTCGAGTTACCCGGGTGGAGGGTGATGGTGTCTATCCCGGTTCTTGGGAGCTTGAAGAACGAAGGGTTCTCGTCTCCGGTCATCTGTGAGCCATTTATCCAGAGATGGACTGCATCGCAGGAGATGTCCCATTCCACCCGGAATTTGTAGACGTGATGGTGCGCGATGTCAATAGACTGGTCAAAGCGGGTGATTCCCTCGGCTGTGCAGAGTACCATGCTTCCACGCAGCAGCCCGAACTGAATGTTTCCGTATTTAGTGATNCCCTGGTGCTCCTCCAAGATCAAACANGATTCACTTGATGCATCATCGGTTTNCATGTCGAATTCNACAGCGCCCTTCGCCAAAGTGGGGATGCGCGCCTTTACGTAGCCATATCTGGTTTTTGTTTCAAGCCAGCGATAGTCTACAGGTCTGAGAAAGGTGTCGCAAACATTGTCATCNGGCATTCCATCGAGAGGTGCATCCACGGGTTCCCAATGCACGGGGAAGGTTTCTTTGAGAACGATCCGGCTGAGCTCATACTCGGAAAACTCTTTCAGGTGAAACAGACTGCCCGTTTCAATGTTCTGGGTGATGAGCTCAATCCTTGAGATATCATTCGTGCCACCACAAAAATGGACCGTAACGGGCCCTTTGTCATCCAACGTGAACCGGACACTTCCTTGAGCCAGGTCAAAGAACTCGAATCGAAACGTGTGCTCATCGGATGGCACTACATAGGATTCACGCTCGAGGGAATTCGAGAATGGCTTGCCGTAGTGGTAAGTCAATGATAAAGCCGTTTCCAGGTGGTTGCCTGCCGAGGCGAAGAGAATCCTACCGTTGCGGTCGATCCGGCAATCGATTGTGGTCAAATTGTTCCGGCTGCTCAACCGGATGCAATATGACTTGCCGAGGGTGACGCGGAGCTTCAGTTCGATTGCGCTCCTGGACCCTCCGATCGGGTTGGTCAGCATTCGTGAGCAAGCAGCTCTGCCAGTCGACCCGTCGAGTGTCAGGTAGCCGTCCTTGCCGAACGCGTAGGATCCTCCTTCTCCGCGATCGTGCCAATTGAAATCTTGAGAGAGTATAAGCATAGGGTTCCATATGCGGAAAAGTGTGAGTTGAGAAAATACGGAGGCAGGTCGAATCAAGCAATTCGTAAGATTCGGTACGGGGAAGTTGTATCTCGCTGATGCTACTGAGGGTGAGGTAGAGGCAGAGCATAGGTGAGGGCTGGGATTTGCCTCTCGGTACACCTTCCGAAGCCTACGGCTGCTTCAGACACTCGAAGTCTACGGGTGATCGCACCATATTCAAAGTCGAGTGAGCCGAGGTTCTCGACTTCGCTCGAACGTACGGGGTTGGTCTGAGCACTGTTAAAATTGGGGGATACTTGATGGCTGAGCAGGATTTGGAGCGTATTCGAGCTTTGGGTGAGGCGGGNCAGNTTACGCCAGAGGATGTGGCGTTGTTGGAAGATGTGGCCAATGGGGGGAATCCAGGTGGAGACCGCTGGATCGAGTTCGCCTGCAAATATCTGCCGGAGCCGATGGCGCTNCCGGAAAAGCGAATTCGCCCNGGGATCCTGGCTGATTCAGGCGATATNGAGAATGCCCGGCGGCTGATGGNGGAGGATCCCATAAACAAGGCGGTCTGGGAGAAGTTAGAGGGCATTTGTAGAGATATCATGCAGCCTGGTTCAGACACGTACATCGAGTTCGAGACCCGGTCACAGAATCACATCTGGGGTCGTCGACATGGGCACTGGTCGCTTTCGAATGCAGTTGAACACCTCGGTTGGGCTTATCAGCTGTCCGGCGAGAAGTCGTACGGTGAGTACGCAAAGGGTATCCTGCTCAGCATCGCCCGGANGAGGCACGGCNGGGGCCCAATGGCCTGCAATTACGGGACTCCCTATAAGGGTTGGCTTACAGATAATTCCTTGGATCTCGGGCATGCGACTTTGCCATTCGCCGTGGCGTATGATCTGATTCACGATCTTTTTTCTGACAACGACAAGCTTTGTATTGCCGAGCACTACGAGCCCTTCTTTCACAGAATCTGTGGTCTCCGGTACGAATGCGTGCGTCAGATGCCCGCGAATTCTCCGATCATCGGTCACTGTGGTGTCGGGTTGATGGCGCTGTCGCTTGCTGACGACTTCCCGGATGAGCGGAAAGGCGTCCTTGTTGAGACGGTGCGGTCTGCCAGGGCCTACGCCATGGCAGGACTGGATGGTGCAATAAAGCCAGATGGCGCGTGTGTAGAAGGATCAGGTTATTCATCAGCAAGCATGCACTATCTGGCTGTGTTCAGTGAGGGATTAAGGAGAGTTTGCGGTGTGGATCTGTTCGAACACCCTACATGGAAACGAAATCCAATCTATCTGTGCTGCGAGATGCTGCCTGGTGGCGGGGCAATCAACAATTTCAACGACAATCACTACGATGGCGTAACGACCGGATACTGGATGATGGCTGCCAGGAGCACAGGTGATCAGGCCGGTCCCTGGGTATGGGAGCACTTCAGCGGCCCAGGGGGATCCGGAGAGCTTTTCCGAGGGGGAATAACAGTTGAGTTACCCTATGTGGTCGTCCACAGGGACCCGGCCATTGGAGGGTCAAGCCCTGCAGACCTGGGGATCTCGAAGGTGCACCATTTCGACAGCATCCAACATCTTGTTATGCGGACCGGGTGGGAGCCGGACGACCTTCACGTGACATTCCAATGCACNCCCTATGAGGNAGATGTACATGCGCACACTCAGGCAGATCGGATGAATTTGACGATGTATGGCCTTGGTGAGCGTCTGGTGATCGACTCGGGCTATGGTTTAGTTCCCATCGAGGGGAGTACGCAAGTCAAGCGGATGGGCAAGCTGGGGGAGTCGCATAACCAGGTGCTGATCGATGGCAAACCCCAATCGGCAACTCCAGTCCAGGAGGAAATTGGGGACTACACCACTGAGATTCGATGGAAACAACACGAGGAATGGGTCTGGTCTGTAGGCGACGCCACACCCTTCTATGAAGGTGGAGGTGTTGTTCGACGTGCCGTTGTCACGCACCTGGATAAGCTGAATCCCATCGTGTTAATTGCCGATGTTGCCTTCGTTGATGGTGGAAAGCACACCTTCGACTGGCTGCTTCAGACAGAAACGGGTAACACATTCGAGCTTTGCCCAAATGGCGCGAAACTGACGGGTCACCGCACCGGCGGCATGGTCAGGGTGACGCAGGTTGCCAATGTGCCGGTTTCCTGGAGCCAGGACGAGTGGATTTCGCACCCCAGATTGATCGGCTCAAGTAAGGGACCTTGTCTCATCTCCCTTACCATGATTGGTGTTGACGACACTCTCGTAGGAGAGCATGGAGAAGGTAATATCTCTTTACGACATGAAGATCAGGAGAAAGGTGTGCTCGCCAGAGTCAGGTGGAAGGAAGCAGGGCTTGCGCAATCCGTTGAATTCGATCTGGAATCTGAAGGTCTTACATTCACCATCTGATCCATTCTGTGCGACAGCAGTCAACATGCGATGGAAGGAGTCTAACGTGAGCAGCAGTCTGTTTGCCCCAGCGAGCATGATTCAGAATGCCAAGGAGAATGCGCAAGAGCACCAATGGGCTCTTGAAGCTCAGGCCCAAATTGTGAGCCTTGCGGATCCTTTTATGGGTTTCTCGGACGATGAGCTCTGGGACCTGATGTTCGGATGCACCATAATGCGTTCATGGATGGTGTGGTCGAACGGGCACTGCCCCGCCTGTGAGGAAGGGGTGTCCATGTACAACTGGGAGATCGATGCACTAAAGCGTCCGTGGAAGCTCGGCTGTCCCCACTGCAAGGAGCTTTTTCCCAAGAACGACTTTCACGCGTTTTACAAGTCAGGATTGGATCAGCACGGCGTGTTTCAGCACAATCTGGGCGATCGCTCCCTACTTTTCAACGAGGAACATCCGGACGAAGACGACCCGCTGCACCTCTTCGGTGTGGACGACGGAAATGGATACCGGAAAGGGGATAATATCTGGTGGTACGTGGGGACGTATCTGGTATACGGGCAGTGGAAGCAAGTGGTTCTGGGTGGCATTTTGAATCTATCGGCGGCCTATGCTGTGACGGGTGACCAGGCCTATTCACACAGGGNGGGCGTGTTGCTGGATCGTGTCGCTGATCTCTACACGACCTTCGATTTCAGGAATCAGGCGATGATGTACGAAGGACTCGCGGACGCAGGTTATGTGTCCACCTGGCACGATGCGTGCGAGGAGGCCCGTCAACTTGCTCAAGCCTATGACCAGGTAAGGGATGGTCTTGGCGATGACCAGGAATTGGCTGACTTTCTGAGCGGCAAGGCGACGGCGCACAGTATTGAACATCCCAAGGACGGTCCTCAAGATGTGATGAAGAATATCGAAGAGGGGATTCTCCGAGATACCATTACTCATCACGACCGCATTCGTTCCAACTATCCCCGGAAGGAAATCGCTCTTGTCACAATTCACTCCGTGCTCGACTGGCCGAACAACCGTGAACAGGTGGACGCGTTGATCGATGAGTTGATGGAGCAAGCCACCGCAGTGGACGGCGTGACGGGCGAGAAGGGACTTGCGGGATACTGCTCAGGTGTAATTCAGAGTCTGGCCGTATTTCTCGAACGGTTTTGTCGGGTGGATGAAAACTTCCTGAGTGAAATGTTGGAGAGACATCCCAGACTAAAGGAAACCTACCGATTCCACATCGATATGTGGTGTCTGCAACAGTATTACCCCCAGGCAGGAGATACAGGATCGTATGCTACCCAGGTAGATCGCTATGTCGGGGTTCCCTTCTCCAACAATCCTGGTCTCGATCCATCTATGTACACATTCCTCTGGCATATGTATGAGGAAACGCAAGACGTCGCTTATGTACAGGCGTTGTATCACTCCAATGGCGGTACAGTGGACGGTTTGCCATATGGTCTATTCGCGGAAGACCCTGGTGGATTCCAGAAGCAGGTGCAGAACGTGATAGATGAGGTCGGTACCGAGATCAAGCTGCAAAGCGTGAATAAGGAAGAATGGCGATTGGCTATATTGCGGTCCGGTCAGGGCGCCGATGCACGGGCGGTGTGGGTCGACTATGATTCAGGTGGTGCGCACGGCCATCTCGATGGAATGAATTTAGGATTGTTCGCCAAGGGCCTGGACTTAATGCCAGACTTTGGGTACCCGCCTGTCCACNTTGGTGGGTGGAGTGGTCCCAAGTTTCACTGGTATGTAAGTACTGCAGGACACAACACCGTGGTCGTGGATGGTCAGGATCAGGAACGCAGGTCGGGAGGTGAAACTACGCTGTGGAGTGAAGGCTGCGAATTTCGGACAATTCGGGTATCCGGAAAGGAACTATATAAGCTTGCCCAATATGAACGGACGATCGTCTCCATTGATGTTTCAGATNCAGACGGATACGTCGTCGATCTCTTTCGTGTTGTGGGTGGCAGCGATCACGCAAAGTTTATGCACAGTCACTTTGGCTCGTTGACTACCGAAGGTTTGTCGGTATCTCCAGGTGAGGAATTCGGGTACGAGACCCAGATGCGAAATTTCAATGTTGATGTGAAGGCAACGCAAGGTTGGCAAGCAGACTGGAAGATAGAGGATCGGTACAACTACCTGGAAGGTGGGCGAGATATTCACCTGCGGTATACAGACCTGACCAATGGGGCCGAGGCACATACTGCAGAGGCGTGGGTCGCGCTGCAAGGTTATGGTGGAAATGAAACCGCATGGATCCCTCGCCTGATGNTACGCCGAAAGGGGGACCGTGACCTGTCNTCTACATTTGCAGGTGTTATCGAAGCGTATGAAGACAGTTCAGCGATCTCCGGTATCCGACGTCTTGGGCTAGAACAGAATGATGGGCAGGCGTGCTCGGATTCAAATGTCGCTGTGGAGATTGCACTGGTAGATGGGCGAAAGGACCTGATAGTTGCTCTGGACGCGGACAACCCAAATCATCTGGTTCACACNCTTGTTGTNCAGCAGGACTGGGAGGCACNTTTCGAAGCGCAACTGTGCTGGGTTCGGAAGGGTGCCAACAATGCTGTGGAGAAGATCGTCCTGTGCAAAGGAAAGTCGGTCCAGGTCGGTGGGCATGCGCTCATTCTGGAGAACGAGACGGATTTCCTGGAGGTTCGGTACGAGGACGAAGACCCAGTGATAGTTGCAGGTGCAGGGGAGATCGTGTGAATCCGCAGTTCTAATTGGTAATTCAGAATCAGTGCGAAAGCAAGGAGCGGCTCGATGAACAAGATGAACACCCGGCATCTGGTTGATATACCCGAGATGCGTCTGGCTTATTTCGAGAAGCTGCTGAAGCAGCTTTGCACAGACCTCGGGCCTCATCCTTCCGGGACGAAGGCATACGAAAAGGCATGCAAGATTATCTTGAATGAGATGTCGAAGGCTGCACCCGTGGCCTTTCTGGACAGATATTTAGATTACTGGGCGGTTGTACCTCGGCACGAAATTCTACACGAGGGGACACGTCTAGATGTGATGGTGGCCGAGAATTGTGCCGGTACGGGTGATTCGGGCTTCAAGGGAGTGATCCGTAAACTCAAGCGAGGACCCACAACATATGGGATATTCGACCTGAGTACCAGGAGGATAGCCGCCTACCTGAATGTGAGTGAAGAAGTCAGTCCCAAACCCGAATATCTGTACGGCGATGACGTGCTGTCGTTGCCCAGGTTCGTGATGGGGATCCGGGACATACCTTTTGTGGACCTGCTCGTGAAAGACAAGGCAAAGGTGGAGGTCCGTGTGAGAGTCGTTCACGCACCACAAGTGCCTACCCATAATGTAGTCGGGACGTTTCCCGGCCGGAGCAAGGACGAGATTCTGTTTGTTGCACACGCGGACAGCCTTATTCAGACCGAGGGGGCAAATGATAATACGGCGACGGCGATTGTGATGTTGATGCTGGCTCACGCGTTTTCCGGAACTCGACCCAATTTAACACTTACATTCCTGATTACCGGCAGTGAAGAGTACGGCCTTCTGGGGGCAAAGCACTATGTGAAGCGTCGAATTGCGGAAGCGACCCAGAAAAACCTGAAATTTATTGTGAACCACGACTCTTTGACCTATGGCCCCAATTTATGGGCCTCGACGGATGATGAAGAACTAATGGGACTCGTCAAATCGATTCACGCAGATCTGGATATGAAAACGGATCCAATTTACGACACAAGTGCGTGCTGGATGAACGACGCAGCACCTTTCAAAGGGATCAACAACCATTTGCGTGGGATCAACTTCAACAGCCGGGGGTACGATACACTCGGCGCAAACCACACGCCAAGAGATGATTCCAAGCAGGTCCCAAGAGACTGCGTCGAATCGTCGTTCGTCGTTTTAAGAGAGCTGATCGAGCGTCTGCAAGAAATGTAATCACGGCTAGGATCGATCCGGATTTCGTTCATCAGCAGGAACAAGGGGGATCAGGAATGTCAGGCACCCGGAGGCAGGTTCGACTGACAATGGCACAGGCCTTGGTAAAATACCTGTCCGTCCAATACAGTGAACGGGACGGGGAGAGGCAACGGCTGATCCCAGCGATGTTCGGGATATTCGGACACGGNAATGTGGCTGGCATGGGACAGGCCCTGTACGAGTTCGAACAGGACATGCCCTATCATCAACCGTGCAACGAGCAGTCGATGGTGCACACGGCATCGGGATTCGCCAAGGCAANNCTGAGGCGAGCNACGCTCGCGTGTTCGTCCTCGATCGGTCCTGGGGCNACAAACATGGTCACCGGGGCGGCCACTGCGACGATCAATCGGTTGCCCGTTCTGCTGCTGCCATCCGACCACTACGCCACCCGTCATCAAGATCCGGTACTACAACAGTTGGAACACCCAATCAGCGGAGATGTGGGTGTGACGGACTGTTTTCGCCCTGTGAGTCGATTTTTCGACCGGATCTCCAGGCCGGAGCAGCTGCTTACAGCTCTGCCCGAGGCCATGCGCGTACTGACAGACCCGGCTGAAACAGGTGTAGTGACGCTGGCACTCCCGCAGGATATCCAGGCCCACGCGTGGGACTATCCTGGGCACTTCTTCGATGAGAGAACCTGGCGGATAGAACGGCGATTGCCGGATCAACGCAGAATTGAAGAGTCGGCATCGATGCTCAAAGCGGCAGATCGACCCTTGATTATCGCCGGGGGAGGTGTGCACTATTCTGAGGCGTGGGATGAACTGGCTGCACTGTCCTCGGAGCTGGGAATNCCGGTTGCTGAGACTCACGCGGGTAAGGGCGCGTTACGAGAGGGTTCTGATTTGCTTCTGGGAGGACACGGGGTTACAGGAACGCCACCGGCAGAGAAAATTGCCCGTCAAGCGGACCTGGTGATCTGTGTTGGAACTCGCCTGAGTGATTTTGCTACGGGATCACATTCGCTGTTCCAGAATCAGAATGTGAGATTCGTGGGCATCAATGTGAGCGGACACGATGCGTACAAGCAAGGGGCTCTTCCCATAACAGCGGATGCGAAACTGGCAATGACCGCGCTGCTGGCGGCCGCCAAAAAGACCGACATTCGACCGCAGCCGACGTATGTGCAGGAGATCGGAGTGCTGAAACAGGAGTGGGAATCGCAGTTGAAGGAGGAAGTGTACCAACAAATACCAGGTGAGGCGATGGGTCAGGGNCAGGTTGTCCAGGGCATGAATGAGGAGGTTCAAGCGGGTGACACCATTGTAGCGGCGGCCGGCGCACCACCAGGGGATCTTCAGAAAATATGGGATGCGAGCGGCGGACGAAATTGCCATCTGGAATTTGGATTTTCGTGTATGGGATACGAGATTCCCGCTGCAATTGGTGTACGNATGACTCAGCCCGAGGGTGAGGTTCTGGTGTACGTAGGGGACGGGACATATCTGATGAATCCTACCGAGCTGGTTACCGCGATGCAAGAAGGGCTGAAGATTACGGTGGTGATTGCGGAGAATCATGGCTTCCAGTGCATTCGACAACTGCAGATGGGTACAGTGGGAAACAGCTTCGGGAATGAGTTCAGGAAGCGCAACGTGGAGTCAGGCCGGTTGGATGGCGAATATGTGGCTATAGACTTTGCGAAGAATGCGGAGAGTATGGGGGCGAGGTCGTGGAACGTGACTTCGCCGGAACAGCTGCAAGTGGCGTTGAGAGAGGCAAGAGAAGAAACGCGGTCCTGTGTGATTGTAGCGGAAGTGGAGAAGCATCTGTACTCACCCGATTCAGGGGTGTGGTGGGATGTGGCGGCTGCGGAAGAGACGGGGGATGAGGTGACTCGGGACATCAGGAGGGTATACGAGGAAGGAAGGGACCGGTTGCAGAGGTTTTATTATTGAAACAACCCGCCTCCGCTCCTGGGGAGCTACGGTGGGCGGGAGGAGTCCTTACCCGGTTCCGAACCTCGAAATATCGACGCAAACGATTGGTTGATTCATGTGTGAACTGGAGGCAGATATGGCAGATACCGGCAAAGCCGTTTCTGAGCTGTTTGATTTGACCGNGAAGGTCGCATTGGTTACCGGGGGGACGGGGTTTCTTGGCACTGCGATTTCGCAGGCGCTTGCCGAGGCGGGGGCAAGGGTGGTGATCAGCAGTCGTGAGCGCGCANGGGGGCAGGCGGCTGCTTCNCGGTTGCCCGGGAATGGGGATCACCTTGGCGTGCAGCTCGATCACATGGATTCGGAATCGATCGAGACGGGATTCGCAGAGGCGATCGAGAAGGCAGGACAGATAGATGTGCTGGTGAACAACGGGAACGAGGCTCAGGGAAACGACTGGACAGACGTTACATTCGATCAATTCGCGGGCCAACAGAAGAATGTGGCCGGGTATTTCACGCTGGCCAGAATGCTGAGGAACCATGCGGTTGAGCGGGGTTCCGGTGCANACATTGTGATGCTGGGATCGATGTACGGGCAGGTGGCGTCCTATCCAGACGCCTATGCAGGCGTCTGTGTTGCGAGTCCTGCCGGCTACCACGCGTTGAAGGGAGGGATCATTCACCTTACCAGGCATCTGGCGGTGTATTGGGCGGCAGATGGTGTTCGCGTGAATTGTCTGAGTCCGGGACCGTTCCCGAATTTGGAGAAGGCTCCTGGTGAGATGGTTGAGCGGCTTTGTGAAAAGAGTCCAATGAAACGAATGGGGGAGCCACACGAGTTGAAAGGTGCGATCGTGTTTATGGCGAGTGAGGCAAGCAGTTATATGACAGGACAGAATATTACAATCGATGGCGGGTGGACGGCGTGGTAGCTGAAACAAATCTTGTGGGTCGGAGGATTGGATGAACGGCAATCGCAGTGGGCATTCTGTAAAAGCGTCGATGGGTGTGTACGAGCGGGCGCAGCGTGTGATTCCCGGGGTAACACAGCTATTGAGCAGGCGGCCGACCAGGGCTGCCCTTGGCGTGAGTCCAATATACGCGGACCGTGCAAAAGGGTGCAGGATCTGGGATATCGATGGGAATGAGTATGTGGATTGGATGAGTGGTGTGGGTCCGATCATTCTGGGATACGCCGACGAGGTTGTGGACAATGCGGTGAAAGAGCAGATGGACAGAGGCGGGATCAACAGCATAGTACATGAATCCGCTGTTGACCTTGCTGAGACGCTCGTTCGGTTGATCCCTTCAGCAGAGATGGTCAGATACGCCAAGGGAGGTGGCGAGGCGTGCACCGTGGCGGTGAGGATAGCACGTGGGGTGACGAACAGAGACAAGGTGTTGTTTTGCGGATATCACGGCTGGCACGACTGGTATCTGGCTGCGAATCTGGGAGGCGAACGACTGGACGATCACCTGTTCAACGGGATCGAGCCGATCGGTGTTCCGAGCGGACTGGAAGGGACGGCGATACCCTTTGCTTACGGTGACCTGGATCGCCTGGGAGAGCTCCTGTCCGAACACGAAGGGCAGGTTGGTTGCATCATTATGGAGCCGATGCGGACAGAGCTTCCGCCCGAGGGATACCTGGAAGGTGTGCGCGAGCTGGCGACGAAACACGGTGTTGTGCTGATTTTTGATGAGGTGTCGTGCGGATTTCGCATCTCTCTGGGAGGCGTACAAGAAGTCACCGGTGTGATTCCGGACATGTCCGTGTTCGCCAAGGCGATTTCCAACGGGTATCCCATGGCAGCGGTCGTGGGCAAGCGAGAAGTGATGGAGCCCGCTGCGAGAATGTTCATTTCCAGTGCTTACTGGGATGATCCGATCGGCATTGTTGCTGCACTGACGACCTTAAGAGAACTGGAACGGAGGGATGCGGTCTCTCATTTCGAGGTTATAGGGGCCTCGTTCAGCGAAAGGATCAACCGCGCAGCAGCGGATGCAGGTTTGGACGCTGAGTGTGTAGGCGTTGCGGCACATCCAGGAATTCGTTTCCACGTGGATAATCCGGAGACTGGGAAGAAGGTCAGTACCTTGTTCATTCAAGAAAATGCCAAACGAGGACTGATTCTGTCGACAGGATTCTTTTTCAACTGCGCGCACGACGAGGCAGCGCTCGAACATACCGAAAGCGCGCTCAGAGAAAGCTTTGCGGTGATCAAGGATGGCCTGGATAATGAACGGGTGGACCAACTGCTAGAATGTGATATGCAGGAGGATCTGTTCAGGAGGATGGTGCGGTAGGGTAGGTAGAATTGAGGAAAGGCGGGAGGACACGCAGGTCCTCCCCTACAGGTGTCGTTCCAGTTCGGATCCGCGACAAATGTGAAAAAATGTGAATGGGCGGCCAAGTTGGTCGCCCATTTCGCTTTGCAAAGAGAACGAAGTCTACTCCAGGTCGTGGTTCAAGATGTCCGTTAGGCGGACACCGTAGGCTTCGCCGATTGTTACAACCTCACCTTCTGCGAATGGTTTGCCGTTGACACGAACATCAACGATGGGATAGCGTCCGCCAACACCCCTTTTGCCGCCGGTTCGCTCCAGGAAGGTCGGGCCCTGGACTTTTTCACAGTGGTAAGGCTTGCGACCAGGACACCAAACATCGCGCTGCCAAACCAGGTTACGCAGGAAAGGTCCACAGCGAACTTGTTCACGTCCTGATTTTGAAGATCACGGATCTCGTCATGAAATGGCGCAACTTGCAGCCCACTGAGGAGGGCACCCTCGATAGACAGTATTGCTAGGTCCTGCTCCCTTCTCTGACGGATCTCTACACTTTTCTCCCAAGTTTTGCGTCTTTTGGTTGCTTACACTTCCGGTACAGCTAGGTGCGCTGTCGATACGAAACCGGACACACTTCAGATGCCCGAAATGCGCCCTTTGGTCCTTAACACCCTCGATTCCCCGTCCCTTTCGGACCTTTCCAAGACTGATTTTGCCCGGCCAAGATAATACACACGTTCAATAAATACAAGGCGATTGGTGAAATGGAGGCCTGTTTGACAGGGCCTGGGGAAGGTGGTATATTGGTCGTTCGTCGCGGGGGTGTCACATCGGCCAGTTTGGCCCAATCAAGCACCTCTTTATTCCCGAGGATCTCAGCAGTGAGCAGACAGACAGGTATAGCGAATTCTCCTTGCTCGTGGGGAGTCTCCGCATTCAATCGAGATGAGGAACCACCTGGTTACACCAAGGTGCTCGATGAGGCAGCTGCTGCGGGATATTCAGGTGTAGAGCTGGGTGATTATGGTTATATGCCGACGGATCCTGAGACGCTTCGAACCGAACTGGAGAGCAGAAATCTGTCTTTGGCGGGAGCATTCGTACCAATCCCTCTGTCTGATCCAGATGCGAGATACCTGGGAGAGACGGAAGCACTCCAGGTAGCCAGGCTGCTGGCGGAAATTGACGAAGAGGCCCCGATTCTCGTGCTATCGGACGAAATCCTGACCGATTCCGTGCGTACGCGGTGCGCGGGGCGTATCGGTTTCGAGCAAGGGTTCAATATGCTGCAGTGGGAGATCGCCGCACACGCGGTCAACCAAATTGCGCTGATGGTACTCAATGAGACAGGTCTTCGTACGGCCTTTCACCCACACTGCGGCGGGTTCGTGGAAACACCCGAAGAGCTCGCGGTACTGATGGAAGCGACACACCCCAGGATCCTGGGGCTTTGTCTGGATACAGGTCAGTACGCTTACGGGGGAGGCGACCCCCTTCAGCTTGTGCGGCGATATGCCGATCGTATCTGGCACGTGCACCTGAAGGGGTACGACTCGGACGTGGCCTCCGCAGCCAGGTTCGAGGGGTGGGACTATCACGAGGCTATCAGTCACGGGGTTTTCTGCGATCTCGAGCGGAGTACATTCGGGTTTCGAGAATTGCTGTCTGAGCTGGACAATATCGAGTATTCAGGGTGGCTGGTGGTTGAACAGGATGTCATTTCAGGCACCGGCACACCCAGGGAAAGTGCCGAAAACAGCAGGTCGTTTCTGAGTACTTTGGGAGTTTGAAATATCGGTGGTCAGGAAAGTTGAGGCGCGGTGACCAAGGTGAGGAAATGGGTCTAAAGTACGTGATGCTTGGAAGTGGGGCGGTCAGGGATAACCCCGATCGTGGCGGGCCTTCGCAGATTCTACATATCGACAAAGAAGTGTGGATGTTCGACTGCGGTCGTTCGGCGAGTACAAATCTCGCGAAGGCGGGTGTCGGGTGCGAGGTGGTGGACCGGCTGTTTCTGACACATTTGCACTTCGATCACATTGTGGATTTACCCTATCTTGTGCTGGTTGGTTGGGTAAAGGTCCGGAAGTCGAGGTTGAAGATATACGGTCCAAGAGGGACAAAGGATTTCGTGGAGCGGATCATACGTCCGCCGTTCGAGCAGGATATCCAGAGCAGGCTGAGTCACGGAAAGGATATTGCTCCGCTAGATCCCGAGGTGATCGAGGTGGAGCTCGAGGGCGAGTTCCTTTCCACAGACACTTACAGGCTGTCCACGACTTCTACCGATCACGGCCACATCCCAACGCTGGTCTACCGGGTAGATACGGGCGATCACCGAGTGGTGATTACAGGTGACGGAACGCCGGACGGGAATTTCGTGAACTTCTGCAAGGGGGCCGATCTCCTGTCGATCGAGTGCTCGGGCACGCCGGAGTTCCTGGCCGAACAGCCCTGGGGCGCGTGGCATATTATACCGGCTGATATCGCCCGGATTGCAACGGAGGCGGCTGTGAAGCGGGTGATGATCAAGCACCTGGTTATCGAGGATATTACTGGCGACAAGTCGACTCCTTACCAGATGGCTGAGCAAATTCGTGAGGGCTACGCTGGCGAAGTAATTGTTGCCGAAGATGGACTCGTGGTGGAGATCGAGTAAGTACGGCGTTTTTTGGGAGTGCACGATGGGGTTCACTGAAAAAGTAGACAGGGTAGCGATGAATGACGGGGTGCACCTAGACGTTTCCGTGTGTACACCAGAGGGTGAAATGCCAGAGGGTGGGTGGCCCGGGATTCTGCTTGCCCACGGTCACGGTGACGCGGCCAGCAAGGCGTCGACGATTGGCCAGGGCCGACGGTTCGCAGATCACGGGTACTTGACAGTCTGTTACAGTATCAGAGGGCAAGGGAATTCCGAGGGTTTGACGTTTCATATGGGCGCGCGCGAGGTGTTCGACCTTCAGGATATGATCCACTGGACGCTTGACGAGCTGTATGTTCACCAGAACAAGCTGGGTGTGGTAGGCAGTTCCCAGGGCGGGTGGCACAGTCATATGGCTGCCGCGCATCACCCCGGGGTGGCCACGGTGGTCCCCCAAAATATCCACACACGCCACGACGATTTCGCTGTCCGAAACAACTGCCTGACCAAATGGTTCTTCACACGGACGATGCGTAGACGCATAATGTCTGCAGGTTTCCAGGAGTTGATACGGCAGTGGGCGCAGTCGGAAGACTGGGATCTCATTCGGGAGTGGCTAAGGCCGTATTCGCCAATCATCTTCGCGGAGCGGGTGAAGTGCCCGGTTTTCATTCTTCACGGTTGGCACGATGTGGGGATGCCACCGAATGAAGTGGTGGAGATGTTCGATCGCTTGCACGTGCCCAAGAAACTGTACATCGGTGGCGGTGGACACGACGGTCAGGATGATACCGAAGCCCAGAAGTTACGTGTGCGGCTGATCGATCGCTGGTTGGCACACTGGCTCAAGGGCGATGAGAATGGCATTATGGACGAACCGGAGATCACGTATACGCAAAGACCCGGCTGGGATCACGGGACGCTAGAGACATTTTCGCCGACCGAGGTGACGACCGAGACGCTCTACCTTCGGCACGGTGGGAAGCTGTCGTCCAACAAGGAGGACGACGTTCAGACTCACGCCAATGTGAATAATCGTTTGATCGACCCGGACTACACGCTGAAGTCTGCGGTGATGGACGATATGGAAGGCGTATCCGACGCCTTGGCGCGCGAGGCAATCAGCTTTGAGGGAAATCTCCTGGGCGAGCCGACTGAGATCCTGGGCGCACCCGTGGCGCGATTCAAGATGTTGTGCAACAGACCAACACTCCAGGTGCACGCTGAGTTGTACGATGTTTCGCCCCAGGGAGAAGCTACGTTGATTACTCGTGGCGACTTCGGCGCGCGATCGCTGCAACCGGGACAACACACTGACGTGGAGATCACACTGAGGACGATCGGGTATACGCTGCAGACCGGCCACAAGATTCGCCTGGACGTTGTCAACTACAATACGACCTATACGTTCCCTTATTTTGAACCTTTCTGTGCACGGTTATTCTACGATAGAGACTACGCTTCTTCGATCGATATACCGATGCGAGGTTGCTCGTGAATCAAATGAGCAAGTTCTAGACGAGGGAGGCACAATGGAAGTTGTCGATGCTCACGTACACGTAGGTTTGACGAAGTATGTGGCTGTAGAGGTTCTGGTCGCGCAGATGAATTCGGCGGGTATCGACAAATGCCTGTTGGTTCAATATGGTGGCTGCCACGACAATGCTTATCTGGATCAATGTATGAGACGCTATCCCGGGCGATTCGCATCTCTGGGCGCTGTGGATTACACTGCTGCTGATGCGGGAGATTGGATTCGGAGGGAAGTAGGTGAATATGGGTTGGTGGGTCTCCGAATTCCTGCGAAGACAGAGAACGAGTCGGTTTGGGAGGCGGTTGGTGAACTGGGAATAATGGCGAGTTTGAGCGGTGGGATTGAGGGGATTATCGACGCCAGAACGGAAGGATACATCCAGCGGTTCTCCGAATCGATGTTCAGAATCGAACATATGGGTTGGTTTCCGGATGTCGACAAGCCAACCGACCAGGCCGAGTTTGATCGGGTGCTCAGTTACGCGAAGTATCCCAACACCGTTTTTATGTTGTCCGGATTCTATGCCTTCGGCCGCGGCTACCCCTACCAAGAAGTAGAGCCATTTGTCGAGAGAGCGCTCGAGGCGTTTGGAGCAGACAGATTGATGTGGGGGAGTGATTTTCCACCGGTTTCCCTACACGAAACGGTAGAGTTGGCCCTTGCGCTTCCGAAGACATGGTCCTGTTTGAGCGAAGGGGATCTGGAATGGGTACTGGGCGGAACAGCAAACAGGATAATCGAATTTCGTTAGAGAGCTGTCACCGGGATTTAGCATTGACAAGGAATCGCACCAAGTGGGGTGGAAATGAAGTATAGTCGAATGTTTGTTCAGACGTTGCGTGAAGCACCTGCTGATGCAGAATTGGCAAGTCACCAGCTTGCGTTGAGGGCCGGGCTGATAAGACCGCTGGCCGCGGGGATCTTCAGCTACCTCCCTCTCGGTTTGAGAGTTAAGCAGAAAATCGAGCGGATTCTGCGGGAGGAGATGGAGGCCATTGATTGTGCACAATTGAGTATGCCGGTCGTACAGCCTGCCGAACTCTGGCGAGAGAGTGGTCGCTGGAGCGATATCGGTCCGGAAATGTTGAGGATGCACGACCGCGGCGAGCGGGAGATGTGCCTGGCAATGACGCACGAGGAGGCAGTGTCCGATCTGGCGAGAAACATTATCCACAGCTATCGGCAGTTGCCTTTGAGTGTATTCCAGATCCAAACGAAATTTCGGGATGAACCGCGCAGCCGTGGCGGGTTGATTCGCGTTCGAGAGTTTACGATGAAAGACGCCTACAGTTTCGATCTGGATCAGGTGGGTCTTGATGCGGTATATGATGATATGTACCGTGCGTATGAGAATATCTTCCGGCGTTCGGGACTGGGCGAGTCGGTGATCGCTGTGGAGAGTGATACGGGAATGATGGGGGGAACCGGTGCGCACGAGTTCATGTATATGAATCCAGCGGGTGAAGATACCCTTCTGCTTTGCGACGACTGTGGTTACAGCGCGAATCGGCAGATTGCCACGTACCAGCGGGAAGCAATCCAGGCGGAGCAACCCAAGACTCTCGAGGAGGTGGAGACACCGGGGTGTACCACCATCAAGGAGCTCGCTGATTTCTTGAAGATTCCTGAGTCGAAGACGGCAAAGGCGGTTTTCCAGGTCGCAACGATTGACGGGGAAGAGCGATTTGTGTTCGTATTGCTCAGGGGCGATCACGAGCTGAATGAGACGAAGCTGGCCAATGCGGTGAAGGCGACGGAGATGCGGCCGGCTACCGAGGCGGAGATTCGTGCAGTTGGGTCCGAGGCAGGGTACGGTTCACCAATCGGTGTAGCTGAGGATACGATGATTGTTGTCGATGATTTCGTCGCAGCTTTGGGCAACCTTGTGTCTGGCGCGAACAAGGTTGATTATC
This sequence comes from Gemmatimonadota bacterium, assembly GCA_002709665.1. GTDB lineage: Bacteria > Latescibacterota > UBA2968 > UBA2968. The sequence goes on along the minus strand of PAQK01000012.1, from coordinate 160,573 downwards.
ACTACCTGAATGTGAATTCCGGAAGAGATTTTGAGCCGGACATCGTGACGGATCTGGTTGCCGTTGCGGAAGGAATGCCCTGCCCGACCTGTGGCACCGACCTGAGGAGTGTACGCGGCATCGAGGTAGGGAATATCTTCAAGCTGGGTACCAAATACAGCGAAACATTAGGCGTGAGGGTTCTGGATGAGGAGAGCCAGGCGCGTCCAGTGGTAATGGGTTCCTACGGAATTGGATTGGGAAGACTCCTTGCTTGCGTTATCGAAGAACACCATGACGACGAGGGCATCATCTGGCCAATATCCGTTGCGCCATTTCAAGTGCACATCGTGGTGTTGAGCGGGAACAAACCCAAGGGTGAGCTCAAGGCCGCCGAGGAGATCACCAGAGACCTGGAAGCGGAAGGCATTGACGTGCTGCTGGACGATCGCGACGAGCGCGCAGGAGTGAAGTTCAAAGACGCGGATCTGATCGGCATTCCCATCCGTATCACCGTCGGGTCTAGAGGCCTGGCGAACGGTCAGGTGGAGGTCAAGTTGCGCTTGGAACAAGATCGCCAGGACGTGACCCTGGGAGACCTGGTCGGATTTGTGAAGAAGACCGTTTCGGACGCTCAAGGAGACTAATGGTCGATCTCTTGGCACCTGTCTTACTCATTCCAGTGAGTTCGAGTGCCCTCCGAACCTGTGTAGCAGTGCGGGAGGGTGTGTCAGAACCCGGCAATCACTTTGTAGATTGCTCCTGATTCTTCAATTGATTCAAATATCTCCCACCGCACTCTCACCTCCTGACTACGAGGTCGCACAATCCCAAAAGGAGGACATGTTGTCGATAGCCGAAAGACTAACTGAACTGGGCATTGCCCTGCCTGAGCCTGCCAGCCCAGCAGGCGCCTACGTGCGCGCCAAACGTACAGGCAATCTGATCTACGTAGCTGGACAGTTGCCGATGCAGGACGGCGAGCTGAAGTCTTTGGGAAGAGTGGGAGCGGATCTCACCCTGGAAGACGGATACGAGGCAGCGAAAATGTGTGCTTTGAACGCGCTGAGTGTATTGAATGCCGAAGCAGGTTCACTAGACAAAATTGTGCAACTCGTCCGAGTAGAAGGTTTTGTCTGTTCTGCTGGCGCGTTCACTGATCAGCCGAAGGTGATCAATGGTGCCTCCGAGCTTTTCGCCGAGGTGCTTGGAGAGAAGGGGAGTCACGCCAGGATAGCCATTGGGGTCAGCGAATTGCCCCTGGGTGCGAGCGTTGAGCTTGCGGTGATCGCCGAGGTGAACGACTAACGAGAAAGGGTGTTCTGCCTGAGATGATCCAATGAGCGAACGACCGAATATCTTGTGGTATTGCAGCGACCAGCAACGGTTCGATACGATCGGGGGGCTCGGTAATTCCCACGTGAATACACCGCGGCTGGACGCGATAATGCGCGAAGCTGTTACATTCACACACACGTTTTGCCAGAGCCCGATTTGCACGCCAAGTCGGGCCAGTTTTTTGACGGGTATGTACCCAAGCGCCGTAGGGGTGAATCAGAATGGGAATCCCGCCTTTCCGGCACACTACGCTGATCGATTGGTTCCTGGGCGTTTGGCCGGCGCGGGTTACGACTGCGGGTTGGTGGGGAAGCTCCATCTTGCTACCGCCGCCGAAGGGCAAGAGCCTAGGGTTGAGGATGGGTACCGTTACTTCCAATACAGCCACGACCACAAAGGACCAAGAAAGCCAGGTCATGATTACGCCGATTGGCTCAGGTCAGTTGGCGCTGATCCTGATGTTTTAATGGCGAAGCCGACGGACAAGGCCTCCTATCTCGAAGGAGCGAAGCAGAAACGGTTCGGTGGCGTTCAGGTGCCGACTGAAGATAACGACAATTTCCCACCACATTTGCACCAGACGAACTGGTGTTCGGAAAAAGCGATCGAGTTTATCAATGAAAGCAGAGGTGACGACCAACCCTGGCTGTTGAGCATCAATCCGTTCGATCCGCACGCGCCTTTCGATCCCCCGTACGAGTATTTCCGGAGATACGATCCCAATTCCCTCCCCGGTGCTCACTTCGAGGAAGGCGATCTGGGTGTACAGGAATGTCTCAAGTCGGCCGGCGTGGATTTCCAGTCGGAACCCCTTTGCTCGGAGGACCGAGATCAAAGGGTCATGCAGGCCGCCTATTACGCGATGATCGAGTTCATAGACCACGAGTTCGGACGTATCCTGGATCACCTGGAGTCAATCGGCGAGCGTGAGAATACTATAGTAATCTTCATGAGCGATCACGGCGAGATGCTGGGAGATCACGGTCTGGTGTTGAAAGGTTGCCGCTTCTATGAGGGACTCGTACGTGTGCCGCTGATCATTTCCTGGCCAGGCCGATTCGGCGAGGGCGAAGTGAGTGACGCGCTGGTGGAGCTGACGGACCTAGCGCCGACACTTTATGAGGCGGTCGGTGAGGAGATCCCACATTACGTGCAGGGGCGATCGCTTGTTCCGATTCTCCAAGGCAAGACTAGCGAGCACCATGAGTTTGTCCGTGCTGAATTCTACGGGGCGATCGCCTATCCCGATCAGACACACGCTACGATGATTCGGGACAAGAGACACAAGTATGTTCGCTATCACGGGAAGGATGTGTGTGAGTTGTATGACCTTGAGGACGATCCCTGGGAACACAAGGATTTGTCCGAGGACGAGGGCAGCAGGGACGTTTTGATGCAGATGATGGAGAAGAATCTGGATGCGACAGCGATGGCCTATTCGAAGAGTTCAGAGCGGGTGAGTCACTATTAGTTTATCCGAGAGTTCGAGCAGGAGATGGGACAACAGTTTAGCCCGCACCTCATAGTCGGTCCGTAAACTGAATGGGCCCCACACAATCTTTGAGGGAGTTCTGATGGAAAAGTGGATACTGCTTTCGGTATTATTCGTTCTGTTGATTCCATCTCGTCTTTGAGCCCCTGGAGGATCGAATTTGACTCCGAAGTTCCCAACACGTCATCCCTATTTGTTGATTACAGTCGAAGAGATCGCCCAGGTTCACTCAAGGGCACAGGCAGAGCCCTGGGCGAAGAAAGCACTGGACCGTATCCTGGATGCAGCGGACCGTGTTCTCGCCGAGCCCCCGGATATTCCAGAGGGTGTGAGTGCGGATCATCGGGGAGTTTCAAGTGCGGCAAAAGATGTGGCGCTGGCCTACGCATTGTCAGGTGAAGAACGCTATCGGAAATACTCCAGAAAGGTGTTGCTTCATTATGCTGAGGTTTACACTTCATTCCCACTGGTGCGCAACAAGAGGAGTCGTTTGACCTCGTTCTCGTCTCTTTACGAATCCAGGTGGTACATTCCGTTGGTATACGCCTACGATCTGTTGTATGAATCGCTTTCTTCGGTGGAACGGGAACGTGTCGAGGCGGGGATTGTAAGACCCGGACTCGATTGCTTTGTGGTCTGGGACTATGGGACCGATCCTCGAGCCACCGATTGGCACTATCGGTGTTACAACTTCCAGGCGTGGCATCTGGCAGCCATCGGTCTGGCCGGTTTCTGTCTCCAAGACCAGAAGTTGATCGACTACGCTTTGGAGAGCCGGTTCGGTTTTCGACATCATATCGGTCATGACATCAACGACGATGGTTTGTTCTGGGAACGGGCTTTAGGGTATCATCAGTTCACGCTCTCGGCATTCCTGGATCTCACTGAGGCCGCCTATCGGTGTGGGATGGATCTTTACACTCTTGAGGTCTCAGACACCTATGGACCATCGGACGACATCCGAGAGCTCAACTATCCGGTTGATGGCGACAATGGCCCAAAGACGTTGAAGATGATGTTCGATGCACCGTTTTATTATCCATTTCCAGACGGAAGTACCGCGAATATCGGCGACAGTAGTATGCAGATGTTTCTAGGGCATCCTCTCTACAGAATAGGTTATGCACGATGCAAGGATCCGAAATACGCGTGGCTGATCGAGCACAAAGGCTATGGTCCTGATCTGACGGCGCTCATTCATGGGTTGCCCGGAAAAGGAATTCCTGCTCCGGTTCTGGGCACCGGTCGGTTTGGAAATACGGGACGCACGGTATTGGGGAGCACGCTGTATCCGGCAACGGGCTATGCCATTCTTCGACAGGATGAATTGGATCGAGATGCCACCTGCGTGCTCTTGAACTATGGTCCCTTCGGAGGCGGCCACGGTCATCCTGATCAGCTGAACATGGTGCTTTATTCAGACGGGAAGCAGTGGATTCGCGATTTTGGCAGTTTCAGCTATAACGGTCACCCGATGAAACTCAAGGGAGAATGGACCGCTCAGACGGTGTCGCACAGCACGCTGACTGTGGACGGGATCAGTCAGCATCCCCAGGGTGACCGAGACAGTGCCTGGCCATCAGACGACATTGCGAGTCCAGCAAATGGAGAGCTTCAGACCTTTGAGGTGGATTCGCTTCTGAAGGTGGCGAGTGCTTCTTGCGATCGTGTGTATGATGGTGTTCGATTGGAACGCACTCTGGCACTTTTTGATGGGCTGGTTGTGGATTTCTACCGTGCTGAAAGCGATGCAGCCCATCAATACGACTGGGTGATGCACGTAGATGGTGCTCCCGATGCCATTTCAGTTCCTCTGGCGCAGTCCGAGATACCGCTTGGGGAACGATGCGGGTATCAGCATATCAAAGACGTAGAAAGAGCTAAAGTGAATGTGGACTGGACTGCTGGCTGGAGGGATGATGAAGGTCGTGGTCTACGGATCACATTGCTCGGAGAACCGGGCACAGAGGCAATTCGAGCTCGGAGTATGACAAATCGAGGGGATGAGTTCGCGTCCACGCTGATCGCCCGACGGAATGCGACAAATACAGTCTTTGCAGCTTTTCTGGAGCCATATCGCGGCGAATCTCGAATCATGAACGTTAAGCGTCTACCGGCAGAGGTACCGGATGAAGGGATCGCGCACGCTGTTGGAGTAGAGATACAAACCGTGGATGGGGTTCGTTATGTTCTGCTGACGTCGGATGGGGACACGCGCCACCTCTTCGGAGAGTTGGTTTTTGCGGGCGAACTGGCTCTTATTAAACTATCGGAGGACGAAACAACTGTTTCGGTGGTCGGTGCACGCTACCTGAATTTTGAAGGCAAGGAACACGCTTTCGACATACCAACGAAAAAGCAATTTCGTATGGAGTAAGTTTGTGATTTTTCATTAGGTATAGAAACAAATCAGTTCCAATGCTCTATCTAGGATCCAAGGGAGGGCGCGTTCATAGCCACTTTAGGGTGCGGCTACTAGTTCATCCAGGGTAGTCAATAAAGGAGGAGGGCGGCATGGCAGATCCGAAAATTACGAAGCTCGAGCTCGTGGTGTTCTCCCATAAGATCCAGGACATGGCCAAAGACTACAATGACTTCAACACCGTCTACGAAAAAGGCAGTGTCCTTGAGATGCACCCCTCGATCCTGAAGGTGCACACCAGCGCAGGAATTGTGGGTGAGTATCCCGGTGGGTGATCCCGAGAAAGACTCGGTTCTGTAGCGGTATATCTCTTGGGGAAGAATCCGTTTGAGCGGGAGAAGATCTACAATGATCTGAAGAGAGGGCTTAGACACACGGACCGGACTGCGATCAGCAGGGTGGATGTGGCGTTGTGGGACTTTGCAGGGAAGGCATATGGCGCGCCGATTTTGCAGCTGCTCGGCGGTTACAGGAAGACGATTCCTGCGTATGCAAGTACCTATCATGGAGATGACAACGGGGGTCTGACACAACCAGAGGACTTTGCAGATTTTGCGGAACAGTGTAGTGAGATCGGATATCCTGCGTTCAAGATCCACGGTTGGGGCAATGGTCCAATCAAGCGGGAAGTGGCGACGGTTCTGGAGACAGGAAGGCGAGTGGGCGCCCGGATGGATCTGATGATTGACCCGGTCTGCGATTACGACACTTGGGCAGACGCCTTCAAGATCGGCCGGGCTTGTGATGAGGCGAAGTTTTTCTGGCTGGAGGACGCATACAAGGATGGCGGAGTGTCGATTTTTGCACATCGCAAACTGCGTCAGTTAATCAGGACGCCACTACTGCAGACCGAGCATATATTTGGTCTGGAACAGCACGTGGATTTCATCGTTGGCGAGGGTACGGATTTCGTGCGGACCGGGGTGTATGAAGACGGCGGGATCACAGGTGCAATGAAGGTAGCTCACGCAGCCGAGGGGTTTGGCCTGGACGTGGAGTTTCACGGGGGAGGGCTGGCACATCGACACTGCATTGCTGCGATAAGGAACACGAATTACTACGAGCTGGGGCTATTGCACCCGAATGTGAAGAATACGAAGCCGCCCATCTATGAACCCGAGTTCACGGATGAATTGGAAAACGTCGACAAGAATGGGCAAGTGCCCGTACCGGAAGGTCCTGGACTTGGTGTGCAGATCGATTGGGACTACGTTGACAAGAATAAGGTGGATACGGTCGTATTTGATTAATTGTGGCTTTCGCTCCTATCCAGCACTAGCGTGGACGACGGTCGTCTCACGGGCAGACGCTGAATCTAAACTCGACGCTCCGAGTCCAATCCACCGCCAGGACAGGTCGCCTAGTTGAGGGTGCGCTCTTGTTGCCGGACGAATAGGGATTGAAGGGCGTAACGAACCATATAAGGCAACCTGACTTTTCAGTGGCGATTTGCCACGTGTCGGTTGATACGGTGTGCACACTCTCGATGGTTGTCTCAGTGTCATCAAATTCGACTTTGAAGTCGTTGTTGATTTTGAAATTCGCGCCCTGAGGTGCTTCCAACACTAGTTGTGTGGTTAAGGTGTCCGGGGTATCGGAGGTGAAGCGTAGACGGGGTTCGGCTCCGTAGATCAAGGTGACATTCACAATGAAGGATTCGTAGTGCACCTCAGCGGTCGCCCGATCGGTCCCCATTTCGAGCTCACCGGTCTTTACAGGATACGCGTCCTCTCCTTTTCGCACGGTAGACCAGCCGGGATTGTGTTTGGATTTGGCTCCCGAAATGATCGAACCTGCCTTCCGGTGAGAAATGAACAGGAGCGTTTGACGATCCAACGCGTAGTCACTGGTAGCTGAGTCTTCGCGGTTGAGAGCCTTCATAGCCGAGAGGCCCAGTGTCCAGTCGGATGAGCGCGCAACTCCCAGGGGCATTGTTATCCGGAAAGTGCCATCCAGAAGGGGTTCGGGAATAGCTCCCGGACCCGTTTCCATATGGTCAATTTCAAAGTGGAGGCGAGCGAGGTATTCCAGACTCATGTTTTCGAGCTGGACGTTTTCGAGGTGCAAGCGCAGCAGACCGCGCCCTTCGGCGGACAGCGCATGGATGGCGAGGCCATAGCAACCGATGCCGTGGGGATTCGCGCGTTCGTCGGCAAATGGCATTGCACGCAGGTGTGAATCCAGGAAATTTCTGAAGAAGGTGCCGCATCTGTCAAAGCGGTTGCGGTCCACTGTTTGCCGCCAGCGTTGAATGACGTATGCGCATCCGGCGGTCAATGGCGTATATACTAGGCTGGGACCACCCTCACGTGAGTCATTGGTGTTCTCCTCGAAGTATCCATCGGGATGGCCGTACGCGATGAGGCGGTCGTTGAATTCGGAAGCCGTCCTCGACCAATCTTCCCGTCCCAGGACGTTTCCGGTCTTCCAGATGCCTTCTGCGGCAATGGCCACGTGGTTGATTCCGGTGCCAAAGCCGCGATTGTCGAGCGCAGGAACGCGTTCCTGAAGCCCGTTGAAATGGGCCAGCATATCTTCACACGATTGTGCCAGAAGCTGTCCCCACACGTCGGTTTCTGATGTCTCGAGTATGGGTTTGAGACGCTCCCTGCACAGCACGAGATGGAGTTGGGAACGTCGGAGAGAGACCTTAAAGCCCTCTTTCTCTCGACCCTCGCCGATATAGTAGCCTACATTCTCGAAGAGTCGTCGGACAACGGTCAACGCCCGGTCGTTTCCCTGCGCCGCAAGCAGGCCCAGCACCGAGGAACAGCACGGTTGATAATCGTAGTAGTTGACGACCATCTCGACCTTTTTTAGCGAAGCATTGTTTTGCGTATAGGCCGTGCCTTCTTCCGTAAAATAGGATTCCGCAGCAGGGAGGATCGTGCTCTGGATGTCCGATTTCAGGTCTGCCAAAAATCCCTGGGTGAGGCCTTCGTGGGCAAGTTCAAGGTTGGGCATGGTGTGGACCTCGGTGTTTGGTCCTGCGGGTTTGAGGCGGATCGACGTGGATCGGAGAGGCCCTCCTGGCAAGGCTGGAATTGGGCACGATCAGCGTCCATGTTTGGATTATTAGGTGAATAGCAGAATGATGCAAGCAAGGTAAACAGCAAAAAACGCCCCGGCAAGCCATTTGCCGGGGCGTTCACCAAATCCGGAGGTGGCCGGGTATTACCGATTCTCCTTGAACTAGTGCCTTACCTTGGGATCCCTCAAGTAACCACATCAGTCGATGATCCTCTCCGAACCCGAAACCGATCGATCGGGAATGGTGTAGTCCATCCAACGGGTAAGCTCTTTTTGTTCGGGCGTGAAGCGCTCACGAAGGGACGGTGGCAACCAGTAATGCCGGACGTTATGATGGTCCCACATGGGACATGCCCGATTGCGATGGACGTGGTTGTACTGAAGTGTCGTCCGTCTTCGCAAGGTTGTCTTGGCCGCACCTGCATGTGTGAGCGCCTCGGTGAATATCATGACGTCCCCTGGATCCCCCGTGATCTCGATGGCGCCAGGGGTATCCAGGCCTGCCGTACTCCACTCGGGATCGAGCTTGAAGTTCTTTTTATGTGAACCGGGAATTACCGTAAAGCATCCATCCCCCTGTTGATTTGGCGTGATCATTGTTACAACATTTACCATAGGGGATCGAATGACACCGTCGCGCACCGTGTAATCCTCTGTTGGAAGGCCGTTGTGCCATCCTGTAGCGCCACGACCCACGTATTTCGATATCGACCAGGTATTCACAAGCTGGGGTTCACCCATGAACTCCTTCAGGTAGGGCAATATCGCGGGGTGTGCGATCAATTGATCGAAAATGGGATCGAGCCGCGGCAAGCCGTTCATCCGAACTTGATTCTCTACATTCAGATCTTTGATGAAGTGCTGGGCTGTAACTACCGGCAATCCCTCCGCCCAACTCTCGTTGTGGTCGATGGCTTCATTCTTGACTAACGCATGATCGATCGCCTTTATCAGATCGGAATCGATTGCTCCGCGGAGGATCAGGTAGCCTTGAATGTCGAATAGGAACCTCTCGCCAAATGTGACTTCTTTCATCAATTACCAACCTTTATGAGTGGTAGGAAACTTGTAAGACAGGATCAAGTCTCGATGACTGGTGGGGTTGTAGCTTCATAGGTAAGATCTCTACTAAATCCGATATCAAAAAGTGAAATTGCGATGCCAGGGCCTGTGGATCAGGACGGACACATGATGATCAAGGATAACATTCATCTTCTTTGTACCAGAATATGCACCGAAGCTCGTGCATCCGGTGCATTCGGTCAGATATCCCAAAAGGTCGAGATAAATCGACGACTCGTTCTTGGTCAAATTCAGATCGCTACAGGCCCAACCCTCCCTCTGTCTGTGAAAAGGCCGGAAAACTCCCCAGGGGGTCAACATCAGGGGAGCGTGCACCTAAGGAGAGGATTACCCTGGAGAGTGTTGTGCGGATATGTGGTAGGCACTGAAATTCCTTAGAGGTCTTGATTAAAGCCTCCGTCCAGGCAATGTGCTTTTGCCACCGAACAGCGTCTACTGGTCTGTATAGCGCATCAAGGCCCGGTGCGTTCATCAGAACAGAATTACACCATCCAACAAATTTTGTCAGCGCCCAATGGGCACACCCTAAACCTATTCGAGCTCTTCAACGAAGCCATTGGAAGTCTCCACGCCGAGTTTCTCAAAATGACTTTTTAGATTCGGGCGGTCTGTCCGGATATCTCGACTGGCGTTATCGAGAGGGAGTGACGTGAGCCCCAAATTCGCTTTGATCTCATTCAGTTTCCGCTCCCTTCCAAACGTAGCAGCGTGCAATTGGCCCAGCAAGGCACCGAATCGCTCAAAGGCTTCAATTGTCTCTTCCTCCACGTCCCCTTGCAACAGGCCCATCAGTGGACCACACTCGCCAAGGTCCTCAAGTATCATCAGTTTGTGATCACGATCTCCTACATACAATTCAGTGCTCAAGTCAGTCCCACTGGGCAAATCTGTCAGGAATTTCAATCCAGCCCATTTGTTTAGTAAACGGAGGTGGTCATTCTGGGTGGGTTCCTCTACCGACTAGGATGGCAGATGCTTGGATCACAATAGTCGAGGGTGTGCCCTGGGGATCGTGAGAAATCCGACATCGAAGCAAGCACTTTCTGTCGCTCTCGAATCGCTCCGTTGCGTGTATCCTGACGGGTCCGCCAAAGAGTTCGGACATCCTTTGCGCCGTTAGATCCACGATGGTTTGATCGTATTTTTCCACTTGGACCAATCTGTTTGTGGGATGTAGGTACTCAGGCAGAAGATCACTCCAGCCAGGATAGCACATCTTGTTGCTGAGTAAAATTTGTTGGATTGAACATAGGCCTACAGATAAAATCGGCCGCATAATCTTCTACTTCTTTGCACCGTATCTTCTGAGTAACGCACCCATATCGCTTACCTCTGTATCCATACGGGAATAAAGCATATTTCCCTGTGGCTTCTCGCTCCACGCCAGAGGTGTTTCCCAATCGGTGCCCGCCAGATTGGGGTCTGCACCAGCCTCCAGCATGTATTTAGCAAGTTCTGGCCATTCGTACTGGACAGCCATCGTGAGGGCGGTTGACTGCCTCTCGCCACCCAGTAGATTGATGTCAGCCCCGTGATTCAGTAACTTTCCCGCAAATACGATCCGATCCTCCTCACTGACATACCAGGTGATACCCGCTGTCCATTGAAGAGGCGTCAAGCCGCTCGTCTTTGCGCGTGCATTTGGATTGAATCCATGTTCCAACAAGCGTTCGAAACACTCATAGAAGTGCTCCGCAAGCGCCTTGCCCGGGTTTAGAGGGCAACGGAATCGCCACAATCGCATGGAAAGGCCCAGTAGGTCGTGCATTTGGCTCTCTGAAAACTCCGGCTCTTGCGAGAGACACAGGGCTACGAGATCGGGATGTCCACCCAAGACGGCGCCCTGAAGGACGTCATAGACACAAGACGGGCCAGACTTCAACAGGGCAGCGTCCACGGTGATGTTGTCACTGTTTTGTGCATAGAAACCTGGGCTGACCTTCCCGCCGTAGCCCGGTATCGCCCCGTGTCCCAATAAGAGTTTTTCCATCGCCTCGTTGCCGTGGGAGATCGCTCGGTTGAGCGCATTGCCGGACGCATCCATGACCGTATGACCAGAGGCTCCGTGCTCCAGGAGCAATGTTGCCATCTCCAGGTCGTTGTTGATGGCCGCCCATAGCAGGGGCGCACCTCGTTCATCTACCGGGTAGCCTCTATCCTTCTGGTAAGGAGTATCCGGATCGGCGCCCAGTTCGAGGAGCAGCTTCACAACAGGTAGATGTCCATTGCACGAAGCGATGGAGAGAGGGTAACCGTCGATGCTCGGGTAGTTCCGTGCCCATTCATTCACAGCGTCAGGCTCGGATTGGAGGATTTCTCGCGCTCGGTTCACATCGCCAATGGCAGAGGCCACCCACAGATCATACTCAGCGCCTCTACTTATCAGCATCCCACCAATTACCGGCCACAGGGGGCTGGGAGGCGGATCCCAACCCCGTTTGGGTCTGGGTCCGAGTGCGAGGTGGATTGGACGCTTCCCTTCCAGATTCGTCTGATTCGGGTCGGCACCACGGTCCAGGAGTTCCGAAACCACAGATACGTGATGACGCTCCACTGCCACATGCAACGCCGTATTTCCACTTTTGTCCAAAGCGTGAACTGCGGAGGGTTCAATCTCGAGTTGCCTTTTGATACCGTCGAGATCTCCGTTTGCTGCAGCTTCGCAAAGCGTAATTCCTTCATCCGATTCTCCTGTCTGCCCGGCTCGCCACGCTTCCATATAATCCGCTACATCAGCGTGCCCTTTGCCTCGAGCCATATCGATAGGAGACACACGCTCCCGGTAGGTTATGCGACTAGGACTTGCGCCTGCTTCCAAAAGGCATTTTATGACTGCCAGTTGTCCTTCCCTTGCCGCGTAATGGATCGCCTGGTATCCCTGATCTCCATCTCGATGCGCCAATTCTGGCTTGCTCGCAAGGATCTCCTTGACGTGATTCAGATCGCCGGATTGAGCGGCATTGCAGATCCCGACTACCTTCGCGAAAGTTTCGTCTCGTGACGGTGCGTTTTCGCACAGCTGTCTTTTTGCCATTGTCAGTAACTCCTTTTTCAGCTGTTTCCGAGCGGATCGCAGCCTGTTGTTCACCGTGTCAGGCGCGATCTGCAGGAACGCCGCGATTTCCTAATACGACAGGCCTGCCTGGTGGTGCAGATCTAGGACGCGTCGATGAGATGAACTCATCCGGTCCATCCCGAACACGATCCGGTCATACTGGACCTCCGCACCCTCGTCAGAGGCTTATGGGTCGGAGGAAAACGAAGGCGATCCCATTCTTTGTTTGCGGTACCAGGATCTGCAGAGATTGCGTGCGATCGATCGGAGCCAATGTGCAATGGCCTCAGAGTTGCGCAGTTGATTCAGTTTTAGATACGCCTCGACAAATGTTTCGAGGACGAGGTCCTCAGCGTCATCCGGTTTTTTTGTGAATCTCCGACAGAATGACTGTATTCCGCCCTCGTGCGATCTCATGAGAGATGTGAAGGCTTCCTGGTCCCCACTTCTGGCGAATGAGATGAGTTCCATTATTGGCATCCTACAAGTAAGACCCAAATACGGACCCTTTATTCCATCGGAACCGAAACATTCTCGACTTCTTACTAGAACAAAACTGGATTAGAGGAATGTCCTGTCAAATTATAACTTCTGGTGCGGATTTTAGGGTTTATTCCCCGAGTCAGAGCTCTCGTAGTTCAGAGTGGGAAGAGGGGTTGAGGTCAGGAGTCCCGCTTCTACCGGCAGCACGATTCCCGTAATCCACCGGGACTCGTCGCTTGCCAGAAAAACCGCAGCCCACGCTACGTCCCAGGCAGTTCCTTCCGTGCCCAGGAGAGACGCCTGGCGTCGTGATTCACGTGACTCCTCAGTTAGCAAGGGCGCTACCATTGGCGTATATAGGAAGCCGGGCGCGATGCAGTTCACGCGGATATTGTCCCTGCCGTGGTGGGCGGCCATGGCATTGGTTAACCCGATTATCCCGGCCTTTGAGGCATTATAGGGCGTTACGGCAGAGCTGCTTGCACGCAATGCCTCCGTTGAAGAAATGTTGATGATGGCACCACCCCCACTCTCTATGATGGCGGGAACAGCAAATTTGCTGGTCAGCATCATACTTTTCAAGTTGACCTCGAATACACGGTCCCATGTTTCTTCGGTGACGTCGACAACAGTTCCGTAACCCAGAATTCCCACGTTATTCATCAGGACGTGTAACCCGCCGTAGCGATCCCTGGCAGCCTCCACCATGGCCTGGCAGTCCGGAGCTTGTGTGATATCGGCTGCATATACTGAGGCCTCACCGCCTTGCTGCTGGATGGTTGCGAGTGTCTGCTCAGCACGTTCCGCTGACTGGTCGACCAGCAATACGCTCGCACCTTCTCGAGCGAAGAGGATGGCGGTTGCGTTACCGGTTCCCGTTCCAGGTCCACTCGATCCTGCGCCGGTGACGATAGCAACTTTCCCCGCCAACCTCGGTCGTCTTTCTCCCATAGTGTGTTGTTCCTTGTATGAAACTGGTTTGTAGGTAGGGTGGCACTGGTAGTCCCGCCGTGCGTCGAGGCAGAAGTCACAGTGCCTTGTAGCCCATTTCCTGCCTCTCTCCTATTCCAACCACTCGCTTCTGAGCAGGCTGTAGGGATGCATGTCGTGATGCGCCCCATCCCACTCCACGAATGCGCTGAATGTACCTTCCTTTTTCCTCAGGAGTATCAATCGAGTTGCTTTCCCGACCAAACAGTTCGGTTTGGGACCATTTTGCATCACGTACCTTGCCTTCTTCAATTTCAGGACTTAGCGATTTCCCTTGAAACCTCTCCAGCCAAAGGTTCTCACCAAAATGAGACCCACAGTTCCGACCTGGTACTTGTTGGATTTCTCTGTGGCAGTACTTAGGCCTTGAATCGCTTTCGCACGGCAGAGACACTCAGGACAGGAGGAAGCATGCCATCCAAGTCTCTGAATCCGTACTCTCTAGCCAGCTCGGCAACAATCAATGTCTTTTCAGTCTTCTGCATGAGATTTGGATCACCCGCAAGGGTCGCAACTGCCCGCCCGATGAATTGTGGAGATTCGGTGCCAGGACTTCTGTTCCTGGAGGTGTCCACATATCAGGGATAGAGCGCAACTGATGCGACATTATATGGTTTCAGCTCGATCGCCATATCCTTGGACATGCGATCAACTGCAGCTTTGGACAGTGCATATGGGATATTGCCTGCAATGTATCACTTGCCGTCAAAGAATGAGATGTTCACGATGAAACCACTACCTTGCTGAACCATCGTTGTGGCGGCATGTACGCTTGCCACATAATTGGACCTCACGTCGACTACCTGGGTTTCGTCCCAGATCATCAGCGGTATTTTCCAGAAGACATCTCGCCAATTATCCGTGGAATTTGGATCACGAAGCCGTTCATACCCTGACCACACACTATTCACCAGGATATCGATTCACTTCTCTTTCCTGATAATCCTCTCGAAAATAGCCTTCACTTCGTCGTCGTTACTGTGATCACACCGAAGGGGAAAGGCTGGCCTCCAAGAAAGAGCCTTGATCTCTTTGATCGCTTGCGAGAGTGAACCGCTAATCGGTCCATGTCCATTCTTGAGCGCACGGGTGGTGAGATATACGGTAGCACCAGCTTCGGCCAGTCCAAGTGCGACGCCCTTCCCAACCCCCGGCTGGCCCCGTTAACCAGAGCTACTTTGTCAGTAATATTCATGTATCTCTCGCAGGTGAAATGGCATGTCTTTCAGGACAGTTGCATTGCAGACATCCTTCTCACTCAGGAAGGACTAAGCATCGGGTTTTTCGTTGTTATGTCCTAGGGCTCCGACATTTTCGAGCAGGATCCAAGGAAATGTCATTTTTGGTCAGCCTGAAAATTCACGGAACTTGGCGTGGCTGCCTGAATCGATGGACCGTTCGATGGCATCGAAGAATGACGCGACGTTGTAGGCATCAATGCCGCCACAGGAGGGAGGGGTGCTATTTTCAATGCAATGGACGAACTCGGCGAGTTCCTCGGTCTGTTCGTCGATGCAGTCGAAGGATTTCCAGTCCTGACCACCGGGAGTGATGAGGGTTACCGAGTTGTCGTCCCGGTTGTCCCATTTGATTTTGCCTTCGCTGCCGACAAACGTGATTTCGTAACCCAGCTGGGAGATGTACGAGCAGCCGATATAGGCGAGTCGGCCGTCGGCGTATTGCGAGATGACGGTTCCGTGATCGGGCGTTTCGCCAGGGGCATCTCGTTTGGCCATCATTGCGGACACCGTTTCAGGTGCACCCATGAGATGTAAGATGAGGTCGATGAAGACCACGGACATCTGGGCAAAGGGGAGTAGTGGCGCCTGAGTAAGGTGGTATCGCCAGTTGTCGGGTGTGAGTGCATAGGCCGCTGGACCACCAACGGATGCTTCGACGGCGTGCAGGGATCCGGTCTCCCCGGTTGAAAGCTTATCACACAAATAGATGATGGCGGGATTTTTACGGAGGTTGTGGCCGGCCATGTAGACCACGTTGTGTTTTTTTGCCAACGCGATCATTTGGGTTGCTTCTTCAATACTCGTTGTTACGGGGACGTTCACAAAGACATGCTTGTCGTTTGTAACACAAGTCTTGAAATCTGAGAAGTGTTGTGCGTTCGGAGTGGTTATGACAACTGCCTCGACCACGGGGTCGGAGGCGAGGGCTTCGATACTCTCGGCAACGCTTGAACCGAATCTATCAGCTACTTTTCGGGCATTGTCTGGAACGACGTCGTAGACGGATACAAGGTTGTAGTCTTCATGTTGTTCCATTGCACGCTGATGATTCTGCGAGTAGTTGCCCAGACCGACAAATCCGAAGTTCATATTTCAGTCGTTTCCCCTCAGAGAAAGCCAAACCGCCAGATCTATTCAAGCATGGTTCCGATCTCTCGAAATTGTCTTCAAGGGTTGGAACTCTGATCCGTCCTTGATTCGAAGCGAATTCTGTGGGACAAGGGATGGTTCACCTTACGCGCTCAATCGCAATCGTGCACTGGAGGTCTGAGGACGTGGGAGAAAGCGGAACGTGCATGTTCCCTGTCAATCCGTAGCCTGCATGGGTATAGCGTGCCATATGGAGAACCCAGGAGCCACTGTTTCCAGTTGCGGTTACACGATATTTCGTGCCTGACCATTCAAGGTACAGGATACCCGCTTCGATTTCATAGCTCAGTTCTGTTTGACCGTCCCACAAAAGAATCGGAATTGAGTAAAACGGCTGGTCTTCGAGTGCCAGTCCGGTTGCCATGTAATTCAACTGGATGGATTCGTTCTTGAGTTCGGGGATCAAGACCAGATCGAAGTTACCGCCGGACAGCGTAAACCTATGGTTGTCTTCCGTATCTGCTGATCCACTCATGATCGAGTTTGACCCATCAGCGTGCCTGACCCCTATGCCAAAGTAGGGTTCGAGCAGAGGGTCACCCGAGTTTGGATCGGTCAGAATGTCTGCAAATGGATGTTTGACGCCGTCACGCTTTGCATCCACTATGGGTTCGATCAGCATATTGTTATCCAGTTTGAGACCATATGGCTGAAGGGGAAGGTGGTATCCCCAGTTATGTTCGCGCAATGACATCGCCAGGCGTGATTTCTCTCCGTGCAGGACCGCGTATCCCGCCTCTGTGTCGACGATGTTTTCGTGAGCGGCGTCCTTTACATCCTGGAAGCCTTCCCACTCCTGTTCGATTAGGAGGGCGAGTAGCGCCCAGGCCACAAGGCCTGCACCCAGGTCGGTGTTGAGCCGGTTGTACGTCCATTCCAGACCGGCAACCGCATAGGGTGAGAAGTGATTCGGGGTATGGGAAAATCCGTGTTTGTGGGGGCCGAAGGATTGGCAGAAGGAGAGTATGCTGCGGATGCGGCCTTTCGCCAGCTCTCCTTCGCCGACAAATGCCAGGAGTGCGACCATAGGATACGCGTACATCTGGTAGATGCTTCGATTGGCCAGAACCGGCAGATGGAATTCACCATTGGCCTGTTTGAACCATATGCAAATTTGCTTGAGCAAGTCCTTGATCTTCGTCTTGATGTTATCCGGTCCCCAGGAGACCAGGTCGTGCAGGAGGTGTTCTATGTGTTCGCCCAGCTTAACGGTCTTGGGTTTGAGTAATGAGGCGGAGAGGAAACTGGCCGAAAGGTAGGCGTGGGGGATGGAGTGGCCATTCAAATCGTCATCCCTCAGGAATCCCTTAGTGGTCAACCGGTCCTGCAAGGCGGATACGATGTTTTCCGCTCGGTCCTTTGCCTTCTCTTCGCGGTTCAGGTCAAAGAATAGGTCACACAAGAGCGAAGTGGCCGAGACGTGGCAATCGGAGAGTCCCGCGTCATCTGTGTAAGAGGCGGCGAAGGCATCTCGCCAGCTGTCGAGCTTTTCTTCATCCACAACCCCTGTGAGGATTGGGAAGACCATTACCCCGTATCCCAGTACATATTCTCGAGATCCGGGTGAGTTCCTCGCCCCTTCCAGGATTTCCGAGGTGCGCTTTACCCAGCGTTCGGTCCATTCGAGGTAGGTCGATTCCCCCGTGAGCCGATAGAGTGTTGCGCCAACGACACTCCAGCAAGCCGGTGCAAAATTTTCCGCCCGATCGCTTTCATATGGGTCGTTGAGGACGCCGTCCTCGTCAGTCCAGTTCACACCGAGGTCGAATCCGGACTTCAAGCATTCGGTGATGTCGTTCAGCATGTCGAATCTCCATTGGGTTACCGGGCTACTCGCGAGTCCATGATGAAGATTGGATGATCTGGACCCGGTCGACACCGGGGTGAAGGGGCGAGAGTGCGATTTCATCGCCTGGGGCGAGAGACCCGGTGTCATCCATTGTGAGCGCGTGCTTTGTCCGAATTCGGCATCCGCGTTCGTCAAGAATGTCGTCTGTGGTGACAGCGGAAAACTGTTGCAGGTAAGACAGGTTTCGGGACGGTTCGACTCTGAAGATGTTGAGATTCGTCTCTTTTCCCTGTATGACGGGTGGCGGCTCGACCCATATACGTTCTGCTTCTACACCTGTTACGAGGAGGTATCCGATCGCTAGATGAGGAAAACCTTCCAGGTTCAAGGTACAGGTTCCATCTGGATTGTTCTGAGCGGAGCTGATCGTGTAAGCCGATCCACGTTCCCTGTGACGAACCGTGACAGTCTGTTCTCCAAGGCTTTCCGGATCTGAAACTACTGCGTCTGGTCGGATCAAGAGCGACTTCTTCACATCGTCATAGTCGGTGAGTTGCCCCTTGATGGAGGCCGGAAGAACTACACTGTGATCTCCCGATCGTGCAATGGTTCCACCAACGACGGAAAGTGATCGTAGGCCCTGATCGTCATACGACGCGTGGGCTGTCTCCCCATCGGTTTGGAGATTGAGGTTCCAATCGGATACACGAATGGATTCCCGTTCAGGGTTGCTGATCACCAGATCCACGCCCCGATCGTGAGTAATTTTGAGGGCGACAGATTCACTGGCCCCGGCATCCAGGCGCACGATCTCTTGGATGAAAGGATTATCTCGGTAGGGTTCGTGGATTGCCACAAAGGTGTCAAGGTTCTCTGTTTCAGACCTGCGTACGGTGACGATACGCATTTGCTCACCCAGGTCGCGATTGTCCAGCCATCGCTGCGCGGGACCGGTGCCCGTAATGATTTCCGAGCCGGGCTCATCCAGCATGTGTAATTTCAGGAAGACGTCGGAATCGATCTCAGACTTACCGTCCTCGTCAGGAAATTCGGTTACATCTCCCCAGATTGCTGTCCAAGTTCCTGACGCCTTTCCGACGCTGAGTTCCGTGACACGCTCCGAGCCCCATTTCGCATTGGCTCCCTTTGTTCGTCGAGATGGAGTGAACGTGAAGCCGCTATAGTCATAGAGAGATTCATCCTTGTCTGGTTGCTCGAGGCGTTCGATGCCTTCGGTTTGGAAACGATGGCCGTTGCTATGGAAAGTCCAGTCATGGAGGTGGCCGCCGTTGAGCCTGAAGATGTCAACCACATAGGTATCCTGGGAATCGATATCAATGAGTGCGACGGTTCGCTGATAGCGGTCTGTGCCGGGAATTTTTGCGAGTTCCGATGCGTCCTCCTCAGCGACGTCGATGCTTTTGAATCCGGGCATATCGACAAAATATCGGAGATCTCCCCGCAAGTTGTCGGTACCCATTGGATCCCCATCTTCAGCCCGGATGGTAGCGGTGTTGTGAGCCGGAAAGGTTTTGATCCAGTCGACGGTCATGAAGTGGGTGGAGCCCAGATACCCGAGGTCGGTTGCGAGTTCGTGCCCTTTCGCAAACAGGGAGAGGTTAAGTGGCGCCATGTGATAGTGTCCGACCCGTTCCGTGTAGTCGATGGAGAGCGCCCGGGAATTCTTCGCCTCGCCACTGCGTACGATCGCCTTACGGTTCTGCCCAAGCAGGTGAGACGGTAGGGTCATCGGGAGTTTCGAGTAGATAGCGGGTTCGCGGTCCAAATCAATGTCGAGGTAGGGACGATACGCAACTGGTATACCGCCTCCGAGCTTTTCAGCCAGTGCCAATGGCTCCAAGGGCATGGCTGCTCTGATGACGCAGTCCTCCCAGGTGACGGGTCTACCGTTGGGAAACCCGGTCAGGAGGAACTGGCCCAGACCATGTTTGAAGATTGGGAGTGAGAGCAGATCTATGCTGCTGGTTTGAGGATTCACGTAAGGGCAGGGACGGTCGGAGTCCACCCTCTCACCTTGGCAGGCGGACATGACGCTTGCGATTCCCCAACTTGTGTATGACGGCGATCCCTCTTTGCCAAGCCCGTCCCCGGTGAAGAAATTGTAGAGGAAGAACACAATGTCCCTGGCTACATTTTCAACGATTTGGTGGTCGCCAGCAATCCTCCCGAGCTGAAGCCCGGGCATCTGGGTCGAGGTCGAGAGATTGTCGGCCCCGGTGACGAGTGTGTAGGGATGGAGAGTGTACTCGAGGATTCCCCGCTTGAGAATCTGGTCGCTGTTCTGAAGCCGCTCCGCGTCCCCTTCGACCGAGGTGACGATCCGCAGGGCAATCGCCTTGAGATTTGCTTCGGTTTCAGTGAAAGTCTCCGCAATAAGACCGTATCCGACCATCAGGTCCTGGGTTTCACTGGCCTTCCAGTTCCATAACCCAGGATATATACAGGCGCCCTTCGTACCATAGCGATCGCCAGGTGCGTTCAGAGGCCGTTTCGGATCACCTTCGATGTGATCGAAGGCGGCATAGAGCCTGAAGCCGGGATAGCTGGTCGAAGAGGCGTCCCCCCGGTAAAATGTGGTCAATTCCTCCTGGAGACCTGTTTCGGAAATGTGCAGGAGCGCAGAGAGATAGGGATCGCCCAAGAAAGCCCGTGAGAGGGTGACGAGGATTACCTTGGCCGTATGAGCGTACCGACTTGCCCTTTCATGGTCCTCGTGCAGCTTTGCAGCGTAGTGGCAGGCCTCACCAAGCCTGTGAAGCACGTTGCCCGCTAGGGCGCGAAAGGTGTTCATCCAGCAGAGCGCTTTGAAATAGAAGGCATTCGTGGGTTCTACATAGCCGTGGGCTTCTCCGTCCCAGTGATCCCATGGTATGCCATCGTGCGCCCGGCTCCAGGCCTCGTCGTGATCTTCGCGCCAGACTTCGTCCGTGGGAAAGCACCCATCTCCGTCGTCTGGATATCGAGGATTGGGATAATACGGGTACTCGCGACCTTCCTCCTGGCACAGGCGACAGTAGAGCCTCGTGGGATCGTCCAGAGACCAATCGAAATAGCTGTAGTATCTCACGTGGAACGGATGTATGGGACATGCACAGGTGAATATCCCCCTCGGTTCCCGATGCCAGATGTGCCTCAGATACCACGCGTCAGGTTTACCGGACCACTTCTCAGCCACCTCGATGGTGTCCTCGACGCGTTTTCGAATCCCATCCTCCCCGGCAAGGAATTGTCTCTTCACCTCGTCGAATGGAAGGTTGTCAATCCAGATGTTCGGTTCTTCCGGGAACACAACGACACGATGACCCTTCGCTTCAGGAGATGTATCTAGATCTTCCATAGGATCCCTGGATAAATGATTGTTGTCTTGTTCCAGATCTGGACATGGGGTGGAAGGACGGCTCAGCATGCTTCAGTACTTTGGGAGCGTTCTTGGGCGGGGATCCGTTTCTTTCTGTGTTCCCGCCTTGATGCTTTGGTGTCGTGCTCCAGCTGATGGTCTACTTCATAGAGCCAACCCCTGATACTTCCGGTCCAGATCTGGCAGATCCGTGTGTTTGCCGAGAGCCTCAGCCATGGCGCGGACGTGATAGGGCAATGTCCCACAACATGACCCTATGAGACCAATTCCCATTCGATTGGCTTCGGCGGTGAACTGTGCCATTGAGAAACGGGTCAGGACACGTGGTTCCACCTCTGTCCAGAGTCCGGCGACGCTCAGTGGACGGTTGAAGACTTCGCCGGGTTCGAGTTCGTATCCCGTAGGCTGGGCGCATAAAGGAACCGAGACCGCCTCTTTAACTTCGAACATGAGCGGGCGCATGGTCTGCCAGGGTCGCATGCAGTTGATGCCCACGACATCGGCTCCCGCCTCTACCAGTCTTTTAGCGGCTTCACCCGGTCTGTAGCCTTCACGCGTGTTTTCAGCATCCCGATAGGTCATGGTGACCACGGCTGGTATATTTGCCTGTTTGACGAAAGGGATCGCGAGAGAGACCTCATCTACGGAGTAGAACGTCTCGACAATGAAGAGGTCGACTCCTGCTGCTGTTTGTTGCGTGACCCGACGTTCGAAGAATTCCTGAGCATTTTTCTTGTCGTCATCGGTCATCGGGCTCCACTTGGATCTTCCAGAGTAGACAAATGGACTGAGTGTGCCGGCCACATAACGATCCGGTCCTGCGGCTTCCCGGGCGATTTTCACCGCAGCCTCGTGAAGTTCCTGCTCACGCTCATTCGTGCGAACACCCCAGGCCATCGCCTGGATGACTTCCGCTCCCGCACGAGCGAACTCTTTGTGGATTTCAAGGACACCCTCAGGGTAATCCAACACGCCCATGGGTATGTGCGACTTGTAGCTGCCCAGACACCTTCTTTCGAACTCGAGATAGTATCCTCCGTCGCATAGAACAGGACCTTCAGACAGTCGTTTGAGGAAATCGGTAGGCATGTACGGACTCCTATAGTGAATTGGCTGATGGATGAATTCGTGGCGGCAAGTAAAGGCATTTGCGGGCGGCAGTCAAACTAGACTTGCTTCTCGATGAATCTCGAGTTTTCCACTATACCGAAGGCGTTTCCTGGATGTTCGCGCATCAGTTCGTATTTACCGTAGCAAACCCGCCTTCCTGCCCCAAGCGTGAGCGACACCGCAGAGCCGGCTCTGCCAGCGGCTATGCCGCAGCGGCCTTCCAGGTAGAAATCCCCGTGTCTAAGGGCTTGTTGTCCCGAGTTGTGCAGGAGCGTGAAGGTTTCATCGACAATGTCGACTTCCAGGAAAAGTCCGTCAGTACCGACGGGCTCACAATTCACGTCGATGTTTGGTGATGATCCCTGGAATGGCGCGTGGATGGCTACGAAGACAGTTTTGGGTCCTTTCCGAGTGACCTGCAGATGACCCCTGTATGGTATCGAGGCTTCGGATTTGAGCGTACCTCCGGCTTCGTGCAAGTCATCGATGACGTCCTCCTCTGGTGGGCATTCGGAGAGGGTGATTGTTGATCCTGCCACATATGGAAGAATGGCCCGGTGACCGCACGGCTCATCCTGGTTCGGAAACCAGGTGGCAACGATCTGGTCGGCCGACTGACCCATTTTGCCCGAACGGAGTGGCTCCGGGACGTCAGTATCCTTCAGATTGTCGACGCCGTCGATCTCCAGTGTGCCGAAACGTGAGTGGAGCATCCAGGTGTAAGTTTCCTCGGTTCCTGAAATACTGAATATGTCGACGATGAGAGGTGGGCCGTGCGTGATTGGCAATAGGGCGATGAGTCTGGAATTCGTGCCGGGCAACCCCGCTTCAGCTATCTTTGGTCCCGGTGTAATGCACCAGGTTAACGGTTGACCGCCTTCCCCCTGGGATGCCAGTTCGAAGACCGTGTTGTGAGATCTTTCGCTTCGTTCCCAGAGACGTGCCCATTCTGGGTTCCAGTTGTAACCCATTTCCGTGACAATTTCGTGTCCGCTAGACCACAGGCCGAAGTTCAAGTAGTCTTTCTGCTTGTGTGCGGCCGGTATGTAAGGACCGTAGTCGATGTATGCTACGGTTTGTTCGGGTCCCCGGTTGCCGTGGCGCAGCATCATGATGCCCATGCCGTCAAGGCGCAGGCACGCTTCGCCATAAGGCTCATGCATCCTATCGATCGAGGTGTCCGGATCTCGATAGAAGAGGGAGTATTTCGTGCCGTTACTGAGGTCGGGTCCCCAGATACTCTTGAGGTGCGCAAGGGCCTTCCGATTGCCGTAGTTGATGTAGGCGATTTCCGAGCAAAAGGGTCTGAGTGAACTCCCTACATGAGAGTCATTTATGGCAGGAATAGTGTCGTTGGGAAAGGATGCGTCCAGGAACCAGGTATAACATTTCTCCCAGAGCGAGCATTTTGGATTGGTGTAGACGTCCGGTTCGATATTTCCACGGACGATCTCGGCTATGCCCTGAGAGGCCTGGAGAAGACCAAGGGTATAGTCCGCAGCACATTCATAGAAGGTTCCGTCTTCATGAAAAACGCCGAACTTGGGGTTGAGCATATCTTCGTACAGGGTGACGACTGATTGCAGAATTTTTGTGTCGCCCAGAATGGCAGCGGAGGCGGCGATGCACCACCACGGCCCACCGTGATCTTGAATGGAGTAGTGAGAGAGATAGGGTGACATGTCGTCCGTATAGTTGTAGCCCTCGAGCGAGGTCGTCGTGTTGTGAAAGCTTTGAACGAAGTAATCTCTGGCGTATGCGACAAGGTCTTTGTCAATGGTCAAACATTGACTTTCTGAGAGACATCCGGACTCACGAATGAGATCGTAGGCGTGAAGTACAGGGCGAAGGGCTCCGGCGTCCCTCTGTTTCCAGCCGTCGATTTTCCCGTGATTTGGATCGTTCTCCTCCTGCCATTCATTCCTGTTTACCCGGTTGATGCGATAGCTGTGGAAGACTTCTGCGAACCGTTCTATGAGAATCGCGGCGACTTCAGCATAGCTGCTGTCGCCTTCTATCTGGTACACGAGTCCCGCGCTGTCCAGACCTCCTACGATATGTTTTAACCTGTAGCTGCGGATGACTGCCTGTATGTTCCACTGTTCGGTAGTGTCCTGTGGGTCCCAATTCCATGTGGTCTTACAGTCTAGACATTGAAGCGTATCGCCCTCATTGATGAGAGCGTAAGCATACCAGGGACCACAATTGCAGGACGGGCATTTCACGGTTATGAGCGGAGTCTGATCGCTGATGAAAGACCTGAGTCTGTTGCGATCCATTCCGAGGTAGTATTCCGCCCCTGACTTGATGCCCGCATACAGATCGCGAGCCCATTTGTGACGCGAGATGTTCTTTCGGGCACACTCTATGTCCACGGCCTTATACATTGTTCTAGGAAAAGTTTTGTGCAAGAGTGGCTCTCAGGATAGAGGGTGTAGTTCCAGAAGTGCGGAATTCGAAGAGATTTCGAGGGTCCTGTAGAAGGCATTCCTGTTGGCTGGGGGTCATTCGAGACCCGTGAATGAAATATTCGATGTCGTTGACCCACAGATTGGCGACCTCCGACAGGAGAACCTCGAAGCCTATGCCTCGAGCAATGACAGCCTCCCGCTTTCGAGATCTGTCCTGAGATCGATCAGGTGTTGTGGTTGTGAGGTCAGCCAAAAAAAGATCTCGTAAGCAACTGAAAGCGCCTAAGTCCCAGCAGTCTCGCCCTGGTAAAATCGCTCAGGATTCTCCAAATCCCAGTCACACTTGCTCCTGAGTTCTGATATAAGCGACTTCTGCCCCTGGGCGTCCAGGTAAGGATTTGTCATCGCCGCGCCCATGAGGGCTATCGAGGCAGGCAGGCGATTCCCAGTTCTGGAAACTGGTGGACCATCTTCGAGACTTGCCCATTCAGTCCCCCCGAAAATCCGATAGTCGAAGATGTGACCTGATTTTCCGCGATTTGCTGCGAGTTTGCACCAGTTGAACGTGCGTGCCACACGTTCCTCTACTGATTGCTTTGGGCTGTTTCCCCCAGGAAAGAGCATCACTCTCGCAAGTTTGGTGAATGGCTCGAATCGGGGATCCGCGTTCAGCCAGTCCGTAAGCGACGATTCGTCATCCGCACCCCAGGCGAAGATGTGACGGATATGATCGCGCAAGCCCTGAAGGCTATCTGACATACTTTGTTTGCCGGATCGATCAGGTGCCATCTTCAGGTGCAGGATAACTTCACATTCGGGACTCAGCATCCGAATTCGATCAGCCATTAAGTTGATGACTAATACATCCCATTCGAAACCCTCAAGGGCCTGGCATTGTTCACAGATGCAGTTTCGACCGATTTCTCGCGCGGGCTCAATGTCGATTCCGTCTACACCAGGGGCCAGTCTCTCGGACAGGGTAAGCGCCATCCACTCGCGAGTTTCTTCATCGTGTGGGCACAAAGCAGTACGTTCGCCCCTTGCGCTCGGACGCAGGAGATGGCCTGGCACACCAGGTTCAGCCATGGTGTATTCGGAACCGCCACCGCTGAATCCATATATGGCCCTCGCGAGCTTGATCCCATTTGAGTGTGCGTATTCGACTGCTTGGCACCAAGCATCTTGAAAGTTTCTTGAGTTGGTCCAAAACACGATCGACCAGTTCAGTCCGGCCTCCGCCAGATGGTCGAGGTATGTGTGGTTTACGGAGATGTCACCCGGATTGGTCGAATACCCCTTGCGATTGAAGATATTCCAACCGCATTCCAGTGTTCCCCGGAATTCGAAGCACGGGTCTCCTGGAGTCATGGGCTACCCTGTGTTAAGATGGTTCTTATAATGACGATTTACTCATCGATCATGATAAGGGTAAAATTTGGAATTGGCACCCTGTTTTGAAAGATAACGAGATTTTTCCCGGCCATGACCCTGGCTGACACGTTCCTGGGACCGAACATATACTGTCCGCACTCTAACCACCTATGAGACGACAAGTTGTGGAGTCAATAACGACTGGGAGGAGATGATGAACCGACCAGAGATTCTCGACAAATGGAATACCGATTAACTCAATGGAAGACTGTCGGATGTATTCTTCGACGCGCTCGACGACGGGTTGTCCGCAGAGGCAGCAACTGTCCTCTAGGCTTCGGAACACGAATCCTGGGTCAAGAATCTTGACCACGTCGCCGTCCGACCTCCTGCAATGATAACCTGACATTCAATGTGAATAGACAATTTCTGCCATCTTGATTATATTTGGCATGGATTCCACAAATGGAGAGCGCCATCGCCATGAAGAATGAGTTTACGGCTGTGCTTGAGCAGGCCGATGAAGGTGGATATTTTCAGGATTTCGGACATGACAATTGAGACCATCCGTCAGATCTATTTGGACGCAAATCCCGCTGGGCATAATTCTAGCGGGATTTCTATATGTTGGTTGCGAGAACTGAAGTAGAAATGGATTCACACGTGCAGAAGTTCCTGATCGTATCAATCGACTGCCTGCGGTATGATGCCCTTAGTCGGACGAATACGTCTCTCAATACCCCCAAGTTTGATGATCTGACTAGAGACTATACGCTTGCTGAACGATTCTTCGTGACCGCTCCGGCAACGCGACCTTCTCACACATCCCTTTTCACCGGACTATACCCCTTCGAGCACGGATTATACGGCCAGACCTATTTGAAGATGTTCGAGGGGATTCCAAACTTGCTTCAGCTTTTCTCCGATGCGGGGTATCAGGTGACCGGGAGATCCGAGCGACCGGAAGTGTTCCGCTTTCTGGATTTCGAGCAGTTTATTATGGCTATGGACCCGAAGGTTCAGAGTCAGCATCTGGGTTCGCTCGAAAATCTGTTCGACACCATTTTTTCTGGTGAGTGTGACCGACAGTTCTGTTTTCTGCATTTCTGGTACACCCATGGTGGCTATGGCATGCAGGGAATCAGAAATGCGCCTAAGTTGAAGGAGTTGGTAGACACTGGCCGAGTCGAGGAAGCGCTACGATACTATTTTGCGGCTGTAACACACGTTCAAGAGTTCTTGCTCGTTGAGCTTCTGAAGCGGGTAGATTTGAGTGAGTGGGCAGTGTTCATTGTGGGTGACCACGGCGAAGGGTTCTGCGAGGAGAGTATCGCACACGGAGATCTGCTGCACCCGAATACGTTGCACGTCCCACTGCTGTGCAGCATCCCGGGTGTAGAGAGCGTACCGATTCCCGAAGGTCCCGCATCTATGATAGATCTGTATCCGACAATCGTGAATCTTGCCGGAATTGATGTGGACTATTGCGGATTCGGGGTCAATCTGATCTCGGAGTCCAGCGGACGATCNGATAGGTGGGTNCTTTCGGAGCTGGACAGTTTGTACGGTGTGGGCTTCCTGAATGCGGGGAATCTCCAGACGCCGCACGACCGGGTGACGTCTCGCGTTTCTTTTGATCATGCGGAATTGAGCCGTTTCGCGGAGGGGACGAGGCAGTGGGCGATTTCAGATGGGGACAGGCTCTATAGGCAATCCGAGGGAAAAAATGATGGTTGTCTCAGAGATATGGGCGGGGTAGATCTGGCAGGAGGGGATGTGGAGGGCCTTCGGGAAATCTATAAGCGAATCCTGGATGGCTCCGGATACAAGGACTTGATCGCTCAGGAGTCGACCACTGAAGAAGTCGAGATTCTCGAGGAACGTCTCAGAGATTTGGGATACATCGAATAGAAGTCAGCCCCGTGAGGGTTCCGGCATCTCCTCTCGGGCTTTGGCCGAGAGTTCCGCGAGATGACCGTCGTTCGCCATTCCTTGTTCCAAATGTACCATTCGCTCCGGTCCTGCAGTGGCGATCATGGTATTTCCGTACAGACGGTCGGTCCAGAACCGGGCGTGTGCGGAAATGTACTTACGGAATTCCTCCAGTCTGTCTTCGGGAAATCTCTGGGAACAGTTTATGGTGAACATCCTTCGGCTCTCGCTACCGCCAAATGCAGAATGTTTGAGGTTGTGATTGAAGAGCACCAGATCTCCTGGTTGCGTTTCCAGTCCGACACCTGCCAGTAAGTCTTTTCCCGGTATTCCCCAATTCTCCTCTGATTCCCGGAGCTGCTCCTGAAGCTTCAGCGAAAATTGGTCTTCTAAATTGTGGCTTCCGGGAATTACCCTGAGGCAGCCGGAATCCCGGGTGAGCGGATCCAAATAGAAGGCGATCTTGACAAATCTTACCGCCTTGCCCCATCCATCCGAGTGCCATACGGTATCACCAGCGTAGTAATTTCCATCTGACCCGACGTAATTGTAGTCATCCCCAAGCAGATCGCACAGGACGCCATTGATGCGTGTGTCGTCGAGAAGCGAGCAGAGGCGCTCGTGTTGATCGATGAAGGGGACAATGCAGGAGCGTTGTTTGCTGTCGTGGGCGGCGCCGTTGTGTCCGCCGCCTCGTCCGGCCCATATCTTTTCGAACGCATCGGTAATAGCATCGATCGCGTCTGCCATGAGTCCCGGTAGTGCGAGAAATCCAAAGGTGTCGAAGAAGGAGAGTTGTTGGTCTGAGAGTTGGTGGTGTCCCATTTGTTCTGCTCCCTCGGGATGCTGTGGCATGCATTTCGAAAGGTATAGAAAAGAGTTCCACGAACGATTGACCCTATTGTATATTCTGTACCCAGAGATGCAAGGGTTATCTGGGGGCATCTGAACTGGAAATGGGAGTTTGATCGATGGCCACATTCTTTACCGAACTGGACGAAAAACTCAAGAGATTCATTGATGATCAAGGGATTTTCTTTGTTGCTACCGCTCCGAAGGCGGGACGCATCAACCTATCGCCCAAGGGCATGGGCTGTCTACAGGGAGGACGAGGACTGGGGCGTACTCTCATCCCACTTCGAAATTCCGACGGGTGCCAGGCAGATTGTTGTGCTGAAGATCGATACAATCCAGACATCGTGCGGGTATGTGGTTCCAAGATACGAATTCGTCGAACACAGAGAGACGCTTCGCAAATCTTCTGAAAAGATGGGCGAGGTCGAGTTGGCAAATTACAGACAGAAAAACAACCTGAAGAGTATCGACGGGCAGCCAACGGGGTTGCGTGGATAGCCAGGGTTGTACAGAAGGGTGGAGGAGATATGTCAATAAGGTTTGCATTTGCAGGATTTCGACACGGCCACATTAATGACCTCTACAGGCTGGCCGGCGAGAGGGTGGACACAGAGGTGGTTGGGGCATGCGAGGAGCACGAACCTTCCCGTTCTAAACTCGAAGGTGGAAAGCTTCAAATCACACATTCAAGCATCGACGAGATGCTTAACGAAGTGGATTGCGATGCCGTTGCTATCGGCGATTACTACGCCAAACGGGGGAGCATCGCGATCCAGGCTTTGGAGTTGGGCAAGCATGTTATTGCAGACAAACCGCTTTGCACCAGTCTGGACGAGCTCGGCGAGATCGAGCGAATTTCGAAGGATAAGGGGCTCAGCGTTGGTACGATGCTGACCATGAGGGACCACGGTCAGACGATTGGTGTCAAGCAGATGATCGAGGAAGGCGTGATCGGCGAGGTTCACGCGATGTCATTCGGTGGTCAACATCCTCTGATGCTGGGTTCGCGACCGGAGTGGTATTTCGAAGTAGGTAAACACGGCGGTACGATCAACGATATCGCGATCCACGCGGTCGACTGTATACCCTGGATGACAGGTTTGGAGTTTGACACGGTGAAGTCGGCCAGGTGCTGGAACGCTTTTGCGCCTGACTTTCCCCATTTCAANGATGGCGCCCAGATGATGTTGACCATGAATAACGGATGCGGTCTTCTGGGTGATGTTTCGTACTTTATGCCGGATAGGGCGGGATATTCACTGCCATTCTACTGGCGCTATACTTTTTGGGGCAGGGAGGGCGTGATCGAGACCTCTACGACAACCAAGGAGATTGTCGTNGCCAGACACAATTCCNAAGCGATCGAGTCAAGGGCATTGCCCGCCGATACATCGGGAGGGTACCTGGAGTCGTTTCTGAGAGATATTCGCGGAGAGGCAGTAACGGAAGAACGGTGCACGGCTGCGGTAATCAAGGCTGCGAGGACAGCGCTGAAAATACAGCAGGCCGGAGACGAAAATTTACACGATGTGAAGNTGTAGAAACAGGTCCTCGGCTAGANNGAGACAANAAAAAAGGGGCGACCGATTGGTCGCCCCTTTTTTGTTGTCATAGAATTCGCAGACGGTGAGCATCACTCAGTTAGTCGCTCCGGCAAGGATGCCATAAAACTGCGGATTTCGTTGTGCACTCTCCGATAAGTTTTGAGCCTCTCGTGCTCGGTCCGAGCGTTTTCGGCCAGTCGCGGAGGGTCGTCGATCACCTTGGCATTGCCGCGGAAGACCGGACCCCGCTCACTTGCATGGTCACAGATAGTGACTACATAATCGAATATCAGATAGGAGAGATCATCTACTTGCTTAGAGGAATGCTCGGAGATGTCTACACCGGCCTCGGCCACAACTTTTACGGCATCCGGGTTCAGCCCAGTTGTTTCGATCCCTGCAGAGTAGGCGTTTATTTCATTGCCCTTCAGATGACGTGCCCAGCCATCTGGCTTCGACACGAGTTGCCGGCGTAAAGAAAGAGGATTCGTATCACTATCTACCTCAGCTATATGCTTGGGTGTGAAATGTCGCGGACATGTGGGCAAGGGACGCAGATTTTGCCCGCGAAGGCAAGTTTGTCCAGCAGGTTCAGATCTTCGATGACGATCTCAAGCCGGTTTCGTTCATTCCGCAAGTAGTCCTGTAATTTTTTCTTAAGGCCGCTCTCGGCCTCGGTCAGCGAATAGTAGATCCAAGTGCCTTCCCGCCTGTCCGCTACCAGTGAAGCGTTTTTCAAAGTGGCCAGGTGTCTCGATATCTTGCCTTGAGGCATGTCCAGAATGGCTACCAACTCACAGACACAAAGTTCCCGTTCCGAAAGCAGAAAAAGGATTCGCAGACGGGTTTCATCCGAACAAGCTTTGAAGATGTCCAAGTCCGTTCTCATTGGTGTCCGTTCCTTGTCAGGAGAGGTTTGGCCCGAGCTAATGCTCTGTGGCGAAGTACTTCTTCTGGAACCAGAGCGCGACATTTACAAGTCCGATTAAGACAGGTACCTCTACCAGGGGTCCGATGACGGCAGCGAATGCAGCACCCGAATTGATGCCGAAGACGGCCACCGCTACGGCGATTGCGAGTTCGAAGTTATTGCTGGCCGCGGTAAAGGAAATGGTTGCCGTCTTGCTGTAATCTGCTCCGAACTTTTTGCCCATATAGAATGACACGAGAAACATNACGACGAANTAGACGATGAGCGGGATGGCGATCCGGACAACGTCCATCGGAATCTTGACAATGTATTCCCCCTTCAGGGAGAACATTACAACGATGGTGAAAAGCAGTGCAACCAAGGTGATTGGGCTGATTTTCGGTATGAACTTTCGCTCATACCACTCNCGGCTCTTCACCTTGATNAGGGTGTATCTTGTGAGGAGGCCNCCGATGAAAGGGATACCCAGGTAGATGAATACGCTTTCGGCGATTTGNCCCATGGTGATGTGAACTTCCACNCCTTTCAGCCCCATCCAGGGCGGCAATACGGTTATGAACAAATAAGCGTAGACGGAGAAGAACAGGACCTGGAATACCGAGTTGAAGGCGACCAGACCTGCGGCATATTCCGTATCACCTTTGGCCAGCTCATTCCAGANGATGACCATNGCGATGCACCGCGCCAGTCCAATGAGGATCAGGCCAACCATATAGTCGGGATAATCGGCCAGAAAGAGGATGGCGAGGGCGNACATCAGGANGGGGCCGATGAGCCAGTTCTGGACNAGAGAGAGGGCAAGNATTCTGTAATTGCGAAAGACTTCGCCCAGTTCTTCGTATTTNACCTTTGCCAGAGGCGGATACATCATCAAGATGAGTCCTACTGCGATGGGGATCGAGGTAGTGCCAACCTGGAACCCGGTGATGACATCCACCACCCCCGGTGTCCAGTATCCTGCGCCGACGCCGATGCCCATTGCGAGGAAGATCCAAAGGGTTAGATACCTGTCCAGGAAGGATAGCTTTCGTGTTGCACTATCAGACATTTCAGGTACTCCATTTCTCGATCGGTCAAGACTGGGAATTATATATCCGCTTATGCGTATATATAAAAGAGGAGACCGATGGAAGCAAAGGAATTCCCATCGGTCTCCCTCACATTTAATTGAAATAGGTCCTGACNGATCGTATCAGGTCAGATTAGCAGAAACTAACCTTCTTCTCGTAAATGAGCGAAGAGGTCCGTAGACAGGTAGCGCTCTCCGCAACTGGGCAGGATTGTTACCATTAGCTTCCGGTCTACTCGCAACCTCTCGAAACGCGTGAAGAGCAGCACCGGAAGAAATCCCGAGGAGCAAACCCGCATCTGCGACTGCCTTCCTGGCTATATCAAAGGCTTCTTCGTTTGTAACTGTCAAGATCTCATCAATTATGCCGGTGTTGAGGATGTCAGGTATGAAACCAGCCCC
This sequence comes from Gemmatimonadota bacterium, assembly GCA_002709665.1. Lineage (GTDB taxonomy): Bacteria > Latescibacterota > UBA2968 > UBA2968. Next base: position 127,518 of record PAQK01000012.1, on the reverse strand, counting down.
GATCCCTTGAATCTTGTGAGGGCCAGGTAGTTCCCCGGAGAGGATGGGTGAATCTGAGGGCTCCACGGCGATTGTTCGGAATTCCGATTATCGGGACTTGATGACCTCCCCACACCGGTGATGGTACACCCAGTGCCGATTCCCGATACCAGGATATCCGCTTCCCCATCGGTGTCGTTCCAGATCTCCTCTGCAGTCGTTTGTCGATGGATCTCCAAATCGGAGGGGTTCTTGAACTGCTGAGGGATCCAGGCATTTGGATCCTCTGCGACGATCCGTTCAGCCTCGGCGATGGCGCCCGGCATCCCGTTTGCGAACAGCCTTCATTTTGTCTGACATACTTGCCTCCACGCGAACCAATAGGGTCAAGAGATGCAGAGGCTTAGGATGCAGGTCCAATAAAAAATCACCGGGTTAAAAAGCACCGGTGTCTAGTGGCTTTTTAGCGAGTTCTTTAAAGTGGCTGCAATATGCCTCAAAACATCACTACGATACCAAGGTCTGGTATTAAGTTACCCGAGGACTCCTCGATTGTCTACCTGGATTAATCGGCAGCGCACGCGCACTCAGCATGACATGAATGGGACTATTGACTCTTTACTCCTCATTGGTTAATGTTTGAGTTATCGTGAGTTGGGTACGTAATTGGGGGCCTTGATTTGAACAGATCCAGAGTGCTGTGTTTGCTGCTCTTTTTAGTACTTTTCGCGCACCAGGCTACCGTAGAGGGTGCCTCCTCCGGCCGAGAGTCCGGTTTTCTCTTGCTGCGAGAGGGCATTGGTGCGAGACCCGAAGCTATGGGCGGTGCATATACTGCGGTCACAGGAGACCAGGCGACCACATTTTGGAACCCTGCGGGTGTTGCGGCACTGAAGGGCAAGGATTTTCTCCTGAGCCATCANAGGTCCTTTCTCGGNATTAACCAGTCCTATGCCGGCTGGGCNTTTGGGAATCAACGGCGGGGTGTAGGTCTTAGCCTCGGACTTTATTCTATTGGGGGNATGGAGANGCGCACGGGACCCTCAACCGAACCTCTTGGCACGTTCGGAATCTACAATGTGAACGTGGGGTTCACGTATGGCCAGGGGATCGGGAAGTCGATGTTCGCGGGATTCAGCGTCCGAGCTCTGCACGAGGCAATTGGACCAGAGCGCGCATCCGGTTTGGGTCTGGATTTGGGGGTAATGTACCGCACAGGAATCGAAGGTCTGATGGTTGGGGCAACATATCGGAATCTGGGTAGAATGGAGACGCTGGACACAGTACGAAGTCCGCTTCCCGGTACATTCAGGGTAGGCGCTGCAATTGAGCGAGGGAAGGTGACTGGATCCTTCGATCTCAGGCTACCGAGGAAGGGGACCTCAGGTGTCCACACAGGTATTGAGTACCGGGTCAAGGAGGCGGCATTTTTGAGAGCGGGTTTCCGTTCGGGGATCGATGCCCGAAAGTGGTCGTTCGGTCTGGGTTTGAATCGTCGGAACTGGCGTGTCGACTATGCCTTCGTCCTGGGTGTGCTGGGTCTGGGTGGATCGCACCGAATAGCGGTTGGGATCAAATAATCGTCCGTGATCTGGGAGAGATATATTGTCTGAAGGATACAATGGTTTTGGTCAGGAACCGCAGCGACAGGTGATATTCCGTTCTCAGCCTGAGCCAACATACAAAGGTGTTTGGCTTCAGGCTGTTTTGTTCATCCTTACCGTCTATACTACAACTGCGGCGGGCATGCNAATGGCCCTCGGGATGCAGTTCACCATTTATCCTGAGACGGTCCCGCAAGATTTCGATTTCGGGATGGCTATGGTGGACCCAACCTTTCTGGCTCTGGGTATACCGTTCTCAATTACAATGCTGTGCATTCTGGGAATTCACGAGATGGGCCACTACCTGGCTTCTCGTGCCTGGCGTGTCCGTGCTACCCTTCCTTATTTCATTCCCTTTCCTTCCCTGATCGGTACGATGGGAGCCGTAATCAAAATCAAGTCCCGAATTCCCAACCGCCGTGCATTGATGGATATTGGCGCCTCGGGGCCCCTGGTGGGTTTCGTGGTGTCGGTATTGGCGATGATGGTGGGTATGGGGCTATCCCAGAAGGTTCCACTGGCCAGCCTCGAAGGAGGGATGGAAGGTTTTGAGTTGGGGCGGTCAATGTTGTCGATTTTCCTCGAGCGGATGATCATAGGTGATCTGCCCGAAGGCTACATTATTTACGACCACCCGATTTTCGTGGCCGGATGGGTAGGCCTTTTCGTGACGGCATTGAATCTGTTGCCGGTAGGTCAGTTTGATGGCGGTCACATCGTGTATGCAATTTTCGGTCGCTGGCACTACATGATATCGAGAGGGTGTGTTCTCCTGCTGGCGGCCTTCTGGGCTCTCGGCCCACCTTATGATTGGTTGGCTACCGGAGACTTCATTTCAGAATGGTGGTCATCCCGCTTTCCCGGTTGGCTCGTTTGGATTTTTCTTGCGGTTGTGCTGGGGCGGAAGCATCCACCGCCAAGCGATCCCTATTTGAACCTGGACGGACGTCGGAAATTCATCGGTTATGTTTCTCTCGCAATTTTTGTGCTCTGTTTCATTCCAATCCCCATCACCATAGTGTCCCATTGAAGTCCCCCGACAGGCTGCCCCCGCAGTTGCACAACCCCTATCTTGCAGTAATTCAGGTTCAAATCTATGGCAAAAAAGTCAGGTAGAAAATTCGGTAAGAATAGCACAAAATGGATCATCCGGTCGAAGCGAAAGAAGATGGCTCGGAAAAGGCGAGATATGCCGATACCTGTTTGGGCCCTCGTTTGTGTTTTGTTGCTGTTGACTGGTGGGCTTGCCATTTGGGTGTGGGGACCCACGGGACAGATGACGGACCCCGGGTATGTGTTTGAAGAGGAGCCAGTCTGGCGAGCCGGACCAGGTGACCTGGTGGCCTTTTCCGATTCAATGGCACACCAATCCGCCCAGGTTTTGAGAGGTCTGGGTGTTCCAGGTGACGTGATAGATATCAACCGGGTATCTGAGAATCTGGGAAGCGCGATGCGATGGGAGGTGTCCTCTCAGGTTCCGGGTGAACTTCCATTTGCAGTGTGCAATTTGGAATTGACCCGGTTGGCGAACCGTATGGGTGGAGCGGTGTTGGAGNCAAGGGAGAATCGTGAAGGTAACCGACTTTCGTTGCTGGTTGGTCTGGAGGGACAGGGAACAAATCTCCTAACCCTTAGCGCAAACTCAACCCTTGCCCGAACTCCGGGTCGGATAGCGATTATCGTTGATGATTTTGGATATCAGGATGGTGCGTTGATCGAGGCCTTTTGTGGGTTGAAGCAGCGCCTCACCATTTCTATCTTTCCCGGTTTCGAACAGACCTCCTGGATAGCGGAACAGGCAGCGAAGAGTGGCCACGGGGTCATGGTCCACATGCCGATGGAACCGATCGATTACCCTAACCGGGATCCAGGAAGGAATGCTATATTTGCCGATTATTCCAGCGAAAGAATACAGACGCTCACGCGGCAGGCCCTTGCGGCCGTACCGCATGCCAAAGGGCTGAATAACCATATGGGATCGCGCGTGACACAGAACCGTGAGGCAATTGGGCCGGTTCTGAGAGAAGTCGCGAGGTATGGTTTCTTTTTTGTTGACAGCGTGACCTCACCGCGCTCCGTTGCCTTCACAGTGGCACAGGAGATGGGGATGCCGTCCGGTCGAAACGGGCTGTTCCTGGATCGGAAGGTGACGGAGCCGGCGGTGGAGAAGGCGTTGGAATCCCTGGCGCGGCGGGCAAGGAGAGAGGGTACCGCAATCGGAATAGGTCACGCCAAAGCAACAACCCTTGCCGTCTTTCAACGGATGCTGCCGGAACTGGAGTCGAGGGGGATCGAGTTTATCACGGCGGAAGAGGCGGTCCGATAAAGCCGATAAGCTTGACTTGGATTTTCTCGGTTGGTATATTCCGCAATGCCTTCAAGTGTATCTGAATCAGGTGTTTGAGGAGGTGTGCGATCGGCGAAGAGGACTTCCGTTTCGAATTGGTGGCAACGGATGGAGATGCAAGAGCAGGGGTCCTTCATACACCGCACGGGGTGGTGGAGACCCCGGTTTTTATGCCGGTTGGCACCCAGGGGGCCGTGAAAACGCTCAGTCAGCAGAACCTCCGCGATCTGGGCGTAGGTATCATTCTGGGCAATACCTATCACCTGTACTTAAGACCCGGAATGGAAGTGATGGGCGCCGCAGGCGGCCTCCATCAATTTATGAGCTGGGACAGGGCGATACTGACGGACAGCGGGGGATATCAGGTACATAGTTTGGCTTCATTGAACGAGGTTACCGAGGAGGGGGTCCTGTTTCAGTCTCACGTGGATGGTTCGCGTCACCTGTTCACACCCCGCCGTGTGGTTGAGATCCAGCAGGCCATCGGTGCAGACGTGATCATGATGTTCGATGAATGTACGGATTATCCCTGTACGCATGAATACGCAAGGGAATCTGGCGAAAGGACGTTNCGCTGGGCCGCTCAATGCCTNGCGGCGTGGGATCAGAATGGCAGATTGAGCCTGGCCGGCCACAGACAGGCCCTTTTCGGGATTGTGCAGGGCAGTACATATGAGGATCTGCGTGTGCGGTTCGCGGATGAGACCGTGGCGAAGGATTTCCCAGGTTACGCTGTTGGCGGCACGGCTGTTGGGGAACCAAAGGAGAAGACCTGGGAGGCGGTGGAAACGGTGGTGTCGCGACTGCCTGCGACTTCACCGCACTATCTGATGGGTTGTGGTTCTCCCGAGGACCTTGTCGATGGGGTGATGCGCGGGATCGACATGTTCGACTGCGTGATGCCCACACGAAATGCTCGGAACGGATCGGCATTTACGCCAGGTGGTAAATTAAACCTCCGCAACGCGCGTTTCAGTGGTGATTTCACTCCTATTGACCCGGACTGTGGGTGTTATACCTGNAACCACTACACCAGGGCTTATATTCGGCATTTACAGCATGTAAACGAGATNCTGGGTTTGCAGCTGCTTACGATACACAATTTGTACTATTATCTATCCCTGATGTCAGGGATGCGAGAATCCATAGTTTCCGGTCAATTCGACAGATGGCGCAGATGTTTCCTTTCGAGTTACGACGAGTAGCGATCTGATGAACATTCGTTCGCAATACAGGTTGGTTTTCTCAAACGAAGGAGGATTTCTTGTTCGGAGTCGGTGAGGCTTTTGCGATGGGGGGACAACCCCCGGCAGGTGGTGAGCAGCCCAGTTTTTTGGTTCAGTTCTTCCCATTCATCTTGATGTTTGTTGTCATCTATCTACTGATTCTGAGACCCCAGTACAAGAAACAGAAGCAGCAACAGGCCATGATCGATTCGCTTGAAAAGGGTGACAAGATCGTAACATCCGGGGGCATTCATGGGACGATAGTGGGCGTTAAAGGCAAGGACGGCATCCTTGTGGTTCAGGTGGCCAAGGATGTTCGAATCGAAGTATCTCGCGGATCCGTATCGCGGGTTGAGGGAGAGGGGAAGTAGGCCTATCTTATTGATCTCGGAGCGAAGGCAGTGCACACCATGACTGGTATCAGGAGGCTGGCGTCTTGAAGCTGGTTTTNATGGGTACACCCGATTTTGCAGTTCCCACGCTCCATAGACTCATCGAAAGCGAGTTCGAGCTGGCCTGCGTGGTCACCCGCCCGGACAGGCCCAGTGGCAGGGGCCGGCGATTGACGGCTCCCCCCGTGAAGTTGGTAGCGGAGTCTTGTGAGATACCCGTTCTCCAACCGGAAGAGCTTCGAGATGAATCATTCATAGATCGGCTTCGACAATACGAGGCCAATTTATTTGTTGTNGTGGCTTTTGTTATTTTGCCACGGGTGGTGCTTGAGATTCCAAGGCTGGGGTCTGTGAATCTCCATCCATCCCTATTGCCCAAATACCGTGGTGCCGCGCCGATCAACTGGGCAGTGATTCGGGGTGAACGGGAAACGGGGATTACAGTCTTCCAGTTGACAAGGAAAGTGGATGCGGGGGATATGTTGCTCCAGCAACGTATTTCGATTGGTGAGGAAGAGACAGCCGGTGAGCTATACGGGCGGATGAAGGAGATTGGCGCAGATGCCGTTTTGAGGGCCGTTCGGGAATTGGCAGCCGGAAAGGCAAATCCGATCCCCCAGAGCGAGGGTGCGGTATCACGGGCACCCAAGTTGAGCAAACGTGATGGATGTATTGACTGGACGCAGAACGCCTCGGATATTCGGAATCTGATCAGGGGAACCAACCCATTTCCAGGAGCGTTTACGGGATGGAGAGGCAAGGATCTGAAGGTGCACCNTGCGGAAGCGGTCCAAGAGTCGGGGGCACCGGGTGAGATCCTGGTGGCCGATGGGAATTCCGGCATAGTGGTTGCGACAGGAGAGGGTGCGTTGAAGTTGGTTGAAGTGCAACCACCAGGAAAAAGTAGGATGAGTGGCGCAGACCTGGTCCGGGGTTATCATNTCAGGACTGGTGAGATTCTGGNTTAGCGANCAATACACGAACGATCAGAAATAGGGTATATTTATTCTGGTATGCAGNTTTTCTCCGGAAGATTCCGACAAATAGATAGTTGAAGGAGGTGGTAGATATGTTTCCATTTATGATGTTTGATTCGACGATGATTCTCTTGATCCCCGGACTGCTTCTTGCAGGTTGGGCGCAGCTCAAAATCAAGCGCACATTCTCAAAATACGATCAGTTCGATGCGCGAAGCGGGATGACTGCCGACAGCGTAGCCAAGGACATTATCCAAAGGGGCGGGCTTCCCGTGGAGATTGGCCGGGTGAGCGGGAATATGACAGATAATTATGACCCTCGGAATCAGACGTTGAATATGTCAGACAGCACCTACAGGTCCAGGTCACTTGCTGCCATAGGAGTAGCGGCACACGAGGCCGGTCATGCCTTTCAGCATGCTCAGGGATACTTCCCCCTTTCCCTGCGGACCAACTTTGTGCCCGTCGCGAATTTCGGCTCGATGCTGGGGATGCCGATGTTTTTCATAGGGCTTTTTATGGGATACGGTATTTTGGTTGAGTTGGGTGTCGTGTTTTTCTCATTCGCAGTACTGTTCGGCATTTTGACATTGCCGGTGGAGTTCAACGCCAGTAGCAGAGCGATTCGGATTTTGTCCGATGGCGGGTATCTGACTGCTGAGGAAATTCCTGCAGCACGAAAGGTGCTAAATGCCGCGGCCTGGACATATGTTGCGTCCGCTGTAATGGCAGTGTTGAGTCTGATCCGTCTCTTGATCTTGTCCGGATTGTTGGGCGGCAGAGATGACTAGAACTTAGCAGATGGTGTCTGTTGAGTGATGTAAATCCTGAGGAGGGAAATCATGTACGATGTGGTGACATTCGGCGAGGCAATGATCCGGTTGTCATCGCCGGAATACCGGCGGCTGGAGAATGCGACCAAGCTGGATGTGGAGATCGGTGGTGGGGAATATAACGTGGCTGTGGGTTGTGCACACCTGGGAATGAAGTCTGCGTGGGTTTCCCGGCTGGTTGACAACTGGACCGGGTGGGTGATCCGGAACAAGGGCTGTGAACACGGCGTAGATATGTCCAACATTGTCTGGGTCGATTTCGACGGTGTCGGTCTTGAGCGAAACGGGTTCTACCATATGGAAGTAGGTGTAGGACCCCGGGCGAGCGCGGTGACCTACGATCGCGGTCATTCGGCGATTTCTAAGATCGAGCTGGGAATGGTGGATTGGAAGTCGGTGTTCGAGGGAACGAAGTGGTTCCACGTAAGCGGCATTACGCCCGCCCTATCGGATGGTGCAGCAGCAGCCACACTAGAGGCACTTCAGGCGGCTGGAGATGCCGGTGTGACCGCGAGTTACGATCTCAATTTCAGGTCCAAGCTCTGGAGTTCCGAGAAGGCACAGGAGACGACCAAGCAGTTCATGCCGTTCGTGAAAGTCCTGATCGGGAATGAGGAAGACTTCGAGAAGGTCCTGGGNCTTAAAGCNGAAGGAGCCACCGAGGATTACAGTGCCCTGGATCCGGAAAGCTACAAGGGTGTGGCGAGGAGAGCGGTGGAGGCGTACCCCAACGTAGACTATGTTGGGACAACACTGCGAGTGGCGAAGACGGGACTTCTGAACGACTGGCGCACGCTTTTGTTCGATGGTAAGGAGTTCTACCTCTCGCGAATCTATGAGAATCTCGAACTTGTCGACCGTGTGGGTGGTGGGGACAATTTCTCTGCCGGGATAGTTTGCAGTCTCCTGGAAGGCAAGGATCCTCAAGCTACAGTGGACTTTGCCGGTGCCTATTCGGCGCTTGCACACACCTTCCCTGGTGATGTGAACTGGGCTACGAGATCAGAGGTGGAAGGGGCCATGAAGGGTGGAAGCGCAAGAATCAAGCGGTAAAGACCAGTTATGACCTGCGCCCGGGCGAATAGCCCGGGCTTTCTTTTTTCACTGGAGGGTGTGATGGCTGGAATTCTGGATCAGATTATCGACTGTGGGGTGGTGGCGGTGCTACGAGCGGATTCGCCGAGTGAGCTGATGGATGTGTCGAAGGCTCTGCGCGAAGGGGGAGTGGTGGCCATCGAGGTTACGATGACNGTTCCCGGGGCGCTGAAGGTGATCGAAGAGGCCTCGGCGAAGATGGAGGATACGATTGTTGGGGTGGGCTCGGTTCTGGATTCTGAGACAGCCAGGGCAGCCATTCTAGCAGGTGCGGAATATGTTGTCGGTCCCACATTGAACCTGGATGTCATCGCAATGGCCAAACGCTATGGCAAGGTGGTGATGCCGGCCGGATTTACGCCGACTGAGATTCTGGCGGCCTGGCAGGCGGGTGCCGACGTGGTGAAGGNGTTTCCGGCGTCGGTCGGCGGTCCTTCGTACTTCAAGGATGTCAAGGGTCCTCTCCCGCAGGTACGGCTGATGCCCACCGGTGGGGTGGACAGTAAGACGACAGCTGAGTTCATCAAGGCAGGTGCATCGGCTGTTGGGGCAGGAAGCGCGATGGTGAACAACACTGCTGTGGCGAATAAGGATTGGAAGGCGCTTACAGAAACCGCGAGACAGTTCGTTGATGCAGTGAAACAGGCCAGAGCGGAAATGTGACCGGTCTGACGGTCGGAGTCGACCTCGGTGGAACCAACACGCGTGCCGGTTTGGTCACTGCTACGGGTGAAATTATAGGGCGATCTCGAACCCCAACCCGTCTGGAGCTGGGCAGCGAAGGTGTCATTGAGGGGATTGCTTCGTGCGTAAGGGAAGTGACGGCTTCGGTTGACAAAGAGGTCCAAGCGGTTGGTATAGGTGCTCCCGGACCTCTGGATCCATATGAGGGAGTGATCATCTCCCCCGAAAACTTGCCGTGCATGCATGGAGTTAGGATCAAGGCGCTGGTGGAGGATTCTGTGTCGCTCCCGGTAACCGTGGACAATGATGCGAATATGGCGGCATTNGGTGAGCAATGGCTGGGTGCCGGACAAGGTGTTGCACATTTTCTCTGTGTCACGTTGGGAACTGGGGTCGGTGGCGGATGGGTGTGCGAGGGCGCTTTGATGCGCGGGTTCAATGGAAATGCTGCGGAGGTGGGTCACATCACCATCAATATGGATGGGCCTCGCTGCCCGTGTGGAAACTATGGATGTCTGGAGATGTACGCATCCGCAACTGCGATGGTGAGGCGGGCAGGCGAAAAACTCAATGGTGTACATTCGGAGACGGACCTGGTGATGGACGGTTTGACCACCGAGACACTTTCACAGGCGGCAGATGCAGGGGATGTCTTCGCGAGGGAGATGTTCGAGGAGACGGGAGAAATGCTGGGGATTGGTCTGGCAAGCCTGGTGAGTGTGTTGAACGTCGAGATCGTGGCGCTTTGCGGGGGTCTCGCTCAGGCAGGCGACCGATTGTTCGATCCGGCACGTCGAACATACGTCGAACGGGGGACGGTCGGGGTGAAGGAGCACGTTGAGATTGTGCCAGGTCTTTTGGGAGATGACGCGGGTATTCTTGGTGCGGCACGTCTGGCCGCTATGCAGGTGTAGTTATACATATTTTGCAGGTCTAACAGTAGCGTTCCGGGACCGGAGGTCCGGTGTTAAGACTGATCATGTTGACAGGGATCTTGTTGTCTGGTTTCAGCAATCAGGTCTTCGCCGCTGAGGCCGCTGAGGCGTCGCCGGATTCTGGAAAGGAGTCGGTTTCACCCAGAGGGGCCCTATTGCGGTCGATGGTTCTCCCTGGATGGGGACAGTTCTACAACAGAAGGCCAATCAAAGGAAGTCTGTTCGTTGCCGCGGAGGCAGGGTCTGTGGTGGCGTTTTTCGTGAAGCGCAATCAGATTAAGAATCGTCTATCTATAACTGGTTCTCACGAGAGGAATATCTTTTTTTTTACATCCATTGGAATCGTTCTGGTGAGTATGGCAGATGCTTACGTGGATGCTCACCTGGATAGTGTGGATTGGGGCAAGGTGGAAGTGGGTTCTGACGAGAACGGTGAAATGAGGGTGAAGCTGAACTTCCGGTTCTGATCAGATGGCGGCCTTCGGACTTCCTTCAGTTGGCAGACGTAGACAGGGCGGAGGCAGGCATGAGACAGTTACGCGTGTTGCCGTCTTTGGTTGAGCGAAAGTGATTGAATGGGCATGAAGGTGGTATCCGCAGTCCCCCGGTAAAGGAAGTCTGTCCGGTGGATTCGAGCGCGGAATGCCACCTTTTTGGTATAGGGGATCTCCCACAAGCGGATGGCCGGCCGATGCCAGATGAATCCGAATCTGGTGGGGTCGTCCGGTGATGAGATCGATGTGGATGAGGCTGACCTTCTTCTCTTCCTTCCTTTGGAGTACACGACACTCGGTGCGGGACGGTTTTCCTTCAGGAGCAGCGGCATACAGGTATCCGATCTCAGGATAGGGTATGCGCCCGATAGGGGTTTTCACCACGAAGGTATCTGCCATCTCGGTGCCCTGGGCCAGGGTTCGGTAGACCTTGTTGATGCGTCCGTGGAAGAAATCCTCGGACAGAACGCGCTTGGCATGGGTCGACTTGGCGAACAACACGATGCCCGAAGTCCCTCTGCCGATCCGGTGAATAGGTGCCGGTGATGTTTCGCTCGAGTATCTCCTGCGCACCAGCGACAGAAGGGTTCTATCGAGAAAGTTTCCGCCCGGCAAAACAGGCAGTCCTGATGGTTTCGCGACAACGAGGATACATTCATCCTCATACAAGACGGCATATGAGGAGGGCGCTTCCGGCTCGATCCAGGGCGCTCTCTTGTAGGCCAGCTCCTGGCCTGTCGCCAGGATTGCCTCGGCCTCGGTTGGGTTCCCATCAAGGGTTATCGCCTCGGAATGGATGTGCCCCCGCCACTCTGCCTCCTTTGTGTGCGGATATCGTTTTGCGTAAAACGAGACTACCGTCTTGCCTTCATCTTCCGGCCGAATCCTATCNTAATAGGTCCAGCCATCGTTCACATCAGACTTGTTGCCCATATTCCACCTGGATCCTATCAGTGATAAACCTGAATCTCAAGATTTCCAGGACAAGAATATAACACAAACCAATGTCGACAGAAAATTAGGTTGCCAATGAGCCGTGGGTTATCCCACGGCTTTTTTGGTGCCAGGGAGAAGGGTACAGCTTTTCAGAACTGTCATATATCACCGTACACATCTGCGAACCATACACCGCATAGGATTGTCTGGTCCCGGTCTAAACCCATTCTGGCGCAATATGATATGGGATCGGATGGCGAACAAAGGCATAGTGGCATTCAGATTGCGAGGCTGGATCACGGGCTACAATCGCTGGATCACCGAATGCGCAGAATAAATGCTNGATCACCGAATACACAGAATAAGTCAGAGGGCCATAGCAGGGAGGCAACCCAGACTATGGAGCCAGAAGCCGACATCGATGAAAGGCATGGATTCGAAAAATCTCTGCTCAAATCTGATCCTATACCTGATCCAAGAACGGGTAGAATCATCAAGGATGCTCTGAATGTGCACCAAGTTCTGAGTGCCCACTTTCAGGAACTGACTATTAAACGTGTACTGGTTCACGAGTTCAGTATGGTGGGGATGGATTTTGGCAGAGGGGTGGAGATTCCCGTGTACTACAAAGGCAAAAGACTGCATACAAGGAGAGTCGACTTCGTGATGGAGGACTGTTTGGTGGAGATCAAGGTCAAAGTTGCGCTCGAGCCAAGAGAATTTGAGCAAACCCTTTCATACCTGAAATCATCAGGTAACAAAGTGGCGGTTCTTCTCAACTTTGGGAATAGCAAGCTTGAAATCAAACGCATATCGAACTAGCGCGAGAGGTGGTGGTGCGGCCGTTGGGTTTTCTGTNGCTTCAAGGATGGTGGGCGGTTTGGGTGGATCTGAAGTCATCTGTGATCCTGCTTTGGAAGGATTGATGGTGTCAGTGCGCGCATTACTCTTACGAAACATCTCTTACCTTCTCNTATTGCTAACGGACGTTCCACTTCATGCAGCCTTCGAATTCCAGCAGGCCAGCGCTGGTGCTGGAGGGGTTGGCGACAACTTTGTCGCGTGGGCTCAGGGTCTGGAAGCTGTGTTCTGGAATCCTGGTGCCATTGTTTGGAACAGTGGTATCGGGATAATCGGTGGATACGATCGGCCATTCGGTGTCTCAGAATTGAGGTTAGGGATCCCCAGCATGGTGATCCCCGTCGGGAAGGTCGTTGCAAGGATCAGGATCGAGGACTTTGGCTTTGCTCTCTACTGGGAACAAGTCATGGGTGCGACGCTTGCCTATCAGGTGGCTGATCGTCTTGGAACGGGACTGGCAATCAGTAGTTTGAGGTTGAGGGTCCAGATTCGGCGAATTGGACGGNGTTCGACCTTGGCGTAAAGATTGTGTTGCCAGAACGGGTTCGAGTTGGTGTATCCTCGTGGAATGCATGCGGGAACAGAACGCGCTTGCTGGGTCAGGGAGGGATGTTGGGCATCGGCTTTGAGGTATCCCCTGATGTGTCGCTGGTTGCGGACATCAGGAAAGAATCAGGTTTGCCGACAGGTGGCGGAGTTGGTCAGGGATCCCTGATCGGAAAAAGCGCGATGTTGAGATTGGGCGCAGGCAATCAGCCGGAGCGATTTTCAGGGGGATTTGGTGTCCGAAAGGGAACGATCACGGTAGATTACAGCACTGCATTTCACTCGATTCTGGGAATCTTCCAGCGTGTTTCCGTGAAAATCGGAAAATAAAATCCTGTTTGGTGAGGGGACGTCCTGCGAAGACTTCTTGTGACGAATTATCGAAAACGGCCCCCGCTTGACAGGCTGTTTGGGTTATCCTATTTTTGAGCCAGTTCTTGGCAGATATTCAGGTGCTTTGCGACGATCAAAACGGAAGGCTTAATAATGGTAAGATCCGTTGTGAGAGAGGTGATCCTCTTCGCGGCGTGCGCTGTTTTCACGGGTACGGTTGGATTGGTACTTCTGGATGTTGTTATCATGCCCCAGATCGTTCGGAAGGGGCAGCAGGTAGAGGTGCCCGATATCGTAGAGTTGACGCCTCAGCAGGCACGTAGAAAGCTGGCCGGCCGGGGACTTCGGCTAAAGTTGCAGGAACCCCGTTGGGACGTATCAGTGCTAGAAGGGAGGCTGGTTTACCAGAATCCGCCTGCGTTCTCACACGTNAAGACGAATCGCACGGTGTATGGCGTTCCCAGCAGAGGCAGCAGACTGTACGAAGTTCCCGATCTGAGAAAGAAGTCCCTCAGACAGGCACGTCTGTGGATCGAGCACAGCGGGTTGGAAGTTGGCGAGGTACTCGAGGAGGCGTCTCCCATCATCAAGGAAGGCCTGGTGATGCTGCAGTCACCTGATCCGGGTAAACAGGTTCCGGTTGGGACGGCCGTATCACTAACCGTGAGCAACGGACCACCCGGAGAACTGGTTGAAGTTCCAGACCTTACAGGAAAGCGGCTCGAAATGGCTCGTCAGATCCTCAAGAATCAGGGGTTGAAGGTAAGAGACATTCGCTACGAGTTCAGCACTCAGCATTTGCTGAATATGGTTATCGGGCAACTCCCGGAAGCAGGTACGGAAGTCAAATACGGTACTTCCATTAGGCTGGTGGTAAGCAAACTGTAGAGGACATCAAAACATATAAGGCCATTATTATCATATNTGTAATTTCGCGTTTGGAACTGGAGNATTGCTAGACNACCCTTGACGGAGAAGGATCATGGTGAAGATCGCACCATCGTTTCTTTCAGCTGATTTCAGCATATTGGAGCAGGAGATCCGGAACGTTGAAGATGCCAGCGTGGAGTATATCCATCTCGATGTGATGGATGGTCATTTCGTGCCCAATATCACATTCGGACCAATGGTTGTAGAAGCCATTAGAAAGAAGACGGAACTGGTCCTGGATGTTCATCTGATGATTGCCGATCCCGGTAANTATCTCCAGGCATTTGCAGATAGTGGTGCAGACATCTATACGATCCACACGGAGATCGAGGCCGACNTGGCCGACCTGTTGGCCANGATTCGGGGTGCAGGGATGAAGGCGGGGGCAACAGTTAAGCCGGGAACGCCCATAGAGGCCTTGTTCCCGTACCTGCCCGTGCTCGATCTTGCACTGGTAATGTCAGTGGAACCAGGATTCGGAGGACAGGCCTTCATGCCGGCGTCGATTCCAAGGGTCAGTGCTTTGAGGGATGAAATCCAACGNCTTGGGACACATACNGAGATCGAGATCGATGGTGGAATCGGGGTGGCGAATGCCAGAGACGTGGTTGAGGCCGGCGTAGAGGTGCTTGTGGCAGGATCCGCTGCATTCAAAGATGGCAAGGTCCGGGAAAATGTAGCCGCCCTCCGCAGTGCAGCAGAGGGGAATTAGGATATATCTGAAGTGAAAGGGGCAGTGGCGAATTTCACCTCAAAGTGAGGGCCGACACTGCCCTTTAGTCGTTGTGCCAGAGCCTATTTCGTGCTTGCCATAAATATTGTATTCCTATATATTTGGAAGTCTGCCACCAACCTGGGCTGGAGTTTTTGCTATGTTTGACAACCTGACCGAAAAGCTGGAAGGTGTTTTCAAGAAACTGCGAGGCTCAGGTAAGTTGACGGAAGCAAATATCGAGGACGCTCTCAGAGAAGTCCGGCGGGTGCTTCTCGAGGCGGACGTCAACTACAAGGTGGCCCGGACATTTGTTACAAGGGTGAAAGAGCGGGCGATCGGTCAAGACGTGCTGCGAAGTATTACACCTGGTCAGCAAGTGATCAAGGTTGTCCACTCGGAGTTGGTTCAGCTGATGGGCGAGACCCATGTGGAGCTGAATCTTCCCGGTCCTTCGCCCAATGTGATTATGATGGTGGGTCTCCAGGGAGCGGGCAAGACGACGATGTCTGCCAAGCTCGCCAGGATGCTGCGTTCAGGAGGACGCAAGCCACTACTCGTGGCTGCCGATATTTACCGGCCCGCCGCCATCGAGCAGCTTAGAGTACTTGGGCANTCGGTTGANGTCCCCGTTCACCGTGAGCCGGAAGNTACNGATCCGGTAGACATCTGTAAGCGTGCCTTCAAAAGAGCGAAGGACGAAGGGCTGGACCCTGTTATTCTGGATACGGCCGGCAGACTTCACGTTGATGACGAGCGGATGGCAGAAGTCNTGGGGATCCGTGAAGCGCTTTCACCCTCCGAAATTCTATTTGTAGCGGATGGGATGACAGGCCAGGACGCGGTGTCAGCGGCATCTGCATTCCACGAGCAGCTGTCGTTTACCGGCGTAGCCCTGACAAGGCTGGATAGCGACACCAGAGGTGGTGCAGCGCTCTCGATCAGAGAAGTAACAGGTGTTCCCATCAAGTATGTTGGCGTGAGCGAAAAGGTTGACGGGATCGAGCCGTTTCATCCTGATCGCATGGCATCGCGTATATTGGGGATGGGCGATATCCTCACCCTGGTTGAAAAGGCCCAGGGTGCTGTAGATGAGGAGCAGGCCCAAAAGCTGGAAAAGAAGCTGCGTACGGCTTTATTCACCTTCGACGATTTCCTGGAGCAGCTGGAACAGGTGAGAAAGATGGGCCCGTTGAACCAGCTGCTGGATATGATCCCGGGTGCGGGCAAGGCAATGAAGGGGNTCCAGGTTGACGACGATGCCTTTGTCCACATCGAGGCCATCATCTTTTCAATGACAAAACAGGAGCGGGCGACGCCTCAGATCTTGAATGGCAGTCGGAGGAAGCGAATCGCACGGGGAAGCGGTGTGAAAATCCAGGAAGTGAACAGACTGATCAAACAGTTCGGTATGATGCAGAAGATGATGAAGAAGATGGGAAAGATGGACAAGATGGGACGTGGCATGGGGATGCAGATGCCGTTTATGCAATAGCAAGTTTTAGAATGGTTTATTCCACCTAAGTATCACGGAGTTGTAGACAGGAGGTAGTTAGATTTGGTCAGGATACGTTTGACACGCAGGGGATCTAAAGGCAACCCGGCCTACCGGGTAGTGGTAGCCAATCAGACGTCCCCGCGAGACGGCCGGTTCATCGAGATCCTCGGGCATTATCAGCCCACTCAAACTCCCGAGGTCCTCGAACTGAAGGAAGATCGCGTTGTCCACTGGCTGTCCAAAGGTGCTGTTCCGAGTGGAACATGCAAAAGCCTGTTTCGGCAACGAGGAATTCTCAAACAGATTCACGAGAATGCAACAGGTACTGCTCCCGCAGAAGAGCCCTCTGAGGAAGCATCCGAGGAATAGTTCTTGTCTGAGGAACCGTCGGATTCCGATGAGTTGATCGCCATAGGGCAGGTGGGGAAACCAAGGGGGATTCACGGAGAGGCCTTTCTGAAACCGCTTACGGACTTTCCGGAGCGGTTCGAGAGCATCCGTGACGTCACGGTTGAGGATCCCGAAGGCAATCGGTCTGTAATGCGGGTTGAGCGTGTGCGCACCTACGGTTCGAGGCTTGCGGTGAAGTTCAGGGGGATGAATACTCCGGAAGCAGTCTCGCGGATGCGCGGCAATCGGCTGATGGTTTCCTTCGAGGAGTTACACCCCTTACCTGAAGACACGTATTACGTGTTCGAGGTTGTTGGACTCAAGGTGGTAACCGAGGCGGGGGACCGCATTGGTGAAGTGGTAGACGTGCTGACATTTCCTGCAAATGATGTGTATGTAGTGGATAGGGATGGGGATGAGTTGCTGCTGCCGGCAGCCAGAGATCTGATTGAGGTGGATTTGGAAGCAGAACAGGTCATTGTGAAGAATTTAGAAGGGTTGTTTTAGCAGCAACCCTTGCCGGAGTCAGCGATGCAGGGCCCATTTGAAGTTAAGATTCAATACTCTCGTGCGTATGCGAATTGACGTGTTGACCATATTCCCGGACCTGATCAGACAGGTGTTGTCATTCAGCATTCCGGGCCGTGCGATAGAGTCGGGGATTCTGGAAGTGGTGGCGCACGATCTTCGTGACCATACGGATGACGTGCATCGGACTGTTGACGATACACCATATGGGGGCGGTGCTGGGATGGTTTTCAAACCTGAGCCAATTGCACGCGCGCTCAAATCGATACCCCGTCAAGGTTCCCTGGAAAATGTGATTTACCTGACGCCNGAAGGGAANCGGTTCGATCAAGAAACTGCGAACCGGCTCTCCGTTGCGGATCAGCTAGTCTTTTTGTGCGGGCGGTATCGGGGGATTGACGACCGGATTCGTCAGAAATATGTGACTGAGGAAATATCGATTGGGGACTACGTGTTGAGCGGCGGCGAGTTACCCGCTCTGGTCCTTATCGAGGCCCTCGCCAGGCTGATCCCCGGGGCTGTCGGCGATGCGGAATCGGCCCTGCAAGATTCGTTTCAGGATGGGCGGTTGGACTGCCCCTGGTTCACAAAACCGAGGAATTTCGAGGGGTTGGAAGTACCGGAAATTCTATTGAGCGGCGACCATCGAAAGATTATCAAATGGCGCGAGGAAGAAGCGGAAATGAGAACACGAGAGCGACGCCCGGATTTACAGGAAAACAACTGAACGGCTGAAGGCAGTAGATTTGGCAGTCAGTAGAAAATTTTCATACAGGAGTGCGTGATGGATGCTTTATTGAAGTCGTTGTCAGAGAGTCAGGTCAAAACGGAGGTCCCGGAGTTCTATGCCGGCGATACGGTTCGCGTTCACGTGCGAGTTGTCGAAGGCGAGAAGGAACGGACCCAGTTGTTCGAAGGCGTCGTGATTCAGCGTCGCGGAGGCGGTATTCATGAAACGTTCACGGTTCGTAAGATCGCCGTCGGAGGTGTCGGTGTCGAACGGATCTTTCCCGTGCATTCCCCTCGTGTGGCAAATATCGAGCGTCTGCGCAGTGGCAAAGTTCGCAGGTCACGAATCACTTACCTCCGTGGATTGAGGGGCAGAGCAGCCAGGATTGCCGAGAAGCGATCAGTCGTTCCCTCTGATGTCATTTCCGAGGAGTAGAATGAGCTCCAGGGCTCGAAAAAGGCAGGCCAGGAAAACGCCCGCGAGTAAGAAACAGGCGGAAGGGTTCAGTCTGCCTTATACCAGGCGGAATCTTGTATTCTTTGGGGCGGGCATTCTCACAATTCTGATCGGCTACATTTGCCTTGCCCAACCACCTGTGGACGGCTTTATGTCGCTGACTCTGGCACCAATTCTTCTGGTGATTGGATATTGCGTCCTCATTCCCGTTGGTTTACTCCTGGGAAAGTTCTCACCCGAAGCATCCGACAACAAAGATTCAGGCGATAATGGGGGCGGTTAGCTCAGCTGGTTAGAGCACCTGCTTTACACGCAGGGGGTCACTGGTTCGAATCCAGTATCGCCCACCATAAAAAACAAGGGGTTATGCTCAAGTGGCGTAGCCCCATTTTTGCGTCTCCTGACCAGATCAGTGGAAGAGTGCGTTTTACCTTGTAGGCATTCTCATTGCATCCCCCAACTACGGTCACTATCTTGCCGGAGTAGCAAGAGTGAGTTCTGGCAGTCCCACCATGCTTAACTCAGGAGTATGCTCTAAAAGGTGAGATAGTTTAAAGAGAAGAGGAGCGTATGCTTACATCGTATCGTCCGGCAGTTCAGGGAACACGCTACATGGTGTCTTCCACGCACTATCTGGCCACGATGGGTGGGGTGCGCATTCTGGAGGAAGGAGGGAATGCGGCGGATGCAGGGATAGCGGCCGGGCTTTGCATCAATATTGTACAGCCCGAGAAAGCCCAGTTTGGGGGAGTAGCACCGATTATTTACTGTCCTTCCTCAGGAGAACAGGTGGAGACGGTGAGCGGACTGGGCCGTTGGCCAAAGTCGGCCAGTCTGGAATATTTCGTACAGCATACGGACGGGGATTTGCCGCAAGGCATTTTGCGTTCAGTCACACCAGCGGCGCCGGATGCCTGGATTGCGGCGCTGGATCGATTTGGAACGATGACGTTCGAGCAGGTGGTGCAGCCGGCGCTGGAATTGGTGGAGGGCTGGCAGGAACGGTATTCGGGGCAGAAGGATATGGCCGTGACTTTTCGTCGATTGATAGAAGCGGAACAAAGCGCCGGGGCTGAACGGCACGCAGGACTGAAGNCCGCCCGGGATCTGTTTTACCGGGGAGCGATAGCTGGAGAGATCGCTGAATTTTGCGAGCGGGAGGGCGGGTTTCTGAGGATGGAGGATCTGGAGGATTTTGAGGTACGGATCGAGCNNCCGGAGCGAACGACTTACGGGGATTTCGAGGTTTACAGTTGCGGCGCTTGGTGCCAGGGGCCGTCGCTGCTGATGGCGCTGAATACGCTGGGGGGTTTCGATCTAAAGAAAATGGGGCACAATAGTGCGGATTATTTGCATACGGTGCTGGAGACACTGAAGCTGACGTTCTCAGATCGAGAAGCCTATTTCGGAGATCCGGATTTTGTGCAGGTGCCAATGAAGGGGCTTTTGTCCAAGGAATATGCTTCAAAAAGGCGTGAGGCCCTCGATGCAGTGTGGGCGGCACCCGATATGCCCGAACCAGGGGATCCGTGGCCTTTTCATTCAGAGCCGCGGTCGGAGAGCGGCCCCGTGCCGGTGAAGGTAGATTGTGAGTATGCGTCGGTTTGGGAGGCCGATACGGCCTATGCCTGTGTGGTGGATGGGGAGGGCAACGCTTTTTCAGCAACACCTAGCGACCCGGTCGGTTGGAACTCGGTGATTCCGGGGTTGGGGTTCTGTGTTTCGGGGAGGGGGACACAGACCTGGCTGGATCCAGCGCACCCNAGCCGACTAGAGCCAGGCAAGCGTCCCCGGTTAACACCCAATCCGGCAATGGCGCTGAAGGCCGGCCGGCCGTTCATGCCGTTCGGGTGTCCCGGTGGAGATGCCCAGGTGCAGGGGATGTTGCAGGTTTTCCTNAATGTCGTGGAATTCGGTATGGACCCGCAGGTCGCGGTCGAAGCACCACGGGTGGTCTCTCACAGTTTTCCGAATTCGTTCTGGCCACANGCATCACAGCCGGCAGTGGCGGTGGTGGAGTCGCGTGTGGATCAGGATATACGGCGAAATCTAGCGGGAAGAGGGCATAGGGTGCAGGACAATGAGGCGTGGTCAAACGAGATGAGCCGGGTGTGTGCAATTACGGTTGATCATAAAACTGGGATGCGAACTGGAGGTGCAGACCCGCGGGGGCCGGCTTATGCGATTGGATGGTGAGCCAGGCACGAAGCGGCTTGTAGAAGGCTGAGAAACCAGGAGATCGGCTCTATGGGATCTACATCCGTCGAGAGACGCATCAGATCAATTTCGGACTCGGAAATCGTTGTAGGCGTCTCAGTGGAAGAATTCAAGCCCAAGTTCGAAACACCCAAAAGGAGACAGGAATGGCCTTCCCAGATGAACAATTAAATCTGTATGAGCGTGACGGCGCAGTGATGATTGACAGCCCATTTACTGTGGAGGAACTGGACANGGCGGAAGCGGCGTGGGATCGTCTGCAGGCGTCGGGAGATCCCGCCTATGAAGATCCTGATTATGTTGACGTTGTTCAGCATCCCTTTTTCGAGGAAGTTGCAAAGAAGGTCCTTCGTTCGGATTCCGTACATCTCTGGTGGGGTGTCCAACCACATAATCGCCCTCCCCGGGAAGGCCAGTTCAATAGTCCCAGCGATCAGTGGAAAAATGGGTGCCACACGGATATTCAGGCCACCTGGGAGGATTTTCAGGCGATACCGAGANGNATGCGTGCGGAGTTGTGGTTCTGGGTCAATGAAGTGCCCGAGAACCGTGGCGCNATGCGCATACTCCCGGGGAGCCATCGTCCGATCATGGAATACTGGGGTCGTGTGCTTACGAAAGAACATAAGTCGATGTTGCCTCGTGTTCACGGTTTACGTCCTGATCCACCTGAGAGAGCACCGGCATATCCTGAGTATGTCCCGGATCTGTTGGACAAGCCTTGGCTCGAACATGAGCCGGTTCCTGCTGTAGCACGCCGAGGGCAGATTCTGATCCTCTGCAGCTCAGGACTGCACTCTGCTTGGCAGAATGAGGATTCAGTACCTCGCAAGGCAATGGGGACTTCCTGGATTGCCACCGGTGTGCCGGGAGGTATGCCGAAGGTTCAGTGTGATGCGGTAAAGGGTTTCTTCCCACATCTCCGGAAGAAGCTGCGACCGGAAAGAGCTCACATTGTGCCTGAGGACTTTGATTGGCTCGTTGAGAGTGATTATGAACCTAAGTGGCCAGAGCTTTTCATAGAGCAGTAGCATCAGCGGAGTATCTACACAACGGCCCAGCATCCACAGGGAAACACTATGTCATATGACCTGATCGCCATCACCGGAGTTACCAGGGGTCTTGGTTCCGTGTTGACCGAATGCCCATTGGCCAGGGCAATACGATTTCCGGTTGCGCAAGATCTCAGAATGGAGTAGGTGCTCTGAACGAACGATTTGGTGACCTGAACAGCTTTCAAGCATTTGACGTAACAGCGAGAGATCAGGTGAACGATTGGGTCGAGAATGTCATTCTTCCTTCGACTCTCTTCACCCCATTATCCTTCCCAGTATCGGTAACACGCCCTCCAGCCGAGGTCTTCCGGCAGCTCTACACCAGCATAGAACGGACAAAGGAATTTTGCCGGATACTGCACACCGATGGTCTATTGACTGAGAAGAATCCTCTCCCTAAGTTGGTTCGCTCCTGGTAGGACCAATTGATGATCTTCCGGTAAATGGAGATCGCTTGCAGGATTGCGACGATCAGGTCTTCTCGACTACGTTCGTGGTCTTCGGCGTGATGGGAAATTGGTGGGATGATACGGCACACACCTTCAGGGAGACGTCTATTCGGGCTGAGTCTAGCTTTTCTCAGTTCCCTGATCTGGGGAACTATTCCGATTCTGTGGAAGTTGCTGGTGCAATGGATAGACGTCTACACCCTCGCAGGGACCCGTTTCCTTGTCGCCGGGTTGCTGCTGTTGCCCATCTTTTCCCGCCGTCATGGACTGAGTGTCCTGAGAAAGGCGGCCGGCCTGCCCGTGCTGATGTGCGTGGCGACGGTGGGGCTGTGTGGGAATTACTTCACCTACATGACCAGCCTGCGTTTTATATCACCCGGGGCCGCCCAGGCGGTGATTCAGCTTACTCCGGTGTTTGTGCTGTTTGGCGGCCTGCTCATTTTCCGGGAACCCTTCACCCGCATGCAGTGGCTGGGTTTCTCAATCCTGGTGGTTGGTTTGGGACTGTTTTTCAGACCCAGGTACGATGCAATGATGGCAGATTCCGGAATGTACGGGTGGGGTCTTGTGCTGGTCGTGATTGCAGCAATACTCTGGGCGGTCTACTTCCTTTCACAGAAGCAACTGCAGCTGGTGTTGCCACCTGAAGCGGTATTGTTTCTGATCTACGGGGCAGGCTTTGTGATTTTTCTTCCCATTGGAGATCCAGGCCAACTGACAGCACTCGACGCAGTTCAGATCACACTGCTTTTCGTGTCGTGTGTTCTGACGGTTATTTCATACGTGGCTTTCGGNCTGGCACTCAACCACGTTGAGGCNTCGAGAACGGGAGTNNTGGTAGCGCTGACTCCCTTGATCGCTATGGCCAACACAAGGGTGTGGGCCCCGTTCTTCCCAGACCTTCTCAAGCCGGATCAACTGGATGGGCTCGCATGGTTTGGCGCAGGCATGGTTGTGGCAGGNTCGATGTTGGGNGCTCTGGGNACCATAAAGCCACAGACGGCTGCTGTTCCGGCTACGGACAATGATTAGGGAACTGAACTGATGACAAGACCGACTCAACTCTTTGAGGGCCAAAAGTATGACGCTTCACCTTACGCGACATGGACAGGTTGACCAAAAGACAGATCACCCGGTTGGAGATCCCTATCTGAGCGCTTTGGGCCGGACCCAGGCGAAACTGCTCGGTGAACGTCTCAAGTCACTGGGGTTCAACGGCAAGGTTTTCAGCTCGCCATACATGAGAACGGTGGAGACAGCGAACATCGTGGCAGAGGTAACTGACGTCCCCGTGATTCCCGCTCCGGAAATGCGGGAATACGTGATTCGCGAGGACCAGATGGATACTTTCAAGGGGTTGAGCCTGGCGGAACTGGCTGACCGGTATCAAAAGGTGGATGGGGAGATCCCCTTCGACTACCCATGGTGGACGACTGAGATCGAAACTCAGGAGATCATCGAGGGCCGTGTGCAACCACTTGTCGATCGGGTGTCCGAGAGCGGTGAAGATGCGCTGCTCGTGGGCCACGGGGCATCGGTAGGCGGCGTACACGGATATATTCTTGGAAAACACGCGCCCGACAGGTTGGGCAGTGGGGAGCCAGGTTGGAATTGCGTCCTGAGTTCGTTTCGGTTCGAGGAAGAATTCAAGCTGATTCGGTTGTTGGACACCGAACACCTTCCCGAAGACCACGTTACTTCCAATGCCAAGACGCGTGCTGAAGTTCTGAAGGAGAGAGCGGAGAGGGGCAAGGAACCGAGGGCGTAGGACTCGGAGTTTACGACCAGATGTCCTTCAGGCGCGGTATGAGGATTTCCGTGTCACGGTCGTGTAGTTCACCTTGCCAACGGTTATTCGCTTCCGGTGATGACCTGGCGTAAGAGTCCTGCAGCACTTCAGGTAAATCCAATTGACAAAATGTGGTGGTGAACATGCCATCTTCGTTGAGCCGGACCCGGCGGAATCCCAGCGGGAAGCCAATCAGACAGGCGGTGTCGACAACAAGAAAATCACGTATCGCTTGAATTCGATTCAAATGACGGTGTCCGGTGAATACCGCAACCACTGCAGGATGGGATGAAATGGTATTCAGAAGTCGGTCGGCATTATTTATGGTGCCCCTGCCGATTTCGTAGTCCGTGATCAGCCAGGTGTGGATGATCAGAATGATGGCACACCTGTCCGCAAGGGCTTCATCTGCGGCCCCCCTGAGTGCAGCGTCCAGGTCATCTGTCCAGGTACCGTTCCCGTCTTCGATGGGGTTTCCTCTATGGTATATGTTGGCCAACGCCAAGCGGAGCCGTGGCGCGGCTCCCACGACATCCAGAACGACCGGGATCTTAATTTTGCGAGCAAGTGCCTCGAAGGATCCGTCCTGGGCATCGCAGTCATGATTACCAGGGATGTAATAGCTGGGAGACCGGAAACCCGAAAAGGCAGCACTTACCTCGTCTACAGACCTGAGATAGGTCTCCCGAGGGAGATCGAATGATCCACCTCCGCAGAGCAGATCGCCTCCGTGAACGATAAAATCTGGACCAAGCTCATTTACGGCGGGGACGATCGCATCGAGGACCTCCCGGCTTCTGGTAAGCATTTTTGGCGCGCCAAAGTCCTCGGGAGCATCGGGATAGTGGTGCGTGTCGGTGAGAAACACGAAATCGGCGGCCATTCAGTCCTCCACATGAAAGATTAGACGATCGTTGACTAGAGGATACGCGGATCAAGGCGGATGTCAAAGTAAAACCAACGTGTCCATCTGGAGAAGACTCCTGAGCAGTATTTCAGCCTAATCCCTTTTTCGTGAGAGGAGAACGCCGTGCTCAAGATCGGAATTTCGATACCCCCGCTAGCCGGTTTCTGCACATACGCGGTGTCCAGGGAGAACCTGAGAGGTTCCAGGAAGTCTTCCACGATGAGGGAAAACAGATCTGGTTGCGTGTCTGCGAGCGTCGGTGCAGGCGATGGGGAGAACGACAAGTAGCGTGTATCAGTTATTGAGGATGGTCTTGCCACGAAAGATGATTCCCAACGGGTCTGCGAACAAGTTTCGCAGACCTTTTTGATTTCCATCACAACTGTTCAGCCTGTTTGCGTTGCGCCTGGGGGTTCGCTATCTTGGGTCCGTGCCGGAAGAGAATGTGTCGAATCCACGACCCAAGCCATTCACCAAGTTCCGGAAATTGGGGTTGCTCAATGAACGTAACCGATCGCCAATTCAAGGTCGCACTGACTGGAGATTTTTTCGAGGAAGATGGGGCCGGAAAATTCAGGGACATGGGACTTTCGGTTCTGGAGGCATACCCACGGATAGACCATTTTGCTTTGAGTGAATTCAGAAACCCCATTGGCGCAGAACAACTGGACGAGACACAGGGCGTCATTGTACTCACTCCGGCGGTGACGGCGGAAACAGTGTCTCGGGCTCAGAATCTGCTGGCAATCGTTCGATTCGGCGTCGGGTATGACACCGTCGATGTGGGGGCCTGTACTGAGGCGGATGTCGGTGTGTTCATTACGTCTGGTGCCGTGGATCGCTCGGTGGCAGAGGCGACGGTGGGTTGGATGATTGGTTTGACGCATCACATCCTGGTGAAGGACCGACTGGTACGAAGCGGGAAGTGGGACGATCGAACTCGGTACATGGGCGGAGAGTTGAGGGACCGAACTTTCGGTGCTGTTGGTCTTGGTGGAATTGCCAGAGAAACAATTCGACTCCTGGGCGGGTTCGGGATGAATGATCCTATTGCATTCGACCCCTTTGTGGAATCGAAGGTGGCATCGGATCTGGGTGTGCGATTGGTGGACCTGGACGAACTTCTCTCTACGGCTGATTTCGTGTCGATACACTGTCCACTGAACGATGATACTAAGGGATTGATCGGCGCCACCGAATTGGCCTTGATGAGCCAGAACGCATTTCTGATCAATACGGCACGAGGTGGAATTGTAGAAGAGTCCGCTTTGAAGTCTGCTCTGGAGTCCGGTTCAATTGCCGGCGCAGCGTTGGACTGTTTTGAGCAAGAACCCGTTCTAGATGCTAATCCCCTGGGTGAACTGGAAAATGTCTTGCTGGCGCCCCATTCGATTGCGTGGACCGACGAACTCTTCAGAGATATTGGTCGCAGAGCATGCGCAATCATGATCGATCTGGCAGAGGGCAAGGCACCTTCCGGGTGTGTGAACCCGAACGTATTCGATAGAAGAGGTTTCCAGAAGAAGTGGGCGCGTTTCAAGATATGAAAGGGAGCACCGATGTCTGACCTGGTACGGTTACATCCGGAAAACAGGAAGATTTTCGAGTACAAAGGGAAGCCCAGGATGCTTCTGTGTGCGACCGAACACTATGGGGCTGTGATCAATAGGCCTTTTCGCTTTGAGCGTTACCTGGCGGATGCAAGGGATAGAGGTCAGACACTCACGCGTTTGTTTACGCTCTTCAGAGAGCTTCAGACACCGGTGAACCCATATTCGACCTGTAAGCCCGAGTCACCGGACTTTATAACGCCGTTCGTGAGAACCGGGCCTGAAAATGCCCTGGATGGACAACCAAAGTTCGATCTGGAGCGCTGGAATCCAGAGTTTTTCGAACGTCTCCATGCGTTTCTTTCAATGGCTGAGACCTTCGAGATCATTGTAGAGGTAGTGTTGTTCAGCAATACCTACAATGATGCCGTTTGGTCCCTAAACCCGCTGAATCCGAAGAACAATGTGACGATGGATCATGAGCTCGTCATCCCCTGGCAGGATTACATGACGACGAGGTGTGACGCGCTCTGGAAGTGGCAGCAGTCGCACGCCAAGAAGATCGTTGAGGAGACAAATCGGTATGGGAATGTGATCTACGAGATGTGCAATGAGCCGTGCCACTTCCCGGATGGAGAAGGGCTTCCAAAGGACGATGAGGTGAACGCGTGGCAAAGACATTTGATCCACCTGGTTCGGGAGAAAGAGAAGGGCTCGCCCAACCAGCACCTGGTGGCCGGGCAGCAGGCGATGACGATTCGGCCCTTCGATCAGCCGAGCGACCTGTCTTTTGACGAAATGGATGTCGATGTGGTGAATATCCATCCGCTGCCGAATACCATCTGTGGCGGTAAGAGCTATGAGCTTGGCGAGTTCATGTCCAAGCAGCTCAAGCTGGAGGCAATCAGAGATTTCGCACTGGCGGCCTACAAGAAGGGCAAGCCATTGAACAACGATGAGGACAACGCAGCTACCCAGTACAAAGACGAGGAGGGATGGACCGTTCACAGGAAACGTGCGTGGACCTCTTTGATGTGCGGTGCCCATTATGACATGATCGATTTCTCCATAGTGCCCTATCTGGAGACCGGTATACCGGCTTCGAAAAAGGGGATCCGATTGTGGTTCCAACACCTCTCTTCCTTTGTGCATTCGGTTGACCTGATCAAGGCGAGACCGATGGCGAAGTGGTTGAAGCAAGTCCCCGACAACGTCGTCGCATCCGTATTCGGTGTTGAAGGTGACGACTATTGCGTATACCTTGCAGATTCGAGAGAGGTGAATGAACCTGGCTTTGGTCGGTCGATAGATGGCGAAATCAGTTTCGACCTGCCGGACGGTTCATATGGTGTGTCCTGCTATTCGCCCGTATCCGGTGTTTACTCACCGGAGACACTGTTGATAGACGGATCGGGATGTTCTGTCCAGCTTCCTACCTTCGAGCACGACATTGTTGCCAGAATCAGACGGAAATCAAATGGGTAAAGGTCGACTACAAGACCAGGTCGTCTGGATCAGCGGCGGCGCATCGGGTATGGGTCAGGCTTCAGCGGAGCTGTTTGCGTCCGAAGGTGCGTCGGTAGCAATTGCAGACATTCAGGATGATCGTGCACAAGATGTGGTGAGCAGCATCGAGGAAGCCGGAGGGAACGCGAAATTCCACAAATGTGACGTGTCTTGTGAGGAGGATGTGAAGAAGTCAATATTGGCGACTGCAAAGGATTTCGGAGGACTACAGATCCTGGTGAATTGTGCAGGCATCGTGCACGTGGGGCCACTCCACGAATACGAAGAGCAAGATTGGGATCTGCTGATGGGCGTAAACCTGAAGTCCATTTACTTTTCACTGAAGCACGGCATCAGGTACCTCAGAAAGCATGATCGAAGCTATATCGTGAATATCGGGTCGGTAGGGAGTTTCATCGGGCAAGCTCAGACACCCGCCTATACTACCTCAAAACACGCCGTCCTGGGACTCAGCAGATCCATTGCGCTCGACTATGCCAAAGATGGATTGCGGTGTAACTGCATTTGTCCAGGCATTACAGATACACCGATGCTGCGGTACCACCTGAGTCAGAGCGGTGACGCTGATACCGCGCTCAGCGATCGCCTCAGACGGGTGCCAACCGGTGCGGCTCTCTTACCTGAGGATATTGCCCGCTCAGTTCTCTACCTATGTTGTGAGGATTCCGCGGGAATAACGGGAACTTCCCTGGTTGTTGACGGTGGATATACCACAGCGGCAGAGTGGGAGACCATCGGAAACACGCGTTTTATGGAGGATAAATGAAATACAAACTGGCCTGCGCTGATTTCACCTTTCCTCTGATGACTCATGTCCAGTCTCTCAGGTTAATCTCTTCGCTCGGTTTCAAGGGGGTGGACATTGGGCTATTCGAAGGGAGATCTCATCTGTGGCCATCGAAGGAGTTTAAAAGTGTTGGCCGATCTGCGAAAAAATTACGAAAGAGGCTGGACGATTTGGGATTGAAAGCGGCGGATATATTTTTGCAGACCGACCCGGATTTCGTACCCTATGCGATCAACCATCCGCTCCCAAAACGACGCGCCAAGGTCAGGGAGCTGTTTATCAAGACATTGGAATACGCTTCCGCCACGGGAAGTCAGCACGTGACGGTTCTTCCAGGTGTGAAGTTTCCGAGGAAAAAGGCTTCCGATTCTTTTTCAAGAGCCGTGGACGAGCTCGCATGGCGTGTCGAAGCTGCCCATAGCCACAAGATCGTCCTGGGGATCGAAGCACATGTCGGTTCATTAGTGCCCCGACCGAAGTCAGCTGAACGGCTTGTTCGATCTGTTCCGGGCTTGACGCTAACACTGGATTACACCCACTTCACCCGCGCCGGTCTACCTGATGCAGCTACCGAACCATTGATACCTTTTGCCAGCCATTTCCACGTCAGAGGCGCTCGAAGAGGTCGCCTCCAGGAGACGTTCGACAGAAACAAGATCGATTACAGGCGGGTATTAAAACTTATGGATCGAACAAATTACCGTGGATGGATCGGGATAGAATACGTGTGGATCGACTGGGAACACTGCAATGAATGCGACAATGTTTCGGAGACAATTCGGTTCAGAGACTTTTTCCAATCCACTATGAAGTAATCTCAAACGGAGCCGTACGTGACGATCGACAAAGTTGACAATGGGTTCTCCGTAAAACTCCCATCCGAGAGCTGGTATGGGGGTAGGAGATTCGACTACCTTTACAACATTCGAGACTATGAGTTCCCCAGCTCGTGCGCCATCGAGGTGTTCGAGCCAGAGGGATTACAGGCCATGCGTCCACTTTCTGGCCGGGAGGTAGTGAAGCAACTCCAGGATACCATTGGGACTCAGCCGCTCAGAAAGTTGGCCGAGGGCCGCAAGAATGCAGCCATCATCGTTGATGACCTTTCCAGACCCACACCGGCGTACGCGATCGTGCCGGCAATACTGGACGAACTGAAGTCTGCAGGAATGGGCGAGGACAAGGTGACGATTATCATAGGGCTCGGGACCCATCGGCCGATCACTGTTGCCGAGCAGAGACGGAAGCTCGGGAAGGATGTGGTGGCAAGGGTGAAGGTTGTCAATCACAACTGCTTCACAAGGAAGCTGACCACCTTTCAGCGTCCTGATGAAGGCCCGGATTTCAAGATCAACAGCGTTGTCGGTGAGGCGGATCTGAAGATTTCAGTGAGTGGTGTAGTCTCTCACGGTGGTGCAGGGTTTGGCGGAGGTGCAAAAGCCATCTTGCCCTCGGTGGCCTCATATGACTCTATCATGTTTAATCACCAGACCTATGCGTGGGAAGGATACGGCATTGTTTACCCTGAAAAAATTACGTCCGAGTGCATCCGGAAAGACATGGAGATCTGTGCCCGCGTTGCCGGTCTCGATTTCAGCGTGAATCTGGTCTTCTCCCCGCTGAAAGAATTACTGGGTGTATTCGCCGGAGATTTCGTCAAGGCGCACCGAAAGGGATCGAAGTTTGCGAGAAAGCTGTTTCTGACGCAGGTGCCCAAAGAGAAGCTGGACATCGTGATTGCCGGGGGATATCCCCTGGATTCCGATATCGGACAGTCGCACAGAGGTACTTGGCCTGAGAAGTACGGTGAAAAGCAAGTCCTGTTGGCGGGTGCGAGGGACGGATGGGCGTATCACGGCGACAACGGAAAATCCTACAGGACGTATCGGCGTTTACGGAAGACGCAGCCTGTAGAGCACTACAAATTCAAGGGAACCGGTGACGCTGAGGAGCAAGTTGGTTACTATTACTCTCCGGTGCTGAGTGAAGAGACGTTCTATGAACGTGATGTCAAGAGAGTATTCTTCAACGACTGGAGAACTCTGATCTCTGCTGTGAACGGCAAAGGACGTGACACAACCGTTGGAATTTTTCCGTTTGCGTCGATGCAGGTAGAAATGGGATGAGCAACCGGTATGAAGCTTCCGGTGGAGGGATGACTGTTGTCGGTTATCTATGTAGATGCTGATGCCTGTCCAGTTAAGCAGGAGATTTACCGAGTAGCAAAGCGTTACGGGTTCAAAGTAATCTTGGTGGCCAATACGTGGATGCGGACGCCGTCCGACTCGTGGTTGGAACTGAGGGTTGTGGACGACCATCCCGATGCTGCAGACGACTGGATCGTGGAGAATGCGGTTGCGGATGATATTCTGGTGACAGCAGACATTCCTCTGGCCGCGCGCTGCGTGAAGAATTCTGTCTCGGTTCTAAGTCCCAGGGGGCGTCTGTTCACTCAGGAGTCGATCGTAGAATCCCTAGCTAACCAGGAGTTGATGTCGCATATTCGGGATATGGGGACAATGACCGGAGGGCCACCACCCTTCGATGATCGCGACCGATCCCATTTTCTGCAGCGACTGGATCAGACGATACAGGCCATTCGAAGAAATCAGTGATTTGATCGTGTAATTGTTTAATTAACTCACAATATCAGTTGACATGTTTCTCGGCAACCCGTCTATTGCAGAATAAGTATATAAAGGTCCGATAATCGCATTAGGCTGATCCACAGTCGCCGCATCCCTTCTCACAGCCGACTCACCCAGATCCATCCCCGCCTGGTCGGCAGCGCAACGAGGGACCCGTCAAGAAGCTTAAATTGTTTAGAGCTAGGACTAGGCAGGTGAATGGCTGGGCAAAGCACCCTGAGGAAGCACCGACAAAATGACGAAAGATTGAAGTAATTCGGCTTGCCGATCTTGATGCTGAAGCGAGACCGACAAGCCTGGTTGAATAAAAAAAAGGGCCCGCCATATTGGCGGGCCCTTTGATCAATATCAAATGGAGGTCAGGCAATCACTTCCGATCTAAGTGCGTACCACTCCTGTCGCAGATTACTGATGTTTGATTTCAATTCATCGTATCGTTTCTTGACTTCAGATTGATCCAACTGTGACTTATTCGAAGCGCGATCGGTCTCGGCCCACTGTTTCTGCAGCGCAGCCAGGTCCTCCAGGGCGCCGTTCAATTTCTCATATCCGTTCTTCAGGTGTTCACTGATGGATGATGGTGATTTTGCCAGGACGCGGTTGTACTCTACCTTGAGGCAGGCCTGTTCGATCTTGAACTCTGAAGGTTTCTTCAAACCATAGGATAGGCCGGTCCAGGAGGAGATCTTTATCAGCCACTTGGCCGGATCGAAATGCCACCACTTGATGCCATTCCGGTAGTCCCACTGAAACCGATGATGGTAGTTGTGGTATCCTTCACCGTAGGTAAAGTATGCCAGCAAGTGATTGTCTCTCGCCGTGTTATTCGGGTCATAGTTCTGACCACCCCAGATATGGGCGAGAGAGTTGATCAGGAAGGTAAAGTGATGGTTGAGAACTATTCGCAAGACACCGGCGAGAAGCAACGTACCCCACAGGTTCCCATGCAAGTAACCAATCAACAACGGTAGCGCAGAATTGGTCAAGACTGCCAGGGGGAAATAGTACTTATGCTGCCATCTGGCGACGGGATCTTCCATAAGGTCCTTGACGTTGCTGTGGTCATCGACCCCGCTCGGGTACTTTCTCAGAATCCAGCCGATATGTGAAAACCAGAACCCCCTTTTTGCGGAATATGGATCCCTTAAGTCCTTGTCGACGAACCGATGGTGATTGCGGTGATCGGATGCCCAGTGTAGTATACTGTTCTGCAGCGCGCAAGCTCCCCAAATTGCCCAGAACAGGCGATACAGAAAATGGGCCTCATAGGCCTTATGTGACCATAGACGGTGATAGCCCACGGAGATTGACAAACCTGTCAATCCCATGAACAACATAAACATCGCCCATTCGAACAGATCGTATCCAACTCGGTACCCGTAATAGGGAACGATTGTTAGGGCGATCAAAGGCGTGGATGTAAGTATTAGAGTATTCAGTTTGTTTAACGGTGGTTTTTGTTCTGACACATCCTCCTCCTTCTTGAAAGCTGTTTGGCATTGGAGCGCAGCCCCTGTGTCGAGAGGGCCCCAAACCGATCCGGTTTTTCTATAACTAGTGAATAAGGGGAAACACCACCCATAAGTTAAATAATTTGGACATTTCCGGTCAAGCCAATTCTAAAAATTCCATTGGCTTTCCATTGCGGATCGCTACTTCGATTGAGCCCCGGACAGAGCCAATCGAAAGTGTACCTTGCAGTTTTATTACTAAAACAAAAGGATTGTAAGCATAACACATGGATTGCTACCTGTCAAGAAGTTTTTGTAGTAATGTAGCAGGAATCTCGTCGCAGTCACCAGAATGAATGGTCGATACGTCAAATCCGGATGGATCATTATTCAACCAGAGGAGCCTATTCCATGCCTGATTCACCTGACCATCCCAATCTGGTCTTTATTCTGCCAGACCGCCAACGTCGGGATACGATGGCCTGCTATGGAAACGACTGGATCAGCGTACCGCATCTGAACGGCCTCGCGGATGAAAGTTTCGTCTTCGAAAACTGCTACGTGACGCAACCGGTCTGCTGTCCGGCTCGGGCGTCGATCATGTGTGGACAGTATCCCATAGATGCAGGGATGCCGGTTAACCGACACGTCTTACCCGACAGCATAGAAACCATTGCTGAAATGGTCTCGGACGTTTATCACACAGGCTACATCGGGAAGTGGCACCTGGGGAACGAACTCGTTGCGCAACATGGATTTACCGAGTGGGTGCCATGTTTTGAACACTGGTGGCGGGAGTACTCAGACCGAAATTTGCGGACCCAATTCTCTCCGTATCACGATTGGCTTGTTGAGAACGGGTTCGAACCTGACGCAAATCACCCAGGTGGAAAGATGTTTTCGCCTGAATTCAGGGCGAAACTACCAGCTGAATATCACATGGCCACCTATATCGGGAATCAGTCTGCGGACTTCATTCGGCGGAATGCAGACCAACCGTTTGTTCTTTACGCAAGTTCCAAGGAACCGCATCCCCCCTTCACGAGCCCCTACGACAACCTGCATGATCCTGAGACACTTCCTGTGGATGAAACCTTCAGAAAATTTCCGGAAGGACACTCGTTCTTCAACCGGATTCGCTCAGAGTTCTGGATGGGAGCCGTTCATGAGGGGGGATTCGACCTGACAACAGAGCAAGGGTGCAGGCGGATGCGGTCGAACTATTACGGTTGCGTCTCACTTGTCGATGAGATGGTCGGGCAGATTCTAGGCGCAATAGATGATGTGGGGATTCGAGACAATACACTTGTGGTATTCACCAGCGACCACGGTGAAATGGTGGGTACGCACGGTCAAGTGGAGATGCGGACACCCTACGAGGAGTCTTCCCGAGTGCCCCTGCTAGTCCGTGCACCTTGGCTGACAAGAAGTCAAGCACGTATCGATGGCAATTTCAGTCAGATCGATTTTGTTCCAACCTTGCTTGATTTGCTTGGTGAAGATGCCCCAAACGGTCTTCCCGGCGAAAGTAGAGGCGAAGTCTTGCGAGGACGTGCAGACCTGAGGGATAACGATGTGTTTATCCAGCACAATGGGATTGGAGACCGTGACCTGACTTCGGCGTCGAGTTCACACTCGATGTCGCCTGAGCGTGTTCGCCAGCTGAACTGGCTGAAGACCGTACCCTGGCGGAGCGTGGTCACATCGGATCGTTGGAAACTGACCCTGTGTGCGGCGGACCAGGGGGAGTTGTTCGACCTGAACAGTGATCCCTCGGAAGTGACGAATCTGTTCGACCGACCGGAACATCGCGATCGTGTGCGGTGGATGACAGCACGACTACGGCTGTGGCAGGAGGAAGTGGGAGATACCACGTCCCTGCCGGGCGTTTAGGTCACCCAACGGCAGTATAGAATGAGGACTGGCGGAGACCCCAAGCCGTTTTCCGCCAGTTCCATATCAAGACTCGGCAGAAACCCTACAGTAGCCTGGGCGGTGGTGTGCCGTGCGATAGTGGCAAATTCCGTTTTCATGAGGATAAATAATTGGTAAATCGAGCACCTACTGGAAAAATGTCGTTCAAGCTCCGTACCAGGACCACTCTTGTGAGGGAGTCCCAGATTTGTCTCTTCTAATTTAGGGATATTTTTCGACGATGTCCGATACTATTCACGTTTGCAACTCCCGGAGGCATTCACCTTCCCTCACCACTCAAACACAACCCCCAACACTTCCCTCGGGCGCTCTGCCAACATCGTATAAATCTCCTGACAATCCTCCGGTTTGGCCACGTGGGTGATCAGGTCTTCAACGGGCAGTTTTCCCGAACCCATCAAGTCCAGAACGAGCTTCCGATCCCTGTCTTTCGCAAATCGGTAGTAGATGTGGTCCTCGTCAGGTGTCTTCGGCTGGTGTGCCCCTAGGATACAGACCTCTCTCAGATGTACATCCGTCAGAAAGTCCATTTCCACGGTGCCTCGAGGCGATCCAAGGGCCACAACCCGTCCGCCCATGCAGGCGAGCTTGACAGCTGATGGATAGACCG
Source organism: Gemmatimonadota bacterium (assembly GCA_002709665.1). Classification (GTDB taxonomy): domain Bacteria; phylum Latescibacterota; class UBA2968; order UBA2968. Next base: position 92,107 of record PAQK01000012.1, on the reverse strand, counting down.
AGGCAATTCCGGTTGCTTCGATCACCAAGTTCGCACCGTCTTCGACACAGTGGGGCAAAATGGCTTCGCGCAAGTCTTCGAAGTCCTTGGGATTCAGGCAAATGTCGATACCCCGTTCCCGGGATGCCCCGAGGCGGAAGGGGTCCAGGTCAAGGGCGATGATCGGTATGGCTCCGGAGAGTTTGGCCAGCGTTGCGGTGAGCTGGCCGACAATGCCCTGTCCGATTACGACCACCGACTCACCCAGTTCGATTCGAGCAACGCGTATACCATGAATGGCAATTGCGGCCATTACCATGAACGCCGCCGATCTGGATGAGACACACTCTGGTACTTTCTGGTAGAATGCTTTCGGCCCGGAAAGGATGTTGTGACTGGCGTGGCTGCCCTGCCCGGCGATTCGATCACCCGCGGAGATCCCTTTGACCTCTTTCCCGATCTCGAGAACTTTCCCGACATTACAGTATCCAGTCCCACGTGGAAAAGATCGTTTCTGGCCGGGCTCACCACCATGGGTATAGTTGTGGATCTCTGTGCCGACGCTTACGGCAGTGTACTCGTTTTCGACAAGTATCCCATCCTCCGGGACGGGACCGATCTCAAATGGCTGCAGTTGGATTTGGCGTATGTCCGTGCAGAGCAATCGGCGAGCGTTCATAGGAATCCCTTTGCGTGTGGCAATGTGATCCAGTTCGCGGACCTAGGTAGATCTGAAAGGCCCATTGACGTTGATAATCTCTCCGGGAGTCTCCTCGGTGGCGCGATCTGAGTTCCCCATTTGGATTAATGGTCAATTGCGATCAATCGTGTTTTCCAACAGCCTGAGGAAGTTCCTACCCCACACTTTTTTGATGTCTTCCTTGGAAAGCCCTACCTTGAGCATGCTCTGTGTCAGAAGGACGAGTTTGGATACATCCTCTACGATAGGCGTTTTACGTCCCATTCCATCATAGTCCGATCCCACCGCCACGTGTTCGATGCCCACGAGTTCCGCAACATACGCAATGTGTTCGGCGAGATGGTCTACTGTCGCCCCTTCCGGATGGATGAAGCTCGGTACGAAAGCGACACCCATGACGCCCCCTGCCTGAGCGAGCGCCTTCAGCTGGTCGTCCGTAAGGCAGCGCCAGTGGTTGCAGCGGGTGAAGACCGCAGTGTGGGTCATGGTGACGGGGAGTGAGGAAAGCTCGAGAACTTCGTAGAAAGCTTTGTCGTTGATGTGGGCAAGATCCGTTACAATGCCTCTTCGGTTGCTTTCCTTCAGGAAAGCCTTTCCGAAATCTGTGAGTCCTTTGGCCTCCCGGTGTTCTCTTTCCCTGTCCGAAGGCTCACAAGGTCCGAAGGGGCTCTTGGTACCTTGAAGCATTTCCGGTTCGTCGCCGCCTTCACCATGTGTGATGCCAATACATCTGATGCCAAGCCTGTGATACAAACCGAGAATGTCGAGTTCTCCCTCAAGCCATCTGCCGGCACCTTCGATGGTCAAAATTACGCCGATCATCCCGGATTCATGCGCCTTGTGCACATCGGCAGTTGATGTGACCACCACCAGGTCATCGGGGTATTGCTCAACCGAAGCCAGCGTTTGTTCGAGGGTAACCCTCACGTTCGCCGTCGGACCGTTACCGATGATGAAGAACCCTGCGTCGAATCCACCTTCGTGCATTCTGGGAATGTCCATATGGTATGCAGGATCGCGCTTTCCCAGATCCATCGGACGCTCCCCGCGTGCGACATGCTCGACAGGTGTATCATTATGTCCGTCAATAATGATACATTGATTATGGACCTCCTGCGCCTCTTCTAAACTGATGTCACTCATAACTTATCACCTCAAACCAATTTCTCCCCCCTGGAAAAAGGGGGAATAAGTGGGACTTGCTTCTGACTGGATCCAGCATTCGCCTCAGAATCGCACTCCGAATGTTCGAGCGATTCGTCCGCCGAAGCCTTGGCGAAAGTGGAAGTCGGGAACAAGGCCTGTCCCGACCTATCGACGTCCGACACCTCTTGCCTCCCTACGGCGGATCCACGGGAACAGCCTGACTCTTCTTCACGAGCGGGTCGTATTTGAACCCCTTCGTACCCTTTCTGAATTCGGATCTCACCCGCTTCATAAGCTCGGCGTCCTGACAGAGATCGATAGTGGTTCCGGCAAAAATCTTGGCCGACTGGAGCATCGCCCTTTCGCCGAACGGCATGGCAGCCTGTGCGGCCATATCACGATGATGTCCAGGTGTTCCCTTTGCGTAACAGACGACCTGGAAGCGACCGAGAGGGGTGAGCCAGGAGACACTGTCTTCGTCTGTAGATCCTCTTCCTTGAGACCCGCTCCCTTTTGAGATGCTGGTGTCGAATCCTTCATTGTATCCTAGTGCCGCCGCACGTTTCTTGTCCTCGGCTGTGACGCGGGGTGCCCCAAAAAGCTCCACGTTCTTACGGGTGATCTCGCACATCTGGGAATTGGGAAGCCGTGGGTATATAGCGGTGATCCTGGACCATTTCATCTCGGTGCCGGTGGCCTCGGCCGCACCTCTAGCACATGCAGTGAGCCGGTCCCGGACCTCGTCAACCTGTGCGCGGTCTTTACCCCTTACAAAGTACCAGATTTTTGAATAGGCTGGTACCACATTGGGTGCGTCACCACCATTGCGGATGACGGAGTGGATTCGAACATTCTCTGGCACATGCTCCCGCAAATAATTGGCAGATATGTCGGTGAGCATTGAACCGTCCAGCGCGCTGCGACCATTGTGCGCGCTAGCGCCATGCGCCGTTTTGCCGAAGAATTCGTAGACGACCGAGTCCAGAGCGGATCCACCGAAGTTGTTCACGCCGGTTGCGCCGGGGTGCCAGGCAAGGCACGCATCGATATCTCTGAACGCACCATCGCGGGCCATATATACTTTTCCGGCGAGGGTTTCCTCAGCAGGACATCCATAGTAGACGATCTTTCCTGAGGAAGCCCTGTCTTCGAGGATGTTCTTTGCGGCGACCGCACCTGCGGCCGGGGCTACGCCCAGAAGGTTGTGGCCTCAGCCGTGACCCCATTCCGCTTCCTCAGGTCCGCAATTGGGCAAGGCGTCGTATTCCCCAAGAAGCCCAATGGCGGGTTTCCCCTTTCCCCAAGTTGCTCGGACAGCAGTGGGAATTTTCTTGAAGGGGAACTCGACGTTGAAGCCGTTCGCTGCCAGGTACTCACCAATGGCATTTGCGGAATTTACCTCTCGAAAGGGACGTTCCGCCCATCCATGAATCTTGAGCGCAAGCGCTCTGGCAGTTCGGGCTTCCGCCGAAACTGCACTCTCCACACGTCTCTTTTTTGTCTTGGCATTCATCTACGATCTCCTTGCACTGTCGAAGGTAGGGTGAGCTCAGGAGGTGATGGCACCGACGACCGCATCTCCCACAGAGGGTGTCGCGGCTGAGCCACCGAGGTCCGGTGGGTGATTGGAAGGATTCTTCAGTATGGCACCTACTGCTGTATCGATAGTTCTGGCAGCTGCGGTGGCATCAGCATCATTATGTCGATCTCCTAGCCAGGTGAGCATCATGCTTGCCGATAGGATCTGGGCGAGCGGATTCGCGATGCCCTGTCCTGCAATATCGGGCGCAGTGCCGTGAGAGGGCTGAAAGATGCCATGGTTGTCCCCTACATCGGCAGATGGTGCCATGCCCATCCCTCCGATAGTGGCAGCGGCCAGGTCGGAGATGATATCGCCGAACATGTTTTCCGCCACGACGACGTCGTAGTAATCCGCTCCACGAAGCTGGTAAACGGTGAAAGCGTCCACATACGCATAGTCTCGCTCGGTATCCGGATAGTCTTCTGCAACCCGGTTGTAGATCTGTCGGAAGAAGGCCATGCTCTTGAGGACATTCGCTTTATCCACACACGTGACCCTGCTTTTCCCGTCCGATGGTGCTCCGTCTCGCAGCCGTGCGATCTGGAACGCTGCGTGTACGATTCGTTCCGTTCCTTTGTTGGTGATGACCATATTGTCTACAGCCACTTCGTCGCCGACACGGACGCCGGCCCCACGGGAGGCATAGAGTCCCTCCGTGTTTTCCCGCAAGATGACATAGTCGATCGGTGGATCGGCCGAGAGCAAAGGTGGAACTCCGGGATATTTTTTGATTGGACGAATTCCTGCGTAAAGGTCCAGCACGAATCGCAAGGTGAGCTGGGGAGCGATCTCCGTCCCGTCCGGGAATCTGATTTCCGGATCCCCTGCGGAACCGAAAAATATGGCGTCCGACTGACGGCATGCCTGCAGAGTACTCTCGGGTAGATCTTCCCCGGTTTCCTGGTAACATGCGGCGCCGACGGGATGTTCGGAAAATACGAAGCGGAGGTTCGGATGCGGTTCTTCAAGGGCCAGCAGAACTTTCATGGCCTCGGCGACTACCTCCGGGCCAACGCCGTCACCGGGTAGGACGGTGATGTTGTACGTGGACATGAACGATTCCTTTTGATGATGGATTGCGATGGTCGACTTTCAAAACAACTGCGGACAATCGGTTCACCTTCCGAAACCATTAATTGTCCACGACTCCAGGTAAGAGGATTCGGCCGTTCGCATCCACCGTCTGCGAATCTGCAAAATCCGGAGGGTCAAGGTGTTGACCCACACTGACGATTCGTCCCTCCCTCCACAGGATGTCTGAGGTACCCAATTCCTTCGGGGCGAATACGTTGGCGTTTTGGATGTGTAGCCACGACATGACGTTTATTCCAGTGCGTTGATGATGCGAGATATTACTTCGTTCTGGCTTCCCACTTTCTTCTCCTCGTCATCTTTGAATTGATCACATAAGCCAGGATTTTGCACAACCACGATGCCCAGAGGTGGACATACCCAGGTGTGTTTCGCACCAGCCCCCGAGGCTGCGAAGGAGTCGGTTGGGAGGTCGGGCCACTGTTTNCCATGGTCGTTGACCCAGAAGCCATGNCCGTATTTCCAGNTTTCCTCGGGTTCGTTTTCGAGGATAAAGGAGTTGGTCACCGTGGCTTCCTTCAAGTAGGCCTCGGGGATGACTTGCTCCCCTTGCCAGTTCCCCCAGTTCATCCAGAGGTGACCGATTCGGAGCAGATCTCTAGCAGTGGAATAAATCTGTGTATAGTACCCGGATATGTTGAGACGGGCATCAGGCTTTAGTTTGAAATTGGAGTACTCGTAACCCCAAGTACCCCGTATCGGATTCCTGATTTTCTCTTCTATCAGTCTCCCGCAACCCCCGAGGCGCTCGGGATCGTTGCTGTCATGGTATCCGTAGATATTGGCGAGGGTATGCGTCAGGATATTCATGCCGTAGGTCTGGTAATGAAAGACCTTCCTGGGATCCTCACCCGGTTTCATATATCCCGAAACATTGCAGATGAGATGGCGGAGCGTGATATCCCGGTCTTTTTCAAATGCGAATCGGCCGGGTTTGGGTCCCCTGTCTTCGGGGACGTCCATCATTTCTGGATGATGGTCTACGACTTTCTCGTCGGGGCTGCCGATCTTGCCGTCGGCCACAGCAACTCCGAGCATGGAGGAGTAGTAGGACTTTGCTGCTGAAGCTTGTCTGTGAGATTCGTCAGGATCGGTGCCCTGATACCACTCGCCGACGAGACGGCCATTGCGGGAAACCGCTACCTGATAGGTCTTGTCTCCCGCCAGGTCGTTGAGCCACGATCCTGCTGCGGCGAGCTTGTCAGGTGAGAATCCTGCATCGTTAGGTGGTATTGCTTCCCAGTGTTCACCTGGAAAGGTATGGTCCATTCCAGCAATCTCCTTGGTCAGCGAAGTCTACTGATGTGATGCATCCGATGAATGATGCAAAGGTAAGTCTTGTGTATTCACTGAACGACATACATGCTACATCAAGGATTCAGGGTTCGCAAGGCTGGCGATGACAGCGGAATCAGGTTGGTCGAATTCAGTCCAGGGTGAGGTGGAATCCGCCTTTCCGGCGCACACCCTTCTCCCAGATTTCCGGCTCCAGGTCAAATCCGATCCCGGGGGTGTCCGGAACGATCAGCCTGCTGTCACGCATCTCCCATCCGTCCAGATTGATGCCTTCCAGATCGGCCGGGGCAGCTTCGAGCAGACTGTAGTTGGGAATTGACGCGGCGAAGTGTGCGTGGGCATATCGTTCAATTATGCTTCCCCAGCAGTGAGGAGCACACACGGCCCCCCAGGGCTCTATCCGAGCAGCAGTCTCCCGCCACCAAGTTAAACCCATAGCACGAAAATCGTGTTGCACCACGTCGATCCAGCCCTTCTCAACAAGATCGAAGAAGTAGGGTGGCGGCGAAAATTCGCCGTCTGCGACGAGCGTGGCCGGGCTGTGCTCCAGAAGATATTTCTTGAATGCCTGGTTAAGAGCCGGATCCTCGGCGAAGGGCTCTTCGAACCAGTAGATGTTGTCGTGNGAACATAGCCTCATGGTTTCCTTTGCCGTATTGAGGGTGTTTCCCATGTTGGCATCGATGAGGATCTTGGCGTCCGGCCCGGCTGCATTCCGGACGGCATGGATTACCAGTTCGTCCCTTTTGAGACCTTGTTGCATATCCATCCAACGTGCACCGCGGCCGATCTTGATCTTGAAGTTGTTGTATCCGTAGGCCTGTCCCGTCCGGACCTCCTGATGGAAGATCTCGACGGCTTCGCCGTCACTTGCATCCAGATCATCTATGTAGATGGAACCGTCATAGAGCTCGACCTCGTGAGACCCTCGGTTGCCAAGCAATTTGTATAGGGGTAAGTCTTCAGCCTTCGCCGCCAAATCCCACAGGGGCAAGTCCACCGGCAACCCGGAGTCGTTCGATCCCTTGGGCAGTTGGAACAGATCCAAAGGAGACTTGCCGAGCAATCTTTCGGCCTTCTCAGCGCCGATTCCCGACCATCCGATGCCCGTAAGCCCATTTTTGGTATGAATTCGGACCACCTGATCGGCTACACGATCCCCATGGACTCCGATTCTGGAGTTCGATCCTATGTTGCGCGGGCGTTTGCCCCGGATAACCACCTTTTCGATAGAGACGATGGGTTGTGTGAGTGCATCGGCCATTTTACGGGGTCCTCCTGCCTGTGATGTTGGTAGCTGCCTAGGTCTGTAAGGTAGGCCAAATCTTTGGAATGAAAAAACAAAAAACTGACGCGCATCGTTGCATCCAAGGAACTTGGATTCGGGGAAAAAAGTCTTGACTGGGGCTACCAGATGTAGTATTTTGCAGAAATAAATCCAAAGGTTTCCCCAACCTGTTGGGTATCAAGGGTTTCCCCTTCCCTTTGTGTTTCCCCTTTACCTTCAAACAGACAAATGTTTTCCCTATTCGTGCCGGTGCAGGCCACGTTCTGCCCTTGTCCGATCAGGGATTGGATGCGTTCATATTCAGGAGGACCGTTTTGCATCTTTCCCGGCTAACGGCTGTTGGATTCAAGTCTTTTGCTCACAAGCTGGATCTGTCCCTTCGACAGGGCATCACGTGTGTTGTAGGCCCAAACGGTTGTGGAAAATCCAACGTGGTTGACGCTTTGAGATGGGCATTGGGTGAACAGCGTGCGCGTTCACTCCGAAGCAGCAATATGGAGGATGTGATATTCTCGGGATCGCGTTCCAGAAAGCCGCTNGGGATGGCGGAAGTCTCGGTTACGATCGACAACGCAAATAAGATTTTACCGGTTGATTTTACTGAAGTTACAGTTACTCGCCGGCTGTTTCGTTCAGGTGACAGTGATTATCTATTGAATAAGGTTCCCTGCAGGCTGAAAGATATACACAACCTGCTGATGGACACGGGCCTTGGCGCCCACGCCTATTCGGTAATTGAGCAGGGGATGGTTGATGAAATTATCAGTGATAAACCTGAAGAGCGTCGTAGATTGTTCGAGGAAGCAGCAGGCGTCACACGCTATAAAGTTAGGCGGCGCTCAGCCTGGAACAAGCTGGAATCCATACAGCAGGATCTTCAGAGGATCGANGACATCATCGGTGAAGTAGAGCGTCAGGTGAATTCTCTCAAGCGACAGGAGAGGAAGGCCCGGCTGTACAAGCAACTCTCGGATCAGTTTAGAGAGATGGAGATACATCTGGGGCAGTTCATGTATCACGATATGTCGGATCGTGCTAGGCCTCTGCTGGAGGAGATGACCTTTCTGAAGGAGGACATCGAGGTCGGGGGCACAGATATAGCACGTCTCGGTGCGCNGGTGGAAGAGGTAAGAACGGAACTGACCGCACAGGATCAGGCACTTGCGGCCGCCAATGCCGAAGTGAGCCGTCAGACCGAGGTGGTGCACAGGAAAGATCGTGAGATTCTGGTGGCACGAAGCGAGAGCCAGAATATAGTGGGATTCCTAGAAAGGGCGGCCAGGCAGCGAGAGGAGATGGGAGAGCGNCAGGAAGCCGCACTTTCAGGTCAGCATACAGCAGAACAGGACCGGAGGGAAGCTAGCTCTGCACTGGAGCAGACCGAGAAGGCATTGACGGATGCCAACCAGGCACTCGAAGGATTGAGCGAGGCTCTCGAGATAAGGCGTTCGGAAGGGGAGGAGAAGAAAAAGCAGTTGATGTCAATCCTCGAACAAATCAGCGATAAGAACGGTCGTCTGGAACGGGGCAGGGCGGAGATTGAGGGGCTTGCCCATCGTCGGGCGCGTTTGGCAGAGGATGCGGGTCGTGTCCAGTTTCGAAAGCAGGAGTCTGATGAATCTGGGGCTGAAGCGACACGACAGATCATCGAATTGGAAGAGGCGGCTACAGAAAAGGAGAAGCAACGCAAGGCCTGGGCGGGTGAGCGGAGCCAACAGTTGGAGGAGCAGGTCCGCTTGACCGAACGGCGCAACGAGTTGAATGCCCAACAAGAAGCCGACGGCGCACGACTGGCTCTTCTGAAGCGTCTGCGAGAAGGTTTCGAGGGGTATTCCAGAGGTGTAAGGGCACTGGCTGTGGACTCCCCTTACACCTCGAAGATCAAAGGGATCCTTGCAGATGCCGTGGCGGTGAATTCCGCATATACCCAGGCGATCGAGGCTGCGCTGGGCAGGGCACTCGAGTGCCTGGTTGTGGACTCGGCGGACGATGCTTTGGAGGCGATAGATTACCTCAGTAACGGTGGACATGGAGCTGCGGCATTTCTCCCGATGGATCGTGTGTTGCACAGCGGCGGAACGCCGTGGGTACCTCCAAAGGGCGAAGGTGTGATCGGCCGGGCATCGGATCTGCTGTCGAAGAATTCTCTCGCATCTGCACTTCTGCACCAGACACTGCTGGTCACCGACTCGCGAAAGGCCTTGGAGCTTTCTCCGGCAATGTGTGCGATTGGAGTTGATATCGTGACCTTGAATGGAGAGCTGTTCTCTCCCGAAGGTACCATTTTCGGTGGTGTGGCGGAAGGTGAGGAAACCAATCTGATCGGGCGAACCCAGGAGATCGAGACTCTCGAGGCTGGGCTTGCCGATGGCGCCGAGGATTTGGCCAGGGTGACCGGAGAAATCCAGCACCACGATGACATACTCGCGGAACTCACGCGGCATATTGGCGTGTCGGATGAAAACCTGTCCGAGTTGCGGAACCGGCAATCCGGTCTAAATCGAGATCGTGAGAATGCCAGGACGGAATCCGAGCGACANGTCAAGTTGGCCGCGGAGCTGGAGGAAGAACGGGAGAAGCTGGCGTCTCGAGAAACGGAGTTGATCCGGATTCAAGATGCTGCCGAGGGAGAAGTATCCGGTCTGGGTGCACAGCGGACGCGTATCGAGGATGACATTCTGCAGGCCGACGAGGTCCTGAGAGAACAGGAGCAACAACGTCGAGCCCAACAGGATGTGGTTGCGGGACACCGGGTAGAGATGGCCTCCTTGAGAGCCCGTGCCGAAAGGCAAGAGGTTGAAGCCCAGCGGCTGGCGAGAGAACAGAGTGAACTCGCCCGGGAGTTGGAACGGCTGGAAACAGAATGTGCCGAGAGCGAGAGCCGAAAGCGAAAGCTGGACGAGACCGTCGAGGAGGCCTCAGCCGANATGCAGGGGCTTCACAAGATACAGACCAAGCTCGAGCAGAAACGGGACACCCAGGCACAAGGTCAGCAGGAATTGATGAAGGCGACTCGGGAAGTTGAGGAAGAGTTGCGGAGTATAAACCAGCGGGTGAACCAGAATCAGGAAAGGCTGCGAGGGCAGGAAGTTGAACTTGCGCAGCTTAAGACCAAGGCTGAAGAGCTGCAGTCACGTCTCCAACGGGACTACGATGTGGATGTGAAGGAACTCGGTAGGCTGGACCTTCCGGAATTCAATGCAGACATTACCGGCAAGCGAGTATTGGAGACGCAGGAGCGCTTGCGCAGGATGGGCTCGGTGAACCTCGCCGCCTTGGACGAATACGATTTGCAGAAGGAGCGGTTCGAGTTTCTGGCTCAGCAGCGGGATGATTTGCTGGAGGCCGAAGAGACCTTGAAGCGCACCATCTNCAAGATCGACAGAACCGCCCGAGGAAGGTTTATGGAAACGTTCAACGAAATACGTGCGAACTTCCACAAGACCTTTGCCGCATTTTTCGTGGGCGGGGAGGCGGATCTCCTGATGCCGTCCGATGAGGACCCNCTCGAGGCGCCCTTGCAGATTATCGCCAGACCCCGAGGAAAGCAACTTCAAAACATCAATCTGCTTTCAGGCGGGGAGNGTGCGCTTACGGCAATATCCCTTCTGTTTGCCATCTATCTTGTGAAGCCCAGCCCCTTCTGCATTCTCGATGAGGTAGATGCCCCGTTGGACGATGCGAATGTAACCCGGTTCGTCAAGGTGATCAAGCAGTTTGCCCGAGATGTTCAGTTTATCGTGGTTACGCACAACAAAGGGACGATGGAGGCGGCAGATTGCCTGCATGGCGTGACCATGGAGGAACCCGGGGTGTCCAAGCTAGTTTCCGTGAAGTTGGCGGAAGAAGAGAAGTCCGGTAACGGCCAGGTGCAAGCNGTGTTGGAGGTGGAACCGGCAGATGATTGAAGGGGACAGGCATTAGCGACAATGATCAGCGGCGCTAGAGCATGGCCGCTGATTTTTTTTGCCGCTGGGGGTCCGCTCCAGNGCGTGTTAGGGTTAAGTGTCAGGACGTAATACGACGAGGTGTGTATGGTGTAAATGATCGAATAGGGATACGGCCGTTTATAAACTGCTGTGGGACCCGGACAGTTCACGGGGGAACCTTGATGTTGCCTCGAACTGATGGCCTGTCGGCGGATGGCGTGCACCCCAATGAATTGGGGTATGCAGATATAGCCTGGGGAATTATNGACAATCTGCCGCACTTAAGGGAGAGGATCGAGGACGGGAAATGAGAAAAGAGAATTTCAGAAACATTGCCATTATAGCCCATGTCGATCACGGTAAGACGACTCTGGTGGATGGGATGTTGAGGCAGAGTGGAACGTTCAGAGAGAATCAGGAGTTGACAGACCGGGTGATGGATTCCATGGATCTTGAGCGGGAACGTGGGATCACCATTATGGCCAAAAATACTTCCGTATGGTACGGAGAGGTCAAGATAAATATAGTCGATACACCTGGGCACGCAGATTTCGGTGGTGAGGTGGAGCGTAGCCTCAATCTTGTGGATGGCGTCCTGCTGCTTGTGGATGCCAGCGAGGGACCNCTGCCACAAACGCGGTTTGTAGTGAAGAAGGCGCTTGCCAGAGACCTGCCCGTGATCCTCGTGATCAATAAGATCGACCGGCAGGACGCCAGGATTATGGAGGTGATTGACGAGGTCTACGATTTGTTCATCGATCTAGACGCAACGGAGGAACAGATCGATTTCCACGTGCTTTACACCAACGCGAAGGAGGGGGTTGCCCACCGAAAAGTAGGTGATGCTTCGGCAGACCTGCGCCCTCTGTTTGATACCATCATTTCNGATATTCCCGGGCCTGTGGCGAGTGATGAGCACGTACCACAGTTCTTGGTAACGAACCTGGACTACGATCCATATGTGGGNCAGGTGGCGATCGGGCGGCTCAACAATGGTGTTCTGGAAATGAACAAGACCTATTCGCTGTGTGGTGATGGACAGATCAGGAATGGTGTCAAGTTTTTGGCGTGTTATACCTACCGGGGACTCAGAAAGACACAGGTAGACCTGCTGGAAGCAGGAGATATTATCGCTGTGGCAGGTGTCGATAATGTGAGCATCGGTGACACGATCTCCTCGGAGGAATCTCCCGCCCCACTTCCCAGGATACAGATCGACGAACCCACAATCACCATGATCTTCTGCGTGAACAACGGTCCGCTATCGGGTAGAGATGGAAAGTTCCTAACTTCCCGGCACCTGAAAGAGCGGTTGATGCGGGAGACGCTCGGAAATGTTTCCCTAGAGGTCCAGGAGACGCAGACGCCCGATATGTTTGAAGTCCACGGTAGGGGTGAGCTGCAGATGGCGGTGCTGATCGAGACAATGCGGCGTGAGGGCTACGAATTCATGGTCTCGAAGCCGCAGGTAATCACACGTCAGGAGGACGGGAAGCTCCAGGAGCCCACCGAGAGGGTGTTCCTGGATATCCCTGAGGAATTCGTGGGTGTGGTTACGGAGAAGCTTTCGACACGCAAGGGCAGGATGGCCAACATGCAGAACCACGGACATGGGAGGGTGTCGATNGATTTTATTATTCCTTCGCGCGGATTGATAGGATTCCGCAGCCAGTTTCTGACGGATACGAAAGGTGCGGGCATTATGAANTCCCTTTTCGAGGGGTATGCAGGATGGTTCGGATCCATTCCGCAAAGGAATACAGGAGTACTGGTTTCAGACCGGGTAGGGAAGGTTACACTCCATGCGAGTTTGGGGATGGCCGACCGCGGTGAACTCTTCGTGGATGTTGGCGCCGATACATATGAAGGGATGATCGTAGGCGAGCGCAACAAGGAAGATGACCTTTCGATCAATATCACACGTGAAAAGAAGCAAAGCAACGTACGCAGTTCAACTACCGAGGCCGTTGTTACTCTGAGGCCGCCAAGGTATCTGAGTCTTGATCAGTCTATCGAATTCATTGCAGAGGACGAACTTGTGGAGGTGACGCCAGATGTAATACGTCTGCGAAAGATGGAGTTGAGTGCAGGCAAGCGGGCATCGGCAAGAAGCAGAGAAAAGCGCAGAAAGGATGGATCCTGAGCCAGGGGAGGGGAGAATGTATAATCCGTATGAAAATGTAAACTGGTCCAATGTTCGTCGCGTGCCTTCTGCAACCCATATGCACTTGATGAGCCAGTCTCATTTCGAAAACGGATATCGGTTCGGTATGCGTCACTTTCCGATTTCCAATTACTACCCGTCTGCGCCGTACGACGCTACGACCAGACAAAGCGATTTCCGACTGCGGCAGTGGTGGCCCGCGACGAGAGATGGTAAACGCATCGATCCACCCATAAACTGGAATGACATCATCGATTGGTCGGGTGAGGTGGAAGAGGAATACCGCCTGGACTTCCCTTTTGAGGTGACACCCCCGGTGTNCGGCGAGATTCGAGACGATGTCATTCTAAGCCATAACGCGGAACACCATGGGTTTACCAACTCCAACGCCCATATCTGCAGCCCTGGATCCAGCTTTGCATCCGGTACCTTCGATTTGCATGCAAACTACCAACTGAACAAACATGGCTTTCCTGTTGGATTCGGAGGAACTTGGCAGGAAGGGTTTGAGGGCATGCTGGAGGGTCTTGATTACCCCGATGCGGGTGGCATCACGATCAACCACCCAACCTGGTTTTCCCGTTTCACGGACGAATCGGTATTCGAGATGCTCGACTACGACGAGGCGGTGATGGGGATCGAGATTTACAATAACTACTCAGCACACCGAAATTGGTTGGAGAATCCGAACTATGTGGCTCCCGAGGAGGATAAGGGCTTTTCACTGAATTTGTGGGACCGAATCTTGAGGACGGGTCGACGTTGTTGGGGGTTCTGCGTTCCCGATCACAGCGTTTGTGGAGATGGTGACTGGAATGGCCGAAGCGTCTTGCTCGTTTCGGAATTCACGGAATATGATTGCCTCAGGGCCTATCGCCTTGGCCGATTCTACAGTTGTTTGAAGAATAGCGGATTGACGGTGGAGGGGTTTTCCGTAACCGATTCGGCTGTTAGCGTGAAGCTGAGTGCACCCGCTCAGATCAAATTTATTTCCGATTCAGGTGTCCTCATTGACGAGGTGGGTGATGAGGCATCGTGCGAACTCCCAATTACGAACGGAGAACCCGATTTGGTGTTTCTCCGTGTGGAGGTGGCAGAGGATTCCGGTGAGCGTCTGTTCCTTCAACCGTTGCTTTTCGCTGGAGCTTGATGTGACCAGGCCAAACGTTCTTTTCTTGTTTCCAGATGACCAGCGATACGATCCAAGCATTGGGCAATGACGAGATACATACACCTAACCTTGATGCCCTTGTCAATTCTGGAACGACGTTCACGCGCGCCCATATTCCGAGAGATACGTGCCAAGCCGCGCGATGCTTCACACTGGCCGCACTCTGTTTCACCTGGATCGAGAGGGCCAGGACATCCCCCTTGATCACATCACGCTGGGCGAGTGCTTCCGCGATGCAGGATACGATACCTTTGGAACCGGGAAGTGGCACAGTGGTCGAACGTCTTTCGCACGGAGTTTCTCTTCCGGAGACGAGATCTTCTTCGCGGTATGGAGCATCACTGGAATGTATCCGTCTATCACTTCGATGCTACCGGCAAGTACGAAACCAGATGCCCTGTNGTGAAGGAGNCCGCACATATGTGCGGGCTCCTTTCATTTCTACACACGGAGGTCGAGGCCTACGGAAGGCTGAACGTCAGTACCGTCAGAGCCGACCTCATCAGTACGGCAGGCAATTTTGGCACCAACATATCCACATCGCTCGAGTGATCGCTCAAGATCCGCGGTTATCGTTTGAAGGAAGTCCGACCGTTCCTGGTCCGCCACGTGAATGTTGCACGAGGCCCTGCCTTGCACAACAATGAGGTGGACCTTCACCGGACCCAGTCCTGTAAGGTCGACGGAAAGCGTCAGGTTGAGGTTTTCCGGGTCGACCTGAGAGCCCTGTTGCTGGCCATCCCCTGAGATCTCCAGGTCGGTGGTTCTCATCGATCCATCGAGGAGAAACGGTATCTGCAGATGCACTGCCGGACNGTTGGACGATGGCAGGTTCGTGACTTGAATCGTATCCAGGAAATGGAGCGTTTCGGATAACCGGTCCTGCAAGTTGGTAAGGATATTGCGGTGGGTTGCGTCCAGTAATGATGCGTCGAGTCCGGTCAGTTCGGTCTGGAATCGCAGCAGAAGAAGCTTCAGAGAGGTGTCGATGCCGCCGGGAATTCCTTTGCCACCGGATGCNATCCAACTGGCCAGCCGACCCTCTANGTCGATTCCAAGCCCGTTCAGAAATTCCCTAAGTCCGTTGCCACTGAGCTTGGAGGGTTGCAGGTTTTCCAGAACGTCTCTAAGAGACGGTGGAATAGGTGTTGAACGGTACGACCGGAGCAGTTCGGCGAGTCCTTCGATGAGTCCACCCAGTATTCCGGCCGGAAGACGGGATAGATAGCTGGAGATGGCATCCGGGGTGACCGGAACACCCTTGCCCTGAAGGAAAAGAATTCTGGCGACGAGTTCGTCGAGTTCTTCCAGATCCGATATATCCGGAGAGAGTCCCAGCGCGATATAGAGGTCGCGTAGATCTCGAATGGACTGGAGGTCCACGGCCAGGCCCTTGCTTATGAGCCCTTTGATGATCGCACGATTGAGATTGTCGTCCAGGAGGCCGAGGTCTTGAAGCGCCCGTGCAATGGATGCGGATTCTGAGCCGGAGTCGCCCGACAAGGAGAGTATCAGTGGCGGACCCAATGATTGCACTTTGGCGTGTACGATTTGACCAGGAAGAAGGGAGTGGAAGGACTCGGCGACGAGGTTGTGGCCCATAAATCGAACGGTCCATCGTCCGTTGCTCAGACGCTGGAGTATTCGTGCTTCGAGGGATTGGCCTTCAGTGAGACGAGTAAGGAGGCTCTTGCGCTGTGAGTCGGTGGAGAGATCAAACCGAAGGGTCTGCGGACTTGCCAGGCCGGAGATCTGCATAAGAGTTGGCTTCCATTGGGGTCCAGGAGGGATGCGCCCTGAGTCTTACGGAGTATAATATCACTTCCTGCGAGAGTCTTGATAGAGATCTCACTGTCGACGATGGAAACGAACAGGGAGTCGATTGCACCAATATCGCCGCCGATTGGAAATGAGGTCTTTAGCTCAATTACCACCTTCCCGTCGGAGAATTTCCAACTGCCTCCAATTCTCTGGGCTTGGTCGGCCGGGGAATCGAAGAACCGGATCTCAAAGCTGTCCTTTGTGAACTGCCAGTCGACATCACCGGTCAGGCTGCGCCCCATCAGGGTCACGCCATTTAGCCGGCCACTCCATACACCTTCCAGATTGTCTCCGGATACGCCCGTTGGAGCATCTTCTCCACAGGCGGTCGCGAGAACTACAAGCAGGGGGATGAGACGTATGAGAGGTGGATTTTTCATTTGTGTATCCTGTTAATGCTCGGGAGAAATGGGATTTCTGAACTCCCTATTCTACTCTAGCTGATGTTTATTAGAATCGGCTGAATCCGGACTTTTTGAACACATTTCTGCTAGAGTCCCATCATGCGGGCTATCATCCGGACTTCAGCAGTGCCGATATCCAGCGCTTTGGCGACCTCCACGGCCGTCTGTCCATCCTTCAACATCTGCCTGGCCTCCGCAAACGGGTCTTGATCCGAATCCTGCGGTGGATCGGATTCTGGGCGGTCGTCCGGGGACACCTCAGGCAGGGGAGGGGAATCCGGCTCGGCCGCAATGGGTGCCGGCATTGATGAATGAGATTCATGTGGGACCGATTGTCTCAGCCGTACGATGCAGTTTCTAAGATTCTCTATATCCCTGGCAATTTGTTCGTCGGCTGTCTGCAGAGAGGCAGAGGTGTTTTCAAGCATATCGACAGCGGACGAAAGCCTCGCAACTTCCCTTGTGAGCCTGCCGATCTGTTTGG
This sequence comes from Gemmatimonadota bacterium, assembly GCA_002709665.1. Classification (GTDB taxonomy): domain Bacteria; phylum Latescibacterota; class UBA2968; order UBA2968. The sequence goes on along the minus strand of PAQK01000012.1, from coordinate 75,051 downwards.
CGCTCTCCTCTCGCTCTTCCTTACGCCAACTCCTGCACCACAGGAGAATAGCGAATCCCATGGCCAGGCAGAATAGGATGGAGAGACCCCAGTACAGAATGTCCAGGCCTTGCATCGCGCCTCCCATATCGAGACCCCCCAGTTCAGGTTTCCTCTGAATCGTCTTGTGAGCCCTTGGAAGGAAATCGAAGGACGAATGTAGTGCCCTGTCCCGGTTCGCTTTTTACGCTGACTTCTCCGTTGTGTTTGTCAACGATGCTGTAAATAATGGAGAGGCCGAGTCCTGTGCCACCGTTCTCTTCCCTGGTGGTGAAGAAAGGGTCGAATACGCGGCCGATGTTCTCTTCCGGGATACCTTCCCCGGTATCACTTATCNTTGCGGTCGTGGTCTGGCCGTCAGTGGACAGCTCAATGTCGATCCGGCCGCCATCGGGCATTGCCTGTTGGGCGTTTATCAGAAGGTTGAGAAAGATCTGTTCGACCTCGCTAACATTGCCATACACCTGAGGGGATTTTCCATCCGCTGTGGTGATGGTGACTTCGATGTCACCCTTTTCCATAAGATGCTGCATCAGATTCGCGGTCTGGGTCACCAGATAAATGAGATCGATCGATTTCCATTCCTCCTGCCCGCTGTTGTGCCGGGCGAAGTCCAGGAGGCTTCGGATAATCCGGGAAATGCGCTTTACATTGGATTCAATCAGGTCGAGGTCTTTGACGAGGCTCTCTTCCTCTTTGTGTCGCATCATAAGAAGTTGGACACGGGAGAGGATGATCTGCAGCGGGTTGTTCACCTCGTGTGCAACGCCGGCGGCCAGTTGTCCCACAGCCGCCATCTTGCCTGATTGTACGAGTTGCGTCTGAGAGGCCTTCAGTTTATGATGGGTTTCGAACAAATCCTGATATAGACCGACATTTTCCAGGGCAATCGCGGCCTGTCTGGACAGGGTTGCAATTAGATCGAGCTCTGGAGCGGTGTAAACAGAGCGATTGCAGGCGAAGGCAAATATGCCCAGGGGATGTTCTTGAGCACTTATGGGAGCAAGGGCATAGGACGTCTCTTCGCCGGATTCGGAAAGCACAACGGGGTTGTCGGCGGTGAAGACCTGGTCTGTCTGACCGCTGGTATGGAAGTCTTGTACGGCCCTTTCCAAATCTGGAGATGCGTTGTGAGTGGTGATTAGGTGTGCATTTATGCCTTCGAACTTGAAGATGCCACATGCGCTCGAGTCAATGAGCTGTCTGGAAAGGTCGGTGAGGGCGTTGAGCGCACCTTCCAATTCAAGCCCTGTACCGATTGCACCTGACAGATCCTGAATCTGTTCCGATACGGTGTCATCGTTCGAGTGGTTGGCCATAGCGTTTCAAATGGTGGAGACTTCGAAAGAGATCGATATCAGTTAGCTACTAGCTGTCGCCGAGATCCTTGAAGATCTGGGCCTTTTCGAGTTCCGCTTCCAGACCTTCGCTCAGATGGTCCAGTAACTTCTCGTTGGTCATCTCCGGGTTTGGTTTGAACCGGGCGGCAACGTCAGGTACTAGGGTTGGCGGATGGCTGTCGCCACTGGTGCCGATCTGGTGTTGCCGGACCAGTGCGTTGGCCAGATGGATGAAATGAACTAGTTCATCCGGCTCTTCCATTTCCTCAGGCCTGTGATGATAAGCGATGGCGCTCACCAAGGAAGGGGGTAGGTTCCACTTTTCCGCAAGCCAGCCGCCGATGTCCGAGTGGGTGACACCCAGCACCTGCTCCTCGGCTTCTACGATGGTCAGCTCTTCTGTCTCCGCCAGTTCGAGAGCCTCGGAAAATTCATCGAAGAAGTATTCGATCAAAATGAGTTTGCCTATGTCGTGGAGCACACCTGCAACAAAAGCTTCGCCCTCAAATCTCGGGTGCACTTTTCGAGCGAGCAGGCGTCCGGCAACACCGCAGGCTATTGCATGATCCCAGAACCGTTGGCGATCGAAAAGTCTGTGTTCATTTCCACTCGAGAATCTTCGCAGAACCGCTACACTGAGGCTGAGGTTTTTGACTTGCTCGAATCCAAGAACCACAATGGCCAATTGGACCGTGGCAATTTCCCTAGGGAATCCATAGAAGGCCGAGTTGGCGACTTTAAGAATCTTGGCGGTAAGGGCCTGATCCGTGGAGATCAGTTGGGCTACCGGACGCGCGGAGGATTTCGGGTCGTCGATGAGGGCGATGAGTTGGGCAACAACCGTGGGCAATATCGGCAGCCCAATGATCTTCTCGGTTACCTGGCGCAACCGCTGTCTGCGCTCCTGGTCCATTTGTAGGCCTTGTTCGTATTCCTGGTTGAGGCTTTGAGATGTGCGGGACACGCGATCCCCTGTGCAATGTTTCCAGTGGGAAGGTACTCAGGTTATTTGCTCTGCGTCACTGCATAAGGCGCATACGGAGCTTTGCCCTCAGACTCAGAACGGACTTGGTATGAATCTGTGATACGCGCGACTCACTGAGTTCCATGACCTGGCCNATTTCCTTCAGGGTGAGTTCTTCATAGTAATACAGGGCGATCACAAGTCGCTCCTGGTCGCTCAAAAGNCCGATCGACTCCACCAGCAGAACCCGCATCTCATCCCGCTCGAGGTCAGAGAGGGCGTCGGTACGGTCCTGGGATTGCAGGGTGTCAACCAGCGCCACCTGTTTGTCGTCCTCGGAACCGTAGGTGAATTCATCCAGAGAGAGCAGGGTGGTTGCACTCACATCATCCAGGAGTTTATACAGGTCGTTGAGAGACATGTCTAGGTTTTCGGACACTTCCTCTTCATTTGGAGAGCGTCCTAGTCTGTTTTCCAGGGAGGAAATGGCCTTTTCTACCTCGCGCGATTTCGCACGTGTTGATCTGGGCGCCCAATCTATTGCACGAAGCTCATCCAGAATGGCGCCTCGGATACGCATGGAGGCATAGGACTCGAATTTTACCCCTTTGCCCGAGTCGAAGTTGTTGTGCGCTTCTATAAGCCCTACCACGCCGGCATTGATCAGGTCGTCAAGTTCCACCGATTTTGGCAGACCAATGGCAATTCGACCCGCGATATACTTGACCAGGGGCAGGTAGTCCATCAGCTGCTTTTCGCGTTCGGCATCAGTTGCCTGGGCCTGTGCGGCATAGGCCTGAGCGGGCTGTGTGCTGCTCTTCTTGGGTCCCTTCATCAGGCAGAATCCCCAGGGTGAGTGGGTGACNATGTGTGAATTTCTAGGTTTCGGATATAATCCGGTCCATCAATCGATCGAAAAGTCCTGGTCCGTCAACCTGTGATGCGGCCGTGCTCATTTCCTGAGCAAGTCTTTGAATGCATTGGCTTGCCGATGCATCCGGATTCGCCAGGATCAGTGGTTGCTGATTGCGTGACGCGTGCTCTACCGAGAGGTCTTCCAACACATAGCCATTTCCTGGAACGGAGAGTCCCAGAAAGCGATCTACGATCTGTTGGAACTTTTGGTGTAGTTCGAAAGCCTCTCTGGGCGACCTGGCACAATTAACCAGGAGTTCCATTTCAAGATCGGTACGCTGTGACGCGCAAACCTTGACCATTGCGTAGGCATCGGCAATGGAGGTGGGTTCGGGCACCGCAACAACCAGCATCTTGTCCGACGAGAGTACGAAATCGGTTACTTTTGAGGAAATGCCGGCTCCGGTATCGATCAAGATGAGGTCGAATCCACGCTCTAGCCGACCCAACTCTTCCGCCAGGCGAGATCTGTCATTGTACTGCCAGGCTTCGGACTCGGCCATTCCAGAGGCAGCCGGCAGAACGGTGAGACCTTCTGGCCCTTCCATGGTAACGTCGAAGGCGGTGACACGACCCTGGAGCAGGTCTTCCAGGGTCGATTCCGGAGACGCTCCCAACAGGATGTTCACATTCGCCAGACCGACATCTGCATCTATCAAGAGCACCTGTTTTCCTAGCTGGGACAGTGCGATCCCGAGATTCAGGCTGAGTGTTGTTTTCCCAACGCCACCCTTTCCGCTGGTTATCGACCAAATTGAGGCCCTTGGGCCATCCGGCTCATCCGGCATATGCCCTCCTCTGGAAAAGCATTTCGCAAAGTGCCAAAGGGTCAGCAGGGTGGAAATTGCCGGGTACATCCCTGCCGTCTGTGATGTAGGATAGCGCCAGACCTGATTCAATGGCCAGCGTGCAGGCCGCACCCAGTCGGGAGGTTTCATCCAACTTGGTTAGGAACAGTCGATCAACGCCCACTCTGGCATAGGCCTCAAGCGCGTCGCGCATGTGCTGAAGCCCGTTCGAAGCACCCAGGACGAGATGGACCTCGCTGGGCCCGGCTCCCTGTAGCAAGGTTGCCAGTTGATCCACCTGGTCCGTGGCAATGGGACTGATTCCCGCGGTGTCCAGCAGGATGAGTTCAACATCCCGATGTGACCTTACCGTTTCTTCCATTTCTTCCGGGTTCCGAACGACAACAACCGGTGTGTCCAGGATTCCGGCGAACGCGCGGAGTTGTTCCAGGCCACCGACACGATCTGTGTCTGCGGCGACCAAAAGGGCTTTGGCCTGATGCTCTTTCTTGAAGTGTGCGACCATCCTTGCTGCTGCTGTGGTTTTGCCNGCTCCAGAAGGACCTACCAGTGCCACAACAGTTCGGACGCCCTTCCCAAGTCTCGTTGGAGCGGGCTTCCTGAATCTTGAAGTAAGTTGATTCCTTGCAAGGATCTGCAGAGGCTTCAGGTCCTTCAGGCCGCCGTCACCAGGTTCAAGCAAGATGCCGTTCAGAAGCTCTTCCAAAAGTCCGTCACCCAGTTCCGCCTCCTGGAGCTGCTCTGACAGGACACCAAGTGCCCCAGGCAACAAAGGGGAGTGGCGAATACCGGACTGGACCGAAGCCTGTAACCGTTGGATCTGTTGTGAGAGTCGGTTTGCCCAATCGGGATCAGTTTGGGCCGCTTTTTCCTTCTTTACCTGTGTTCGAGACGGTCCGGAGGCCGAAGTTGGTCTGGGCGCTCGAACCTCCTGGTCTACATCGGAAGGCTGGGATGTCGCATTCTTTTTGGGTGCAGGTTTCTTCCGGATTTTCCCACGGGTCGCATCAGCCGCCGCCGTTACCTCGACCTGGCCTTTCCCAAGGATCCCCAGCTTGCTGCCCTTCTTCACGGTCCGGGTGTTCAGGATAACCGCTTTGGGGCCAAGATCGGCCTTGACAAGTTTGAGGGCCTCGGGCATTGAGTCGGCCACGTATTTCTTAATTCGCATAGACATCGCTTAGAGAGATCATTCCAACCGAAAAGACTTCGACACCTGGGACTATTTCGTTGTAGGAAAGCACGGTCAAACTGGGAAAAGTGGCCTCAGTCAAACGCCTGAATCCAAGTCGGATGGTAGGCGCAGCCAGGATCACCGGCTGTTGATTGTTCGAAACCATGGTCTCGATCCCTTCGGACAACTGTTCGAAGAGCTGGGTGGTGGTTTCGGGCGGGAGGATGACTTTGATGCCAGCAGCGGTGCTTTGGATGCTTTCCGAAATCTGTTGTTCCAATTCAGGTGCCACCGTCAGGACGGGGATGTTGCCTTCTTCATTCTGGTATAGCTGGCAGATAGTTCGGCCAAGCGCTGTTCGCACGTATTCCGTGAGAATGTCGGGGTCGGTGGTTACACCTGCGTAGTCGGCCATGGTTTCCAGAATGGTCTGCATGTCTCGGATGGGCACGCGTTCTTTCAGCAGATTCTGAAGGGCCTTTTGCACACCACCGACTTTGATCGCCTCTGGAATCAGCTCTTCTACAACCGTTGGACTCTTCTCCTTGAGCTGATCGATTAGGGTTTGTGTGTCCTGTCGTGTGAGGATTTCGTGGGCGTGAGANTTGATGATCTCAGTGAGAACGGTGATCAGGACAGGCGCGGGCTCCACAACGGTGTAGCCCATCAGTTCCGCGCGCTCCCTCTGGTTCTCCGAGATCCACTTTGCGGGAAGTCCAAAGGCTGGCTCAACCGTATCGATTCCCTCTAATTCTCCTTCCGCATACCCAGGATCAAAGGCCAGCAAACTACGAGGCTGGATCTCGCCGCCCGAGATCTTCACGCCTTTGATGTTAACGCTGTATTCATTGGGACTATAGGTGATATCGTCTCTGATGCGCACAGGAGGAACAACAATTCCCAGATCGTTTGCCGTTTGCTTTCGGATCATGGTGACCCGATCCAGAAAGTCACCGCCCTGGGAGGGGTCGACAAGGGGAATGAGACCATACCCAAGTCTGACCTCAAGCGGATCGACGTGAAGATAGTCTTCAATCTTCTCTTCGGGGGCGGCTTCTCCTTCTTCAGCCACCAACTCGGTTTCCGCGTCCAGTTGCTGCCGCCGGAAAGATGTGAATCCAATGGCGCCACAAATCCCGGATAGAACGAGGAACGGAAGAGGCGGCAGGCCAGGCACCNTGGCGAATGCACCAAGAACGAAGGAGGCGATCATAATCGCCTTGGGTTTTGCAGTTAGTTCGCGGGCAAGATCGGAGCCGAGGTTTTCTTCAGAGGTGGAACGTGTGACAATTATACCCGCAGAGATCGATGTGATCAGGGCGGGTATCTGGGAGACCAGGCCGTCTCCAATGGTCAGTATTGTGTACGTCTGAGCAGCTTGTCCAGCCACCATGTCGCGCTGCAACACACCTATCGCAAGACCACCCAGGATGTTGACGAGGGTGATGAGAATGCCTGCGATGGCATCCCCCCGTACGAACTTGCTGGCACCGTCCATTGCCCCGTAGAAGTCGGCTTCGCGAGATATGGAGGATCGCCTTTCCCTTGCCTGATCCTCGGTGATGAGGCCCGCGTTAAGGTCCGCATCTATGCTCATCTGCTTGCCGGGCATTGCATCCAGGGTGAACCTGGCAGCGACTTCCGCCACGCGTCCCGCGCCCTTGGTGATCACCACGAACTGGATAATCACGATGATCAGGAAGACCACCATACCCAGTATGTAATTCCCTTTCACCACAAACTGTCCGAAGGCGTTTATCACATCCCCTGCGTATGCTTCGCCAAGGATCAAACGCGTGGTCGCCACGTTTAACGATAGGCGAAACAGTGTCAACACCAAAAGCAGACCAGGGAAGACGGACAACTGAAGCGGATTGGTGATGTAGATGGTCATCAACAATACCAACAAGCTGAAGGCGATGTTGAAGGCCAAAAGGATATCCATCAGCGCGGGTGGCATGGGCACGATCATGACCGAAATCATGCCAATTACGGCAAGCGCGAATGCGACATCCGAATACTGGGCGATTTTGTCAAAGAACGTGTTCATGCCCTCCCTCCAAGCATGACATCAGATAGCATAGTATACTCCTATGCAGTCACTTAAGTCAAGGAAAAGATTAAAGTTGTGAAAGGTTGACTCTACATTGAGCCAGCTCATTTCGGCATAGTTCCAATTGCCCTATCGATCCGGTCCGATAGTCCTGTTTTTGGTATAATCGACACGTCAACTTGCCTTGAGTCTGAACACGTAAGCCAGTACTTCAGCAACGGCTCGATACAGGTCTTCCGGTATGTTTTGCCCAACTTCCACCGTTCGGAATAGGGCCTGCGCCAGGGGTTTGTTTTCGACCACCGGTATACCTGCCTCCTCCGTCACCTGTTTGATCCTCTGGGCGATCAGATTTTGTCCCTTGGCAACCACCTGGGGTGCTTCCATAAACTCCATGTCGTACTTGATGGCTACGGCGAAGTGCGTGGGGTTGGTGATGACCACGTCCGCTTCCGGTACTTCGTCCATCATCCTTTGCCTTGCGGCTTCTCTCTGGAGGGATCGTATACGCATCCGTATCTGCGGGTCACCTTCGGTCTGTTTTTGCTCTTCCTTCACTTCCTGTTTTGTCATTTTGATGCTTTGGCTATGTTCCCACTTCTGATACATGAAATCCAGCAAAGCGAGGATGAGCAGCACCAGCGAGGTATAGATTCCCACTTTGAACACCATGTGCCCGATGAACTCGAGTGAAGTTCCCAGACCGGCATCTGCGAGCACTATGATTTTCGGCATAGCAGGGGCGATGGTGATATAACTGATATACCCGACGATCAGGATTTTGAATATTCCCTTGGCCAGTTCTACCAGAGATCTCTTGGAAAACATCCGCTTGGCGCCCTTAAGGGGGTCAAGGCGGTTNAATTTGGGATTCAATGCCTCTTCATTGATGGTGAAACCGACCTGCCCCAGGCTGATGGCCAGGGAAGTGACGCCCAGTATGAGGAGGATGGGCCAAATGGTCATAAAGAAGATTCGGCCCCAGTCGAGCATGTTTACTCGGAAACTGTTCGCGTTCATTTCGAAGGTGTGCGGCCGCTCCAGGATGTCGACTGTAAATGTTGCAAGATCTTGAAATAACTTGCCACCCAGGAAGTATATGCTGGTAATGGCCACAATCAGGACAACCGCCGAATTGAGCTCCTGGCTTCGCGCAACCTGTCCCTTTCGTGCCGCTTCTTCGCGGCGTTTCGGGGTTGCTGGTTCAGTTTTTTCTTGAAAGGATTCTTCTGCCATGGCTCAATGAACTCGCAGCTGGGCTAAGGTCTGTACATCTGCTGAAGGAGAAGGCTAAAGTTTGCGGCCATACCGTTAAAGTATTTCACCAGAATGGTTTGAAATAGGGGGAGGGTCAGCATTATGATGCCCATCCCAATCCCGATCTTCATCGGAAAACCAACGATGAACACGTTCATTTGCGGCACCGTTCGGGCTACGATTCCCAAAGCGAGTGAGGTGAGGAACAAGGCCGCAATAACGGGTGTCGCCAGCTTGATCGCCATTACGAATACCTGAGATGTGATGGCGATCAGGCCACGTCCCAAAAGTTCCGTGAACATCATACCGCCCAACGGGACCATGTCGAAGCTTGCCGCCAGGGCATTCAGAATGGTGTGATGACCATTTATCATCAGGAATACGACAAGTGCGATAAGATTCTTGAACGTAGCGATTATTGAGATCTGCTCGGCAGACAGGGGATCGATAATGTTGACCACTCCGAATCCAATGTCTATTCCGATCACTTCGCCTGCGAACTGAACGGCAATAAATACGAGAAGGGCGGTAAATCCCAGGATCATGCCCATAATCAATTCCTTGATAGCCAGCAAGACGTAAGGCAGAAGCTCTCCAGTTGGTGACAATGTCAGCGGGACAACGGGGAACAGGACCATAGCGATGACAAGGGCCAGGCCGGCTTTGCTCTGACTGATTACAGCCCGATGTCCGAACACTGGCGATATGGCAAGAATCCCGATTGTCCGGACGAAAACCAGGAGGAAGACTTGGAACTGAGCGACCGAGATGTCGAGGAAAGTGGTGTTCATGATCGATGGTCAGGACGCAAGGGTTGGAATGAGTCTCATCAGATTTCGCATAAAGTCCAGGATTTTCTCGATCATCCAGGGCAACGCCACCATCAAGGCTACCGAAACGGCGAGAATCTTTGGAATAAAGGTAAGGGTGACCTCATGAATCTGGGTGACGGCCTGAAGGATGCTCACGCTCAACCCGACAAGAAGCCCCGCCAGGAGCATAGGTGCGGATACCTGTAACATGAGGAAAATGGCTTCCTGGCCAAGATGTACAACAAACTGTGATGTCACAGATCTCTCCCCGAGTCGCTTCCGGTCACTTGAAGCTGGTAACGACGGATTCAACGATTAAGTGCCAGCCGTCCACCAAAACAAACAGCAGAATCTTGAAGGGCAGCGATACGGTTACGGGTGGCAGCATCATCATACCCATAGAAAGGAGGGTGCTGGCCACCACCATATCGATGATGATAAAGGGGATGAACAGTACGAAGGCGATCTGGAATGCCGTCTTGAGTTCGCTGATGACAAAGCTGGGAATCAGGACTCGGTTGGACAGTTCTTCAGGGCTGTTTGGTCGGGGTAACCGCGCAAGTTTGATAAAGAGCCCCAGGTCTTTCTCTCTTGTGTTCCTCAGCATGAATGCCCGAATGGGTTTCATGCCTCTTTCCAGTGCGGATTCATTGTCGATCTGTTCGTCCAGGTAGGGCACGATGGCATCATCATATACGGTCTCGAAAGTTGGACCCATGACAAACATGGTAAGGAATAGCGACAGGCCGATGATGAGCTGAGACGGCGGGATCTGCTGTGTCCCTATGGCCATGCGAAGAAACGATAGAACGACGACGATCCGAGTGAAGGAGGTGAGCATGATGAGGAGAGCGGGGGCCAGGGTCAGAACGGTGAGGAGGAATATGATTTCCAGTGTTACCGCGACATCTTTGGGTCTGGAGGATTCGTCTACCTCGATGCTGATCCTGGGCAGACCCTGGGCCTGAACATCCTGGGGAAGCGACCCCAGAAGGAGAATACCCAGAAGCAAGAACGCGACTACACGCAGGTTTGCAGACATCAGATCGTCTCCCCATTTGCTCCGGAGAATTTGCCCCGCACCTCCTTCAAAAGGCTGGCAAACGGGGGAATAGTCCCACCTTCCTTCTTATTGGGGAATGCGGCCAGGGTTTCAGCATTGTCCAATTCAGCAAGTGTGGAGATCTGGCTGTCTGTTACCCCTAGGGCCAGGGACCGGGTGCCGATGTTGATTACGTAGATGGCTTTTTTCGGAGCGAGATAGGTGCGGTCAAGGACCTTGACGTGTGATTTCGCCGAGGCTGTTTGTCCTTCGCCGGACAATTTGCGGAGCAGTCGTGTCACGCCCCATATCAGGACGATCACGGCAGCAAGGGACAGCAGCATGCGTGTCACAAGTCCGGTGGCATCGGGCAGATTCACATCCGACTCGGGTAGGGCGGAAGGATTGGCCAGAGAATCCACCCCGGTTACAGCCAGACACGGTTGGGCCAGCAGTGTGAGGATTAATGCGAATCTAAGCAGACGGGTACACATCGGTCGAACCTCCTGTGAGTGAATCCAATAGGAGCAACCGACGTGCCACATACAAGAAGGGGTGATTCGCTTGGAATCACCCCTTCTTTGGGGAAACAATGGGATGGATAGGTCTGACGAAGATACAACTTAAGGACTACAAGTGTAATATAAATAATAATTAATTAGAAACTTCTAGATATAAGAGATCTCCTTGCCCGGTTGCGTTGGAAACCTCAATCCGTGGCAGAATTTTCCCTCCTCGAAGACAGATTTTCCTCCCAGGCGTCCAACTCTCCAGTCCTGCGATCGCTCGGCCTAATGGCCGAATTCACCTACCTTTCGGACCACCTGGTGCAGTTCCGTAATTCGTACACCGAAGTTTTCCGCGATTGTCACTACCTCGCCCTTTGCGAAGGCTTTCCCATTTATCAGCACATCGACAGCATCCCCCGAGACCTTGGACAACTCGATGAGGGAGCCTTCTGTCCATTCCAGAACGGTGCTTATCGACTCTTTCGTTCTGCCCAATTCGATGGAAACCGAGAGCTTCACATCCAGTAAAGATCCCACGCCGCTAGGGCTTGGATCCGCGCCACCCGGCAGCAAACCCATTCCCTGTTGCATGACCCCCTGGGTTTGCCCTTCTTCGGCGCCAGTTTCCGCCATCATGGCCTGGAGCATCTGGTCTTCCAGGGCGGAATCTTCGCCGCCAGCCTCTACATCGGCAGACGGTACGTCTTCTCCTGCCATCTCAGCCTGTATGGCTGCAAGCATTTCGGCTTCGGCGTCGTTCTCGGTTTCTCCGGTATCCTCTGTCGCTTCGCTTTCCTCTTCCTGCATCATGCGCAGCATTTCTTCTTCAGTCTGATCGTCCTGATTCTCTTCTGGCATCTATTCACCTGTGTCTTTCGGATTGGCCATTCACGTTGGATTATTGGTCATCCCGGCCTTCCACACCCAGGCCTCTTTCCTCTATGGCGTCATATATTTTGCTTGGAGCGGTGTCGGATTCGCCTGTGTAGAGAATGTGAATCTCTACCCTTCGGTTCTTCTGTTTGTTTTCCTCGGTGCTGTTGGGCACAAGTGGGCGGTATTCGCTGTATCCCGTAAGCCATATTCTTTCGGGCGGTATTCTACCTTCCTCAATGAAAAACCTGGCCACCTGCATGGCCCGCATACCGGAGAGTTCCCAGTTCGAGGCAAAAGAGTCCGTGTTGATTGTCGCGTTGTCTGTATGGCCCTGAACATTGACTTTGTTGGGCAGTGGTCTGACGACGTTTGACAGTTTCATCAGAACAGGCTTTGCCGCCTCTTTCAGATTGGCTTCTGCAGTTTCGAAGAAAAGTTTCTCCGACACCCGGATGACAATGCCGGTTGAGGATTCCTCTAGTGTCACTTCCCCCTGAAGACCGGCTTTATCCACCGCCTCCTCGAGTTCTGACGCCGCCTTGGCGATTCGCTTTGCTTGGGCGATGTTACCCTCTGTACGGGGCTTTGCTTGCCGGATGGGCAGGCTCAGTTCCGGTTGTCCCGAAAGGACACCCAGCGCCCCCTGCAAAGCTCCCATCGCAGCATCGAAATTCTTCACGTTGACGGACGAGAAGGATAACAGGAGCACGAAAAAGGTAAGCAGAAGGGACATCAGATCGCCAAATGTGGCCAGCCATCCTGGCAACCCTTTCGGGCAGTCGTCCTCTTTGATTAGTTTGGCCATCTACGCGTTCTCTTCCCTTTCAGGGTTATCTCCGGCCCCGTCTCTTTTTGAGAATCGGTGTTCCATCGTCTCGCTTGCCTTCGATACCAAACTGTCTGAAAGCTTCGGATATAACACTCAGGTTCGCGTCGTTTTGGCCAGCGTAAAGGATATGGATTTCAATCCTTCGATTCCTGCGGCGATCCGCCTCGGTAACGTTGGGGACAAGCGGCCGGTACTGGCCAAACCCCTCCGTTGCCATCCGCTTCGGTTGTACGTTGCACTCTGTAATAAGAAAGCGAACCGTATTCACGGCCCTTTGAAAAGACAGTTCCCAGTTCGAGGGGAATGCGCTACTGATCGGTACGTTGTCTGTATGTCCCTGCACCACCACTTCGTTCGGCAGGAGTTGCAGCAAATCACCAATTCTGTAGAGTGTAGGCTGTATTGATTCCTGGAGTTCGGCACTGCCGGTCTCGTAAATCACCGGTGATTGAATACGGATAACAATGCCAGAGGCTGTGCCTTGGAGGGTGACATCTCCTTTGAGTCCGTCGTCCGAAAGCGATTTCTCAAGAGCCTTGGCCTCCTTGCGGATGTTGTTCGACTGGCGTACGCTCCCGCGAACAAGAGGCATCGAGACGCGAATGGGTTGGCTCATTTCGGGTTCGGATTGAAAGACACCTAGCGAACCTTGGAGAGACCCCATCGCGTGGTGAAACTTGACCTCTTCCATAGAGGCGAAGGACAACAGGAGCACGAAAAAGGTCAGGAGCAGGGACATCAGATCACCGAAAGTTGCCAGCCAACCCGGCAGACCTTTCGGGCAGTCTTCCTCGTTGATCATCTTGTCGGCCACGTGTTAGGCCTCTTCGTCTTCGGATACGCTACGCAGATTGGGTGCGATGAATACATTGAGCTTCTGTTCTACGATCCGTGGGTTATCGCCCGACTGGATAGACATGATCCCTTCCATAATCATGCGCTTCTGCAGGCTCTCTTCCGCAGCTCTGACCTTCAGCTTTCCTGCAAAGGGGATATAGATCAAGTTCGCGGTTACCGCACCGTAGAAGGTGGTGATCAGCGCGAGTGCCATACCGGGGCCGATTGCGGAAGGATCGTCCAGGTTCGACAGCATGATCACAAGCCCGATCAGAGTGCCTACCATTCCGAACGCCGGGGCGGCATTGCCCATATATTCGAAGATCCCTGCCCCCGCCTTGTGTCGTTCATCCACGAAGTCCAGTTCGGTCTCGAGAATGGTCTGGATCAGTTCCGGTTCCGTGCCGTCTACAGCCAGCCGTATTCCCGCAGCCATAAAGCTGTCGTCCACTTCCTGAACAGCCTGNTCCAGCGCAAGAATTCCTTCTCGCCGGGCCGTTTCAGCGAATCCCACAATCTTCTCGATGAGTTCTGTGGGAGGAATGCTCTTATACATGAAGGCCTTACTCATTACTCCGAAGATGCCGACGATCTGGCCGAGCGGGAAGTTGACCATTGTGGCTGCGAAGGTACCTCCGACCGTAATCAGTAGTGACCCGGTGTCAATGAATGACCCAAGATCCCCCCCGTTGAAAATACCCATTACAATGAGGGCAAAACCGGCTATAAGACCAACGATTGTAGTGATGTCCATATTGTTCTCCCAGAATCAATACGCGTGCGACTGTCGGCAATTACGTCTGCCGGGACCGGACCTCGGGACCCGCGATGAGGAACCGGTGTTTGTATTCGACGACCTTGTCGATAATCTCGTCTACGGGTTCTTTTGCCACGACCTTTCGGCCATCCGTAAGGGTGATGATGGTATCCGGGGTGGCCTCCAGGAATTGGATCATGTCTGCGTTGATGACGAGAACCGTGTCATTCAGTCGCGTGATCTTGATCATTAGTATTTCTCCTTGGGAGGACGTCCTGGGGAGTGATGTGGAGAAGGGCGAAACGCACCCTTCTCCACATTTTAAGCCAGGTTACCCTTCTGAATCAAGTGCTAAAGAAGGGGTGTCCTTATTTACTGCTTGAGGTTCACCGTCTCGGACAGGATTTGGTCCGTTGTGGTCACCACCCGGGCGTTGGCCTGGAACCCACGCTGGGCGATGATCAGGTCCGAAAATTCCTGGGCGAGATCGACATTCGAGAGTTCCAGTGTTCCGGCTGCGATCTGGGACTCGATGGTCTCGGTGGCGATCTCAACCTTCGGCGGTCCAGTATTCACCGTTTCACCCCAGAGGTTTCCACCTAAACGTTGGAGACCTCCAGGGTTGTTGAAGTCGGCCAGGTTGACCCGGGCCAAATTCAGGGTCTCACCGTTCGTGAATCGTCCCTCGATCACACCATCCGATCCGATGAAGAACGTGTCCAACCGACCGGCTGCCCGGCCATTCTGGTCCACCACATCAGCGGTAGAGGGAGCAGCGAACTGAGTAAGGCCGTTTATGCCTCTCTCGGGTAGCGCAACACCGGTGAAATCGATCTTCAGTGGAAACATGCCGTCCGGAGTGTACTCGAGGAATGTACCTTCACCCTCGACAGGTGTGAACGCGCGGACACTACCTTGATCGTCGAAGAGTATGGTTCCCGTACCACCACTCAGCGGAGGCTGGTTGTCCACATTCACGTTGTAGGACCACTTATTGGAAACGGCCGTTTCGGAAAGGTTGATGTTCATCGTATGGCTGCGGCCCTGAGAGTCGAAGATCGTGGTGCTGATCTTGTGCTGCGCCAGACCCGCGTCTCCCACCAGTCCGCTTCCAGTTCCCGAATCGTCCATCGTGATTGCGATGGTGAACCCGGTAACAGCACCCTCGGTAAGCTGAATCTTTCCCGTCAGATCCAAAGCAGCCGTCACACTGTCGCCAAAGGTCGCTGCCACCGTGTCCAGGAGGGTCTGTACTGTATCGGTTGTGGGATCAGTGATTTCGAAGGTGCCGTTGAAGGATGTGCCGTCAGCCCTTGTTCCGCTGAACCGAAGGCCGTCACCGGCATCCAGAGCGGCGCCGACCTGAGCTAGGTCATTCAGCAAGGTATTACCTGTTGCGACAATGCTGTTTG
Source organism: Gemmatimonadota bacterium (assembly GCA_002709665.1). Classification (GTDB taxonomy): domain Bacteria; phylum Latescibacterota; class UBA2968; order UBA2968. Next base: position 59,426 of record PAQK01000012.1, on the reverse strand, counting down.
ATCCGTTTCCACCTAACCCAAGATCCGCAAGTGCGGTTCCAGTGCCCACGTCCTGCATGGTGAGCTGAACGCCGGCTCCACCAACAGTGGTTCTTATCTGAACATTCCCGGCTGCCACCGGATCTTCCTGAGCGATTACCTTGCCTGCCAGCCGATCATTGCCCGCAATTGCGGCGTTGATGCCGTCCAGGAAAGAATCTATGGAGAGGTATGCTGCATCGGGAATTTTGATGATACCACTGGTAACACCCTCAGGTGTGGTTACCAAAATGTCCAATTCCTTTTCATCGTTCAGCGTGAACGGAAAACCGGGACCTCCGGAGATCACCGAAGCGGTGACGAACTGGGTTCCAGTGTTGAGCGATGCCACCGGACCCGGGTCGATATTTCCGGAGAGGCTGATCCGGCCTGTCGCCAGACCTGCGATTTCCCGGTTCAGGTCCAACTGGATGTTTTCCAGACCGGTAGTCGCACCGAACTCTCCATTGGCATCGGCCACGTTGCCCTGCACCACCATACCATTGCTTGGGTTAACCATCCGACCCAATGCATCAAAGGCGAATGAACCGTCACGTGTGTAGAATTTTGTTACGCCGTCGCTGAGGATGAAGAATCCATCACCCTCTACGGCCAGGTCTGTCTCACGACCGGTGGTCTGTAGACTTCCCTGTGTAAAGGTAGTATCGATGCTCTTGAGTTGAACGCCGATACCTGCCTGGACCGGGTTTGTTCCTGAAGTTTCCCCTTCCGCTCCAGTGGCCTGCTTCAAGGTCTGCGCAAGCAGTGTCTCGAAGCTGGCCCGTCGGGCCTTGAAGCCCGTCGTGTTGATGTTTGAGATGTTGTCGGCCACCACATTGGTTCTTGTTTGGTGTGCCTGGATGCCCGACAAACCTGTGAACAATGAACTGAGTGCCATCTCTTGATTACCTCCTCAAGATGGGTCTTCCGCTGCGTCAATCGGTCGGCAGCGGCGGGGCCTCCTCTTGAAAGGTCCAGCCCCTGGGTGGGAATGTCCTCTCCTTTCCCGGTCACCCCAAACCTAGACCGGGGAGCAACGGGACTCAAACTGCGCGCAAAGGAGAAACGGTATGAATCGTCCGGAGCCTCCTTGCTTTATTGGACAACTAATGCACTGTCGATGTTGGTGAACACACCTTCCCGAATATTATCGCCATCCATGGCTGTTACAACCGTTCGGTTCGTTACGCTCACTACTAGCGCCAAATCATCTTTGCGAGAGGACCCTGGCATCAACACCAGAGCATCCCGGGCGCCTTTGACAGCGGCTTTGTCCACGGCCTCGCTTAGCTTGTCCATCACCTCGGGTGTCAACTGGATATCCCGAGAATTCAGCCTGTCCTGAGCGTGGGCGGAGAAGCGAATGCCCTGACCTTTTTCGAGTTCTTTCTGAAAGATCTCGTTGAAGGGAGTTTCGCCTGATTTCTGGACGGGTGGCTGTTGAGACGGTTTACCAACCGGTTCCGTGCGTCCGATTCGCGGATCTATCGGGAGGCCTCCCGGTGTGTTGATCCGGTTCATCGGTATACCTCCTTAGAATACTCGGGCGACTCCTGAAAGTGGAGTCTCCCCGCCGTTAAGAACTAGGATAGGCTTTCCATCCTGGTAGCGAACACCGGTCACCTCACCGGTAAGGGCAGCAGAAACTGTTACCGGGTTCCCCTGGCCGTTTACTGCCGTCGGTACGATATGATAATTACCGGCCGGCTGTGCCTGGCCCTGGGAGCTGACCCCGTCCCAAGAAATAGAACCGTTCCCTTCCGTGGGGGAGAATTCTGTCAGGGTACGGACCAGATTCCCTTCTGCGTCGTAGACCTGCAGGTCGACCCTGTTGGCCGGTCCTGTCAGATTATACCCGATCTCCACGGATGTATTCCCTGTATAGGTGAGCGTTTCGGTAGGAATTTCCACCTGTTTGCCTATCAGGCCCACAGCCGTGTTGCTTTCAATAGCCTCTCGCAGATCCGCGGTTGCCTCAGCATCCTTGCCGCCGGAAACCGCTTCGTTGATGCCGGTGAGCTGTTCGAGAGAACTGAATTGTGCCAACTGGGCAATGAAATCCTCATTCTTGACAGGTTCCATCGGATCCTGATTCTGAAGCTGTACAAGCAGCAGTCTCAGAAAGGCGTCCTTGCCTAAATCTTCATTCTCCATCAGACTTTCTGTCATCGTTGCCTGTGGGTCGGTTGTGGCTCCTATGGTTTCAATCACGTTTTCACCTCCTTTCGATTTTTTCTGGGAGAACATAAAGCAGTGCCATTGGCTCCCTTCACTGTTCCCGATTCGTTATGCTGTGAAATCGAAGTGACCTTCGCCAGCTCCGCTGTTCCTTTCCTGCCTGTTGGTCCAGCGTGAATGTTGGTCTTCTTGATCGGAGCTATCATCCCGGTCGGAGCTGTTGGTTCGATCTCGCGAGAGTGAGTCAGATTCATCTCGGTTCTGACCGGGCGCTCCGCGATGGTCTACGGAGACATCCAAACGCTCTACCTGGATTCCCTGTTCCGCTAGTGCCTGTCGAAGGTCTACCAAACGGGTCTGTACGATTTCGAGGACTTGACGACTCTCAACAGAGATCTCGCCCGAGAGGGTGCTGCCCTTGCTCTCCAGGCGAATGGTAACTTCGCCCAGCTCGGGTGGATCGAGAGCGACGGTGACCTGATTGACCCCGTCTCTGGATATGAATCGAGCGCTTCGGATCACCTGATCAGCAACCCTATGGCTATCCTCGATCGTGTCCACGGGAGTGTTCAACTGGGTGTTTCCACTCCTCTGAACCAGAGGCTGCTCCGCACGTATTGCCGACGGACCGGTAGTGACCTCCCGAGCAGTGTTGTTCTCAGCAACGGGTCCTGAGGACGGCTCGGGTACGGCGGCTTTCGGTTCGTTAGTTCTGGCTACGTTCTCGTCCTGATTCACGGGTACCTGTTCCGATGTTCGGCGAACTTCCACCACGACTTCTTCGGGCAGTTCAGGAAGAACGGTCCGATTGGCCTCAGGCCTTGCCGTCCACACTGTCCCCGTCGCTACCCAGTCAGGAGAATGTGCCTCTCCAATTTGACCTTCGTTTGGAGCATCATCCGTGATAATTTCTGAAATAATGGATTCGAGAGAAGGACGATGAGTTTTGCTTCCTTCCGGAGGTGGAGCACCCTCCTGCAAGCCCTGACCCTTCAGAATCCCCTCCAGGTTGTGCTGAACATTCTGAAGGATTTCCTGCAAGCCCTGACCCTTCGGAATCCCCTCTAGGTTGTGCTGAACATTCTGAAGGATTTCCAGAAACGCAGGGCTGCTGCTGCCACCGGGGGGATCGAAAATCGTTTCCGATCCAACCCCTTGAAACTGGAGTGAATTGAGCAGCATGAGTTACATCTCCAAGATTGATTGTGAACTTCATGTTCATAAGCACGACTCCCAGGCAAATTCGGATATATCTGTCGGTTTTCGCAGTCTCACAGGTTCGATGGCGCGAGGGCCATCCGTCATTGCGTATCGTCCAGATCATTACCCGTTCTTGTCGATTGCCGGATACCGATTGTTGCAGCTAAGTGCTGGAATCGGTCATATGGCTCCTCCTTGATCCATAGGGCTGTTCCGGTTTTTCCGGATGCTACGGGGTGGTCTTCCCCTCTACGAGGGCTGTGGTCAATCTCGCTTTGCGATTTGCATCTTGTAGCGCATTCAAGATCCTGGCTGCCTGGCGATCTTTTAGTTTGGATAGTATGTCCAGGACCATTTTGTCATCCTCGGTGACATCCAGAATTGCAGCCGCGTCGGCGGGTCGGAGTGCACTGTAGAGTGCAGCGGCCTGCTCCAGTCCCTTCTCCCTCTGTTGTGCCTGTGTCTGGTTTGCGGCCTGCGCCTGCGTGGCAACGGTCTTGATCTCTCCCGACAGGCTGTCTCTGACTGATTGCAGGCTTGCCAGATCCTCTCGGAGTTTGAGTTTGTCTCCCTCCAATTCCTGTTTTTGTTGCTGAAGTTGAAGGAGAGCATCTTGAACCTGAATGACCTCACCTGTTTGCAGGAGGGAGGCGTCACCTGTATAGAGCTCTCCCATAATGAATTCTCTGGCCTCATCCATTGAGGTGAACACACCATTGGCGAACAGCATAACCAGGGCAATTGCTGAAAAGGAGAGGGTCATTCCCAGGATTAGCAGAAAGATGAGTGCGAGCTTTTTCATAGTTTACTCGGGTTGGTTCGGATTGGATGCGCGTCGACCGGCCGTTTCGTCGGTCAGGGCCTGATCCTTGCGGCGCTCCTCTTTCTTGAACTTCTGGTGATCTCGGTCTCTTAGGTTTTCCAGGACTTTACGTTCCTGAACGGTTTTCAGAAGGATCCCTCTCTTCTCGTGGGTGATGGTTCTTGCCTGCTCTACCTGCTTCTCCTGGTCCTGGATTTTTTCATCCAACTGATGCAGGTAAGCGTGCGTGCGTGAGAGGTCCGCCGGGTCCAGGTGGCCGGTCCGCNACTCCTGAAGNTCACGGACGCATTTGTCTCGTTCGCTTCTAAGCGCAGAAAGGCTGGCCTTTTCTTTACGCAGGGCCGTCTCTGCTCTCCCAAGAAGCTGCTGATTCTTTTCCTCTTCCCGTTCCTTCGCCTTCTTTACTGTCTCAAGTCGCCATTTGAAGTGCTTGGCCATTTACCGTTTCTCCGACGGCCAGAGTCAGGGGGCCTCTGCCGGAAAAACACTTCTGATTGGGATGTTGCAGAATTCATCACGCGAAGAGCGTCTTCATCTGTGACAAACTCTCAGTGTATTCAGTATGCTCTTCAACTTCCTGTCGCAGGAAGTTGTTGATTTCATCTATGTGATCTATGGCGAAGTCGATGCCTTCATTGTTCCCTCTCTCGTAGGCCCCAACATTAATCAGGTCTTCGGCTTCTCTGTAGACTACCAGGCTTTCCTTGATCCTGTTAGCGGCTTCCATGTGTTCCGAGTCCGTCACTTCGATCATTACCCTGCTGATGCTTTCCAGGACATCGATTGCGGGATAGTGGCCCTGGGAGGCCATTCTTCTTGATAAAACGATGTGCCCGTCCAAAATAGCGCGCACCGCATCGGCTACGGGTTCGTCCATATCGTCGCCTTCGACGAGCACCGTATAGAGTCCTGTGATACTGCCTTCCACACTCATGCCGGCGCGCTCGAGCAGGCGGGGCAACAGCGCGAANGTGGATGNGGTATAGCCTCTGGTAGTTGGGGGCTCGCCGATGGCCAGTCCGACTTCTCGCTGGGCCATCGCCACACGTGTAACGGAATCCATCAACAACATCACATCCTGACCCTGGTTTCGAAAGTACTCGGCAATTGCAGTGGCAACTTGTGCACCTTTGATTCTGACCAGCGCAGGTTGGTCAGAGGTGGCAACCACCACAACAGACCTAGCCAGGCCATCCGGACCCAGATCTCGTTCCAGGAAATCGCGGACCTCTCGACCACGCTCGCCAATAAGGGCGATTACATTCACGTCGGATTCTGCATTCCGTGCGAGCATGCCAAGCAATACGCTTTTTCCTACGCCACTGCCTGCAAAAATTCCGGCTCGCTGACCCTTGCCACACGTGAGGAGCGAGTCTACCGCGCGTATGCCAGTTCCAAGGGGTTCGGTTATGCGCTTTCGCTCGAGAGGATCAGGTGGAGGCGCGGAAACCGGCATTGTGTCGTTACACCACAGAGTGCCTTTTCCGTCTATGGGTTCACCCAATCCATTCAGAACTCTGCCGAGCAATCCTTCACCGACCTGCACCTGGAATGGTTCGTCGGTGGCGGTAACCCGGCTGCCGGGAGCAATCCCAACTATTTCACCGAGGGGCATCATCAACACCTTGTTCTCCTTGAATCCAACCACTTCCGTGTAGACAGGTTCGGATCCATCCGGGCCGTCGATTCTGCAAAGTTCACCAATTGATACAGGCGGACCGTTGGCCTCAACAACCAGACCCAGGACCTGGTTGACCTTGCCTCTCACACGGATCGGATCGGTTGCATCCACCGCACGGAGCAGTTTCTCAATATTCATTCGGAGCCGTTCCCACTCCTGATGGCATCCACAAGAGCGGCTCTCAGCTTTGACATTTGTTCCTCAATCTGGGCATTTACATCGCCTGTTTGAGTTTCAACGATGCAGCCACCTCGGTTTACGGTGGGATCTTCTTTTATCACGGGTTTGTCTACCTGGTGTGTACGCAGCCAGTGGTCCTGATTTTCTCGAATAACTTCCGCATCCTCCGGGTTGATCTTGATCACCACTTCGGCATCCTGCCTGAGGTCATCGAGGCAGCTTCTGACAGTTTCCAGCACAGGTTCCCTGTTGTTTTCAACGGTTACACCAACGACTTTTTCTGCAATGGCAAGCGCCAGATCCACAATCCACTGATCGGTGTTCTTGTAGTGATCTTTCCATTGGAGCTGGAGGTCTTCCACAAGTGAGCGGAGTCCCTCAACTTCCTTTTCACTGTCAGCTTTGCCTTCTTTGTAACCCTCCGCCTTTCCGGCCTCGTGCCCGGACCTCTGAGCTTCTTCCTTCTCCTGCTGAAATCGGGCTTCGAATTCCTTCACGCGCTCCTGAACCAATTCTTCGGCCTGGGAAGCTGTGAAGGTGAGATGTCCTTCCTCCTCGGCTACCTCGGCAACATTCTGGGCCTCGCCGCCATCCCCTTCGCCTGCCGTCTCTTCTTCCTCTGCGGATTCGACTGTGTCCCCATCCGCTTCACCTTCCGGACCATCCGCAAGGACCAGTTCGCTTTCTTCATCGACCTGCGCTTCGAGCTCGATGCCGGCTTCTTCCTCAGAGCTATCATCCAAGGGTATGGATCGGACTTTCTCCCGGTGATAGTCCGCCAGACGGACGCTTTTATCTGCAATTTTCGCGGTGCGAATGACTTTGTTCATAGGTTAGGCGGGGTTACGGGCTTCATCCTCGATTAACATGGTACGGATGAGTTTCGCTGCATCCTCAGGCCGTTCGGAGATCAGCGTTGCGATTCTGCCCAGTAAGAGTTCATGTGGCGTTTCGGGCAGCTCTTCAGCTACCTCTTCTTCCTCGAGCTCACGTTGTGCCTCCATCGCGATTTCTTCTTCACGTGCTACACCTCGTCCAATCGCACCAATGATGGCACGGAGGACCAGGAGGGCGATAACAATAGCGATCGCTTTCCCCACGTTCAGCACAACGGAAGTGATCAATTCGTCCCGATCTTCCCTTTTTCGCTTGATTTCCGCCTGAGCACGCAAATCCGTGATAGCAAATGGGAACTTGCTCATTTTCAACTGGTCGTTCCGTCCGGGCTCGTCGAGGCCAACGGCACCGCGGACAATCTCGGCGACCTGTGCCATCTCTTCGGGTGTTCGCTCGCGGAACTCAACTTTCTCTTCCACATCGCCAGGAATAGGTACATTTTCGTTTACGGTAAGTGATACCGATATGCGCTTAATGACGCCCACTGCGCCTGTTATTCGTCGGATGGTTTTGTTGATCTCATAATTGGTGGTTGTTCGTTCTTTCGTGCCGGCTTCCGCCGAACTTTCCTCACTTCTGTCCTCGGCAATNGCAATTTGAGAAGTGGGGTTGAATTCNGTGACTTCCATATCGGTCTGATCGAAGCTGAGTTCCACAGACAGGCGAATTACAGCCTGATCTGGACCCAGCACCTGATCAAGGGCAATTTGTGCGCGCTCCTCCAGATACTGCTCGACATTTCTTTGCACTTCGATCTGCTTGGAGGTGAGCCTTGCGAGGGGATCGACTTCCTTGGACATCAGGTTGCCTTCATTGTCGACCACCGTGATGTTGTCCGTGGCGAGGCCTTCCACACTGCCNGCTACGAGACGTTGAACACCTTCTATCTGAGCGGAACTCAGGGTCATCCTGGGACGCATTTTTAGAAAGATGGATGCTGTGGTAGGTTTCTGCTGGTCGGTGAACAGGCTGGGTTCGGGAATTACAACCTTGATGCGAACGTCCTCAACCTGATCCAATTCCTGGATGGTGAGCTTCAGTTCTCCCTCCAAAGCCTGCTGATACCGGACCTGCTGAAGAAAATCTGTCATTCCAAGTGGAACTTCATCAAAGACGGCATAGCCGATGAGGCCGGTTTTGGGAAACCCGTCGGCCGCCAGAGATGCCCGCAGGCTCAACCGATCTCCTGCAGGAACCAGGACGATTGTGCCGTCGCCACCCAATTTGTGGCCCTGATTCATTTCCCTGAGTCTGTTGGTGAGCTCGCCCGCCTCTTTGAGGTCCAGGTCTGTGTATAGTGGGAGGTAATTGACCTCGGTCTCACCACCACCAAATGAGAAGAACAGGACCATCAAGAGGATAATACCGGCACCTCCGCCTACACCTATCTTCTTGTTCCGGTCCAGATCATTCCACATTTCCTGGGCTTTGGCCAGGTATTCCTTTATCGCATCCATTATTCCGTTGAACTCCTTGAACTGTTGCTTCTAGAAACAGGGTGGTTTGGCAACCCGATTTTCCATCGGGTGCGCTGAGAAACAATCTCGCTAGACCTGCATCCTCATAATTTCCTGGAATGCTTCCATTGTTCGGTTTCGAACCTCCAGGAGAAGGTCGAGTGCCAGGCCGGCTTCCTGGGAAGCAACCATAACCTGGTGCACATCGGTGACCTCCCCGGCGGCAAACGCATCGATCATCTTTCCAGAGTTTAACTGGATATCGTTTACATCGCCCACGAAGCCTTTAACGAAATCCATGAATTTGGCGCCGTCGGCGGGCTGAGATTGTGTATTCTTCTCAAGTCCCTGAATTTCAAGGGGCATTCCTCTCTCAATGCGTTGAAACGTACTTTGGCCTCCTGCCCCAATCGATTCTGAAGAGATNTTTGTAATGGACATAACCTAGGATCCACTCCTGTCCAGAATGCCCTTGATTCGCATTACGTTCGGTATGAACTTTTTGGTTTCCAGGGGAAGCCTCTTCCGTTTAACTGACTGGGGGCCAGCGTTATAAGCCCATAATGCCAGATCCAGACGCCCAAACCTGTCGATCAAATCCCCTATGTAGCGGGTACCGCCGAATATGTTCTGCACAGGATCGAGTGGATTGCTCACGCCCATATCCTCAGCGGTTCCCGGCATAAGCTGCATGAGGCCCTGCGCACCTTTGCTTGAAACGGCATCGGGATTTCCAGAAGATTCCACATAGATGAGCGCACGGACAAGGTTGGGGTCCACGCCGTTCATCTGGCTATACCGCTCGATATGCGAATCGAACTTCCCCAATCGGCTCAGAACATGGGGATGGAGATCCGACAGTTTGGAATATTCGGGGCCGGCCGGGCTGGGTCTTGATGGAGGTTCGGGATGGGTGATTCGAATCTGTACATGCTTTAGCGGATCGGGTAGGATTCTTGAGACCGATGCCTGGGGACTGGGCGTTTCTGGAATGGTTGTGGGACGCGCTGTACTAACGCTGCGGAGTAAGATGTTGTAGGCCAGCGATGGCTGAAAACTCCGCTCGATCAGCGTCTGAGTATTCATAGGATCCACAGGAATCTCCCCTGCGCAGAGGGGGATTACCGCGGCAAATAAGAAGATAAGGAAAAGCCCCAGGGGGGTCAATTTATTCATAGGTATTNGACTCGTGGTTGAGAAGCATAAGGATTTCGCGATGTTGGTCATGCCTTCAGATCCAGATGCGTTCCAGGAACGGTTGCAGGTGGTGATTCGCCGTCCGGGTCATAGGTTCCCTGCTTGGAGACGAAAAGGGCCTGAATAGCGTGGTTTTCATCATTCGTCAGAACACCCCGGATACTCCCGATTTCGGGTTGTGATACAGCTTTCCGGATTGACTTGCCGGGCACGGCACGCTCAGACAGTGTAACGTCCAGCCGTTGCCCTTCGGGTCGAACTCCTGCGCTTGTCAGGGGAGTACTAACTCTGTCCAGATTCATAAGGGTTTACCTCTTGCTCAGGGTGGTTATGCCCTTGCCTGTCCGGTGATGCTCTTTCGGATACTTGCAAATTGGCCGGAGATCAGTTTTGCGCCGATGTTGTACATCAGATGGTTCTCGGCTAGCCCTGACATCTCCATATCGATGTCCACGTTGTTGATTCCGGTTACATTCGGACCAGGTTCCGGCTCATTGATCCGTGGTTGCGCATTCGGGTCAACGCCACCCACATTGAGATGCATCCTGTTGGTCTGCCTGCCGGTCACGGGTGCTTTTTCCACCTGGGCGCGAAGGTAACTCGCGAATTCCACTTCCTTGCGCTTGTAGTTGACCGTGTTCACATTAGCGATGTTGTTGGATATTGCCTTGTGACGCAAAGAGGTCATGTTAAGGGCCTTGTTCAGAAGCGGTATTCTGGTTCTGTTAAAAATGAGGTTACGTACCAGCATAGGGATACCCTCCTGGGGGGTTAGACTTNGATCGGAAATGTCGCAATNACAGAGAGCAACAAGCGTACCCGAATATTGCCCTCAAACATCGTGACGTCAAAAAACNATGTTAATTATTATTTTTACGCGTTTTAAATGCGGCGTGAGGGTTGCGATTGAGCTTGCGATCTGATAGGATTTGAGAAAAACTTTCCCAGATCAGATTCGCAAAATGGTAGAACCTGGTATTAAGTATCCCGACCGGGACCGTCTAGGAGAACAGTTTCGTTTCAACCTGCACGAACACGCTTGACGATTGGTTGGGTCTTCCGTACCCTATTTCCTGATGGATTCGATTCCAGACGTTCAGATCTAATCATTAGATTGGCGTTAAATTATTTATTAAATAAGGTGTTATGTTCACAATCGAAGAGTTGGAAGTCCTGCTGCTCTCCTTGAAAGTGGGTGTTTCCTGCGTTCTGGCAAGTCTTCTCCCAGCGGTCTTGATGGGTTGGGTGCTTGCCAGAGCTACCTTTAGAGGCAAAGTGATACTGGACGGGATATGTCACCTGCCCCTGGTGATGCCGCCCGTGGTCACCGGCTACCTGCTGCTGGTGATTTTCAGCAGAAGGGGGATTCTGGGTGCCTTTCTGATGGAGACCCTGGGTATTCAGATTGCATTCGACTGGAAGGGAGCGGTTCTCGCCTCGGCAGTGGTTGGTTTTCCTCTAATGCTTCGCGCCATCCGACTGGCGATCGAGTCTGTAGACATTCGGTTGGAGAATGCTGCTCGAACTCTGGGTGCAGGTTCCACCAGGGCCTTTTTTACGGTCACCTTGCGACTCGCACTGCCGGGGATCATGGTAGGGGCATTGCTGGCGTTTGCTCGAAGTCTCGGAGAATTTGGGGCCACAATTACGTTTGTCTCAAATATTGCCGGAGAAACACGGACCATACCTCTTGCGATCTACACTTTATTGAATCGACCAGACGGGCAAGAGGCGGTGATCCGGCTGGTGGGGATATCAGTCCTGGTTTCGTTTGCAGCTTTGTTGGCAAGCGAGGGGTTGATGCGAAGAATGAGGAGAGACTGAAGTGCTTTCCATCAGGGTATCTCGCGAGCTATCGGAGTTCAGTTTGGAAGTCGACGCCCAATGCAGTTACCCGGTTACAGCTGTTATCGGCGCTTCGGGATCGGGTAAGACAACACTGCTCAATCTTGTAGCAGGCTTGCTTCGACCAGACGAAGGTGAGATCGAGCTGGATGGAGAAATTCTCTATTCCTCCAAGAGGTGTATCAATCTGCCGCCTGAGCGGAGGAGAGTTGGATTCGTGTTTCAGGACGATTTTCTGTTTCCCCATCTGACGGTCTTAAAGAACTTGCGATATGGNTACGANCTATTGACTCCCCGGGACCGAAAGTTTGATTTGGAACAGGTTGTCGATCTACTGGAGCTCACAGACNTNCTGGGGCGCTNACCTGAAGGGTTGTCCGGGGGTGAACGGCAGCGTGTTGCGCTTGGACGCGCTATTCTCGCGTCACCCAGGATGCTCCTTATGGATGAACCACTGTCCTCCCTGGACCAGGCCCTGAAGGATCGGATTATNCCGTATTTGCGTCATATCCGTAGCGATCTCAAGATCCCCATGCTGTATGTCAGTCACTCCGTAGCCGAAATTTTGGAACTAACAGGTCAGGTAATTGTCCTTAAGCGGGGAATGATCCTCGCCCATGGTGACTTTTTCGATATTGCACATAGGCCGGAGGTGTTGCCGCTTGTTGAGGCCCACGGTTTCGAGAATGTTCTGCCCGTAGAGGTGATCGAAAACGAGTCCGAAACGGGATCCTGTCGCGTTCGGTTCGGCACCCAGCAGATCCTGGTGCCCCCCTGCTCCCGTCCTGTAGGACAGCGTCTTTTCATTGGCATTCGGGCCAACGATGTGATTCTATGCAGAGCGAGACCCGAGGGATTGAGTATACGCAACGTGATAGAAGGACGAATTCTTGATGTCACGAAAGCAGATGGAAAACACCTGGTGTACGTGGATGTAGGAAAGCGGCTGGCTGTTGAAGTGACCATGGAGGCGGTAGAGGAGCTAGGTCTCCAACAGGGGGAAGAGATTCTGTGTCTGGTCAAGGCTCAGTCGATCCGAATCGGTCCGGATGTCGAATAGGATGTGATTCACCATCCGAATTGATCCGAAAGCGAACGGCGGTTCGCTTTCTTACGTTTGGGCCCTACCCTATGCAAATGACTTTGATCATTGCTTTGTAGTTCTTAACGGTTGGTGTGGAAGGGATTATGGTACTGAATTCCTCGGGTCACCACTTCGCGTTTGGAAGGGGTAGAGACAACGCCTTTATTGGTCTGGATTTCGGACGCAATCCTTATGGAATATCCGTGAGTTTTGCCACAACCAGTGGACGTCGGCGTTTGACCACTATGTTGATGCGTGCGGTGGAAGCACGCGAAACACGGATGAGCTTCGATTTCGGGTTCGACTTCAGAAGTGTGATTCAAATGGACGATAAGGGTGGCATAACTCTCGACGGTGAGGTGATGCAGAGATATCGGNACTTTCTTGGTTGAGGTGGAGAGGGCAAACGCGTTGGCAGAANGACAGGGGAGAGGGTTTGAAGTAGATGTGGTGGTAACAGATTTCCGCCTGGCCGATGGGGTNAGATTCGAAGGGTCGCNACCACTGCAGATTGGGGAGTTTCCAGACNTNATCACGAATCCTGCCCTACGTGCTGCAGTTCTGTTGGCTTTGGCGCCCGCATTCAAGAGATTGGGTAATCATCCTCTGGTTACGCTCAATCTGATGAACAAACCCGAGAATATCAGCTTGTCTTCCTAACACGTACTTTCACGAATTCTCGGCGGTCGATGGGTTCGTGTCCGGTTTGACGCCGCGGAACAGGCACTAAGGAAAGCGATTGCTATGGATGAGGTCGTGAGCTGGATGCTTTCCTAGTGGAAATGCACCGTGCTATCGTGAAAGTGGCACCCGAAAAGAAGGTGACCATAGGGTAGATTGATGATCTCAGCGCAATGGTTCGAACCAGGGAATTGGAAGACTTTTCCGGACTAGAGATAAGAAATGTGATCAGTTTTCATGTGTACGATGTTTCCGAAAGCCCATTACATCTTTTATTGACACGACAGGAGAATTTCGAGGTGTTGTACAGCCACGAAAGGGAATTCAGGATTACAGAGTGGGGGCTGGGTGGGTTGCGGAATACGGAAGAGATGAGGCGGGCGATCCTCTGAGCGCTGGTGGATATTCAGGACAGGGAATTCGAGTGTGTTCTGTTCTGGTGGGATGAGACACACGTGTTCGACCAATTGGCCTGCAGACAAGCCCAGGCGGAATTCCGCAGAAAAAGATTGGATTACGACGGCAATGGGGTCGTCGAATTCGGCGACTTTCTTGTATTCGCGTCCGGAAATGGGCGTTCTGAAGGGGAGACCGGTTATGAAGTTCAATCCGATCTCAACGAAAACGGTCGAATCGGATTCGTAGATTTTATAAATTTCGCAGCCTATTACGAAGAAGGGCAAATGGGTGCGGATTAGGACTCATAGGTTCGCCCTGAAACGCCGCTTTTCCTATTCTGCCGGGCCCTGCGCATCAGTCGTCTACCCCAGGTGGTGGGATACTTTGCGGTAACACAGCCGAGGCATAGGGATTCTTCCTCGCAACCGATGCTGGTACCCAGGTCTGCTACCGGTAAATAGCGCAAGCTGCTAATCCCCAGTCGACTTGCCATTTTGGACAGCATCTGTGGTGTGGGATTTCCTGAATACCGAGCGGGCAAAAAATCGGGTGCAAACAACTCCCCCAATGTGGACATGTCTATGCCATAGAAGCACGGGCCAACAATCGGTGGGCATGCCACCCGGACNTGAACTTCCTTCGCNCCGCAATTCTCTTTGATTCTGGATGCAAGCGTCTTGAGCGTCGTAGATCGTACAATGGAGTCCTCCAGTAGGAACACCCGTTTACCCGAGAGAACAGACTGAAGCGGTGTATACTTACTGCGGGCACTGTTCTCACGTGTTGCCGTCGGTTGAATGAATGTCCTTCCTACGTACCGATTTCGAATGACCCCTTCCATGCAGGGCAGGTTCAAATGGTGTGCGAATGAGTCCGCGGCGGCCTTGGCGGTGTCCGGCACGGGTACGACCACACAATCCTCGTCCAGNTCCTGGTCTTCGAGCTCCGCCAGACGCTGCCCACTTGNCGCCCTGGCCTGGTAGACTGCCAGGCCATCTATTTCACTGGCGACATTGGAAAAGTAGACCCATTCGAAAAAGCATCTTGTCCGCGTTGGCGACGAAGCAAACCGTTCAAGACGCAATTCTCCTTTTTCTACTATGACCATTTCACCCGGATTAAGTATGTGTATTTCGTTAAACCCCAGGTTAACCAGGGCGGTGGACTCGTTGGCTGCCGCGAAGAGCTTATTTTTGACTCCCCAGCACATGGGCCTGAACCCCTGGGGGTCGCGTGCGACGAACATACGACCCATCGCGTCCAGGAAGGCAATGTTGTAGGCGCCATCGAAGTCTCGGCTGAGGCCTGCCATTACTTTTCTCAGATCAGGTGCTTTCTCGCCCCGCAAGCGGTAGGCCAGAGTGTGCATGATGATTTCTGTGTCTGTCTTGAGGGTGAAATGGTACCCTTTTTTGGACAACAGCCGTTGTCTCAGGGCGCTGTAGTTTGCAAGGTTTCCATTGAATGCGAGACCGAACCATTTCCACAACCTGCCATGCTGTCGTTCGAAGGGTTGCGCGTACCGTATGTCATCTTCTTCGCCACTAGTAGCATATCGGGTATGGCCGATGGCCGCCTGGCCGGCGTAGTCACTCAGGAGGGACCGATACTTACCCGGATGTGACATCCGGAACACTTCGTTCACGGTGCCAACTTCCTTATACGTGCTTAGGATAGCGTCCCGATTTACATTGTATGAACTGACCCCGGCAGCCAGCTGGCCTCTGTTTTGAAGGTCAAGCAGCATCCCAGGGATCAAAGAGGCAACATTTTCTTTCGCGCTGGAATCCAGGAACTGTACGGGATCACCGAGCCAGTAAAGTGCTGCTACACCACATTCGTGGTAGATATCGTCCAGCATAGGTCCCCTATTCCTGTGTATTGTCCGGGGTGTAAAAGAGTTTTACCAGATCGAGATACCGCTGGTCCCTGTCGGCCGTGGCTTCCACAACGGAAGCAGGCGTGTAGTCGTAGACTCCCGCTCCGGTTTTGATTCCGTACCGCCCTTGTGCAACAAGCTCCCGCAATCCGTCCGGCAGATTCATGTCCGACTTGAGTTCGGGAACCAGGTTCATATAGACCTTCGATGTGACATCCAGACCCGCAAAGTCCTTGATGGCGAGGGGACCGATTGCTGCGAGTCTAAATCCCATGCTGGCACGTACAGCCCGATCCACGTCTTCAGGCGTCGCCACACCTTCGTCCAGAAGATGCCATATTTCCCGGAACATCGCCACCTGGATCCTGTTGACAAGGAATCCGGTCGATTCCTTGTTCAGAGGCACTGGTAGTTTTCCAATTCGACCAAGAAGCTCCAGGGTAAGTCGAATAGCTTCCCTATCCGTTGCCTTCGAAGGGACTACTTCTACCAATGGGACGATGTGCGGTGGGTTGAACCAGTGTGTGACCAGTGATCGGCCGGGCTGTTTCAGGTCCTCACCGATCTGAGACATGGGGAAGCTCGAGGTATTGCTGGCCAGGATCGTATCCGGCTGGACGCGGCCTTCAATTCTTGTGAAAAGTTCCTGCTTTGTCTGGAGGTCTTCCCTAACTGCTTCGGTAACGAACTGGGCCTCTTCCAGGGCATGTCCCTCGTCCGTGGCGACAGTGATACGGTCAAGTGTGGAAAGGACGGAATCCTCCGTGTCCAATCCCGCGCGAACACGTTGGGTCAGGTTTTGTCCAATGCGATCCTTCAGGCCGGAGCAGACCTCCGCCGATGCATCATAGCATCGGACAGTGCAACCGGCTGCTGCGAAGGCCTGAGCAATGCCGTGTCCCATAGTTCCCAGTCCGAGGACTGTGACGTTCTGTATCATCCGTTGATATCTCCTTTGGTTGCAGCTGCATCTCAACCCATCCACATACCACCCGAAACACTGATGGATATGCCCGTCAGGTAATCTGATTCTCCGGAGGCAAGGAAGGAGGCCACGTCGGCGATATCTGCGCCCTGCGCCACTCTTCCAAGGGGTGTGGTAGAAGCAGTTTCGCCGATCATCCTGGTACGTCGGTCCTCCGGAGTCTCCCCCGGATCCGTAAGTGCTGCAGCCATATGAGCCACTCGTTCAGTGTCTACCAGTCCGGGGCAAATGGCGTTGACATTGATTCGGTTCGGTGCAAGTTCGTGTGCGAGCGACTGGGTCAGTCCTATTAGGGCAAATTTGGAAGCGCAGTAGGCGGCGTATCTGGGTATTCCCATTTTTCCGGCCACGGATGAAATGATGATAATTTTTCCGCCCTCATCTCTTTCCACCATATGGCGCGCGACTGCCCGGCAGCAGAGAAAGGTTCCCTTGACGTTCGTCTTCTGAACGAGGTCCCAGGCCTCCTCATCCAGATCAACCACCGGCAACCTGTCCTTTCCCGGCCTGGAGCCCGCGTTGGCGACCAGGATGTCAATCTGCCCAAATTCCTCCACGCCTTTGTCGACCAATTCTTGAACCTGAGCGGCATCAGTGATATCTGCGACGGCTGCGATTCCTCCCGTTCCCAGGGCACACAACTCGCGAACCACCTGGGGCAATCCCTCCCACTCCGCAGAACGATCCGGATAGGGCTGGCTGACGATGTCATTTACAATGACGCTGGCGCCCTGCTCTCCAAGCTTAAGCGCAATTGCCCGCCCTACACCATGTTTGCCTCCTGCTCCGGTGATGAGGGCGACTTTTCCTGTAAGATTTGCCATAGTGAAGACTCTTCTTTGACTTGTGTTTGGGATCGGTATTTCAGTCGCTGAGTCCGTGCTGTGGTCAAGAAACGGTCTGCTGGCCATTGTAATTCATAGCGCTTAAAATCGCTCCCAATTGGCCAATTTTACATACGCCGGCCAATATAGGGTTGGATCCTACCTTGTCAAGGAGATTGCTTGGAATAAACCGATTACCAGGGCAGAGGTGAAACTGAAAAGGGGCACGGAATCCGTGCCCCCACTGAGCTTCTAGGCCTGGTTTGACTGCTATTCTGCCAGCTCCTCCGTACTCACACCTTTCCGGAATATACCCGCCATACCGTACTCGTGGAGTTTGTTTCGCAGGGTCCTTGAACTGATCCCCAGCATATCGGCCGCAGTGGTTCTGTTTCCTTCGCAGGATTCGAGGGTTTTCAGGATGAGTTTTTGCTCCAACTCTCTGACGGTTTGTCCCACCTGGAGACCTTCATCTGAACGACCCGTGGTTGATCTCCCCGTAAGGACATCAAGTGGCAGGTGCTCCTCTCCGATCTGGTTTTCCTGACAGATCACAACGGCACGCTCGATGTAATTCTCCAGCTCGCGGACATTGCCCGGCCACTGGTAACCCATAAAGAGTTCCATGGCCTTTTCGTTTACACCGGTGATACTTTTGTCATTCTCCCTGTTGTATTTTTCAAGGAAGTGGTTGACCAGGTGGGTCAGGTCTTCCTTGCGCTCGCAAAGCGGTGATATCGCCATGGGTATGACGTTCAGCCTGTAGTACAAGTCCTCTCTGAATTCGCCCTTCTCAATTTGTTCGAGAAGATTCCGGTTCGTGGTCGCCACGATTCGCACATCGACCTTGATGGGAGAGCCGCTGCCCACGCGTTCGAACTCCCTTTCCTGCAATACACGAAGCAGTTTGGCCTGCAGTCCGGGATCAATTTCGCTGATTTCATCCAGGAGCAGCGTACCACCATTGGCGAGTTCGAAGCGACCCCGCGTTTGCTTCACCGCGCCGGTAAAGGCTCCTTTTTCATGACCGAATAGTTCGCTCTCAATGAGGTCCGGAGGGAGTGCCGCGCAGTTTATCTTGATGAAGGGGTTGTTCTTTCGTGGACTGTTGTAGTGGATTGCACGTGCTACCAGTTCTTTACCTGTTCCACTTTGACCTGAAATCAGGATGGTGGAACGACTCTTGGCGACGGTGGAAATCAGTTCAAAGATCTCCTCCATTCGACGGCTTTTGCCCACCATATTGCCAAAGCTATAGCGCTCCTGGAGTTCGGACCTGAGGCGTTGATTCTCCTGCTTCAGTTCCTGGTTTTCCAGTGCGCGGGCCACACGGACTTCAATCTCTTCCAGTGAGCAACCCTTCTCCAGATAATCATAGGCCCCTTTATTCATGGCCTCCACGGCATTTGCCACTGTGGCGTGGGCGGTGATCATGACGACTCGGGATTCCGGCTGCAGTTTGGTAGCTCTCTCCAATACCTTGATACCATCCAAGCCGGGCATTCTGATATCGGACAAAATAAGATCGTACTCCGCTTCCTCCAGATTCTGAATTGCCTGTTGGCCGTTTTCGGCAACATCTACATCGTATTCGTTACGGTCCAACGCTTCCTTCAAGAAATCACGGAACAACGGGTCGTCATCAACAACCAGGATCTGCTTTGCCGCCATAGTGGTTTACCCCTGTGCCTGGATAGAGTGAACTATTTCGGAAGAAATATGGTGAATGCAGCCCCTTCGTTGGGTGCGCTCTCAACAAGAATGTCACCCCCGTGGGCATCGATTACTTTTTTTGCTGTGGCAAGACCGAGGCCGTTGCCGTCTTCCTTGGTGGTGAAGAAAGGCATAAAGAGTTTTGATTTTACATTGTCCGACATGCCCATGCCTGAGTCCGAAACCGTCAGTGTTACGCAGGGACTCTCCAGGAGGGTGGTTTCGGTCTCCGAAGTATCTGTTTCAGATACCCCGACTTGAAGTGAGCCCCCCTGAGGCATGGCCTGGACGGCGTTGTGGAGAAGGTTCAGCATAATCTGTTGGATCTGTTCGGGATCGGTTCGGCAAGGCAGAGGCTTGGCAACAAAATCTCTTTGGAGTTTGATTTCCTCCAGCCGATTTCCTGCATCGATCTCAAAGAATCCGATACAGTCCTCCACGACTTCAACGAAGTCCACAGGACGCAAGTTCAGCTGCAGGGGACGAGTATAATTCAGCAGGTTCGTGACCATCCTGTTCAAGCTGGCAACACCTTCCATGATCTTCTTCACTAGTCGCCTGCGTGGGTCATCTACTTCGAGATCCCTTTCCAGCAGACCTGCAAAACCACCTATTCCACCGAGCGGATTTCGGATTTCGTGAGCAACGGTAGCAGCCATTTCACCCAGGGCCGTCAGGGTATTGACCCTGCTCGCCTGTCGTGAGAGCTCCTGAAGTCTCGAGATATCCTCGAAAGACTCCACTGCACCGGATAATTCTCCATTCTTGTCATACAGACATTGCGTACTGAATCGGAGGGGTAATCGAGTACCGCCTGGTCTAACAATGGTCTTTTCTTGATCCTTCACGGTGACTTTGTCTACCACGGCATTCGTCAGATCCGATTGATCGAAGAGAAGCTCGGAAATCGGCTGACCGAGAAAATTTGTTCCCTCCTGGAGTCCCAGGATTGTCTTTGCGGCAGGGTTCAGCAGGCTGATGCGGCCGGAGGTGTCAATTGCAATCACCCCACTGCCAAGGCCTTCCAGAATCTGCTCCAGTGGGTCTTTCATATCGCTCTTGAGTTGATAGATTTGTAGGGTTTCCCACCAATGCCAGTGAGGCGAATGCCAATCTTCGACGCGTTCCTGTAGTTTCTGTCGGTGTGCTCGACAAGTCGTCTGAATGAGACCTTGAGTTTAGCCATTTCCTCTCGATCCTCGCTAGTCGGCGTATACTCCTTTAGAGAGGTCTGTAACTGAACGATGATCTGTGCTTGTTCCTTAAGAAGGGGAACGATGCATTTAGGTGTGGGACCTTGGTTGTATTGCTCCTGGATCTGATCCGCCAGGAGAGATACACGAGTTTGAATCTCACTCAGTTTGCGAAGTGTCATCTTCGGGCTCGCTTTTGTCCTCAGGTTCAGGCTGATCGTCTGCAATTTCCGGCTCCGGTGCTGCCGGTTCATGTTCATCCGTTGATACCTGTTCTTCCACAGGCTTGGCCGCCGATGCTACGGGTTCCAGTTCTGGGGTCGGATCTTTAACCTGCGGCGGATCCGGAACTGGTGGCTCAGCCGGTTCCTGGACCAGGCTTCGAGCAGGCGTTCCGCTATAGGCTCCAGTTAGCCCGGCTGGTCTGGGTGCCGAAGGGCGTGGAGCCCCCGTGGCTGCGGGCACACCCGGACGGGCTCCTTGAGATCCCTGTTCAAGATCCCGCACTCGTCGGCGGAGTTCTCTTACCTCTGCCTGTAGCTTCTGGTTCTTCAGCGACCGACTGACGGCGGCATGGACCTCGGGTATTTTAAAAGGTTTTACGATATAGTCCTGAGCCCCCTCGCGGAGTGAGTTGATGACAGATTCAATTGTCGGGTATCCCGTCATGATGATAATCTGCGCATCCGGAGAGGTGTTTGTTACGTGGGGCACCAGATCCATTCCTTCCATATCCGGAAGGCTCAAATCTATGAGGGCGATTTGGAGGTCCTGATGGTTTAGCACGTCCAGGGCGTCGTTGCCGTTCTTGGCTGTAACAACGGCGTATCCGGCATCGGTGAGGGATTCCGTGAGGAGTTCGAGCATGAATTCGTCGTCGTCCACGACGAGAATAGATTCATCGGCCACGGAAGGCTTCCCAGATTAAAGGAAACATAAGTAGAGGATATTTACCCCGGGCCAAGTGGAGCGCGAACGGCCCAGGAATAGGGGGTCAAGAGAGGGGAAAGCAAACAGAATACCAAGCCGGCAGGGATGCGGCTAACCGATGATTTGCTTTGAGGTTAATATAGGCCAGTGCAAGGGTGAAATCAAGGCCATTCAAGGACAGAATTTCCGGGCAGAGGAAAAAACTTCCTTATTGTGGCCTTCCTGTCACAGGATTCTTCCGCCATCGACGACCAGCACTTGTCCTGTTATGAATTCCCCGATTGCGAGACCGAAGATGGCATTTGCCACGTCCTTCGCCGTAGCGATTCGCTTTAGTGGTGTGGTTTCTATCGCGGATTTCACAAATTCTTCCTGTCCTGCTATCCATCGGGTGTGCGCAACACCCGGTGCAACCGCATTCACTCGGATATCGGGCGCCTGGCTGATGGCCATTGATTTTGTCAATGAGATGACTGCCGCCTTAGATGCACAGTAAGCGATGGAACTGCCCACACCTACAATACCCGCTATGGACGCAACATTGATGATTTGTCCACCACTGTTCTTCTTCATCTTCGGGATGGCGGCCCTGGAACAATAAAATGTCCCCTTGACATTGATATCGAATACGGGATCCCAGAGCTCATCCGATAGACCCTCGAGATCGATCAATGGCACGAATCGGGTTATACCTGCGTTGTTAACCAGGATATCAAGTCTCCCAAATTCCCGGGAAGCGCTCTCAAACATCTTCCGGACCGCGCTATCGTCAACGACATCCGCACATATGGAAAATGCCTTCCTGCCCAGCCCTTGAATTGCAGCAACTGTTTCCTCTGCCTCGGTTTCCGATCTGGAATAATTCACAATGATATCGGCACCATTCTCAGCCAGCATCAGCCCCGTTTCGCGACCAATGCCAGTACCGCCTCCAGTTATCAGAGCTACTTTGCCTGAGAGATGAGACATATACGGATCCTTTGTGACGTGTTTTGACGGTCGGCAATCAATCGGGTAACGGGAAGGGAAAGGCGAGGACCTCCCTGATGGTTCGGGACCCCGTCAGAAGCATCAGTAGTCGATCCAGCCCAAGGGCGATTCCCCCCGCAGGCGGCATTCCCGCTTCCAGCGCTGCTATGAATTCCTCATCAATTCCATAGGTCGGATTCCCACTTTCGAGCCGCTCCTGTTCTTCTTCCACCAAGCGTGAACGCTGTTCTGCCGGATCGTTGAGTTCGGTGAATGCGTTGGCGAGTTCTATACCGGAGATGTATAGCTCGAATCGTTCTGCAATTTCGGTTCTCTCCTGTTTCCGCTTGGACAGTGCAGCCATCGGCGCAGGATAATCCGTCAGAAATGTGGGTCGATCACCTCCCAGGTGTTTCTCGATGCTGTCCAGGAAGACCTTGAAAAAGGCATCTTCAGGAGAATCCTCGAGGGTCACTGCCGTGTGCCCTGCCTCTCTGGAGAACCTGATGAAATCGTCTGTCTCTTCGAAAGGATCTACGTGGATTCCCGCATATTCAGACAGGGCATCTCTGACCGAAATGCGTTCAAAGGGGGGCGTGACATCGGTGTATCGACCCGCCCATTGGAGGTGTTCAGATCCCACTGACTCCGTAACCAGATGATGGATAAAGGTCTCGGTGTGGGCCATCACATCCTCATAGTCCGCATACGCCTGGTACCATTCCAGGAGTGTGAACTCGGGGTTGTGCATAGGGCCCGCTTGCTCGTGTCTAAACGCTTTCGAAATCTGATAGATCTTTTCACATCCAGAGGTTAGCAAGCGTTTCATCGCATATTCCGGCGAGGTATGCAGGTATAGCCTTTGGGACCTGAACGAATCCCCAAACGTGGTCTCAAAAGGGGTTAGGTGGGGTTCCATTCCTGGATGTGGGACGAGAAGTGGCGTTTCCACTTCGAGGTAACCGGAGGTATTGAAAAAGGTCCTGGTAAGGGAGAGCATCGCGGAACGCGCTTCCAGGATGTGTCGTCCTTGTGGTGAAGGAACTGAAGGAACCGGCCGGATTGAGGGTGCCAACAGAACAGCCTCATGGACTTCGAACAGCGGGGGGATCCATCGACCAAAAAGGTCTACAATATCATTTGGCTGGATGGTCTCATTATCCGACAGATCCACGGTCACGGTTCCACTTCCATCTGTTAACATCCACGAACCAGTTGATTCGTCCCAACCCAGTCTACCTGCGATCACCGCACTTTGAGGCAGTTTCAGGCTGGAGATGAGATGGGTTCTCGAACTTTTGGATGGGTAAGATGGCCGGGGAGTCGTTTTCATGGGCATTAATATAGTCTTTCTGTCAGGCGTCACCAAATTCGGATTGAACGACACTCTAGGTTAGGGGATAGCCAAAAAATGCTTGGCAAAGCCTCCAATGTTTACTTATATTCTCGAATATACTGAAGTTAGGCAACCAAACTCCGTCAATTCTGTCGTTCCTCCGGGAGGGTTTATTCATGAAGATGTTTTTGCGGATTTTGTGTGTGAGTTTTTTGGTTGGTTCATTGTTCCTCTGGACAGGATCAGTTTCAGCAGAAGGATCTTTCAAGATTGGTGGCGGGATGTTCTTCGATAACAGCATCCCGGGTGGCCATATATCCATAGACATTCCTGTAGGAGAAGGCAGCCTTGTCATATCTCCCTTTGCCGATATTTTCCATAAGTCTGAAACCAAGCTTTACGGCGGCGGGATTAATGCATTGATCAAGAGACCTGCGGGTGAGAGTTCTCAGTTCTACATTGGCGGGGGTGGCGGACTGGCAAATGTCAAAATTGAGGCGGGTTCCGGCACAGCGACTGCATCTGCATCTAAAACCGGGGCTATGGCCAACGTTGTTGCCGGCTTGGAGTTTGGGGTGGGCGAAAAAGCTTCCATCTTTGCACAGGGCAAATGGATAGGTACATTTGGTGGTTCCACAAATGTAAACCTGGCCGGTACAGCTACACCATTATCGGTAGACCTATCTCTCAGAAACTTCGCTATCGAGGCCGGGGTTTCATTCAGTTTTGGCGAGTAGTTTATTGCGGGAAAATCAGTGTTGCGTCGATCATTCCTATACTGGATGATCGGCGCTTTTTTCTTTGAATTATCGGGATTTGTCGCCATTAAGGGCACAAAACTGCTGAGAATAGTTGCCATTTTTCTAAATTAGCATTAAATTGTATCGGATTCGGAGGAATAGACCCTTGCGAAATCAAAGTGAGACAATTACATAGTTCTGAAACTCAGAGAAAGGGGTGAGGCTAACCAGACCTGAGATTCCCTGTATGCAAATTCAGCCCGAAACTGTAATGGGCTAACCTTTCGGTGTAATAACCGGCGAACTCGTGGACCTGGTACAGGTCGTGTGCAGGAGGTTGAACTCCAATGAAGAGAACAATCGGTATCACGCTGGCGATGTATTTGGTAGGAATGGTTTGGATCACTGTGAGCCCGGCATCGGCTCGCGAAGCAACAATTAAAATTGGCAGTGGTGTGTATTTGGATGAGACCCAGATCGGTGGCAATTTCCAGGTGGACATCCCAGTGGCGAAGGAGGGAAAGATCAACATCTCGCCCTTCGTGGATGCATATGTCTCCAAAAAGTGGACGAAAATTGGCGGTGGAGGTCTGAACCTGCTCTTCAAGGGTGGTGCGGGTGAAGCCGGCAAGATTTTCTTCGGTGTCGGCGGCGGATATGGACAAGCCAGACTTCACGGCGAAAACGCTAACGGTGCCCTCGCAACGGCCCTCTTTGGTGGGGAATTTGCCGCCAGCGAGAAGATCTCCATATTCATCCAGGGCAGATGGCTTGCTGTCTTTGGTGGTGAAGTGGTTGTCTCCAATGTTGGAACTTACGACCTCAACGCAAGACACTTTGCGATAGAGGCGGGCATCGCCTTCAACGTTGGAGAGTAATTTGCCTTAATGAGATTCTTGCGCCGGTTGTCCTAGGGGACAATCGGCGCTTTTTTATTTGATTTTTTCAGGGGTTTTGGTCATTATTACTGCGGTCTGGCCGGGCAGCTTACACGCATGAGCATTCAATACAATTGACGCACAAAGCAGCACACTCAGGGGCAATTCCGTTCGCCAACATTTTGACCTAAGGGTCATTTCCCGGTCACCAGGAGGTCGTTGATGAAAGGTAAGGCTTTGTTCGCAGTTTGGTCTGTCCTGATTTTTTTATTGTTTTTGAAGGTGGACACCGTTCATGCGGAACGCACCTTCAAGTTTGGGGCAGGAATACATCTGGATGAGAATACTCCAGGAATAATGGCTGCCGTGGATATTCCTCTTGGTGAAAGTGTGGTAGGTGTTACCCCATTCATTGACATCTTCTCAAAGTCCGGAAGTCAGATCATTGACGGTGGTCTCAATTTTTTGATCAAGAAAGCCGAAGGAAGTGCGTGGGTCTATATCGGGGGTGGTGGTGGATGGGGCTACATTAAGAGTGGAACAGAGTATATGGGTGGTGGTCAGACCCATAAGGTCTCTGCCTCCAAGTCCCAGGGAATGATGAATGGAATTGTTGGCATTGAATACTGGAGTTCCGACAAGATATCTGTCTTCGGCCAGGCAAGATACATTGCCTTGTTTGGAGGCACCGGTACCAAGGTTCCAATCAATCCGCCGGCAGACAGCGATGAATCGACATCGTTCGATGCAGACCTGGCAGTCAAGAGCTTTGCCTTTCAAATAGGATTGTCGTTTAAGTTTGGCGGCTCGGACGATTACTAAAAGGACTTGAGACCAAGGATCGGTATCCATTCGGAAAGGGTGCGATGTTGGTTACGGCCGGCGCAAAGGAGAAGAGAATGAACTACAGGATTTGGTGGATCGCGGTACTTGGGATATGCTGGAGTGTTGGGGCAGGCCCGGCTTCTTCGAGGGAACTCGGCATCAAGCTGGGAGGTGGGAGTATGCTGAGCCCAAGTCGAGTCGGGGGACATGCTTCCATTGAGATCCCGCTCAGCGACGAGTACCCAACCAATATTGCTCCCTTTATCGAATACTACAGCAAGTCAGGAACAAAAGTTATTCCTCTTGGGTTGGCCCTCCTGTACAAAGCTCGTATGTCGGACGCAGGTGGGACCGTCTACTTCGGGGCGGGAGGAGGCATACTCATGATCCGGGGCCAGCCAGGCCCCCTTTTTCCAACGGGCACAGAAGGTATGATCACTGCCGCACTGGGCCTGGGCATGGGAATTGGGGAACGAATGGGAGGATTTGTGCAGGTAAGGTGGTTCCGCTCATTCGAGGATCAGGCCGGAGACAACGAGTATAGTATCCAGGCCGGTTTACAAATCAGTCTTGGTGGCGAATAGATCTCTCCAATCCAGAAACAATCAGCCGGAGCCGATTGCGCCTTCGGCTTTTCTCATGTTCGATTTCTAACGAAGTCTACTAAGAGTCGAACGCCTACGCCGGTTCCTCCCTTTGGGATATATGGTCGGTCACTTCCGATCCACGCGGTTCCTGCGATATCCAGGTGTGCCCAGGGGAATTCCTGAACGAACGCTTCTATGAACGCGCCTCCCGTAAGTGCCCCTCCCGGACGTCCTCCGGTGTTCTTGATATCGGCAACGTCACTCTTGATCAGATCCCGGTGTCCCTCAAGGATGGGAAGCCGCCAGGCAATTTCACCGGTTCTGTCGCCCGCCGCGGAGACCTCATCTGCGAGTGCGTCATCGTTTGACATCAGCCCGCTGGCTTCGTGCCCGAGGGCTGTCACACATGCCCCTGTGAGCGTAGCCAGGTCAATTGCAGCTGTTGGTTTCAGACGTGCGGCATAGGTAACGGCATCGGCCAAAACGAGCCGTCCCTCAGCATCTGTGCTCCGGATCTCAATCGTTTTCCCGCACATCGATTTGACGATGTCTCCCGGTTTTAGGGCCCGACTCCCAGGCATGTTCTCAGCCGCTGCCACCACGCCAATCACGCGCACGGGAAGGCCCAGACGTGCGATGGCCTGCATGGCCCCGATTGTGGCCGCAGCGCCACCCATATCGAATTTCATATCCCACATGCCATCTGAGCCCTTGATGGAGATGCCGCCTGTATCGAAGGTGATGCCTTTGCCGATGATCACGACGGGTGTGCTGTCGGGTCGATCCCCCTCGTGTTCCAAAACGATGAATCGAGGGGGCTGGGCCGATCCCTGGGCGACAGCCTCGATCGTCCGCATCCCCTCTTCTGCAATTCGACCCTCATCGAATATCTCGCATTTGAGCCCGGTCTGGGATGCCATCTGCTGTGCACGATCCGCGAGTGCCGACGGTGTCAAGTCATTGCCCGGCATACTTGCCAGGTCTCTGGCGAGGCAGGTCCCCTCCGAGATTATCCTTCCGGCCTCAGCACCCCTTTCCAGATCTTTCTGCCTGGAGTCGTCAAACTCCACCAGTGTGAGCTCCTCGAGTGACTGCCCATCCACATGGTCCGTCTTATAATCGGAGAAGACGTAGGTACCAAGGATTGAGCCTTCGACAACGCCCTGTGCAGCCCCCTCGGTTTCCAACCCACCCGCACCTGTACCATGCAGGATAGTGCCCAGCCGTCTAACTCCAAGGTCATTCGCTTTCTTTGCCACGGTTGCCGAAGCCTGGCGAACACGTTCCATCGTGAGTGCATCCTGTTCACCTAGACCCACCAGAATGATCCTTTGGGAGCCCACCGTGTCGCCGGGATAGAGCACCGCCGTTTGATTGAGTTTGCCCTTGAAGTCCCCACCCGAGATGAGCTTTCTAATTCCACCATCCAGTGCCGAGTCCATTGCACCCGTGGCACCCGAGGGCATCTCGACGCCCTCGAATAGATTTACGACGATCGCGTCCTGGTCCTGGTCAAGTATGTTGCCGATGTGTGTATTGATTACCATTTAATTTCGCTCCTCCAGGGCAGTTGTGGGGAATCAGTTCTGTAGAAAAGGGTTGGTCGCCATTTCCGCGCCAATGGTGGAGAACGGGCCATGTCCAGGATAGATTTGAGTGTTCTCACCAAGTGGCAACAGTTTTGTTCGAATCGATCTCATCAGAAGCGCCATATCGCCGCCCTCAAGGTCGGTACGACCAATGGATCCGTAAAAAAGGGTATCGCCCACGATGGCGTTGCCAGGCCATGTGAGCGTCACGTTGCCAGGACAATGACCGGGCGTGTGAAGCACGTCGAGGGTTTGATTGCCGAATTCAATCGTGCCGCCCTCGGTCAGGAATCGGGAGATTTGAGGTGGGGGATCTGCCTCCATTCCCAGGAGATTGGCTATCTCCTGAAGGTGCTCGACCATCTCCTGGTCATCCGGGTGGACGGTGAAGGGTGCCCCTGTTGCTAACGCCACCGAGCCTGCCCGTGCTATGTGGTCGAAGTGTCCATGGGTAGCAACAATCTCTACCACATTGACCTCCTGTTGGTCGACAATCTGAAGAATCTCTTCTGGATTCTCGCCAGGATCTATAATGACGCCTTCGTGCGTTTCCTCGCAGGAAAGGACAAAACAGTTAACCTGCAAGGGACCTACAACGAGTGAGTTCAATACCAAGGAGACCTCCGCCTACATGATAGGTGAATGATACTCGGCTAGCGACGTTGGAGTACCTGCTGTCTAGCGACGGCTAAGATGGTTACGGCCTGAATGATGATGACAAGGTCTCGTGGTACATCGGCGGATAGTTGCAGCCACCGATCTGCCGTTCGCAGTGCGCCGAAGAGCAATGCCGCAGGGATTACCGCAAGGGGATTGTTTCGAGCCAGAAGGGCAACGGCAATGCCGTCGAAGCCGTATCCTGGCGAGAACTGAGCATACATGGTATGGTGCACACCGCAGATCTCCAAAGCGCCTGCAAGGCCTGACAGGCCACCAGCCAGTGACATAGTGTATATGATGACACGCTTTGTAGGAATGCCGACAAGGTCAGACGTCTCGGGTCCGAGACCGGTGGCTCGGATCTGAAAACCAGCAGCGGTGCGAAATAACATCCATCCCAGACCCACACAAAGAACCACAGCGATGAGTATGCCCATACTCAAGTTCGACGGAGGCACTCTCCAGAGGACGGGAAGTGTTGCCTCGGAGGCTAACGCTTTCGTGCGTGCCGAGTATACCTCAGAACTCAGCGGACCATTGACCAGAAAGTCTGCAGTCTGGATCGCGATGTAGTTGAGCATGATGGTGTTGATCACTTCGTGCACGCCACGACGCGCCTTGAGCCATCCCGGAATGAATCCCATGATCCCGCCGGCTATCGAGCCGGCAAGAATCACGATGGGCAGATACAAGTAGGGTGATAGATCGAGGCCCAGACCGCCCAGCCATGCCGCTGCAAGTGCTCCTGCGTAGAGCTGCCCCTCTCCACCAATGTTGAACAGGCCTGTCCTGAATGCGATGGCAACCGACAGCCCTGTCAACATCAAGGGTACGGATTTGCTTAAAGTCCCGGCAATGTTAGCTTCCGTACCAAAAGCGCCGTGTATCAAAGCCTGGACAACAAGAGCCGGATCACCACCGGTGAGGCCTGCAGTCAGCAGACCTGCTCCGAGGGCGATCAGCAACGCTGTGATCGAGCTCAGAAAGGTTTTCATAAAGATGTGTTTACGATTCGGTTGCTCCGGTCATCATCTGCCCCAGGGTGAAGACATTCATGCTGCGGTGTGACTGCTCACCCACAATCCTCCCACCATTCATAACCACGATGCGGTGGGAGAGCTGCACAAGTTCATCCAGGTCCTGGGAGATGAGCAGTATCCCCGCACCACGGTCTGAAGCCTGTCTCAGACGTGTGTGCACATAAGCTTTCGCGCCAAGGTCCAGGCCACGCGCAGGTTGAGCCGCAATGAGTAGGTCCGGGTCTGTGGAAAGCTCCCTTGCGATTACGGCTTTCTGCTGATTGCCTCCCGAAAGGTTCCCAACGAATTGCATATGGCTATCTGCTCTGATGTCGAAAGATCTCATTGCAGCTTGTGCAAAGGTCCCCATTTCCCCAATGTCCAGTCCAAAGCGGCGCGAGAACCTGGCGTGATCCCCCAGGATGAGATTGTCACGCAGCGACAATTGTGGGATGATTCCTTCTGCGAGTCGGTCCTCGGGAATGACCGCAATTCCAAGCTTGCGTCGTTCTCGAGTGGAGAGTCTCGTAATGTCGAGTCCTTTGTAGACAATGCGCCCTTCGGTCGGTTGTTCTATGCCTAAAACGGACCTGAACAGGTAGTCCTGCCCATTCCCTGCGACACCCGCAACACCCAGGATTTCACCTTTAACCAATGTGAGGTTAAGATTCCGAATGTGCTTTCGATCCTTGGCTTTAACGCTCAGGCCTTCTATTGCCAGCATAGTCACGCTCGACTTTCTGACAGCCGGAGAACCGGCCACATCGGTGTATTCCTTGTCACCCATAATTGCGGTGACGAGGCCCCTTGAAGTCATTTCTCCTTGCTTCAGAACGGCGGTAACCCGCCCCTGTCTCAGGACGGTTGAACTGTCAGCATGATCGACGATCTCCTGGATTTTGTGGGTGACCAGGAGGATCGTGGTGCCTGAATCTGCCAGCGAATGGAGTCTTTGGAAGAGCCGTTCCGCCTCAGGTGGCGAAAGTGATGAGGTCGGCTCATCGAGGATCAGAAATTTTGCGTCCCGATAAAGCGCTTTGATGATTTCGAGGGCTTGCCTGTTGGCCAGAGGCAAGGATTCGATCGGCACATCCAGGGGAAAGGATACATCCAGCTTCTCCGCGAGGCTCACGGCCTTGCGCATGGCGTTTCTTCGGTCGATGGACCCCCAGTGTGTGGTTGGCTCACAACCAAGAACAATGTTTTCCCACCCGGTGAGAGTAGGGACCAGAGAGAAGTGTTGTGCAACCAGGCCGATACCCGCTTCAAGGCAGGCGTCCGGTTTACCGAGAACCAACGGCTCCCCCTCAACCAGTATTGAACCTTTATCCGGTTTGACCAATCCACTCAAGGAATGCACCAGAGTAGATTTGCCGGCCCCATTCTCTCCGACAATCCCATGGATCTCGCCACGACGAACTCCGAGGTCGATTCGATCGTTGGCTACCACGTTACCGAATTTCTTGGTGATCTTCTGGAGTTGGATCACTGGGAGCATGTGCGAACTTTGGGTCTTGAGGTTGATCAGAATGGCAGGTTATGTTACACTCCACCATCGCGGGTTGTCAAGAATTGATTGGGAGATGGTAGTGATGCACTGTCGTCCTTCCGAATCCAGTCTTTCCCGGGCTGGCGAACACTGACTCATTTTCAGGAAGAGGTCTGTTCTGGATACACCAGCGCATGGTCTTGTGGGTCGCTTGGTCGCCCTTTCCGTTTGGCCGAATGAAAGGGGTTATGTCAACCTGGTGACTGTTGCCAGCATGATTCCAGACCTGGATGTGTTCATATCCAACAGCGCCCTGGACGGCCTTCAGACGCATAGAGGAATCACACACTCATTCATGGGTGTGGCCGTCGGAGCAGGTGGTGTGGGTTGCCCGCAAGTTCTGGTTTGGCGAAAAAGCTTTTCGTGAAGTCTATCTGTTCGGCCTTCTGTTACATATCGCCTTTGACTTGGTTACTTCTTATGGGACGATGGTGTTTTCTCTTTTCCCGAACTACCGTGCGTACTTCGACGTAATGTTTATCATCGATCCATTCCTGGACCTTATCCTGCTGGGAGGACTGGTATTGGGTTGGAAGTTTGCGGGTGTTCGAGGGTATAAATGGGGCACCTATGCTCTGACAGGATACCTAGTGCTCAATATGGGGGTGACAGGATTTTCAATGGTTCAGCTGGACCGTTGGGCAGATGAATAGGGACTCGACGCCGAGGAGGTCGCGCGCTCCCCATACCCTTTTCACCTTTGCACAGGCAAGGGATCGTCTTGAGTGGAGACAGCTACTATGATATTCCGCGCGATCTTTTTTCCGGGGTCGATGGAAAGGTGATGAAACAGAAGGCTGCCACCTCCCAGGACGACTTGAATGCACTTTGGCTTATGCGGGAAGGTAGTATCTACCGATGGTTTGCCAGGTTTCCTATGGTGACTGAAGTTTTAGAGGAAGGAAGGAAACGTTACCTGATTCAAGACTTGCGCTTCGTTCTCAGGGTAGACGGTCTGGGTTGGCTAGGGGACCTGGCAATGAAAGCCGCTGTGGACCACAATCCGCACTTTTTGGAACGAAAGATATTCTCATTATCGGTGAGCCTGAATGATGGCGGAGAAATTACGGAGGTCGTCTACAACGGAGGGCAATCGACGGGAGATAAAGAAGGTGGATTGGGTGGCGACTATTCCTGAACCACCTCTGTCTCCGGCGGAAGATCTACAAGCTGGAACCGTATGGGAAGGGTCATCCAGACCGCCACCCGTCGATCGTTTTGCATCGCAGGAATGAAGGTGAACTGGTATACGGCATCGAGGGCGGCCTGCTGAAACATATTTGGACCACGGAGTACAGACGCAGTCTTGACCTGACCGTCCGATCCCACGGCGAATTTTACGAACACAACACCTTCAATACCGGCGAGTCTGGCCATCTCCGGATAGTTCGGGACAACATCCTTGATGATTATCGGTTCTTTGGAGACCGCCCAGAACTCGACGGCCTCCTCGTCCCAGTCGATATCACGCACTTCCGATTCACTAATATCGAGGTTCGCAAGAAAGTCTAGATCGATCTCCAGTTTAACCAGGGTATCTTTTCTGGAAGTTCCTTCGATCGCAACTCTGGTAGTAGGTTTTTCAGTTGGAGGCAGTTTCTTAACCTGGCGTGTCTCAGGGATGTCTTCGATCATGATGATCAGGGGCTCCGGAACACTGGGGTAGATCTGTATGTCGATTTCAGGGATAACCCAGATGCCCACTCCGATCGAAACCGCCGACAAAACCAACGAGAGTCCGAATACACTCGGATAACTGCGCTTGACATTCGAAGCCGGATTCTTGGTTCGAATAACCGAAGATGTGATCCACGGTCTTTCGAAGGCGCATATCGTACTCATTGGGCAACACCTATCCTGCCTCAATTCAGGTAGATTCCGATTCCAGCAACACAAAAAACTCCCAGCACGTCAAGGGGATTCGACACGTGTCTGGGATTCTTTCCGGCACCCTCCGCGTAAGTCCTTCAAGAAGGACTGAGGCTATCTACGGTCCACCTTCTGTAATAAAAATAACCCCAAGTCGATACCCTCGTCAAGGACCGGCTTTCTTGCAGGCTAGTATCCGTGGACATAGTGACCGCCACCTGGAAACCAGATAAGGTCCACTACAAAAGAGCAACCCACTGCGAACACATACCCCACGATGAGACCATAGGCCACAGGTTTCACCCTGCGATAGAGACCAAAGCCACCAAATTTCAGGACCAAAAGCTTGAGCAACCAGACGATGAGAATGTCCAGGAAATAAATGCTGACAAACCATTCGAACATCAGCATCAGACCCAAGGGGTGGATAGGCCACCAGGCGAATCGTGCCTGCATGACTGTCACAAAGGCGGCGGCGATTCCCCCCAGCAACCAGATGCCGATCTTGCCTGGATCGGGTACGGAGGTGTCGGTTTTTGCTACCAGAGAGACCATTCCATTGTACAGACCCTGAGGAGCACCCACCAGCGACCACGTTCGAAATGTGCCTCCGCCTTCCGAGTAACAAAGCCAGATGGCGTACAAAGACGCAGAAACCAGGCCGATCACAACCGAGACGAATACAAGTGATCCGGTTTTCGCTCCCGTGCCTAGGAGTTTTACGATGTGGGGCAACGCAGGCTGTACTCGCCATCCGGACAGCACCCGCCACCCGATGAGCCTGGAGGCCACCAGCGTTGAATTGGACATCCCGGTGGTTCCGGTGAGAATTTCAGGTATCTCCTTGGACCAATGTGGCCAAAGGTACGCGAACCCGCTTGCCGCCAGGTATTTCATAGCCGCGAAGATGCTTGCCCAAAACAGCAGCAGCCATCCCAATGCCATAGTGACTCCGTAGCCCGCGGCGTGCAGCCAGAAGACCATGTAACCTGTTCCAAGCAGTATGGCGAGAAAGGCACCTCTGGCGGATAGGACCGAGGATACGGATTTCGAATGGTCCACGGGAGTGCGGATCTGGTCGTAGATCTGCTTGAGGTGATCCCTGGAAGCCCATAGTGCCCAAATCACAAGACCCATCATGACACCGTGACTGAAGATACTGAATATCTCGCCAGCCTTTGCTTCCTGTCCGGAAAGACCAACAGTAAATCCGACCCGGTTCATGGCGTAGGTGATTACCTGGCCAACAATGTGCAGTGACCACAGGCTGAAGAGTATGTTCAGATCGCAAAGAAAGGTGAATCCGATGACTGTGGGCAACAAACGGTAGGAGAATGCCCAGATGAGATACCTTGGAATTGCAGTGCGGCGACTCCCCAGGGCATCGAATATGGCCAGACGTGGGAATGCCGGAACCCAGTAGGCTATGATATTCCAGAGGATGGGAACTGCCGCAATGCCGAATCCCACCCAGAATAGACGCCGCATGACAAAGGGAGGCCAACCTTTTTTCTGATCGAAACCCTCGGTAAGGTCGAGTGTAACTTCGGCCAAAGGATAGGTCAGGCGTTCATGCTCGGACCACTGTTTCTGGAAAACGGCAGTTATACCCATGCCAATGGCCGTCATCGCGATGGCTGCCGAACCGGCCCAGAATATGGGCGCCAACCAGGAACCCCAGGGCAGGGGCATACCCTCACCCAGACCAAGGTAGAAGGATTCGACCACACCCGTGTAATTCGCGGGAAACATCCACCAGGGCAGGTGGTCGAATACGAGTTCCTTCCAACGATTTTCAGGTGACGCAAAATAGCGAGGTGCGGCCATTGCGCCAATCCACTGAGTGATCCAGTTATAGCCAGTGAACGATGCACCTACCCACAGGGCACAGAGCATTACCCGGAGTTCGCGACTGTTGAAAGAGATTCGAGGGAAGACGCGCTTGAGCAAGGCGTTGGCCAGAAGCCATATCACAAAAGGGAGCAGCACCGCCAGCGGCAGGTTGGACATTGCCATATGGGCCGACCGTGTCTTGAATTCAAGAAAGGTCGTGGCAAAACAGGTGAAGACCAGTACGCATCCAATCCACAGGATCGTGGAGGATCTCAATCCGAGATTGGACACCGATTCTCGTTTTGCATTCGCTGGTTGTGGTGCCTGAGCCATAGCCTATTTTCTTGAGTAAATCGAATCACAGTCTTTCGGGATAACGACGGACATTATCCGTGGGACGGTCTACAGGTTCTTCCCCATTGAAGGGTTGGTTGAGGTGCCACTTTGCCTCCTTGTGAGTCGCCCAAACATTCTCCTTCTTCTTGACCAGTCGATAGTTCTTAATGTCCTCCTGACGATCCCCTGCAAGATCCGCCAGCTTGCCCAGTATGAGGTGCGCGGGTCCAAGTAACTAGCTTTTTCTGTGAGCCTTCTGTGCGTAAATCTCCATCTTCGTCCTGGCATGGTTTTTCTTACCATCCAGGTAGTAGCCATACCCTTCGATGAAATGCAACTTGGTGTCCACCCACCGAATCAGCCTCCAGTCCCGTTGTTTGGCAAGTTCTCGGATGGATCTGGAGGAGTCGGCCAGCGCAGACCGATAGTCGGGTTCTCCTTTGACCGTGAGCACGAAGACAGCATCGAGGTATCGAATCCTATAGTCGATGCTTTTGGGATACTGCATATGCAGTTGCTCAAATCGGCACATGGCATTGTGATAATTCTTTTCGTAATAGAGTTCTATAAATGCACGAGCCGATATCGCATGCTGCCGGGTGTAGGTACCCTTCTTAGCGATCCAGTCCATCTGTCTGAGTCCACGGAGCCGATCTCCGGAGGGGAGTGAAAGAAGCCGCCCGACCATCCTGAGAAATCTGGGTTGCCGGGTCGTTCCGAAATCGGATGGCATAGGCGCTCCCCAACCAGAAATACATTTCCGCGTTTTCTCCTCTTTCCTTGATGTTGTCTTCTACGATGTCGATGGCTTATTTGATAAAGTTTCTGATTTCGCTATCGTGCCTGTCCCCGTCTTCAATGATGAGGCTCTCGTTCCAGTAGGCCATAGCCCTGCCGAGATACCCTTCAGGTCTATCGGGAATCACGGAGATCAGGAAATCGAATAAGGCGTGAGAACCAGCATAGTTTTCATTGAGGAACAGGTCGATCCCGTCACAGGAGGCTCTTTCCAGGTCTTGGACAGCAACAACCTGGACCGTGATCAGGCTGCAATAGAGCAGAATGGACAGCAAAAAGACGCGCGCAGAGGGGTGATACTGGGCATTCGTGCCAATTGTCACCTCCTGGCATAGGATTGCCATCGATCACTGCAATTCGGGTTTGTGGTTCCAACCAAGGACTTGCTCGCACCATTGAGCGATGGAGAGAAGCCGCGACTCGGAGAAGTGGGGGCCAACAAGCTGGATGGCGGCCGGAAGTCCACTTTCGCCGACTTCGACGGGAAGAGAAATGGTTGGCAGGCCACAGTAACTCCAGGGGCTGTTGAAGGCGGGATTGCCAGTGGATTCCAGGGTTTTAGGAGCAGGTGTCAGTGTGGCAGGNGTGAGCAAGATGTCCAAGTCCCTGAAGGTCGATTGGATTTGGAGCCGGAAATCTATCTGGTGTTTCCGAGCATTTGCGTAGGTTACCGCGGAAGTTGCCAAACCCTCGTCCATCAACGAACGCAGCCCGGGGGGATACTCATTCCGATGCAATCCGAATTGTTCATCGTGGTACGCAGCTCCCTCAGAAACCATGATGATGCGGTGCATCTCGTGCAGGCACCCGAAGCTGTCCGGCATTTCCAGCTCAATACATTCGGCCCCCGCCAATTGGAGGCATTCAATCGCCCTTTGAGTGGCGGAGGACATGTCTTCATCAGCTTGTTCCCTGAAGTATCCAACCAGGTGTCCTATGCGAGGGGGACGCGGCAGAGGTCTCGGAGTGTAGTCTGTAGTTGTCTCACTTGCGCTCAGTGGATCTTTGGGATCGTAACCTGCAATGACCTGCAGAATTCGTGCAGCATCACCTACGGACAAGGTGAGTGGGCCAGGATGATCNAGATTGAAGCTTACGGGCACCACACCATGGACACTTACTCGGCCAAGCGTGGGTTTCAATCCCACAATCCCGCAGTAAGAGGCCGGACGTGTGATGGATCCCCCCGTCTGCGACCCCATGGCCGCAAGGCACATACCCGCGGCTACTGCAGCGGCAGATCCACTGCTGGATCCTCCCGGCGTATGGCCGATGTTCCAGGGATTGCAGGTCTCCGCTGGGTCGAAGCAGGCAAAGGGGGTCGTCACAGTCTTACCCAGTATCACAGCACCGGCGGCACGCAAGCGCAAAACAAGGGTTGCATCAAAGTCCGGGACGAATTCTCTCAGAATGTCCGAGCCGGCTGTGTTGGGCAGTCCCCGAACGTACATAATGTCCTTTATCCCGATCGGGATGCCATGCAGTGGGCCCCGGTGGCTACCTCGGGCAAGTTCTTCCTGGAGCTTGCGAGCTTGTTCCATTGCGCCTTCGCGGTCCAGGAAGGACCAGGCTTTGATACGACCCTCGAGTGCATCGATGCGCTCCAGGCACGTCCTTACAAGCTCTGATGGCGAGAGATGGCCTGAGGTGATCTCCTTCGATGCCGAGGCTATTGTGAAGTTACTGGACATGCGCTGTCCGTTCCTCGAGTTGCTGCTTTACGCGTTCAGCGAACTGCCGTGCCATCTTACGTGAAGTCAGCTTGATCACGCTGCCTCCGCTGAGCGCAGCCAACTTTCCGCTCAAACTGGCATCGATAGAGAAGGATACCTCTGTTCCACTGGACGTTTCCCGAAGGCCAATGCTGTTCCGGGCAAGGATTACCGATCTGGACTTGGGGTCACTTCCCCGTAAAGAGGCTACCATAATCGAGGGTAAGTCTTCTTCAAGAATTTTGACCAGAAGTTCGAACCTGGCAGTAAGCAAGGACAATGTGATTTCAACAAGGACACTGAAGGAGCCATCTGCATTGGCATCCACATTTGTGACTCCCGGTATGCAGGC
Source organism: Gemmatimonadota bacterium (assembly GCA_002709665.1). Lineage (GTDB taxonomy): Bacteria > Latescibacterota > UBA2968 > UBA2968. Next base: position 21,210 of record PAQK01000012.1, on the reverse strand, counting down.
CCCCAGTTTCTGAGGATTTCGCAGGAAGGTCCAGACTTCGCTTTGAGGCAAGTCCACAACAAATGCCTGTTCTACGAATACCGTTTGTGTCTTCACGCGTTAACTTCCAAGAAACGGTTCGGAGAGAATGGGGCGATCAGGGGATCGATGACATTGTCGACAACCAGGTTTTTCACGGTGCGTGCAGTGATAGGACTCCCAAGGATTCCCATTTTGAAATGTCCGCTGGCGATGGTTATGCCTTCGCACCCCGGTAGCCTCCCGATGGCGGGAATCCCATCTTCGCACCACGGCCGGAGGCCGGACCAGGCAGCCTCCATAGCTGCATCGCTTAGTCCAGGCACCAATCTCGGGACTATTTCGAGTACAGTGGCTATTCCCCCTGCTGTAGTCCTTGTGTCAAATCCCACCAGTTCCACGGTTGCACCCACATGGATCGTGCCATCGGGTTTTGGCAATACCGCGCCATTGTAAGAGAACAGCGGGCGAGAAAGGGATTCGGCAACCGGTCGGAGGGAAAGCATTTGGCCACGGGCGGGGGAGATCGGGACGTCNACACCNAGCCAGGCACATGGGACGCGGCTCCAGGCTCCCGCAGCGATCAGCAACTCACAGGCATCGATGTCACCCTCAGCTGTAGTCACTCCCAGGAAACGACCATCCTGATGCCGAATGGTTGTTGCGGGGCATCCTGTGCGAATCTGGGCACCCCGTCCAAGGGCGCCGCGAGCGAGCGCATGTGTGAATCTCCCCGGGTGAATGCTCTGCTCGTCTGTGGAGATGACACCACACCGGATTTCAGGCGACAGGCCCGGCTCGTCCCGGCGCAGGGAGTTTCCGTCCACCCATTCAACGGTGAGTTCCTCCATGGCCTCCCATCCACGGAATGATTCTCTCAGCAGGTCCTGTTCATTGTCGTCTGCGGCAACCCTCATTGATCCGGACGGGTCGTAGTCAACCTGGATGCCGGTAGTCTCCTCCAGCTCTGATACGAGTTGGGGAAAGATGCAGGACGATGCCCAATACAGATCGAAAAGGGGTGTTCGCTGACCGTCGTCCGTGGCGTGGAGCGGTACGATGAGACCAGCGGATGCAGATGATGCCGCCCCCCCGATGGGCCCCTTGTCCAAGACCACAACATCCAGGCCTGCACCTGAAAGCTCATAGGCGGCGGCACAACCGATTACCCCACCACCTATGATGACAATGTCTGCGGAATTAGAGATAGGAGCACACTGTATAGAATTGAATCAGAGACTGATCTTTACTTCCTTGCCCTGCTTCTGGCTTCGGTAGATGCCATCGAGAATTGCCATCACCTGGAGTGACTCCTCGGCGGGTACAGGTGAATTTCCACCTGTGGCAACCGCTTGTGCAAACTCGACACATTCCTGAGCGTGGGCCTCCAGGCGGTCTTTCCGATTTTTGAGTTCTCTGTTGTAGTGCTGCTTGGTCTTGTNATTGGATGCATAGAATTCACACTTGGGCCAGTGGCTCCCGCCCTTCGTACCATACAGCCACATCTGCATGTCCTCACCCATCGTGTCGTGGTGCAGCAGCCAGCTCACCTCCAATACCAGTGTGGCGCCGGTCTCGAATCGCACGAAGGCGGCCGCAAAGTCCTCGACATCGTAGCTTTTGGGAATCCTCCCGCCCCATCCACTGAATGCACCCTTCTGGTGGGCGATTTCCGCCTTTGCGACACCGCTAACAGCCGTTGGGGCTGGATTCCCCATAAACCACAGGGTCAAGTCAAGGATGTGGACACCGATATCGATGCAAGGACCTCCCCCACTATGTTTCTTCTGTATGAATCCAGGACGCGTAGGTGCACCTGAGCGGCGAAGCATCCAGCTACGCGCATGGTAGATCTCACCCAGTGCTCCTGTCTCGATTTCAGATTTCATGGCTTTAGCACTTCCGCCGAACCTGAAATGCTGGGCCGTCATCAAAAGCTTACCCGATCGGTCGCGAGCGGCGATCATCTTACGTACGAGGGTGGGTGTGGGCGCCAATGGTTTCTCGCAAATCACATGTTTGCCCGCATTGAGGGCTGCAATTGCAAGGGGCGCGTGATAATTGTTCGGTGTACAGATATCGATTATGTCGATTTCAGGGTCACGAAACAGGTCGTCAGGAATGGAGACCAGCTTGTCGACCTCATGTTTCGCTCCCCAAGCTTTTAGTGCCTTGGTACTGATATCGCTGCCTGCAACAAGCTCCGCGTCTTCCGAGGCATTCCAGCCAGGTATGTGGCTTCCTGCGATGCCCCCCACACCAATGATCCCGACCTTCAGTGTCTTTGCCATTTCAAACCCCATTCGATAGATTGACCGGCCAAGGGGAACGACAACCAGACCGGATGAACTGAAACAACCACATTTCCGCTCCCAAAAGNACGAAGATACTACAGAAATTCCCCTCTGTCCAGCGGAGCCGTTGAAATCCGCCCTAAAAAATCTCTAAATCCTGTCTCCGGCAGATGTCAGACCACAACATATTGTGGCTTGGTTATCCTTTGGAATATTCCTATTGACTTAAGAAAAACAATAGCTTATGTTCTTTTCACCCCGGTAGAATCCAGGAGGTAACCCAGCCTTCGACCTGTGCCCAAAACCGGTTCCCTACCGGCTCTGTTTGGCCCGCAAATTTCCACCTTTTCCCTGAAATTTTCCAAAATTCGCCTGCGATATCAAAGCNCCGAACACGCTTAGTACGCACTGCTAATATCCTTCTTTACCCAGACCTTAGAACAGGAAGAATTCGCATACCCGGGTATTCTGAGAAAGCCCGGGGGCATGGCAATTCAGGCAGCCGAATTCCTTGGCGAGGAATCGTCTCTCCCCGGCTGTCCGAACCCCTGCTCCCCGGGCTTTTTTCTGTATGGATGACAGGACGCAAGCGCGTCTATTTGTGGTAGTTTTCTCCCCTTATAATGGTAATCGCCCGGTAGATTTGCTCGAGAAGGACCAATCTGGCCATTTCGTGAGGAAAAGTAAGGGTAGAAAGAGACAGACGCCAATCTGCCTTTTCGACAACCTGTTTGGAAAGGCCAAAAGCCCCACCAATGACAAAGCAGATCCGACTTTCGCCCCTTAAACCAAGATCCGACAGCCGAGATGCCAAGGCTTTGGAGGAACAGGATGTCCCTTTGTCGTCCAAAACAACCAGGTAGCTATTGTCGCGGATCCTCCGGAGGATCCGCTCTCCCTCCTTTTCAGCGATTTCATGAGGGCTGAGTCCTCTGGAAGCCCGTTCCTCCTTGATCTCAAACTGTGTGAAGGTGGCATATCTTGAGATTCGTTTGACGTAGTCTGCCACCCCGTCATTGAGGTACTTTATACGACCTTTTCCTATGGTCAACAGGCTGAGCTGCATGCCCAATGATACGCAGATTTTGGGTGTTCCACAAGAAGCTTGTTCAGGATGTGGAAAAACGGTATTATATTAGACACAATTGGTTATGCAGATTTGTGGTTGTCTCTAGGATGCCGATTTCGGGTCTACAACCAGGCTCTTCTACGGACACTGGCTGCAGTCCAGGGTCCCAGGTAAAAAAACCTTCAGGATAGTACATCGTGCGTAGAATCCCACTCCTTTTATACCTTCCCATTCTGGTATTGTTATGCTTCCCTCCGTGCCTTCCGGCGAGTAGCCCGGATCAATTCATACCCTTAGATCAATTGGAACGTGGGATGAAGGGCATGGGCCGAACCGTCTTCCAAGGCACCAAGATTGATACCTTTCAAGTGGAAATCATCGGTGTTCTCAGGAATTACCTGGGCCCGGGCGGTGATATGATTCTTGCCCGACTGGAGGGTGAACCCCTTGATAAAACAGGTGTTATGCCGGGAATGAGTGGCAGTCCGGTCTACGTAATGGGGAAACTGATTGGGGCAGTGGGCTACACCTGGTCGTTTGCCAAGGAACCCATTGCTGGAATTACCCCGATTCAGGGGATGATAGACCTGTTCGACAGGGAAGAAACCTCAGATCTCAATGCCGGTCTTAAGGACCACCTGTTCAGTGGCCTCCCAGGAGCTGGCTCGCAATTCGATGCAAGCACGTCGGGTGAATTGCAGCCGGTGGCAACGCCGCTTGTGATGTCTGGATTTGCGCCTCAGACAGTGAGTGATTTGCGGAAAGAGCTTCTACCTTTGGGTTTATTTCCTATTCAAGGAGGTGGCGGCACCGATCCCAATCTGCCAGTGGGAACGTTCGAACCCGGTGCTGCGGTAGGCATTCAGCTTGTTCGGGGCGACTTGAGCATGACTGGGATTGGAACCCTGACCTACCGGGACGGTGATCGTGTGTTGGCTCTGGGGCACCCGATGTTGTCCGTGGGAAGCACATCGTTACCGATGACATCGGCATACATTCACGGCATCATGCCAAGCCAATTCCTTTCTTTCAAGATGGGAACGGCGACTGCACCACGGGGAGAGATTGTACAGGATCGGTCCCAGGGTGTGGCCGGACGGATTGGAGAGACACCCGCCATGATGCCGGCGCAGATCGAAATCATCTCCGCCGGAGATTCCCGCCGGTTCAACATCGAGTTACTCAACGACCGTGACTTCGGCCCGATTCTGCTTCGAACTGCGTTGGCGAGCGCCATTATTTCGTCAGAGAAACTGACGGGTGAAACCACTGTAGCTGCCAAAGGAAGGATCTCTGTGGCCGGACGGTCCCCCCTGGTATTCGAGAATGTATATGCCGGCCCCGCGGGACTTGGACTTGCCGTGTTGGGGTTGACTACGCCAGTTAATCGACTCCTGCGGAATCCATATGAAGAGATACATATCGAAAGTGTGACCTACACTTTGGAAGTGGAAGAGGATGCCCGGGTAGGGCGCATTGAGTCGGTGCGGCTCGACAAAACGCACATTGAGGCCGGTGATTCAATTGGGATTGTCATCTCAGTCCGCAAGTACCTTGGTGACTTACAGAAAATAGATGCTATGCTCAAAATCCCAGAGCAGACGGACGACCAAAGATTGGTACTGCATATTGTCAGCGCGAGCTCTTATCTGAAGATGGAGTCCAAGCGTGTTCCGGACGAGTATCGTGCAAAGCATCTCGAACACCTCTTTCGTATACTGGGACGTGTTGAAAAGAACGACACCTTGATCTTGCAGCTGCTGTCGGCCAGAGCCGGCGTGACGGTGGAGGGTCGGGAAGTCTCAACCCTTCCACCTTCCGTGGTTTCCGCGATGAACTTGTCACGAGAATCCGGAAGTGTCCGATCTGTCCGCCAGACCATTCTGAAAGAGGTGAGGATACCTACAGACTCGGTGCTATCTGGAAGCCAGACCGTCGTGCTGCTGGTAGGACGGGAGAAAAATGGGGTCATATTTGCAGGAAAGGCAGGTCCAACTGGTGGCAAGAAATAGCATTACGTGGATGGTTCTGATCATATTCGGCCTGCTCGCCGAACCCATTTCTGCGGTAGAGCCGATCCTATGGCGGGAGCATACCCAGGCTCAGTTCTCCAAAGGTGAATCCGAGGGCGTGTCCTTGACGCGAGAAGGCGTCGTTTTGCTTTCTCCGGCCGTGCTGCAGGTGGCAGATGTCAAGGAGCAATTCGTGTGGGACCTGGCCGTGGACACGGAGGGACGTCTCCTAATCGCCACAGGAAACAGCGGAAAGGTATTCGAGCTTGTCGAAGGCGCGNATCCCAGGCTATTGCTCGATTCTCCCGAGGTGGCGATTTTCAGTATCGCGGTTTCCCGGAATGGAACAGTTTTCGCCGGGTCTTCACCGGATGGGTTGATTTACCGGATCCAACCGGGTAAAGATGCGGAAACCTTCTGTCNAACCGGGGATGAACATGTCTGGTCGCTGGTGGTAGATGGGGATGCCCTCTATGCATCCACTGGAGGAAGTGCCGGTCGCGTCCTCAAAATTGCAGATGATGGCACAAAAGAAGAGGTTTTCAGGAGCCCGGACCCAAATCTTGTCTGTTTGATCAAGGCATCGGACGGCAGTCTCTATGCCGGCTCCGATCAGAGTGGGTTTGTCTACAGAAAAAAACCCGGCCGTCGGCTGGAAATTTTGTACGATGCATCCGAAAACGAGATTCACGCACTGGCAATAGGCATGGATGGCCTGCTATACGCGGGTGCCATGTCCGGTCGGGCTGCCATTGGGGGACAACGAGAAAAACCATCCCAGTCCAAGGGCAACGGCCCTGCACCGTCCCTGCAAAAGTCGATTCTGTATGTAATCCGTCCTTCGGGTGCTACCGTGAGACGTTGGGAGGTACCCGACCCGATGCTTCTTTCGATTGCAGAAATTCAGTCTGGCGAGGTCACCGTCCTGACGGGGGACAACGGCGGGCTGTACAATGTCGAAAGTGATGGATCCGCCACCTTGCTGACAAGATTCCCGGATGCACAGCCCTGGACGTTTGCCACCTTGCCCGGTGGGGACCTCTGGCTGGGGACAGCGGGCTCCGGAAAAATCTACAAACTGGCACAATCTTTCAAGAGCGAGGGGACATTGATGTCGGTTGCCCAGGACTTTTCGATAGTGTCGAATTGGGGAAAACTGGGTTGGAAGGGTGAGGTGACTGAGGGTACATCGATCACATTTCAGACCCGAACCGGTAACAGCAAAACCCCTGATGAAACCTGGAGTCCCTGGTCTTCACACCTAACTGATGCCGCGGGTAGTCAGATCTTGAGTCCTCCGGGCAGATTTATTCAATATCGTGCACATTTGAAGTCATCCAATAGTAAGGTGACCCCCAGTTTCAGGGAAGTTAGGCTTGCAGGTTTACAGGAGAACGTTGCACCCCAAATCCTGACTGTGGGGGTTAACGCGATGGGGGGNNAATCCAATGGTGCACCCAAGGGGAACGACAAGACTAAAAACAGACACAATGGCGCAGGGGGTGGAAAAGGAAATTGGAAGGTCTCGTGGGCGGCAGGGGATGTCAATAACGACCGGCTGGTTTATGACCTATATTACCGGGGCAGGGATGAGAAACAATGGAAGCTTCTGAAGGAGGACCTTACCAAGTCGTCCTTTCTCTGGAATGTTGAATCTGCTCCTGAAGGTACGATGCAGGTCAAGGTCGTTGCTTCGGATCGACTCAGCAACCCGGAGTCCATTGCGCTAAGTGCTGCACGAGAAAGCGAGCCCTTCGATCTCGACCATACGCCTCCGGTGGTAAAACTACAGGTATCGGCAGAAGGGGTCGGCACACTTGCAGTAACCGGTGAGATCAACGACGTGACCAGTCCGATTCGTAAAGCTGCCTATTCGTTGAATTCGGGGGAGTGGAAGGTCTTGTTTCCTACAGACGATATCTTTGATTCACCGACGGAATCTTTCACATTCAACATCGTAAACCTGAATGCCGGCGAGTACACCTTGGTCGTTCGAGCATCCGATGCGCTCGGAAATGTAGGAGTTTCAAGGGCGGTGGCTGAAGTAAAGTGACCAAGCCTTTCTTAACAGATACAATGGCCTGACATGACAGATGAAGATTACATGCGTCGGGCACTCCACCTTGCGGAGAAAGGGAGGAACACGGTCCGTCACGGTGCGATGGTGGGCGCTGTGGCGGTTCAAGGCGACCGGATCCTGGGAGAAGGATTCCATCCGGCGCCCGGTGAGCCCCATGCAGAAGTATTCGCCCTTGAAAATGTATCGGACCATACGCCCGGTGTTACCCTATACGTAAACCTGGAGCCATGCGCGCATACAGGCAGAACACCTCCCTGTGCCGATATGTTGATCCGGAAGGGTGTATCCAGGGTGGTGTGCGCAATGGTGGATCCGGATGCCAGAGTATCTGGGGGCNGAATCTCAAGAATCCGCGAGGCGGGTATACCCGTTGATGTCGGACTTCTTCAGGATGAGGCGCTTCGACTCAACGAGGTTTTTGTTAAACATCGTATGACCGGTATGCCGTTCATCACTCTTAAGCTCGCCCAGACGCTGGATGGCTGCATTGCCACGTCAACCGGCGATGCAAGGTGGGTTACCTCTGAAGCCTCCAGGTCGAAAGGACACGAATTGCGAGCTGAGGCCGGAGCGGTCCTTGTGGGACGTGGTACGGTAGAGACCGATGATCCGGAATTGTCGGTACGGCACGTGGACGGTTCAGATCCGGTGAAGATAGTCCTGGACAGCACCTTGTCGATCCGGACTACTGCAAGGGTGTTTGGGGGAGCCGACCTCATTGTCGTCGGGAAAGCCGGTGTTGCCGACGAAGATAACAGGAGGCTATCCGAAGCCGGCGCCGAAGTTTGGCGAGCATCGGAGGGACAGGACGGTCTCCTCTGTTTGAGAGAGGTGCTAAGCAAAGCAGGATCGGAAGGCCTTACTCACGTATTGATCGAAGGTGGGTCACAGGTGGCTGCGTCTGCATTGAAGGACAGCCTGGTTGACCGCGTGGCGGTTTTCATAGCCCCCAAACTGCTGGGAGACGGTCTGCCAGCCATCGCTGATATGGGGATTCGGCTGATCGATGGCGCAATAGTTCTGGAAGATCCGGCAGTGAAAATGATTGGCGGGGACATATATTATTCGGCCAGAGTGGCCCCAGGAGATTGTTAGATGTTCACCGGAATCGTAGAAGAAATGGGTATTATCCGAGCCATCGAAGGTCGTTCGGGCAACCAGCGCACCACGCTGGACGCAGGGGTGGTGATGTCGGACATACGCATAGGTGACAGCATTTCCCTCGCGGGGGTCTGCCACACGGTAGTTGGATTCGATTCCAAGGGGTTTTGGGTAGAGTCGGTTTCGGAGACGCTGCAACGAACGACCCTTGGGCGGTTGAAGGTTGGCTCCAGGGTGAATCTCGAACGATCCATGAGGATGGGAGATCGTCTGGGTGGCCACCTCGTGGCGGGACACGTGGATTGTGTGGGTAAGGTAGCCGGTCGCAAAGATTCTACCGGAAGTTCGGTCTTCATGATTGAAATGAGCCAGGAACTCGCTCCATATGTGGCGGAAAAAGGGTCTGTCGCTGTGGATGGGATAAGCCTGACTGTAGTATCGGTGGGTGATCGGGAATTCACCGTGGCAATTATTCCGCACACAATGGAGGTTACAACCATTTCCGGTCTTCGACCAGGCGACAACGTGAATCTCGAAGCGGACATGGTGGCAAGGTATCTGGAGAGGCTGGTCTCCGTTGGCCACAAGGCTCCGGATATGACACTAGCCGATCTACAGGCGATGGGGTATTGAGTAAAACCAAATGTACAGAGGTGATGTATATGCCAAACATGCTTGATCTATCCGTTCATATTTCACCGATCGAGGATGCCCTCGACGACATTCGTTCCGGGAAACTCGTTATCGTGGTGGATGACGAGGACCGTGAGAACGAAGGTGATTTGATCACGGCTGCGGAAATGGTTACGCCGGAAACCATTAACTTCATGGCAACACACGGGCGGGGCTTGGTGTGTCTACCCGCCACTCAGGAACGGCTTCAGGAATTGGAACTTGACATGATGGTGGACCGGAATACGGCGCTTCACGAGACACCCTTCACTGTGAGTATCGATGCCATAATGGGTACCACGACCGGTATTTCCGCCCACGATCGTGCTATTACGGTGCAGCGTTTTGTGGATCCGGACGCCCTGCCATCCGATTTTGGTAGACCGGGCCACATTTTTCCCCTTCGTGCCAGTCCCGGAGGCGTGCTGCGAAGGGCAGGTCATACTGAGGCCACGATTGATCTGGCGCGCCTTGCTGGTCTGAGCCCTGCAGGCGTTCTGTGCGAGATTTTGAATGCGGATGGATCCATGTCTCGTTTGCCCGAGCTGATCACCCTTGCAGACAGGTTCGGGCTCAAGATTATTACGATTCGTGATCTGATCGCTTACCGCCGCAGATCCGAAAAACTCGTACGCTGTGTGGAAACGGTCGTTATGCCCTCGCAGTTCGGAGAATTCAATCTCAATTTGTACGAAAGTGACGTGGACGAACGGGAGCATGTGGCACTNACCAAGGGGGACATCCAGAACGGTGAGCCGGTCCTGGTTCGGATGCACTCGGAATGCCTGACCGGGGACGCATTCGGGTCCTTGCGCTGTGATTGCGGCTCTCAGCTGCAATCCGCGATGCAGATGATCAAGGAGGCAGGCAGGGGTGTAATCGTCTACATGAGGCAGGAGGGACGCGGCATCGGGTTAAGACAGAAGATCCGCGCCTACAAGCTTCAGGAGGAAGGGTACGACACCGTAGAGGCAAATCTGAAACTGGGATTCAGGATGGACGAACGGGACTACGGAATTGGTGCGCAGATCCTGTTCGATCTGGGCATCCGTAAGGCGAAGCTGATTACCAACAATCCCGCCAAACGTGTGGGATTGAGGGCGTACGGCATCGAGATTGTTGACCGTGTCCCTATGAAGGTGAAACCGAATCTGTGGAATGTAAGATACCTCAGAACGAAACAGGAGAAGATGGGGCACATTTTCTCCGAGGAAGACTTGAAGCTGGACGACAATGCATCGGAGGGCACGCATGGCCAGGGTGTTTGAGGGAGACCTTTCTGCAAAAGGGAACCGATTCGGGATTGTGGTGAGCAGGTTCAACGCATTCATTGGAAAGGAATTGCTGGGAGGGGCGGAGGATTGTTTGAACCGCCATGGGGTGGAACCCGATGGTGTGGACGTAGTATGGGTGCCCGGTGCATTCGAGATCCCCATTATGGCGAAGAAGATGGCAAACAGCGGCAGATACGATGCTCTCATCTGTCTGGGTGCCGTGATCCGTGGCGGTACACCTCATTTCGACTATGTTGCCAACGAAGTGTCTAAAGGTGTGGCAGCGGTGGCGCTGGATTCCGGTGTGCCGACGCTGTTCGGTGTTTTAACCACCGATACCGTTGAGCAGGCCATCGAGCGAGCTGGAACAAAGGCCGGGAACAAGGGCTGGGATGTGGCGATAGGTGCGATCGAGATGGCCAATCTCCTTTCTTCCTTCGATGAATCATTGGAATGAATATCTCTCGCAGGAAGGCACGTGAAGTGGTGCTGCAGGCGCTCTACTGGACTGAAAGTTCGGGAGACCCTATCCGGCAGACGCTGCAGACCATGTCTTTGCGGACCGGTCTGACGGAAGAACCGGCGGCCTTCGCGCAGGCTTTGGGGCAAGCCACGTGGGAGAAGCGAGAGGAGATGGACAAGCTCATCGAAGGGGTTTCCGAAAACTGGGCGCTGGAGAGGATTGCCCGTATCGATCTCATCCTGCTCCGCATGGCGCTCACGGAAATGTTCGAGTTCGATGACATCCCCATGAAGGTATCGTTGGACGAGGCCATAGAGTTGGCCAAACGGTACAGCGTGGAGAAATCCTCGAAATTTATCAACGGTATATTGGACGCTCTTGTGAGGCAAGAGGGTCTGGCAGAAGCCAGTACCTGCAGTGATTCCGGCAGATGATCCCCAGCACCCACTGGCACTGAGCTTTTGTCATGCGAATCGCCATATTCTCAGATATCCACGGCAATCTGGAGGCGCTTCAGGCCGTTATGCGATATTGCGACACGTGCCAGGTGGACCGTGTGGTGTGTCTGGGTGATCTGGTAGGATACGGGCCCGATCCATCAAGATGGATCAAGGCCATTCGAGATGTCGCAGAGCTTGTCCTGATAGGCAATCACGACCAGGCGGTTGTTTCTCCTTCGGAGTCGCGCAATTTCAACCCGGTGGCCAAGGCGGCAATCCGATGGACTTCGGATATCCTCCAGGAGGTCCACCTAGAGTACTTGCGGGACTTGCCCCTTGTTGTTGACGAAGATGACGCGGTCTACGTGCACGCTTCACCCAAAGGTCCCGAAACGTGGCCCTATTTGTATTCTCCTGAGGAGGGGCGCAGAGACTTGGCCTACACGGATGCCCGGGTCTGTTTCGTGGGGTATTCTCACCACTCATTCGTCTGCAACGATGAGAGAAAAAAATTCTCGGCGAAGGCAAAATCACCATCTCAGGGTCCGCCAGGTATCTGACGAATGTGGGCAGTGTCGGCCAGCCAAGGGATGGCGAACCCAGGGCGGCTTTTCCGTTATGGGACCAAGNGTTGGGAGAAATACAGATCCATCGTGTTGCATACGCTGTGGAATCGACCCAGCAGAAGATCAGAAAGGCACAGCTGCCGGAGTATCTTGCTGAGCGACTTGCAATGGGTAAATGAAACCATTTAAGGGGTTGAGAGTCTGTAACATCTTGAAGGATGTACATTTCGAATCACATTTTCATATGGACAGACGGCTATGATTGGCATGATCACCAAGGTCTTTGGGACCAAACACGACCGGGACAGGAAGAAGCTTCAACCCATTGCAGCTGAAATAAACAGCATCTTCCTTACGCTTTCCACCTTGTCCGACGATGAACTGAAGGACAAGACAGAGGCATTCAAGGAGCGGGTCAGAGAGGCCACGCTGGATGTGCGAGCACGGCGGGATTCGATGCGCAAGTCCCTTGAGGGGGAGGTTGAGGATCGTGCAGCCATCCTCGACGAGCTTTCTGACATCGAAGTGGAGATCCGTGAGCTCGAAGAGGAAGAACTTGATGAGATTCTCCCTGAGGTCTACGCCGTCTTCAAAGAGACCTGCAGACGTCTGGTGGGCAAGACCTGGGAACGGGCCGAGGAGCAAATTACCTGGGGGGACGTGCCATACGATGTCCAGCTCATTGGTGGGATTGTGCTCCACCAGGGCAAGATTGCAGAAATGGCAACGGGTGAAGGCAAGACCCTGACATCCGGTATGCCATTGTATTTGAACGGCCTGACCGGTAGGGGAGCGCATCTGGTGACGGTAAACTCGTTCCTGTCGAAAAGAGATGCCATGTGGCTTGCCCCTATTTATCTTTTTCTGGGTCTTACCGTCGGCATCATTCAGGACCGGGCTCTTGGTGCAGAGGCGTATCTGGTGGAGGAAGATGACCAAGGCGGATACAGGTTAAGGGATTGTGAGCACGGGGATGCCTACAAGGCGGATATTGTCTACGGAACCAAGGACCAGTTTGGGTTCGATTACCTGTACGACAACATGTCGATTCGACCCGAAGACCTGATGCAACGCGAGCATCACTTTGCCATTATTGACGAGGCGGACAGTATACTGATTGACGAAGCGAGGACTCCGTTGATCATTTCCGGTGCCGTACCGGAGGCAGACACGCAGCGGTTCGATGAAATGAGGCCGCTCGTGGAGAAGCTGGTAAAGGCCCAGGGAAGAGTGGTAAACGGGATCCTGACGGAGGCAGAAAAACTTCTGGAGGAGGATGAGTACGAGGCTGGCATTCGCCTGGTCATTGTGCAACGCGGGATGCCCAAGAACAAGCGGTTGATGAAACTGCTCCAAGAAGAGGGAACCAAGCGGCTGATCGGACGTGTGGAAGCCGATTATATGCGTGACAAACGTATGGGCGAACTCGACGAGGATCTCTACTACAGTGTGGATGAGAAGAGTCACATTATCGATCTGACGGAGAAGGGGCGTGTTGAGATCAGCAAGTCTCCCGACGATTTCGTCCTGCCAGATCTCGACGACGTTCTGCATGGTATAGAGACGGACGCATCCCTTGAGGGTGATGCCCGCGCAAAAGCAGAAGATGACGCTTACCAGGAGTACGCCCGAAAAAGTGAGTCCATCCACAGTGTCCAGCAGCTGCTGAAGGCCTACAGCCTGTATGAAAAAGATGTTCAGTATATGGTGGACGACAATCGTGTAATCATCGTGGACGAGTTTACCGGCCGTCCTCAGGAAGGGCGGCGTTTCTCCGATGGACTGCACCAGGCTTTGGAGGCCAAGGAACGTGTGAAAGTTGAGCGGGACACACAGACAGTGGCCACCATTACACTGCAGAATTACTTCAGGCTCTATCACAAGCTTGCAGGCATGACCGGCACCGCGGAAACGGAGAGCTCGGAGCTGTTTCAGATCTACAAGCTGGATGTGGTGGTTATTCCCACCAACGAGCCCATTCGAAGGATCGATTCGGAAGATTTGATCTACCGGACAAAGNGTGAAAAATACAATGCCATCATCGACGAAATCGCNAGACTCAACGAGATGGGTTTACCGGTTCTTGTGGGGACCATTACCGTCGAAGTTTCCGAACTACTTTCGCGTATGCTCAACAGAAGGGGCATCAAGCACTCGGTTCTGAACGCCCGACACCACCAGCAGGAGGCCCAGATCGTTGCGGGCGCAGGACGACCGGGTGCGGTTACCATAGCGACCAATATGGCGGGGCGGGGAACTGACATCAAGCTTGGGCCAGGGGTCGTAAAGGCCACCGAAGACCAACAGTGTGCATTGATGTATAACTCAGACGACACAAGATCGGTGTGCCCACACCTTGCAGAGTACGGATGCCACGAAGATGTACCCTGCGGTCTTCATATCATCGGTACTGAGCGTCACGAGGCACGCCGCATCGACAGGCAGCTGCGTGGACGTGCCGGTCGCCAGGGAGATCCCGGCAACTCGAGATTCTTTATCTCGCTTGAAGATGACCTNATGCGCCTGTTCGGTTCCGAGCGGATTGCCCGGATAATGGATCGCCTGGGTGCCGAGGAAGGTGAAGTCATTGAACACCGAATGGTCACAAAGTCCATAGGACGGGCTCAGAAGCGTGTAGAAGGCCGAAACTTCGAGATCAGGAAACATCTGCTGGAGTATGATGATGTGATGAACCAGCAGCGTGAGGTGATTTACGATCGCCGCCGCCACGCACTGGAGCAGCACAACATTTCCGACCAGGTAGAGGAGGCCCGGGAGGAGATGGTGGATTCCCTATTCGATATGTATACTCCTGAGGACGACCATACCGAGGACTGGAACCTGGAAGGATTGTACAGGGATCTACGGAATGTCTTCCTACAGGCACCTGAATTACCCACGGACAATCTGCCGGAACTGAAGCGAGAAGGTCTGAGGGATGAAGTCCTGCGAGGCGTAAGGGAGACGTACAAGCACCGGGAGCACCTGATTGGAGTCGATCGAATCAGGGAGATCGAGCGGATGGTCTACCTGGGCATTGTAGATGAGAAATGGAAAGACCACTTGAGGGAGATGGATGACCTCAAGGAAGGCATCGGGTTACGTGGGTACGGGCAGAAGGATCCTCTTGTCGAGTACAAACGCGAGGGGTTTCAGATGTTCATAGATCTTCTGGATGAAATCAATAGGGAGACGCTTAAAACACTCTACCGCATCTCCATTGAAGAGGCACCCGTCCGGCACCGGGGCAGACAGCCCGAGAGATTGACGCTGATGCATGAGGATGCTATAGGCATGGGGTTCGCAGGGGGGGGGGCCGCACCTCCGATGGCCGAGACTGCCACCAATGCGTCGGAAGGTGGTGGAGCGCCCAAACAACGACCGGTTCGGGTGGATAAGAAGGCTGGGCGAAATGACCCTTGTCCCTGTGGGAGCGGCAAGAAGTACAAGAAATGCCACGGTGCGTAATCTTTAAAAATAAAAGATCAAAACCGATCATCCATGGAGTGTTCGAATATGAAGTCGCGAGAGGATCTATTGAAGGAGGCCAGGGCAGTTGTCCCGGAAATGACTATACAAGAGGTGAAAGACTATCTCGAGAAAGGGGAGAATCCCATTCTGCTGGATGTACGCGGGTTCGATGAGTGGGAAATGGGGCACCTGAAGGACGCGGTTCACATCTCCAGGGGCAACCTGGAGTCAGAGGTGGAGGCAAGACTGTCCTACAAGGGTCGCGAGATGATTGTATATTGTGCAGGTGGTGTGCGCTCCCTGCTTGCCGGGCAACGATTGAAAGACTTGGGATACGAGCGCGTAATTTCCATGGATGGCGGGTACGACGCCTGGGAGGAGGCCGGCCTACCCGTTGAGCACCCACCGGCGCCGGAAGAGGATTTGGATTTGAGTAATCCCGACCTGTTGGCGTCTGAGATCGAGCATCTTGAAGCGCTGGTAAAGAAACGNAAAGACCAACTGTCAAAGGCCCTTGAAACGCAGACCTAACACCCAAAACTGTAGATGTGAATTTATCCTTGCGTCATTTCGGCAAAGGTTTTATATTTGTCCTCGGCTTAGCACTCATGTAGATAGAGTGCTAACAGCATATGCAAATGTAATTAAATCAATATTTAATAGCTCTTTTCAGGAGGAAGCTTTATGACCGTGAAGCCTCTGTCGGATCGGGTGTTGCTTCGCAGAATCGAAGCTGATGAGCAGGTAAAGGGTGGCATCATTATCCCGGATACAGCCAAAGAGAAACCTCTCGAAGCAGAGGTGATTGCTGTTGGACCAGGGAAACCGGACAAAACCGGAAACCCCGTCCCGGTGGATGTCGAGATCGGGAATCGTGTTCTCATCGGTCAGTATGCGGGCACTGAGGTCGAGGTGGATGGGGACGAGTATGTAATCGCGTCTGAGGACGACATACTGGGAATTTTGTCCTGAGGAATCACTTCAGATACCAGAAACAGAACCATTGATCCATCAATCAAGCTGAGAAGGAGGAAGCAATGGCAGCCAAGCAATTGAGTTTCGGGATCGACGCCAGGGAGAGAGTCATGAACGGCATCGAGATCCTGAGCAAAGCCGTAAAGGCCACTCTGGGACCCAGAGGCAGAAATGTGGTGTTGGGCAAGAAATGGGGTTCNCCAACCGTTACCAAGGACGGCGTTACNGTAGCCAAAGAAATAGAATTGGAAGACCCGTACGAGAATATGGGCGCACAGATGGTGAAGGAAGTGGCTTCCAAGACCTCAGATGTTGCCGGCGACGGCACAACCACAGCGACGGTTCTTGCAGAAGCTATTTTCAAGGAAGGTCTCAGAAACGTCACGGCCGGGGCCAATCCAATGGACATCAAGCGGGGAATAGATCACGGCCTGCAGGCAGTGATCGCAGAACTTCGCTCTCAGAGCCAGGCCGTAAAAGGACGCAAGGACATCTCCCAGGTGGCAACCGTATCGGCGAACAACGATCCCGGCATAGGGGAAATCATCGCCGATGCGATGGAAAAAGTCGGGAAGGACGGCACGATCACCGTTGAGGAAGCCAAGAGCATCGAAACTACCCTGGACGTGGTCGAAGGGATGCAGTTCGATCGTGGATATTTGTCGCCATATTTTGTCACGGATTCGGACAATATGGAAGCCATTTTGGACGACGCGTACATTTTGATCCACGAAACCAAGCTCACCAACATGAAGGATATGCTACCCCTCCTTGAAAAAGTTGCACAGACCGGCAAATCACTTCTGGTGCTGGCCGAGGACGTAGAGGGTGAAGCTCTTGCCACGTTTGTAGTGAACAAGGTCCGTGGCACGATNAAGGCTGCTGCGGTGAAAGCACCNGGTTACGGTGATCGCCGAAAAGAGATGCTGGCCGACATCGCCATTCTGACGGGTGGCAGGGTCATTACCGAAGATTTGGGGATCAAGCTAGAGAACGTTCAGCTGGACGACCTGGGTACAAGCAAACGCATCGTGGTGGACAAGGACAACACAACGATTGTCGAAGGTGGCGGATCCACATCCGATATTCAGGGAAGGGTCGCTCAGATACGGAATCAGATCGAGGAAACGACCTCGGATTACGACAGGGAAAAGCTTCAAGAGCGTCTGGCCAAGCTGGCCGGTGGCGTGGCAGTCGTGAATGTAGGCGCAGCAACCGAGACCGAGATGAAGGAAAAGAAGGCTCGCGTTGAGGACGCCCTCCAGGCCACGCGGGCAGCAGTCGAAGAGGGTGTGGTTCCAGGTGGCGGAGTCGCCCTTGCTCGCAGTGTCGTTGGTTTGGAAAAGGCACGCGGCCAGGTTCGCGGCGACCAGAAAACCGGCGTGGACATTTTGAAGCGTTCGCTCGAGGCCCCCATGCGGAAGATAGCAGACAACGCGGGTATTGAGGGCAGTCTGGTCGTACAGAAGGTTCANGAAGGTAGCGGGAACTTTGGCTTTAACGCCCTTACCGAGACCTATGAGGATCTCGTGAAGGCAGGTGTGACCGATCCTACGAAGGTCGTTCGTTCGGCTATTGAAAACGCCGCGAGTATTTCGGGTCTCCTGCTTACAACAGAGACACTTGTAACCGAACTGCCAGAAGAAGAAAAAGCACCGGCCGGTGGGCACGATCACGGCCATGGTCACCATTAGACGACCGAAAATTCCAGTCGGTGAAAGGGGTCGGCCAGAGGTGGTCGACCCCTTTTGAGTGGTTGTGATTCNTACCCATTGTATCTATATTACAGATGTAATCCGGGTGCTTGCTTGCTACAAGGCTTATGGAATTGGATGTGCATGGGGATATTCGAAGGGGGGGGGAATGGAAGAGTTCTCAGGTTCTGCACAGGACGATGGTGCAAAGGGAGAGGAATCGATGGCGACCGAGAGTGAAGCTACGAGCGAGAAGGAAACAGAATCGGATGAGCAGGTCGTGTCCAGCAGACCAGCGAAACGCGCTCGTAAGGCACCAGCAAAACGAAAGACCACGAAAAAGGTGGCCAAGCCTGATGATGCGGGGGAGGAGAAACCAGCCAAGAAGGCACCCAGGAAGAAACGGGTAAAGGTTTCGGAAAAGAAAGTCGTCAGTTCAAGGCCAAGAAAGCGCACATCAAAGAAGAAGACCGAGGAAAAGGACNAGCNGAAGGCAGAAGCTCAAGAAGAAAAGCCTGNGGAAACACCAAAGGACTCGNCCGAGGCGCCGGCAGCCAAGGAGGAAAGCACAACGCCCGCCGCCGAGGCGTCGGATTCGTCTCCTCGTTGGGGCAGGAGTCAGCGCAGACAGCAGGCTCCCAGAATTGTGACCGGAGAAACAGCCGCCGATCACGTGATCGAGTCTACCGCGAGGCCATCAACACCCCCGCCAGCCGCCGCTGCTGGTGGGAAGGATGCCGAACCGGCATCGGAACCCACCGCCGAGACACAGGCAGCCCCATCGGGAGAGGAAGAGTCTCAGGGCGGCACGGAACCAAAACGCAGCCGAGGGCGGGGACGGACACGACGTCGTCGTCCGGGCACCCGGTCGGCACCCCGTCAAGAGGCGGCACCNCCTCCACCCCCTCCCGCGACACCCGTCCAATCCNTAACGGAGATTCTCGCCGAGAATTGGTCTGAAGACAGGGCCCGGAAGATTCTCAGTGAGGGTTTTCTGGTNAGTCTCGCAGCGCCGTTGACCTCGGATGCCGATGTGCCCTCACTGGACGACGACGCCCTTGCGGATCGGCTTCGGGTGGTACGCCGAGTGCTGGCCGATGAGTGTATGGTAGAGGACGATGTGACGGACGTGATGATGCTGGATATGGTTATGAGTGCTCTGGGGGACAGGATCGAGATTTACAGAATGAGTGTCAAGGGAAGGGATACGGCTGAAATGGAGCGGATTCTTGATCTGCGATACAAGGCGGATCGTCGCCTCATAGAAACGGTTAACGCGCTCAAGAATACGTAACCTACAAAGCTTTATTTAGAAGGACCCACCCCGGCCTGGGTGGGTCCTTTTTATTTGTAGGGGAGAGGATCAACGGTACAGTTTGCCGCGAAAGCGGCAAGCCGTTCTACGCACGCGTCGCATTTCCCACAGGCGGGTCGGATACCCTCGTAGCAGGTATGCGTCCTGGCGTAGGGCACACCGAGTTCTATTCCGACACGGACCACTTCCTTCTTCCACATTTCAACAAAAGGTGTGTGCACCCGAAATTCGGCATGACGGGTCGCACCAAGCCGCAGGGTCTTTTCGAGTAGGTCGTAGAACTCTCTTCGGCAATCTCGATACGATTCATGGTCGTCACGGACGGGGGACAAATAGATATCCAGGATTCCCTGTGTTTCCGCCAGGGCGGCAGAGAGTGTTACGAAGAGCATGTTCCGGAAGGGAACCACGGTGCCAATCTGGTTGTCTTCGTTTGCTGAAGGCACGGCAAAGTCGGCATCCGTTAACGGATTGCCACCCAGTTGTGTCAGGTCGAGTTGGAGTACGCGATGGGATTGAGCCCCACCCTCCGCCGATAGCCTTGCACCGCAATCCAATTCCGCCCTGTGGCGTTGCCCATAATCGACGGCTACCGTATGGATCTCGTCCACACCTTGCGCCTGCATCCACCACAGCAAGGTTGTTGAATCCATTCCGCCGGATAATAGAAGGAAACTTCCTCTAGTTTCAGGCATTTGACAGATCCACACGTTGTGTGTAGAGTAAACACCATAAAAATGGGGAAGCCATATCCGGCTTCCCCATTTTTATCTGAGCTGCGCTCGTCTAGTTCTTCTCGAGCAGGCTGTCTACCACCCCGGGGTCCGCGAGGGTGGAGGTATCACCCAGGTCATCCGTATCGTCCGAAGCAATTTTTCGGAGGATGCGCCGCATGATCTTACCTGACCGGGTTTTGGGAAGACCCGGAGCCCAATGGATGACATCGGGCGTGGCCACTGGCCCGATTTCCTTCCTTACCCAATTCCGCAGTTCGGTCTTCAGCTCGTCGGTGTATTCTACGTCCACATTGAGGGTCACGTAGGCGTAGATGCCCTGGCCTTTGATTTCGTGAGGAAAACCGACCACTGCCGACTCGGCGACCTTTGCGTGCGAGACCAATGCCGATTCGACTTCGGCAGTTCCCATTCTGTGACCAGAGACATTGAGCACGTCGTCCACACGACCGGTGATCCAGTAGTAGCCGTCTTCATCTCTTCTGCAACCGTCGCCGGTAAAGTAGTACCCTTTGTATTGCTCAAAATAAGTGGACTCAAATCGAGCGTGGTCACCGTACACTGTGCGCATTTGACCCGGCCAGGGCCTGGAGATGGCCAAGACCCCGCTGACATCGTTTCCCTCTATGATGTGACCCTTTTCGGGGTCCAGTACAGTGGGTGCGATGCCGAAGAACGGCAGGGTAGCCGATCCGGGTTTGGTTGCCACAGCGCCCGGAAGCGGCGTGATGAGAATTCCGCCGGTTTCGGTTTGCCACCAGGTGTCCACGATTGGGCACTTCTCCCGACCTATCAGCCTGTGATACCACATCCAGGCTTCCGGATTTATGGGCTCACCGACTGTTCCCAAGAGTCGGAGGCTCGACAGATCACAATTTTTCGGCCAATCTTCACCTTCTCTTGTGAGGGCACGGATGGCAGTCGGCGCGGTATAAAACTGGTTCACCTTGTACTTGTCGATCACCTGCCAGTAACGATCCGGTTTGGGGTAAAGCGGTGTACTCTCAAACATAACTGTGGTAGCACCATTTG
>PAQK01000011.1 GCA_002709665.1 Gemmatimonadota bacterium | reverse complement strand
TTCGGGTCCACGGTCCGGAGCCCGAAATGGGAGAGGTGAGTGGTCCTGCTCCAGATCCGGGAGTCCAGTACCGGAAAGGGACACGAGCCACTCTGTTTGATGCAGGGACGGGACCCGTGGAAACCGAAGTTCTCGACAGATATGCGTTGCCGATCGGATACCACATTGAAGGTCCTGCGATTGTCGAGGAGACGGAGTCCACCACATTCGTTGGACCTCAATGGACGGCTGATGTGGATGATTCGGGAAGTCTTATTCTGCAGAAAAGAGAAGGTGGAAAATGATTAAGGAGGCAAAACTTATAAATGCGGTGGAACTGGAGGTATTCTGGAATCGCCTCCTTTCGATCGTTAACGAGCAGGCAGCAGCCTTGATGCATGCTTCCTTCACCACTGTGGTCAGGGAGGCGGGAGACCTTTCTGCAGGGATATTCGACGCGGCAGGCAATATGATCGCTCAGGCGGTTACGGGAACACCAGGGCACATCAATACGATGGCCACCTGCGTTCGGCATTTTGTAAAAGCGCACCCGATCGATTCGCTGAACCCTGGAGATAGTCTGTTGACCAATGACCCTTGGCTGGGTTCGGGCCACCTTCACGA
Organism: Gemmatimonadota bacterium; assembly: GCA_002709665.1. Lineage (GTDB taxonomy): Bacteria > Latescibacterota > UBA2968 > UBA2968. Next base: position 69,956 of record PAQK01000011.1, on the reverse strand, counting down.
CATCACTGTTGTTACGCCGGTGTTTCATCGAGAACGTGGCGTGGGATGGTTTGCCAATACATGTCACGCAATGGATATCGGCGGCAGGACATTGGGAGCAGACGCGCGAGAGGTCTTCGAGGAAGGGCTCCATATTCCAATCATGAAGCTCTTTCGGGAGGGACAGATAAACCAGGACCTGATGGAGATTGTCCGGTCGAATGTGCGGGTGCCGGATTCTGTTGTCGGGGACCTGTATGCGCAACAGGCTGGGAACGATGTGGGCGGCAACAAGCTGGTAGAAATGATGGAAGAATACGACCTGGACAGCCTTGAGGAATTGTCGGGAATGATCCTCGACAGATCTGAGGAAGCCACGCGCGATGCGATAGCCGAGATCCCAAACGGCATCTATTGTGATGAAGTGGTCATCGATGGGTTTGATGATCCGCTGAAGATTCAAATCGAGATAAAGGTCGAGGACCGTGGGCTGCTGGTCGACTACGCGGGCTCGTCCGGCCAGGTCGATAGGGGCATAAATGTGGTTTACAACTATACCCATGCCTATACGACCTACCCGCTCACATGTGCCATATCACCCGCTGTACCGAATAACGAAGGGAGTTTTCGCCCCGTAACCGTCAACGCTCCCGAGAGATCGATACTGAATGCCCAGTTTCCCTGTGCGGTTGGTGCTCGGCACCTGATTGGCCACTTTCTCTCCCAGGCTGTATTTGGTGCTCTGGCCAAGGCCATACCGGATAGAGTACTGGCCGACGGTTCCGCGGGTCTGTGGAACACTCAGCTTGAAGGTCACGATCTGGACGGTAGAATGTTCGCTTATATCTTTTTTTCTGCGGGTGGGATGGGAGCCAGGCCCACCGTGGATGGGCTTTCGGCCACGGCGTTCCCAAGCGGGATCAAGGGTGTGCCGGCAGAGGCCATCGAGGCTGTTTCCCCTGTTTTGCTTTTGAAGCGCGAGCTCCTGCAGGATTCAGGAGGCGGTGGAAAGCATCGTGGAGGGCTGGGCCAGGAAATGATGTTGAAGATGGACACGGATACACCTGTTCTGCATTCTTGCATGTATGACCGAACACGAAGTCCGGCAAGAGGTTTTCTCGGTGGGAAGGATGGATCTGTTGGTGAGCTTATCCTCTCAGATGGCACGAGACCGCATCCGAAAGGAAAGTACGATATCAAGCCGGGCCAGACTGTAACCTTGAGGCTTCCCGGTGGGGGTGGGTTCTATTCGCCGCTGGAGCGGGAACCGCGTCTGGTGCTGGAGGACGTGCTTCAGGGCAGGGTTTCGATACGAGCTGCCGAAGAAGTGTATGGTGTAGTGCTGAATGAGGATTCTTCAGGAGTTGACGATGAAGCTACCAGGACGCTGAGAGCGGAAATGACCTGAGCGAGGTGATGGGGTCTCCCACTTACCGGGCAGCCATCAATGAGACACAAAGGAAGACACAACCTTTTCAGGCGACTCAAGGAGAATTTGGTCATGAATAGGATATTGGGGTCCCTTGTAGTCTTCGTGATGCTGCAGGCATGTGGCAATAAGGCCGTAGAGCCGGCCGCCAGTATTTTGGGCCTGTGGAAACTGGTCGCGAGCAATGACGAACCTGTAGACGTGAACTATACGATCATGTTTCGAGCAGATGGTGGTTACACCTTCACAAACACGATTTTTGATGGCAATCAGATCACGTCGGAGGGCGCCTGGAGCATCTCCGGTCAGAGTATTACCCTCGACACCGAGAGATTCACATTCATACTGCACGACGACACGCTTACCCTTCTCCCGGCCAACGGGTTCGGGAGCTTTACCTATGCGCGGCAGTAGAGGATCATCCTATGCCTCTTCCTTCCTGGTTATCCTGAGCGCGGTGAAAGGTTTGCCCGGCAGGTCGATATCGAACTTGCCCGTGTACGTTCCACCGATTGTGGATATCTCCGTCTCCCAGGTGTCTACGATTCGATACTCGTGATCTTCCGGGAGTGTCAGCCTCTTCCTGGCAGATTGGTTCGGTCCAAGATAGGCCAGGTAGTAGTTTTCCATATGGCCTGCGCACGTTACGCCAATATTCTTGGGTTCCAGAGGCCCGGGACCCGCTTCGATGATTTTACGTAGAAAGGCGATCCTCGCCGGACTGGTGCCATGCAGCACGCCGCCCTTGGACCACCAAAGGACATCGTCCGGATGCAGATACGTCTTACCGTGTCCGACATAACCACCTCTGATGAAACCATCCCAGAAACGCTTCACAAGTTCCTGCCCAGTGATGTTTCCCCAGTCCTGCGGCACATTCCCTTCGTAACAGTACTCGTCGTCGATTACAGGCTTTCGGTACTGGTTTCTCCATTTTGTCGTTAGGGATGTGTCGCTGTTCTGAATGTTGGCGTGCGTGACCCAAGGCAGGTTGTGATCGTAGAAACGCGCACAGTTGTGGATGCTGCGCAGGTGTTGGCTCGGGTCGCATTCCTGGATGATCTTGAAGTATCGATCCCAGTCCTGTTCACTTTTCGCCCGCATCAAGTCCCATTCGTTTGCAAGGGACCACCAGACATTTCGGAAAGCGGAAAGTCGTGCAACTGCATATTTCAGATAGCGGTCGTCAGATGCCTCGTCCATTTTAGCATATCCCCACCTATCGTAGGGATGGAACAGAATGAGGTCCGACTCGATGCCAAGGTCTCTTAGATCTCCGATCCGTTCCTCGAGATGGTGCCAGAATGCCGGATTGAAACGCGTGAAGTTCCAGCCTGCGTCCAGGGATCCCTCAAACGGGCGGTGGTCTGGCTCGTTTCGGCTGTAGGAATAGTGCTTGGAAAAAACACACATTCGGATCTTGTTGAAGGGACTGTCTCGAAGCGTCTGTAAGGTCTTTTCTTCCTGTTCGTAACCTTGGTGGTTCCAGGTATAGCAGGTGGTGCCTACGGGATAATATGGGGTGCCTTCGGCGTAGGCAAAGTGGTGGACCCCTCTCACGACTACCTGCCCTCGATGCTGCACGGAAGGAGCAATACATTCGAAGGATCCGGACATACCGTTGAGCGTATCGCAAGTGCTTCTTGTTTCGTATTGCCAGGTTCCAATGCTGTCCAGCATGAATCTGATACGATAGGTTTCTGCGCCGTCGTAGAATCCGTTCACAGGCACCACACGGTTTCCCTGCACAAATCGAGCGGAATGGGCTACGTCTTCAAATGGATTTCCCGAGACCTCCGCATTCAATTCCAGTTCGAATATGCCCCAACGTTCGGTTGGGGATTTTTCAATGAGAGTGGTCCTTATTTCAGCCGAGTTGTGCGAAGATACATGATTGCAGCTGCAATTCTCTGATCAATACAAGGAGATGTATATGCCGGACTTTGTTTTCCAAGACCTTGGTCGGCCCCTTGCACCCAAACCCATCGCGATTGAATTCGTAACTCAGAATCATGCTGGGGCCGCACTGGCATGGGGTACTGTCGAGTCTCCCGACAGGATAGGCGTATTTGCTATTGACCTGGAATTCGGTGAAGTCATTTGGCTGGACGTTGCGCCATATGGACGTTCACACATCCGAATCCACAAGGCCCCGAATGGTGCGGTCTACATATATGCGGGAAATCCGGGCCGATTCCTGAAATATGACATTGCGTCGAGCGAGCTGGTTGATCTTGGCGTTCCCGCAGAAGACTGTAACTACTGGCTTGGGCATACCATCGGGCCCGATGGCCTGTTCTACATTGGGTCATATCCCGAGACCCATCTGGTTTCGGTAGATCCGAAGACAGATGAGATCAGGGGGTATGGGAAGATCGCAACGGACCCACGCGAGAAATATATCGTGCATCCTGTTGCGGGTAATAACAACATCATCTACTGTCCCGTGGGACTTCATCATCGCGAACTTTGGGCATATGATGCAGGCAATGGTGCAAAGACCCAGATTCTGTCCGAGCAAATGATGGAGGAGCAGGGATCTCCAAGAGTATGGATGGGTGATGATATGGCGGTATATGGCTCAGCTGGGGAATGTACGTTTCGGTGCATGCCCGACAGGATTGAGGAAATGGACGCACCAGAGCCTGCTCAAGCCGTTAACGAACGCCGATTTGGAAACTATGATGTGGTTCGTCTCTCAGGAGAGGGTCGGCTCATTCTGGTAGATGCCAACTCCGGAGAAGAGGAATATCGAGAGACTCAGTTCCAAGGAGCTTCGGTCAAGATATACTCGGTCTCCTGCGAACACAATGGGAAGATCTATGGAGGCGGTTTCCAGCCTGCGAATACCTTCGAGTTTGATGTTGAAACCGGGGTAACCAGAGATATAGGGATGCTGACGACCGGTACGATCCAGGTCTACGACACCTTGAGTCACGAAAAGGGCTTGTTTCTGAGTAGCTACATGGGATGCAATCAGGACTTTTTCGATCCGATCTCAGGGGATCGAAGGCACATAGGGATGTTTGCCACAACACATGAACAGGAACGTGGACAGCAGTTGGCAAAAGGACCGGATGGCATGATTTATGCGGGATCCGTTCCGATAAAGGGGATGCTCGGGGGATCGGTTGTCAGAATCGACCCGGGTGATTTCGAAGTGAGTGTCTGGCGAAATGTGGTGGCATCTCAAAGTCTCAACTCGGTGGTCTCTGTTCCAGAGACGGACGAGATGTTTTTTACTTCGACTGTAAGGGGTGGGACCAGCGCGCTGCCGTCCGAAAAGGAGGCTTGCGTGATGCTCTGGGATGTTCGGAAGGAGGAAGTCAGCTGGATGGGTCACCCTGTACGAGGTACGGAGGACTATGGCCGGGCTGTGATGGGAGTGGATGGGTATATCTACGGATTGTCGGGAGCGTCCTACTATGTGTTCGACCCGACAACACGCGAAGTCCTGCATACTGCGGAACTCCCCGTGCATACAACGCGTTGGCCAGGGATGGCGCCTCACCCAGGGGGAGCGCGGGGCCTCATTATCGGGTTGGGCGATGACGCCGTTTTCGCGCTGGATTCCTCCGATTTAGGGTGTCGCATCCTCGCGCGTCACGAGTCCGTTTCCCACGCGCAGGGAATGTATCTGACTACAGAAGGAATGCTCTATTATGGATCTGGTGCCTCTATGATGGGGGTGGATTTGAGTGCTGCCTGATCGTATTGAAACATACATCGAAACTGAAATGTCGTACATACCGGTTGCTTCCGGTCAATTCCTCAGTCAGTGAAATTTTGCGAGGTCAGGTGTGATAGTTTTTCTCGGCACGAATCTAGATTGAAGGCTTTCGGCTCAAGGGGAATGCCACGCGTGTGTGGTTCACCTAGAGAAAGTCCGTTGCACGCCGGCAAGCTGTCGATTTTGGTAAGGAGGGCGTATGAAGATCGGGTTCACAACGCTTGGAACACCTGATTGGGACTTGAATACCATTATTGACAGAGCCGCCGATTACGGGTTCGATGGCGTGGATTTCCGTGGCATTGGCGATGAAATCGACATTACGTTATTGAGGGATTTTTCAGAGGATCTGGAAAGGACCGTCGCCAGCATCAAAGGTGCAGGATTACAGGCTGGGATCAGCACAAGTTTGAGGATCTGCGATGCCTCGAGGAGGGACGATAATATTGCCGAGGCCCGGCGAACCATTCCTGTGGCAAAAGCATTGGGTATGGGCGTTGTGCGCGTGTTCGGTGGCGGGAACTCGAAGGACAATTCGAAAGAGGACCTCGCCGCTGTGGGTGGTGAGATAATGGCTTTGGTGTTGAAGATCAATGGTGCGGCAGAGCTGGAATGGGTCCTGGAAACGCACGATGAGTGGATCTCTTCGGCTGATTGCAAGCTTGTGCTCGATCGCGTGCCGGCCAAGAATTTTGGAATCCTGTGGGACATCGGACACACGTCGAGGATAGGGGATGAGGAGCCGAGGATTTCTTGGGATCGCATTGGTGACCGGGTGAAGCATCTTCATGTAAAGGATGCTGTTTACGATATCACACACCCGGATGCAATGCCGGACGGTTGGCGCTATGTTCCGCCAGGGACTGGAGAATTGCCGCTGGCAGCTGCCATCAGCCTGGTCAGAAGTAAGAATTATGAGGGGTGGATCATATTTGAGCACGAGAAGAGGTGGCATCGAGAACTGCCTGAGCCTGAAGAGGCGCTGCCCGGGTTTATGAGGTGGATCCAAAATGTTCTAAACTGAGGGAGGGGATTGTGGGAAGGGAACCGTTGAAGGCGATTGTGGTTGGCGCGGGTCACAGATCGGTAGTTTATGCATCATATGCGGAGCGCCATCCTAAGGAACTCCAGATTGTGGGTGTTGCAGATCCCATCAAGATGAGAAGGGACATGATCCGTAAGAAATACGGATTCTCCACGGATTTCTGCTTTGAGACTGCCGAGGAGCTGGCGGAACATCCTAAGTTTGCCGATGTGGTGATTAACGGAACGATGGATCACCAACATGTGCCTACTTCGCTCCCGTTGTTGGAAGCTGGGTACGATATGCTTCTTGAGAAGCCGTTCGCAACACACGAGGAAGAGATGTGGCAACTTCACCAGGTGACGGTAAAGAACCACCGTAAGGTGATGATCTGCCACGTCCTCAGATACGCGCCGTTCTATGTTGCTGTGAGGCAGCTGGTGGAAGAAGGCCGAATTGGTGAACTCATCAATGTTCAAACCATTGAGCACGTAAGCTATCACCACATGGGTGTAGGCTATGTTCGCGGAAAATGGAACAACACGGAACGCTGTCATACATCCATGCTAATGGCGAAATGCTGCCACGATCTGGATCTCATCACATGGATGAAGAGTGGGGTGAAGCCCGTTTCTGTGGCCAGCTTTGGAAGCAATATGCAGTTCAGACCCGAGAAAGCCCCGGAGGGTGCAGGTACAAGATGCCTCGTGGACTGCGAGATCGAGGCGGATTGCTTGTATTCAGCAAAAAAACATTACATCGATCATCCAAAAAGATGGAGTTTCTATGTGTGGGACTGTCTGGAACATATCCAGGATCCCACAATCGAACAGAAGGTTGAATCATTGAAGACGGACAATGATTATGGCAGGTGTGTCTGGAAATGTGATAACAATGTGGTCGACCACCAGTCACTGGCAATCGAGTTTGAGGACGGAAGTACCGGTAGCCACAACATGGTTGGAGGAACTGCACGACCTTCCAGGGCCATTCACTTGATCGGTACAGAGGGCGAGATCCAGGGTGTCTTCGAGGACAGTAAATTCGTGATTCGGCACATCGATACGAGGCCCGGGAAAGAGTATTCGGAGGAGGAAATTGACCTGAAGAAAGGTGGGGACATGCATGGGGCCTTCGGAGGACACGGGGGTGGTGACCTAAGGCTTGTCGGGGATTTCGTGAGTCTTGTGAGGGGCGAACCCCATTCCTTGTCGTGTACCCAAATTGAAGACTCCCTATATGGTCACCTCCTGGGATTTTGTGCGGACAGGGCTATGGAAGAACGTCGCGTTGTAGATCTGGGAGAGAACAGGAAATTGCAGGAGGCATAATGGCCATCAGGTGGGGAATTCTTGGGGCAGGAAGTGTCGCACAGCGGAGGGTAATGCCGGCGATGAATGCATTGGGCCAGTGCCGCATTCAAGCGCTGATGGTCCGCGATTCGGGTCGCGCGAGGGGATTGGCATCAGAATTCGGTGCGGCAGAGCACTGCAACAAGGCGGAGGATCTGGTGGCGAATCCCGACGTGGATGCAATCTACATTTCGAGTCCACCGAATGTACACTGTGAACACACTCTGACTGCGGCCGCGAATGGGAAACACGTGCTTTGCGAGAAACCCATGGGAATGGACGCTGGCGAGTGCGAACAGATGATAGAGGCGTGTAATCGCGCGGGAGTGCACCTGGAAATATGCTTCGTGCTTCGTGGCTGGCCTGTTTACCATAAGGTAAAGGAGATAGTGAACTCGGGGGACCTGGGTCAGGTGGTCGAGATCCGAGCACGTCTCGGAAAGTGGACTCCTCGGGAATCGGAGGAATGGCGATTGGATCCCGACCAGAGTGGCGGCGGAGCTCTTATGGACGTTGGTTCCCACTACCTGGATCTGTTCAGATATCTCCTTGGTGAGTTCTCGAGTATTTCCTATATGGATAGTTCGAGTGTCTTCGGCTACCCGGTGGAGGAAAGTGCATTTGTGTTGGTTGAGTTTGTGTCCGGCTGCCACGGCCTTCTTAGCGCGACCTATACGGTACCCCATCCGGCCAATCTGCTGGAAATCTATGGCACACAAGGGACCTTGGTTCTTGGTCGGACCCTTAGGGTGATGACAGACGAGGGCGAGGTGGAGCACAATGTAGAGTTCCCGGATTACTACAGCGGACTCCTTGATCACTTTTGTCATTGCGTGGAATCTGGCGGAGAGGCGATGGCCAGCGGGTTGGATGGACTGAAAAATATCGAGGTCATTCTCGCCGCATATCAATCAGGAAAGAGTGGCCAGGTCAGCAGGATTGAATAAAAAAATTTCACTGGAGTGGACTATGGCGAGGGTACTACGGAGTGACGAGATAGAAGCCAAGGTGCTGTCCGACCTTGCCAAAAGGCGAACCCTGACAGGCGAAAACCTTATGATTACACGCTATGAGGTTAAAGCGGGGGCCTCGTTTGAGACGCACAGTCATCCGGAAGAGCAGATGGGGTATGTGATCAAGGGAAAGATTGAGTTTTTTGTGGGTGATCCGGAGCAGCTGTATGTGTTCGAAGGTGGGACATTCTTTCACTTCGAGTCAAATGAACCCCATCGATCACACGTAATGGAAGACAGCATGGTGATCGACGTATTCTCACCGCCGAGACCCGAGTATGTTCCTGAGGCAGCGGGTTAGGGTTGCCGTGGTGATTCGTGAGTAAAGGAGATGGTTTACAACCCCCATCTTCTTTTGTATTTCTCCTCGTTCTCGAGTGTGACCATTTGCTCGTAGACTTGTTGAAGGAGCGTGAGCGCCGCAAGACCATGGGTGGCGTTGCATGCTGCGGGTCTGTCTCCCCGAATGGCATCGGCGAATTCGGTGTCCTGTGCCAAAATGCTTTCTGCCAGACCGCCTTCGTTTTCGAAGAGGACATCTCCGTTCAAGGTTACTTTGTTTCCTGTTGCAGCCAGTGTTCCTGCATCGCAGACATAGCAATTCGTGTTGACCGCCGTGAGCGAATTGTACGACAGGATCAAGGTTGCGATTGCCTCGTTGGTATACCTGACCAGCATGCTTACGTCTATTGAGGTACCTGTCTGGGGATGAAGCGGGGACAGCTCACCCCTAATTCGTCTGACATCTGCTCCAATGGTCCAGAGTGAATAATCAAGCACGTGACAACCGTGATGGAACAGGACATCGTCGACCCAGCTTCGCTGATATCCTGTCCAGCCCACGTTTTCGTGCCGTAACCACAGCTCATGGCAGTGGTGCTGATGAACCTGACCGGCCTTCCCTGAAGCGATGAAGTCCTTCAAGAACTGTCCAATCGGATCAAACCGACGGGTATGGGCCAGAAGCACTTTCTTTCCGGATTTGTTCGCAAGCCCAACCAGGTCTCGTGCACCCTTGTGGGACATCGCGAGTGGAATTTCCACGAGCACGTGTTTTCCAGCTTCCAGGGCCAATCTCGTCTGTTCGTAGTGCAATTCGCTTGGCGAGGCGACCACGACGGCATCGATGTCGGGATCTTCGAGCGCATCATTGTATCGGATTGTACTTTTCTGGTAGCCCATTCTGGATTTGAAGTCCGACGTCGGTTCTTCCCTGCGTCCAACAACGGTATGCAGGCTTACTCCTTCGATTTGGCGCAAAGCCTCGGTATGAAATTCCGCAATGCCACCATACCCGATCATGCAACAGTTTATTGTGTCCACTGGCTTGGTCTCCCTGTATTACCCTCGTGTTCTATTGCAGTCCGATTGCCACGTCCCGCTTGTCCTGGTTCATGAAGGCGGCTTCAATGAAAGAGATGATTTCTATGGTCTCGGAGACATCCAAAGGGACCTGTCCTGTTTCAAACATCGAGACGATTTTCTTTAGCAGTTCGGTGTAGATATAGCGTGTGTCGACCGTCTTTGCGACAAGGCCTTTTTCGCAGAATGCTGTGAAACCCATTCCCGAGGCGCCGGTTCGGATACCCCTTACACTGCCGATCCTGCCATCTTCCCAAACACCGATCGTTACGTCAGACGCTTCCTGCCATATGGTCCTGACGGAGCGACATCCCGGCCCCATCAAAGCAAAGAGGATTTCCACGCCGTGAATACCGTAGTGGAACAATCCTGGGTTCTTGGGGTGAAGTGAACACGGTGTAAAGGTCTCGGCTCCCAAGACTGGGCCCAATTCCGGCTCATTGGCCTTGATGTCCTGGACCTCAAGTGCGTACCTCAGCGAACTTGTGCTGAACAAGGGGACATCGCACTCTTTCGCCAGGTTCGCAAGCTTTCGCGCCTCTGAAAGGGAGCAGGTAAACGGTTTGTCTATGAAGCAAGGGATGCCGGCCTGCAGGAAAAGCGCTGCGCGTTCATAGTGGAGGCCTCCCTCCTGGGATTGGATGAGAACACCTTCCACCTTACCAATAAGGTCTTCAAGATCCTCCACGAGTTCTACGCCGTGGTCTTCGATAAGCCCTTTCTTGTAGCTATCGATTCTCTCAGCTCCAGTAATCTCGGAAGGGCCGGTCCATCCTGCCACAATACGGGCACCGTCGACCCAAAACTCCTTGTCGATATCCTTATGATGTAGTCGCTTGGAAAATTCCACACAGTGAGAGGTGTGGAAGTCTACGATACCGAGGCGAATCATGTTGCGTCTCCGTGTGTACGCACTAGATTTGGGTGAATTTGACCTGCAATTCGAGGAAGATATAGGTTTTGTCTGGGGTGTCAAGGTCTTTCAGTTTATCGGGTCTGTTGCGTGAAATAACTGGGAGTAGTTGGGCACGTAGGACTCCGAATGGTGGCTGGAAATGGCAGGGATAGACATTAGAGAATGGGTCGGGTCTGAGGAAACTGTGATCTGTAAAGACTCCGGGTACTTTCCTGTGATTGTGAATCTGTATGGGGAAAAACTCTTCGTCGTGATGCGAGGCGGTGCAGGCCACGTCGGAATTGAGGGAAGGCTGGAAGGTCTTCAGTCTGCCGACAGTGGAGAGACCTGGGATCCCCCATTTACGATTGTAGACAGTGAGGTAGACGATAGGAATCCTGCCCTTGGACAGGCACTCGACGGTACGCTGGTCCTGGCATATCACCAGCAGGGTTCTTATCTGGAGGATGGGAATTCGGCAGGTCACCTTGAGAAGGTGAGGATGATGGTTACACGATCAGAGGACGGAGGGTCCACCTGGGAGACCCCATGGGACATGGGATACCCTGCCATGGAAAAGCACTCTTCATTTGGCCACATTGTCACGCTGCACGATGGCACTTTATTGATGCCGATTTATGGCAGGGACATCACCACTGTTGAAGGTTGTTGTGCCTACATATTGCGTTCCTCTGACAATGGCTTGACCTGGAATGAACCTTCGCTGATCGCTGAGGATTACAACGAAACTGGCCTTGTTCTTCTTCCCGGGGGAGGACTTATAGCTGCGATGCGATCCTCTGAGGAGGGTCTCCTGGCAGTGTCACGATCTACTGATGCAGGACACTCGTGGGATAGACCACGGCACGTAACCGAAGCAAAGGAACACCCTTCGGATCTGACACTGCTTTCAAATGGTTGGATACTGATGGTCTTCGGCGTTCGTCGCGAACCATTCGGTGTCCAGGCAATGGTCAGTAAGGATGAGGGAGTCACCTGGGAAGCACGGATGGTGATCTGTAATGATCTGGGTGAAAGCGACCTTGGGTATCCCTCAACGGTAACCGTTGGCGGTCGCTTGGTCACGGTGTACTATTCCGCACCCAGGATCTTTGGTGACCCGGCTTACTTGGGCGAAGGAGCTTTTGCCCGCGGATTGCGATACAGCGAAGAGGCACTTGTTGCAGAATTCCAGTGATGAGGGAGTTTTCTGGGGGGCAATTCCAATTGCAGCGGTCGGGAATATTCCCGACCGCTTTGTTTATGTACCCAGGAAGAACAGGAGGAGGGCAATGGGAATAGGGCTGACCAGGGTACTTACGAAAATGATGCCGCCGACCAGGTCGGGACGTGCATCGAGACGCACCGAGAGCAGAAGCATGCTGATAGCGGTCGGCAGACACGAATACAAAAGGAGGGTGTTGCGAACCACACCTTCGGCGCCTACCAGAAAGGTCAACCCAATGCCGATCAAGGGCGCGATCACCAGTTTGGCAGCAATCCCGCCATAGAGTTCTCGGGAACCGTGCCCATGGAGCTTCAGTCCCGAAATTTGAATGCCCAGGACAATAAGCGCTACCTGGGGCCCCGCCTTGCCGATGAGGATCAGGAGATCCAGATGCTCAGGGGAAGGTTTGATGTTCAGGAGGATCGAAGCCACGGCGAAAATGACAGCGTAGATCAGGGGTAACTTGAACACGCTGAGAAAGGCGCCCAAAGGGCTCTGGCGGCCACCTGCGGCGATATAGATTCCCAGAGAACTGTTGTAGATGTTGAAACCTACCACAAGGAGCGTCCCTGCAGAAAGCGCTGCGTCCCCGAATGCGTATAGGGCCACAGGAAGGCCATAGCTGGCGGAATTCACGCTGGATAGCGAAAGTGTGATGGCGCTGCGTGTAGGTTTGTCAAGACCTAGAAATCGTCCGACGAGCCAAACAGCTGCCCAAAAGAACAGGACGAGAACCACGAGGTAGGTGAAGATCTGTAGAACAGCCACTCCCGGCAGTGGGTTCCTGACAAGCGAAGCGAACATCAAAATGGGGAGGAATATGTAAAGACAGGCATCGGTCAGGGGCGCCGGGTCGGTCTGGCGAAACCTGGCCAGGAGGAATCCTGATCCGATGAGCGCAAATAATGGTAGTATGGCGTGGAAGAATACCATGGATTTCTTCAGGGGAAGCCTGGGGGGATGCCGTTGTTCCGATTCATGACGGAGTGAATTCGCTAAGCGATTTTTACGATCTGTCCAGCCTGAATAGTAACTGTGCTGGATGTGCCCAAAATTGTAACAATTGTCTTTTTACGGCCGGCATTCTCGACCAGGACCTCGCCTGTTTCGGTCCCCGTTATTCTCAGGGTGCCTTCCGAGGTCAACCACAGAATGGCCGAACGCAATGTGGCTTCGCCGGATCGCAACTGCATTCCGTAGGTAACGGATCGCGAAGAGAGGCTGCAAGTTCCCTTGAAGACCGGAATCTCCTGATTTCTGGATCGGTTCAGATTGAAGGCCAGTTGACGCGGGCGTGTCGAAAAATTGGCTGCAACCAGGTATCCCTGGGTGAGGAAGGCAACAGATGATTTAGGACCGTTCAAGAGCCCAGGTGAGAGTTCCGCCGTTTTTCGAGCCGTGCGATCAGGGGCAATCAGAGCGTCGAGGCGCGCAATTTGACCTCCTGCTTTCACTCTGAACGGTTTTTCGATCCGACTCAATGTCAGGTCGTCGGCAACGGCTCTCCAGGGGTTGAAGAAGTGCCGATTGTGGTAAACGGTTTTGCCAGGACCCGAGAACACCAGTCCCAATCTGTTGTCCACATTTATCCATCCTGGTTGATCGTATGTTCTGACCACGTCGCTGGACGGATCTATGCTGATAAAGCCTTTGAACCGCTCTGATCCCTCTGGTGAATAGATGGACCTTTGGCCGTCACAATTGCCTTTCATAGCGCTGAAATTCTCGTTCACAATTCGAAGAAACCCCTGCTCCACTTGCCGCACGGTAAGGTTTTGCGACGCTGACAGACGCTCAGATGAAAGGGATATTCCATCAGGCAGTCCCGCAAACAAAATCTCCTGCCGGACCGATCCCTGGGCGCGATCCATGACCAGCGCTGCGGCAAATCCGTCAATTTGTTCATCTAAGTGTATGCTGACTTCCTCTTGGCTGTCCGGTCTGTTACGTATTTTGAACTTGGCTAGGAAGGAATCCGATGCCGGCGCAACTGTCTGAATTCCGTCCTTGTTCAAAGGGAGGGCCATAATATTGTTTCGCCACGAAAAGGAGGTCTGTCCCGTCCGGTGCCGATGAAAGACAAAACCGGAATGAGGGTAGGACCTCACACCCTTCAGGCTGCTCTCGAGTTCTCTATCGGAAGCGGGTTTCGGACCGTTGCCCAGGATGCGGTGAAGTAGGTAGGAATAGGCAGGTCCAGCGACGATGCATTCGCGGATGCTAATGGGATCCTGAGGACCGTGGGCCTTTGAGGCCACTTCCTCGTCTATCATCCTCCCATTGTTGCTGTCCTGTCTGTCCTCCAGCGTCTTGAGCGCAACGCGCTCCAATGCTGCCGCTTCCCGGTCCCCGAGCATAACGGCTGCCGCGCCATGGGTGCCCGTGCCGGGGTCCGTGAAGAGATAAGGCCAATCCATGCCCTGGACAGGATGCAAGGAACCGGTTCTGTCTGTCGTAAGCTTGAGCTGGTCGTAGATCGGTTCCCGGTTGAAGCTCGCGTGAGGAGGGGCATCTTGACCAAAGATCCCGTAAATCACGCCAAGGTACCCCATAAAGTGGACTGCGGATGCAGTATAGCTGGGATGCACCATACCGTGGTTTTCAGCCATGTAATCCGGCAGGGTTGTGAATATCTGGCCTGTCATCTGCTGGACACTGTGTTGGTCGTCTATCATTCCGTGGTTTTTGGTGTCTTGTTGTGTAGTTGCGGTGGAAAACATCCACCTTCTGGCCGTGTGCGCCCAGGTGGCATTCTTCGGTGAGTTCCGGAGTATTAGTTCCACCGAGGCCAGGCCACAAGAGGTCCACCCGTTTTCCTCCATCTGGGTGTTGGTGTAGACGCCACTTTTTGGTGCCATGGTTCCGAACCGTTCGGCATAGTCTTTGTGTACGTTGACAAGCAATCGCCAGGTTTCGTCATCCACCAGTTTTCCAAGCAGGAGAGCCACGATGGCCATGCCTGAAATAGTTGTGCCGCATTGACTCTCTCTGAAGAAACCCTGACCCCGTTCTCCCCATTTGGTACCGCAGATTTCAGGTTTTCCCATTCCCGTACTCGGGCGGATACAATCGGCAGGGCCCGAGTCATGGGTGAAACAGAGGTAACGAAGTGCCTTTAGCGCCATTCGCTTCAGCTCTATCCTGGAGCACCCACCGACCTTTGGGTTGTATTCCGGAGAACTTGCGGCCGCCGCAAATGTTACCGCACCGGCGATTGTTTCAATTCCGTACCAGTGAACGCCGCCCAGAAAATGGCCGCAATTCGGGCGGTCCGGCCACTCCTCGAAGTATCTAACACCGGTCGGAACCCATTTCTCCAGAATTCTAAGATACCTGCGACTCATGGGATTCTCTTTGCTGAGAAGGACCGCGTTTCTCTTGCTGTTCAGGATCTTGGGTGTCATTCAGGTATCTCCTCGAGATGTTTTGGTTGATCCGAGATGTAAGAATTCAGCGGATGCAGCGCCTGATAGAGGTGTCGGTATACTGTTTCGTATCGCTGGTCATAAAGGTCTGTGAGATCAGGTACTGGATCAACTGTTTGGGTGTTGTACTGAATCTGCGAAAGAGCCGATGCCGCGTCTGTGTAGACACCCGCACCCAGGCCACCGAGAATGGACGCTCCCAAGGCCGCGGATTCCTCTACTTCTGCGATTAGGATTGGTTGGTTCAGTACGGAGGCTTTGATGCGCATCAACAGTCGGTTCTTCGTGTTACCACCGATAGCGATGATGCGTTTGGGTCTGTCAATTTCAGGATGGCTGGTGATGGCATCCAGCGAAAGGCGATATTCGAAGGCCAATCCTTCGAGTATTGATCTAAAGAGGATGCCACGGGTGACATCTGCGGTGAGTCCAACAAATGCACCGCGGGATTTTGGGTCATTGTGAGGGGGATTCCCCAGACGCAGATGAGGTTGGAAACAAACACCCAGACTTCCAGGTGGCGCCATTTCCGCCTCCGAAATGAGTGTTTCGAATTCCAGGTCGTGTCCCAGAATTCCTTTCAACCATTCGATCGATCCACCACTGGTGTAAATTCCCCCCAGCACATAGAAGCGTCCAGGCGCCACGTGAGCACCTGTGTTGTATCCCTGTTGGGCAATATCCGGATTGAAGGTGGGATGTTTGCCGGAGATGCACAGGGCCTCGGCGGTCCCCATCGAGTTCAGCAACGTATCCGGGTTCACGGCGCCCACTGCAAAAGCGCCGCAGACGTGGTCGTGTCCACCTGAAGAGACCACCGTTTCCGTGGATAGTCCTGTATCTCTCGCCACATCCCGCCTTACTTTACCCAGTGCTGTCCCGGACGCTACCGCCGGAGGAAACAGCCCTCTGGAAATCCCGGCCAATTCGATGAGGGTTTCGCTCCAGTCGAGTTGGCTCAAGTCAAACATGAGTGTCCGTGAAGCTAGGGAGTAGTCGGTTGCCATTTCTCCAGACAGCAGAAACGCAACATAGTCAGCTACGTTCAGCCAGGATGTTGTTTGGGCATAGGCTTCGGGTTCGTTTTCCTTCAACCAGAGGATCTTACACAATCCAAAAATCGGTCTAAGGGGGACACCTGAGAGTTCGTAGATTCGCGCCTTGCCAATCTTCTCTTCAAGCCATTTTGCCTGGGAGTCCGTGCGGCCGTCAAACCAGGCAATGATATTTGAAGTGGCGTTCCCATTCATGTCTAGGGGGACGCCGGATTCGCCCATGCTTGTTACGGCTATTCCAGCAATTTTTCGGGCATCGCCTATCCGGGAAGTTGTCTCCCTAAGTACATCCAGGGTGCACTGCCAGATCTCATCAGGCTTGTGGTAGGCCCATCTGGGTCGGGGATAGTGGGTGGGCGTAGGCCTGCTCGACGAGGCGAGTTCCCTCCCACATTGGTCGAACACAAGTGCTTTGATGTTAGTGGTGCCAATGTCTATTCCGGCGATGAGCTGGGACAAGGGGAAAGGTCCTTCAGTTGTGGGCCCTGCAAGTTGTGATGAGGCGAACAACAACTGGATACGCGACAGGCAGATCTCGATACCACGAAACCTTATCATTGACACAAACCTCAATGGTAATTAATAATATTGACCCGTGTCAAGGGCATTGCTGAACCGAATTATCCATCTCGTAGGGAGGTAACGTGAAGCCCAGATTGCCTGAGCTGTACAGTGTATGGGTGAAAGCAAAGAATACACGTGTCTATGGTATCGACGATGACCATGAAGGGTCCCTTTGGTTCACCGGCAGCCTGAATCTTCTCCACAGGTATTGGCCTGCAAACGGTGACATCGAGACACAAGAGATCCCCGAGAAACACGGTGGCAGCCAATGCTTGTGCGCAGGTGATAAGGTTTATGTACTCCCACAGACAAATGAGAAGATCACAGTGTGCGATGTGGCCGAGGGAAGGGTTTATCAAGTGGACAAACCGTTCCCTGAAGCAAACCTGTGGTACGGTCATTCCGACAAGGAGAGAAATGTCTTGTATCTTCCCGAACGGGCACGACATTGCCTTGTCGTTTGGGATGTGGCGTCCGACACCAGCCAAACTCTAACCTATCCAGGTGTTGGAGAATTGCCCTCCATCCGTACAGTCGGCTGGCCGGAGCGACTTGAGGTATTCTCTGTACCCAGTGGCGACGGCGGGTGGGGACATCGTGTGTACTACGATCCGGAGGAGGAGCGGTTTATTGCTGAGGACAATGAGGAGATCCCGCCGGGATTTGGCGAATCCGCGTCTCGATATATAGTAAACTACAAAGATGGCAGAGTCATCCGGATAGATCGTGAATCGGGTGAGGTCCTGGAACGAGATGTCCCCGGGTGGCGAGAGGAGTTTGGGTTCATTGGTGGCGGGGTGTTCTACGACGGCTGGCAGCTGAACAATTTAAGTACCTATGACGCCAGCTTCCGCTATGACGAGAAGACTGGAAATTATATCCAGCTGAAGGAAGATCCACACAAGGGTGTCGATGGGCATCCCTATCACTTCATGGATCGGTTCATAGGGTATCATCCTGCAACGGATACATTCGATTTCCTCATCCCGGATGTCCCTGACGGAAAATATCCGCAGTTGTGCTACAACAAGATATCCGACGGCGATCTCTTCATTACGGCAAATGACATCTGGTCCTCCGAAAAGAATCGTGCACTCGGGTCGATCGAGCACCCAATAGGTCAGTTGATGGTCTTCCAGACTCGGAAGCTGGATAAAGAGAATTGAGAAGGGGTGGTGGCCAATGCCACGTTACCTGACGGTAGGTGCCGCTCAATTCGGTCCCGTTGGCCGAACTGAAAAGCGAAGCCATGTCGTAGAGCGCCTGTTGAGCCTGCTTGTGGACGCGCACACAAGAGGATGTGATTTGGTGGTGTTTACCGAAGTGGCGCTCACGGCATTTTTTCCTCACTGGTACATGGAAGACCAGCTTGAGATCGACGGGTATTTTGAGCGTGAAATGCCTGGCCCTGAGACTGGAATTCTGTTCGAAGAGGCCGCGAGACTCAAGATGGGTTTCGCTTTGGGATACGCGGAATTGACGGAGGAGGGGGGGCAGACAAGACGATTCAACAGTTCCATTCTCGTAGAAAGGGATGGGTCTATTGTAGGCAAGTACAGGAAAATCCATCTACCTGGTTATGCGGCTTACCAGGAAGGTCAGCCGTTTCAGAATCTGGAGAAATTGTACTTCGAGGTCGGCAACCTGGGGTTTAAGGTGTGGGATGCATTCGGCGGGAGGATCGGAATGTGCATCTGCAACGACAGAAGATGGCCGGAGACCTACAGGGTGATGGGGCTTCAAGGCGTAGAGATGGTTCTTCTGGGTTACAATACGCCAGATCACAATCCCGCCAACTCGGAAGGCGACCATCTAGCAGATTTCCACAACCACCTGAGTATGCAGGCCGGCGCCTACCAGAATGCGTGCTGGGTTGTAGGGGTGGCAAAGGCGGGCGTGGAGGAGGGGGTTAGCCAGATAGGGCAAAGTTGCATCATCTCGCCATCCGGGGAAATCGTGGCGATGGCATCCTCGATGGGAGACGAATTAATCGTTGCCCAGTGTGATCTGGATAAGGCGAAGGCTTACAAGGAGACCGTATTCAATTTTTCCGCACACAGGCGCATCGAACACTACAGTTTGATAACGAGACATACCGGTTGATTTCAGAACCGATACTGAGTCGTCCGAAGGGGGGCAAAAGAATGGACAAGATAGGGTTTGTTGGTCTTGGCATTATGGGTAAACCGATGGCGAAGAATCTGATCAAGGCTGGATACGATCTCACATTCTATGCAAGAAGACCGGAGATCATTGAGGAAATGGAGGGCCTCGGGGCAACAGCGGCCGGGTCGTCTAAGGCAGTTGCTGAGGCAACGGACATTATCATCACCATTGTGACCGCGGACCCAGAGGTACAGGAGGTAATCCTCGGGCCCGCGGGAGTTCTGGAAGGTACGTCTGAAGGGGATCTGATTGTGGACATGAGTACGATTTCCCCTCTCACGATTCGTGCGGTCTCAGAGGAGGCAGAGAAGCTGGGAATACACGTGATGGATGCCCCCGTCAGCGGTGGGGACACCGGGGCGATTGCAGGGACACTCACCATCATAGCCGGCGGAGAACCCACGGACTTTGAACGGTGCAGAGGAATATTCACGACAATGGGAAATGAGGAGAATGTCTTCCACGTTGGTCCGGTGGGTGTCGGTCAAACCGTAAAGATTATTAATCAGCTCATAGGTGGGATCAATATGGCGTCTATCGCTGAGGGTTTTGTTCTCGGCATTCAGGCTGGTGCCGATCCAGAGATGATGAGGAAGGTGATCGGGGTCAGTTCGGGAAATTCAACACTCTTCCAGATGAGGGTGGAGGACTTTCTGATGAAGAATCAATACCAGCCGGGTTTCATGCTGGATTTGATGAAGAAAGATATGGCCATTGCCGTTGATCTGGGCAAGGCGTTAAATGTCCCCGTACCTCTAGGTGCAGCTGCATACCAGATGTATGCCGCGGCAAGCAGGCTGGGTTCCGGCGATCTCGATTTTTCAGCCGTTGCAAAAGCCTTTGAGCAACTCAGCGGTACAAGTATCGCGTAGGGCTGAACCAAAAGAAGGCTTTTTCATGTGCCGTATTTTTTTCCGAGCGTCTCGCGCAGGACGCCCTTCTGTATTTTTCCAGTCGCTGTGGTAACAGGGAGTTTGTCTAAAAACTCGACAAATTTTGGGCGCTTGTATCCTGCCACGCGGCCGCTGACATACGAAATTGCCTCTTGTTCGGAAATGCTTTCGCCCGGAGAGAGTACAACTGCCGCCAGGACGGCCTCTCCCCATTCTCTGTTTGGAATACCAACAACCGCTGCATCCAGGATAGCGGGATGTTCTTTCAGGAGTCTTTCGATCTCCAGCGGATAGATGTTCTCGCCTCCACTGATAATCATATCTTTCGCTCGTCCCGAGAGAAAAAGAAACCCCTCTTCATCCAGCCTTCCCAGATCACCGCTACGTAGCCAACCCGCTACAAATGCCTCCTCCGTCTTTTCAGGCATATTCCAGTACTTCAACATGAGTGACGGTGATTGAGCGAGGATTTCCCCTACCTCCCCTCGTTCGACCGGCGCGTCCTCTTCGTCGACAAGTTTGAGTTCAACCGTCGACATTGGACGGCCCACAGAACCCAGTTTGCCACGGTCGTCCTTTGTGTGCCTGCAGACGGTCAGGATGCAACCGGCCTCAGTGAGGCCGTAGGTCACATAAACATCCGCTTGAAATGTGGTCAGGATGTTGTCAAGCAGGTCAGGGGGGAACGTGTCCGATGACCCCAAGCATCGTCTAACTGTGCTGATATCGTAACGCGCTTTACGCTGATGGTCCAGAAGCCAACGCCAAACGGTAGGGACACAGAAGATGTTCGTGACCTCGTGAGTCTCAGCGGCAAGCAGGATGGGATCGGGATCTCCTCCGTCCATCACAACGAGTGTTGCCCCCATCACGAAGTGGGGAAGGAGCAGGCAGTCTGGACCTCCCGTGTGAAACAACGGATACACGAGAACACCCACATCATCGGACTGTGCGTGGGTGGACAGAGCGAGGGAAATGGCGTGGAGAAAATGGCTTCGGTGCGAAACCGTGGTGCCCTTAGGGAAGCCGGTTGTGCCGCTTGTATAAAGGATGATGTGCGGATCGCTTTCATCCAGGTCCACCCTTGGTTCCAGATCGGAAGAAGATTCCGCCAGTTCGCCCAAAGGAGAGGGTTCATCGAGGCGACTGTAGGACAGGCGCCATTCCAGCGAGGCCACATCAGCTTCGATCTCTCCCAAGATTGCGGCAAAACCAGTGTCGTGGATCAGGCCGGAACAGGAGGATTGCTCAAGGGTGTAACGGATTTCGGACTCACGGTACCAGAAATTGACCGGGACCATGATGGCCCCTATTTTGGCCAACGCAAAATACAGGGCGACGTAAGTTAGTGAGTTTCGACCCAGGACCGCTATGCGGTCACCCTTTGATACGCCCTTACGGATGAGGCCGTTGCCTATGCGATTGCTATGTAGGTTCAGTTCCGCATACGTCCACCGGGTATCACCAGAAATGAGGGCGATTTTTTGCGCCAGTCCAGGGTCGTTGGCATTCTTAACCAGAATATTTCCCAGTATCAGGTCGCGCACGATTGAGGATCCATAAAAACAGGGGGCACACGGATATGTGCCCCCGTAAGTTACTGGTGAGGGATGACGGTATGTTCATGCGTGAAAGCCTAGGCCGTATCTCTCACTTGGGCAACGCGCCTCGTTGGTCTAGAAAACGTCGCCACTTGTCCACGGTGCCATCACTGTATGTAACTGTAAACGTGGCGTCCATTATAACGGTAATGCTCACGTCCACGTATACCTGTATGCTCCCATTGGCTGATTCGAAAGCGACCTCGTTTCCGCTTCTCAAAATCTTGCCAGTGGTGGACGTATTCGGGGTCGTATACACCGGCTGGTATGCAAGGGTATAGCCGCCGCCGATATTCAGGTAATCCTCCCTGCTGAAATCCTGTGACTCAAATGCAGGATCCTCAAATTTGTACGTGAATCCGGACAACTGGATCTTGTCCCGCCCTGAAGCGAATGACGCTGTCACGTGGGCCGATGTCTTGCTGGTAGGATACCACTCGTAAAGACCTGTTACCGATGGCGGTCCAAGTACTTTTCCGTCCGGGAGTGTCCGACTCTCCAGTCTCCATTTCCCCCTGAACCCATATTGGTACTTGGTGTCATCAGCACAACCGACGGTGAGTGCTATCAGCAGGATCAGAACAGCAGCTTTTTGAATTGCTCTGGACATGGTCCGATTTCCTCCAGGTTGTTTGATAATGTGTCCTGAATCCAGGTTACTCAGGGCTCTCTATACAGAACCGATGGACCATCTGCGTGAAGACATCCACACCCTTCGTGAGTTGGTCCCTAGCGATCCACTCGTTGGTGGTGTGTGCCTGCTGAATGCTGCCCGGTCCCATCACCACCAACTCCATAGATTTTCCGAAGACCATCCCATCCGTTCCATAAGAGACAGTTTTTGATTTTCGCTTGCCGGTTACCTGAAGGGATTCCCGGATAATTCGAGAATCTACGGGCGTACCCAGGGGTTCCAGTCGCTTGGGTATGGTTACCTGTACCCCATGTTTCTTCCCAAGTTGTCGGACGCGCTCGATTACAGGGCTCCATTTTTGATCTGGCATCGGCCGACAGTTGATCGAAGCGTAACTAACAGGGACGGTGATGTTGGTTGCCGACCCACCATCACCCATTACAATGTTCAAGGTGGGGTGGGGAGGGCTGAAGCTGTTGTTCAGGAATTTCTTAGAAAGGACCTTCCGCTCCAATTCCACAATGTCATTGAGAAATGGAATGAGCTTGTGATTTGCATTCATACCCTTACCAGTACTGCTGTGAGCGGCCTTCCCTTTTGCGGTGATGNCGAATTTNAATGAACCTTTGTGGGCGTGTACAACATCCAGCAATGTGGGTTCGGCAATGATGCCATATTTGATCCGGGAATTCTTGAAGATTTTCGATCTCTTCATGACGACAGCCGCGCCACCGCAGTCCGTTTCTTCGTCAGCCGTCACGATCACATATACCGGACGTCTGAGTTCCTTTTTCGAGAAGACCTGGGCAGCCACCAATCCACACGCGATGGGACCCTTCATGTCCGCGCTGCCTCGGCCATACAGCTTTCCGTTTCGGGCCGACAACCTGAATGGATCGGAATCCCAGCCGCTTGCGGGTACAACATCGGAATGGCCAAGTATCGCCAATCCCCCGGTTCCACGACCTTTCTTCCCAACAACATTGACCTTATTCAGGCCGTTCCCGTCTGTGTACGAGACCTGCTCTACCGTCATACCCGCTTTCCGCATCCAGCCAGCGACTGCGGAAGAAACCTTCGCATTGCTCAACTGGCTAGACGAATCGTAGGAGACCAGATCACCCGTTATTTCTGTTACGTCCATTTATCCTCCGGCTAGCCTAACCCTGTAGTTCTTTCCTGACGATCTTTACACCCTTGACCATATTTTGCAGCTTTTGGAACGCCAACCACCTTGGAAGTTGGAAGAAGCCGCAGTCAGGCGTGACGGTCAATTTTTCAGCCGGCACATACGCCAGGACCTGCCGTGTACGTTCGGCCACATCTTCAGGTGTTTCCACATAGAAGGACTTCACATCTACGAGTCCTGCTGCAACTTCGTATTTTTCAGCAATGGGTTCACAGAGTTCCAGTTCCACCAGTTCTCTATTGGCAAATTCGAGAGAGATCTGGTGAGCGTCTGCACGCAGTATATCGTCGAGCATCCATGCATAACGCCTCTTTCCCCGGGGGCGACTGGCTAAATTTCCGAAGCAGATGTGGAGGCCTATTTTCGCGTTCACGCCTTCAACAGTTTTATTGAAGAGATCGATCCAGGTCTGAGAGCCACCCGGAATAATCGAGAAAGACGGTTCATCCAGCTGGATGAATTCAGCACCGGCCGCCGCCAGCCCCTTCAACTCTTTGTTGATCACCTCGGCGAATTCGAATGCAAGTTCCAACCTGTCCTTGTATACCGATGAATCCTTGAGTTGTATATGAATGGTCAGTGTCAAAGGCCCGGGACACGTGGCCTTGAGCGGCAGGTCCGTGTGCGAGCGAGCATGCTCGAACTCTTCNNCAATGCCAAGTCCATCCGGCACCTTNATGCGTTCCTCAGGCCACCAGCGGGGCACACTATCGTATCCATACACTCCTGTTTGCCGTAGGGTGGGGCGCGATCTGAGCCCCTNGAATTTCTGGTAGAAGCTCTGTACGAAAAACCATCGACGCATTTCTCCGTCCGAAATCAGGTCAACTCCTGCCCTTTGCTGGTCCAGGATCGCCAGACTGACTGCGTCGTCAAAGGTTTCGCGGATATCCGTTGGACCGTACTTGTCCGACTCGATTTGTTCCACAGCCGACCAGAACCAACCCGGGAGAGCGTAGCTGCCAATGACACTCGTAGGCAGCAGAGGAAGTGGCTTATTCATGAGTGTCCCAATTGGGTTAACTGCTNGTGAATCCACAAGATTCGATGTGATTTCGGCAACCTGGCCGAGGATCNTATAAGAAGTAGATGGAGGGTGGCTTTGTCAAGCAGAAAGCGGCCACCGGCTAGGCGTGACCGACCCGAGACATACGATCACAATGTTTGACTTCATCCNGGTGATTGACTATCTTGTGTTCAGTTCAAGAGTTGCGACACCATTTAGGGAAAAAACGCATCAGATCTCCCACAATACACTAGGCCAATTCGGCAGCAAAAGGAGTGGCAATGTCTGAACATATGGACGAGGTCCAGCTTGTAAAGATCCTTCTGGATATTCATCTGTTCGAGGATCTGGACTACACCCAAATTACCAGCATCATCCGGGCAGGTGAGCAACGTAATGTGACTCCCGGAGAAGAGATATGCTCATCCAGGACGGTAGATGAAAGCCTGATTCTAATTCTGATGGGCAAGTTGGCTCTGGTCTCCGCCGAGGGCAACAAAATAGCAAACCTGGTGCCTGTAAAGGTTCTAGGAGAAATGGGTGTGTTCACAGGTCAAACCCGGTCGTCCAGCGTGGTTGCTGAAGAGGAGTCCACTATCCTTGAGATCCCCGTCCAGAATCTGGAAGAGGTCCTGGAGGAAGATCCTCAGATGGGGAACCACATGATGGTCAATTTGATTAAACTCCTATACACACGGGTGCACGACACTAACCAAGAGCTACACGATGAGCAACAGCTGGGCGCTCGGCTTCGAGACCGGCTGGCGGAAGTCGCCCCGGATGATCCTCTCATGGCAGAATTATTTCCAGACAGATTGACAGAGGACGATACCTGAAGCGGTGCACCCCCAATGCATATTCGACGATAGGCCTCCGGTTCCAGTCTGAATTCCAGAAAAATCGGAGGCCATTTTTCTGAGACGTTTCCACAGTTTCTCGCTCAGATTTGCTGTGGAATCCAAAAGGAGGATACCTGCATATGGCCTTTTCATCTGAAGGCACCGTGCATCGATCAACCGTAACCGGGACAAAGGGCATGGTTTCAAGCGCTCATCCACTCGCCACGCTTGCAGGCCTAAGGATCTTGCTGGCGGGTGGGAACGCCTTTGATGCGATTGTCGCTGTTGCCGCCGCTCTGAATGTCGCAGAACCCTACATGTCGGGTATAGCAGGAGTGGGTTATGCGCTTTTGTACAATGCCAAGGAGGAACGGATTCGCACTTTGGATTACTGCGGCCGAACACCGCATCGCGCCACTCCGGAGGCATTTTCCAAAGGGGGTTTACAGGAGGGCGGTGTTACATCTTGCCTTNTTCCCGGTGCTTGTGGCGGGTGGTNGGCGCTTCATGAGAAATACGGTAGAATGGATCTAAGTTCGGTCTTTGCCCCTGCGATCGAGCTGGCCGAGGACGGATTTGCTGTTACCGTCAAGAACGCAAAGTTCATACAGGACGCCGAGAGCAGGATGCGTCCCTCCGGAGCCAGGGTGATCCAGAGCCGTGGACGATCACCAGAGCCGGGGGAGGTCCTTGTCCAACCAGATCTCGCACGGACATTCAAAAGGGTGGTCGAAGGGGGGACGGAAGCCTTCTACCGCGGAGATATTGGTCAGGAAATCGTTTCGTTCGTAGAGGCGGAGGGTGGGCTCTTGAACGCCCAGGACCTGGAGGATTTTGAGGTGGAATGGCAGGATCCCATTTCAACCACATATCGCGGATACGATGTCTTTTCTCCTCCTCTGCCCAGCGCCGGTGTTCAGATACTCGAGACCTTGAATATCCTCGAAGACTATGACGTTAAGGGGCTCGGTCATCATTCGGAGGAATCGTTACACCTCTTCCTCGAGGCATGCAAGATCGCGAATGTGGACCGTGTGCAATACGCGGCGGCTGAAGATCCACCTCTGGAGATGCTCCTCTCAAAGTCCTATGCGGCAAGTCGTCGCGAGCTGATAGGCGACCAGGCAAGTATCAGCAGGGGAGAATATTTCATGGCCTCCAAACTCCCCGGGGAGATCGAGCCCGGCAAGCCAGGGGACTGGTTGAACGATTGTACAACGCATTTCGACGTGGTTGATGGTGAGGGAAATGCAATTGCCATCACCCAGTCGCTTGGCTCAGGGTTTGGTTCGGGAGCAATACTCGGGGAGACCGGGATGTTCCTGAACAATTTCATTCATTGGGCGGATTTGGTCCCGGACAGTCCCAATTGCATNCGGCCGCACAAGAAAATCGATATGTGTCTGTCGCCCATTCAAGTATTCAGAGAGGGTAACCTGGTGTCAGCACTCGGTACGCCAGGTAGCTGGGGAATCCAACAGACGACAACACAGTTCCTCACCAACTATCTGGATTACGGAATGAATATTCAGGCGGCCATTGAGGCCCCCAGGTTCCGTTTCCAGAATCCGGGCACAGGTGTATATATGGAGACACGCATACCCGAGAACATTCGTCAAGCCCTGGAGAACAGGGGTCACCAAATAGACCTGGTAGGAGACTGGTCTCCGGTTGCCGGTGGTGCACAGGGCATCACTGTGGATGCTGAGACCGGGACCCTGATGGGGGGCGCAGATCCGCGTCGAGACGGTTACGCTTTAGGAATTTAAAGGAGAGCGGCGGAAAAGGTGGGCCGGGAGGCCTCCCTGACCCGGCAACATTCAGCCATGCCAGAGTTCTCACCCCAACACCGGGTATCCTCCGAATCGAATCAAACGACGGAGGTCCTGGACCGCAAGGAGGAAAGACGAAACAGCGGCCTGCTCATTTTGAATGGGGGCTTCATGTTCATGGCTATGACATTCGTGAGCTATGACATGGTTCTGCCGGCATTCATACAGTCGTTAACGTCTTCCACAATTCTGATCGGGTTGACCGGGGCTCTGATGCGTATCGGCTGGGCGTGGCCTCAGGNGTTTACATCCAGGCTAATCGAATCCAGGCAGAGGAAGATGCCCATCATATTCTTTTCAGGTGGGCTTCGAAGCGCCACGTGGTTCGTGATCGCGCTTCTGACGTTTCGCGTTGGAAATGAACATCCGACGCTATTCCTNGTGGGTTTCCTCATNCTGTACGCCGTAGCCACATCCATGATGGGGATTTCTAACGTTCCCTGGATGGATATCATCGGCAAGGCCATTCCTTCTTCCCAACGTGCGAAAGTTTTCGCCGTCCGACGGCTGGTGGGAGGAGCGATGGCGATGATTTCCGCAGGCGTGATCAGCTATGTGCTGAGTGCAGGGAGCGGACTGACGTTCCCTTACAACTATGGAATCCTCTTCATATTATCCGGGGCAGGAACGGCGCTTTCCATCGTCATTTTCGGGATGGTCAGGGAGCCGATCGAACCCGTTAGACAAAGAACTGAATCCTTAGGCGCATACCTGGCCTCAGGTGTGGGGCTGCTCAAGCAAGACGCCAACTACAGGAGGCTTTGCGCTGTGCAAGCCCTGTGGTCCTTCAGTATGATGGCCACACCGTTCTACGTGCCATATGCGCTTTCNAACTTCAGTATTGGTCCTCANTACGTCGGAATCTTCGCCGCGTGGCTGCAGATCAGTTCCGTTCTATCTAATGTACTCTGGGCTTACGTAGGCAGTCGCAGGGGCAATCAGGCTTTGATGGTTTGGGGGTCTTATTTCATGGGATTGTCCATACTGGTCCCGATCCTTGCCAATTTTGTGCCGANCCATCAAGTGGCACCGTTCGCATTCGCCGGTTTGCCCTTCTCCTTCAACCTGCAGATTGCCTTCTTCACGCTAACATTCGTCTTTTCGGGTTTCGCCACCAGCGGACTGTTCACAGGCAGGATGACCTACGTGCTGGATATTGCGCCTGCCGATCGGAGACCCACATACACGAGTTTCCTGAATATGTTCGGTCTTCCACAGGGATTGCTGCCCATTCTCGCGGGAATCCTGGTGGCGTGGACTTCCTACCTGAGTATGTATGTTGTCGCGCTGTTATTCGTCCCGCTTACCTTGTGGGTGGTGCATCGACTGGAGCCGGTCAAGAGGAATGAGGCTGCAGGTTAGGGTGAGGAAATACGTTCGGAGAGCGTTTCGGCGGGGTAAGTGATGATTTCGGCCAGAGTAGGGTGGTAGTGAGGCATCCGAACGATGTCATGTACCGTGCCGCGAAAATACATGATGGAAATTAGCTCGTGAATCAGTTCGGATGCGTCAGGACCCACAATATGCGCTGATATGAGTTCACCCGATTTGGGGGCGCACAAGAGTTTCACGAACCCGTGCATCTCTCCCATCGTCATGGATTTCCCGTGGTCATCGAAAGAGTGCTTGGCCACCAGATAATCAGTACCCAGTGCTCTGCATTCTTTTTCTGTGGGGCCAACGGAAGCCACCTGAGGATCGGTGAAGATCACTTCGGTCCTGAGGCGATAGTCCATGGATTCCTTTTTCGATCCCGTCACTGCGTTGTTGCCNGCAGTTTCCCCCTGTTGGACAGCGATGTGCACGATGTCATACATACCGACACAATCCCCGGCTGCGAAAATGTGTTTTCTGCTGGTCTGCATATGATCGTTCACCACAATCCGACCTTTCTCTGTGGTGATCCCGGCTTTTTCTAGGCGCAACCCTTCAAGCAGTGGGCTGCGTCCCATTGCCTGAAGGACGCTTTCGCCCGATGCGGTCCTGGATTTGCCGTCCTTCGCGAAATGCGCGGTGATTCTGTCGTCCTTTTGAGAAAATCGAGTAATTCGGGTTCCGGTGTGTAACGTCATCCCTTCTCCGCGTAATCTCGTCTCCACGGGTCTGGCAAGATCTTCATCGGTCCCGCTGAATATGTGATCACTCCGCTGGATCAGTGTNGTACGAGAACCCATCCGACAGAAGAATTGACCCAGTTCCGTGGCGATAGACCCGCCTCCAAGAACAACAACCGAGTGTGGAAGGGAACGAAGGTCTAGGGCTTCATCACTGGTGATGTAGCCGACCTCTTCAAGCCCGGGGATAGGNATNNGGCTCGTAGTTGAGCCGGTAGCCACNACGAATGATTTTCCAGTGACCGTTTTCTTTCCCACCCGGATCGTATGACTGTCTACGAACTGAGCTTTCCCACGCAACAGTGTGAATCGAGGGCTTTTCAGCTGTTCAACCCGGTAATTGGCGAATTCGGAAATAAGGGCGTTCTTACGGTCGTTGACCGCTGCCATATTGGCCGAAGGACGACCAACTTTCAGACCGAACTCTCCGGCCCGATTTATCAAGGACATTACATCTGAGCTTCGAAGCAAGGTCTTCGACGGCATACATCCCTTGAGGATACAAAGCCCCCCAAGGGGTCCTTTGTCGACGATTGCCACCTTGGCTCCAAGGTCAGCTGAGGTGCGTGCAGCCGCGAACCCGGCGCTGCCTCCGCCAATAATCACAACATCGAAATGCATTCGGTATCCTTCGTTTTAGGGCGAAATTTTCCGGATTTGAAGATACGTTCGNCAAAGGAGAAGGCAAGAGAAATATGTCTGGAATTCAAGACTACACCCGAATTGAGCCTTTAGACGAAGAGATTGTCATGCAACCGGATTCCTTGGCAGACCTCTGCCAAAAGGTATATGTCGCGGCCGGGGTTCCCTAAGAGGATGCCAGGCTGGTGGCTCGCCTACAGGCGGAAACCGATGTTCGTGGTGTGCATTCTCACGGTACAAGGGCGATGCCGGGATACGTGACGCGCTTGCAGAACCGGCATACCAATCCGGCGCCCAACATCATTGTGACTCAGGAGGGCCCCTGCTACGCGACGCTCGATGGAGATGGCAGCTTGGGACAACTCGTTTCACATCGGGCGATACTTCTGGCAATAGAGAAGGCTACTGAAACCGGTATCGCCATTGTGACCACCGTTAACAGTCGCCACTTCGGGGCGGCTGCGAGCTATGCGATGCTCGCACTTCAGCATGATATGATCGGCTTTTGTGTATTTTCGACCAGCCCGGGAGTGGCCCCTTTCGGCGGCACGGAGTCCCTGTTGGGAAAAAACCCCGTCGTCTACGCTGTGCCTGCAGGGAATGAATTCCCGATCGTTCTTGATATGGCGTGCGGCGTATCTGCGTGGGGTAGGGTCTGCACCGAGAGCCTTTACGGACGGCGTCTTACGATGGACTGGGTGCTGGATGAGGAGGGCGAACCCACTGACGATCCCTCGAAGGNACATGCACTACTTCCTTTTGGGGGCGTAAAGAGCTCTGGAATTATAATTCTGATGGATGTGCTCGCAGGTGTGTTGCCATTTGGGCTGGCGACGGTGCANCGGGACGAGNAGAAGTATNGTGGTCAACGGCTGGCAAGTCAGACATTTTATGCGATAAACATTCAGAACTTCGTTCCNCTCNAGGCNTTCAAGACTGAGATCGATCGAATGATTCAGACCATCCGCAGCTCAAAGCCGAAGAGAGGTTTTGACCGGATTTTTCTCCCAGGCGAGGCAGAGTGGTTGAAAAGGGAGGCTTGGCGCGTTGGCGGTATTCCGTTGCACAGAAGTCATGTCGCGAGTTTGGAGGCCTCCGCCAGACGATCAGGTGTGAGANTGGAATGGTAGTTTGGTTGTGTATATTGGCACTCAGGGCTAATCGATCATTGCAATTTTGTTATTGTTTGTAGACCAAGCCAGAGGATGAGGAGAGATGGGTAATCGGTGGCGACAACCTGGTGGTTTTCGGGAGGTGCTACAGATTGCATTACCGCTGATCCTCAGTACCAGTGCATGGAGCNTTCAGCATTTTGTAGACCGTGTNTTCCTGAGCTGGCACAGCAGGGAGGCCCTTGCCGCAGCNATGCCGGCCGGCATGCTCAACTTCATGTTTGCCAGCTTCTTTCTGGGCACAATAGGCTATGTCAACACGTTTGTAGCACAATACACGGGTGCAAGAAAGAGCCATCGTGTGGGACCTGCCGTGTGGCAAGGCACCTACTTCAGTGTCCTGGGTGGCCTGTTTATGCTTGCCCTGGTGCCATTGTCCGATTGGTTTTTCGAAATGGCGGGTCACGATCAGAAACTCATGGCCCTGGAATCGGATTATTTTCGCATTTATTGTTTTCTGGGGCCCTCAATGGCAGGACAGGCCCTTTCGTCATTTTTCAGTGGGCGGGGGAAAACCCTTACGGTGATGTGGGTGAATATCGTTGCAACTGGCCTGAATATNGCNCTGGACTATGCCTGGATCTTCGGGAATTGGGGATTTCCGGAGTGGGGTATTCGTGGCGCGGCCTGGGCGACTGTGGTGGCGCATTATGTTATGATGTTGATTTTTCTTTTCCTTTTTCTGTCCAGGAGACATCGCAGTGAATACAATACGCTCGGAGGATGGCAGTTCGACTGGGGGCTATTCAAGCGCCTGATTCGGTTCGGAGTCCCAAATGGAACGCAATTTATGCTGGACATCACTGCTTTTACGATGTTCATCATGCTCATCGGCCGATTGGGAACCATCCCGCTCACCGCGACAAACCTGACCTTTTCACTGAATGTCCTGGCATTTCTACCCCTGGTGGGAATGGGAATGGCCGTGTCCACGCTGGTTGGCCAGTATATTGGGAAAGAGCAACCTGAAATTGCAGAGAAATCTACCTATTCAGCCTGCATCATGGGTGTCGGGTATATGGTGGTCCTGGCCATCGGCTTCGTTGTCTTTCCGACCGCGTTTCTATCTCCATTCAGTTTTGGCGCGGACCCTGAGGCGTTCGCCCAGGCATGGGACATCAGTGTTGTGCTCCTGCGGTATGTCGCTGTCTATTGCATCTTCGACGCCATGTACATTGTGTTCTCGGCCGCTGTCAAGGGTGCAGGAGACACCCGTTTTGTGATGTGGACAACTGTCCTGCTTGCATGGGGAATGATGGTGGTTCCATCCTATCTGGCAGTCTCAGTTTTCGGGTTCGGCCTCTATGCTGTATGGATTTTCATCTGCAGCTATATTTGCGTTGGTGGTGTGGTTTTCCTGATTCGGTTCAGACGAGGCAAATGGAAGTCGATGCGGGTTATTGAGAAGGATCCATCACCAGAAGAACAGGGAGATGGCTTGTTCGAAGAAAGGGTTGCGCAATGACTAGGGTGCTGCTGTGTGTTGGGGGGAGTGTGGAGAAGTTTCTGACATCTGAAATGCTGGCCGACCTTGCGGACAAGACCGAGCTTGAGATGCGGAATGGAATTGAGAAGGATGAACAGGTCTACTCCACTGCAATACGGGAAGCAGGAGCGGAGATCGTCATTACCGGATGGGGATCACCATTGCTGACGAGTACGATCCTGAGTGATAATCCACAGGTGAAGTACATGTGTCACCTGACAGGAGGCCTGCGTGCAAATGTGACACGTGAGGTCATTGAGGATGGCTTCCTGGTGACCAATTGGGGCACGCTGATCGGTCCAACTGTGGCCGAAGCTGCTCTGTTAGGTATTCTGTGCTGCCTGAGACAGACAACGATGTTCACCTTTATGATGCACCGCGATGGCGGGTGGCGTGATCATGAAAAGGATGTGGAGAGTCTTTACGGCAAGCCGGTTGGACTNCATGGGTTTGGAAATATCGCCAGGAGTCTGGTAGGGTTACTCCGCCCGTTCGGTTGTGAAGTGTCCGCGTTCGACCCTCACGTGGCGGATTCCGTATTTGTAGAGTACGGCGTTCGCCGGGTTGAAGATCTCGAAACCCTCTATGCCAAAAATAGGGTGATTTCGATCCATGCGCCCAAGATCCCGGAAACCCACCACTCGGTAAACTCGGATATACTTGCGTCCATGCAGGACGGTGCATCTGTTGTGAATACCTCAAGGGGGTCTGTTATTGAAACTCAAGCCCTGGTCAGGGAGTTGAAGTCGGGAAGGATATCAGCCTCTCTTGACGTCTACGAGGAAGAGCNACTGCCTGAGGCTTCGCCTCTTCGAGGTTTGCCGAACTGCCACTTGACCTGTCACACCGCAGGTCCCACACCAGACAGAATGGTGCATATTGGCCACGCGGCGCTGGAAAATGTGCAGCGATATATCAACGGTGGGGATGTGTTGCATCGGGTGGACCTTGCACAATACGACTTGATGACCTGACACAGAAAGTTCATGCACCTGGGGCTACCTAACCCTTAAACCCCATGTTGGAAACGTGGGAGATTGGAAGAAACAGTGGGACGGTTGATTCATCGCATCACTGCAGTCGGGGTGCTGCTCATCACTCTGGTTGTTTATCTGAAAACGGTTGCGCCTACGGTTTCATTCTGGGACTGTGGCGAGTTCATTGCCTGTGCTTACACATTGGGTGTTCCACATCCGCCAGGCACACCTCTGTACATTTTGATCGGTCGTCTGTTTACACTGCTGCCCCTGAGCGAAGATCCGGCCTTTCCAATGAATCTCATATCGGTCCTAACGAGTGCAATCGCAATCCTGTTCATTTACCTGACCACGGTCAAGTTTATTGCCCTGGGCGATGAAGAGGCTGGGGATCGGGATGACGACTGGAGTTACCACCTGCCCCGTGTGGCAGGTGGTGCAACCGCTGCACTTATGTTGGCGTTTTCCGATACATTCTGGTTCAATTCGGTTGAGGCGGAAGTGTATGGTTTCTCGGTAATGTTGATGTCGATGTCCGTTTGGCTTGGACTGGTCTGGATGGAGAGAGCATCTGGTCGCGGGAGTATCGGCATTCTCCCGTTTATCGCCTATCTCATGGGACTTGCCGGTGGACTGCATCTACTGTGTTTGCTAACGGTTCCAACGCTGCTAGTTTTTATCTGGTTCCAGGACAAGGAGTTGTTGATGTCTCCGAAGCTGTGGGGTGTTGCAGCTTTGCTTTTCATACTGGGATATTCTACATACGCCGCCCTATTCATCCGGTCCGGACTCAATCCTGTTATAGACCAGAACAATCCCGAGAACTGGACCAATTTTATGCTGTTTCTCAGTCGTGCGCAGTACGGATCGCAGAGCATGTTTCTGAGCGTCTTCCAACGCAAGGCGGCATTCGTCGACTACCAGCTCTGGACCATGTATTTCAAGTACTTCTTTGCGCAGTTTCCCGTACCTGGATTGAGTTTTGTTTCAGAGGCATTCAGAAAGGCCACGGACCCCGAAGTGTATCCGATCGAGATCTCCCTTATTCCCTACCTCCTCGGAATCGTGGGAATCGGGGAGCATTGGCGTAGAGACCCGCATAGATTCTGGGGGATGATGGTGCTTTTCGTCCTCACCGGACTGGGTCTGACTGTTTACTTGAACATGGAGGATCCACAGCCAAGAGAGCGCGACTATGTCTTTGTAGGATCCTTCGCAGTCTTCTCGATCTGGATGGGGATGGCCGCTTCTAGTATTCTCGTTCGACTGAATCGCAAGAGCATCTCGGTAGCGGTTGGCGTGCTGCTCCTGCTAATGCCGGTCGGTATGGCCGCAACCCATTTCGCTCCTCATGACCGAACGGGAAACCACATCGCCTTCGACTACGGGCGAAATATGCTCGAGTCGTGTGCACCAGGATCGATACTGTTCACTAACGGTGACAACGATACCTTTCCCTTGTGGTTTCTTCAAGAAGTCATGGACATTCGGAAAGACGTGCAAGTGGTCAACCTGAGTCTGCTCAATACAAACTGGTATATCAAGCAGCTCAAAGATATGGACCCTGGTGTCACAGTTCGATACACGGATGAGTTCATCGACGAGATCCTTACGGCTTACACCCGAGCGGCCGTGATGAAATCGGGAAGGTATTGGCCGGAGGATCGAGAGGTCGAAGCGGCAGGGCTGAGATGGACGGTGCCGGCATCCTCTTATGGTTTGCTCAGAGTTCAAGATGTGATGGTGCTCAAGATTATCGATTGGAACAACTGGGAGCGTCCCGTTTATTTCGGTGCCACTGTTCCAGACAAGAATCTTCTGGGTATGATGGACCATCTCCAGTCCGAGGGGATGGTGGTGCGTGTTACAAGAGAGCAAATCAAGGGCGTACACATAGATCGGACGTGGCGGAATCTCTTTGAACTGTACGATTACCGCGGNGTAATCGACCCTTCCGTTTACCGGGATGAAAACACGACCAACTTGATTACCAACTATCAGGTGGCATTCTTGCAGCTGGCGGAAACACTCCTGGACAACGAAGATCCCAACCGGGCATATCTGGCACTGGAGCGTTGTGAAGCGGTGGCNGTTCCCCGNGACGACTGGAAGGGATATGTTCTGCTGGCGGGTTTGATGCACCGGCTTGGCCGAGAAGATGAAACGCAAAGGCTTCTACGGCATGTACAAANCACGGAGGCGATTGCTGAAGATACGCGACTCGGTGCAGTAGCCGAGGTGCAGATGCAGATGGGCCTGTACGATTCCGCAACTGCTCTTTACTCGCAAATGATAGATCGTGGATTGAACATTGAATTGGCGTTGTTCAACCGTGCCGTCTCTCGAGAAAAGAGCGGCTTGCTTGAAGGGGCACTGAGTGACCTGGAACGCCTCGCCAGGTTGGCGCCCGGAGATAGCGAAGTTTCGCAGGCGATAGAACTCGTGAGAATGAAGATGAAAAGCCAGGCAGATTTGAAAGGCCGGAACTGAAATATGAAAGAGGATCCGATTGTGTCAGTAATCATACCCCATTACCTGGGTGATGTGTTGTCGGAATGTCTGAAGTTTATCTATAAACGGACAATCGGCATCCCTTTTGAGGTCATCGTTGCTGATGACCAGCCTTATGACGACGGCAGCCTGGGGCGTGCGACCGCAGCTTACTCGAGCGTCCGTGTTGTAAAAACGGGCGGTGGAAAAGGTATGGGCGCTGGATGCAACAGAGGGCTGGAAGCTGCTAGGGGCCGATATGCAATGTTGCTGAACAACGACGTGGAGGTGTCCGAGGATTGGCTGCGTCCGCTGGTAGAAACACTCGAGCGCGATGAGCGGGTCGCTGCTTGTCAACCAAAGGTCCTGTCCATGCAGGATAGAAGCCAGTTCGACTATGGTGGTGCCGCCGGCGGCATGATGGATTACCTGGGGTATACTTTTTGCCTTGGCAGAATTCTCGAGACAGTTGAGGCCGATTTCGGACAGTATGATGAGTCCAGGGAGATCTTCTGGGCAATTGGCGGAGCTCTCTTTGTTCGGATGGACTGTGTGCACGAGGTCGGCTTGATGGATGAGGCGTTCCAAATGCATATGGAGGAAATCGATTGGTGCTGGCGGCTGCAATTGGCAGGATACAGGATTGTGTCTACACCTGCCGCCATTGTTTACCACTACGGCGGGTGGACGCTGGAAGCGGATAGTTGGAAGAAGGCATACTACAATCACAGAAATCAAATGGTCATGATTCTGAAGAATCTTTCGGTGGAAAGGCTTTTCTGGACGTTTCCCGCCAGAGTGTGTGTGGAGATCGGCGGAATGGTGGTAACTGCCCTGCGAGGAGATTGGAAACATCCACTTGCTTCGTTGGGCGGTTTGTTCTGGATCGTAACGCACCCGTTCAACATTCTTACTCGAAGGAAGGTCTCGCAGGCTGCCAGGACCGTTACAGACACGGTTGTTGCCAGGCGGATGTATCGAGGATCCATTGCATTTCAGTACTTTTTAAAAGGTGTGCGAGCGGCCACAGAGCTCCTCTTACAGAATGGGAGGTGATTTGAAGCGGTTCCTAGTCCTGATTTCGAAGATCGTGATCAGTGTGGCATTGGTGGGGTTCTTTCTAAATAGGATCGAGTGGGGAGAAATAAAGACCGCATTCTCTTCGGCATCCCCTTTGTTCTGGATGCTCTCGGTATTTCTGTTTTTGTCGAGCAACCTGCTGGGTGCCCTACAGTGGGGCGAACTTCTACGCATTCAAAACATCAGGCTATCTGTCAGAAAAGTGGTTGGCCTGTATTTTGTAGGGGTGTTCTTCAACAATTTCCTTGTGAGCAATATCGGTGGGGACGCGGTGAGAATATATGATCTAAAACGTTTGACCGGACAGGGTCTGGCCGGTTTTGCCGCCACCTTTCTAGACCGGTTCATCGGGTTGTTCACCCTGATCTGCTTTTCCATCGTCGCGTATACGTTCTCTGCCGGCCTCCGGGGAACATCCCTTTGGATGCCTATCCTTCTCCTTGCAGTGATTCTCCTTGCCGTACTGCTTTTCGGATTCAGCAGGCGGATGAGCAACTTCGTTGTCAGCCTGGCCGGTCGAGTTCTGCCGTCCCGCCTGGTTGAATTCCTGGAGAACGTCAGAGCAGGTTTCCTGCTCTACCGGCATGCGTATGGTATGATCGTCCGTGTCGCACTGCTGGCAACCGGCGTTCAACTCAGCAGAATCGGTGTGTACTATGCGGTAGGCCACGCGCTAGGCCAGAACGTTCCCTTTGCCTACTATGTCGTTTTCATTCCCTTGATCGCGATCGTTGCGGCGATTCCCGTGTCGTTCGGCGGAATCGGTGTGCGTGAAAATATGGGTGTTCTGCTGTTTGGCCGCGTGGGTATGGGGGACGCATCTGCTCTGGCGGTCATGTTTCTGGGTTACCTTGCTGGGATCGTGGCCAGCCTCGCAGGAGGGATTCTCTTCGTGATTCGCAGATCCTCATCGGGGGTGGTGGCGCAAGGATTCTCGGACGAGGGGGGAGAGTGACCGTGGCACATCTCGACAAGACAAGTCACGCGATCGGGTTGATGTCCGGTACTTCGGCGGACGGTATTGATGCAGCGCTGGTGCAGATCACGGGGTCGGGGGCAGAAACGCGTGTCGATCTGATGGAATTCGATTTCGTTCCGTTTCCGTCTGACTTGCGCGATACAATACTGAGATCAAGTGAAATTTCGACGGCAAGAGTAGACGAAATCTGCAGGCTCGATGTGATATTGGGAGAGTGGTTCGCAAAGGCAGCTCTTGTCCTGTGCGTGAAAGCCGGAGAGAAACCAGAAATGATCGACTTCATTGGATCGCACGGCCAGACCATTCATCACCTGCCTGAATTGACCACTGTGCATGAATTCTCAACACGATCCTCCCTGCAACTTGGCGATCCCAGCGTTATTGCTGAAAGAACCGGCATAACAACCATTTCGGATTTCAGGGCGAGGGACCTCGCTGCAGGGGGTCAGGGCGCGCCACTGGTACCAATTGTAGACTATCTGCTATACGCCTCTGCAGAGCTGAGTCGTGTCCTTCTAAATATCGGAGGGATCGCCAATTTGACCCACGTGCCTGCCGGATGCGCCCTGGAGGAGGACATCGCATTCGACACTGGGCCAGGGAACATGCTGCTCGATGCACTGGTGATGGAGATAACCAACGGTGCGCTCAGTTTTGACAGGGATGGCGAAATCGCCTCAAGGGGGACGGAATCCGCCGAGCTGCTAAACATACTAATGGCCAATCCGTACCTGACTCTGGAACCACCCAAATCTACGGGACGGGAGATGTTCGGGCATAAGGCCATCAGCGAGATTCTGACCTGGAGGGGAAAGATCTCGGATGAAGATCTTGTTGCGACACTTACGTCCTTTACGGTTGAGAGCATTGCTGATGCAATAGACCGACATGTGACAAGCCGGGAGACTGCAGAGGAAATTCTGGTCAGCGGCGGGGGCGCAAAAAATCCCAGCTTGATGAGGCTGTTGGAGACACGCTTGAAAAAGCACAGGATAAGGGATCTGGAGGCCTTAGGTATGCTCTCGGAAGCCAAAGAGGCGGTGGCATTTGCCGTTCTGGCAAACGAGACAGTCTCTGGGAAACCGGGAAATGTCCCAGGAGCAACAGGGGCGACACATCCCGTTGTGCTGGGGGTGATCGCTCCCGGGGCTGGTGCCAGATTTTCAGTTGATTAACCCATTGGTATTTTGTAGGTTTAGAAGATCGTCGCACAACGCGACAAGCAGTAATTTTTGCAGAACCATTTGAATGGAGCCCACGGCAGGATGGCTAAAAAAAAGATTTCGATAGATCAACTCCAGGTCGGGATGTTTATGGAGGCCGATGTTCGGGATGCAGCAAAAGGTGGAAAATCATCGGGTAAAAAGAAGGTGCTTCTCCTTGGCAAGGGGATGCTGATCACCTCCGATAATCAGATCCGGCGGCTTAAGGAAGCCGGATTGAACGATGTCATAATCGACACATCCAAAGGAAAAGACATCCCCGGTGGCAGAATCGTTGCACCGCCGCCGGTGGTAAAGGAGGTCAAAAAAGCCAAGCCCCCGGCGGGCCGTAAGACCTTTTTCAAAGATGAGATCAAAGTAGCGAAGAAGATCCGAGGCGCCTCTGTCCAGATCGTAAAAGAGTTCATGGGTAATACGGCCACGGGCGGCAGTATCGACACAAAAAAGGTGGCACTGGCATCCAAGACGCTCACAGGAAGCGTGTTTCGTAATGTTGACGCGCTGCTAAGCCTGACCTCATTAAAGAACTACAGTGAACATACCTACACACACTCCGTGAATGTGTGTGTCCTCACGCTTGCGATCGCATATGCCTCCGGAGTAACCGAGGACGAGGCATCCGTGATCGGAGTGGGCGGGTTGATGCACGATATCGGCAAATCCATGATCCCGCTCGAGATTCTGGATAAACCCGGTCCCTTGTCAGATGAAGAACGAAAAGTAATCATGAATCACCCGGTGCAGAGCGAACGCATTTTGCGGGAAATGGGCAATATGCCCGAGGCTGCGATCGCAATTGCCGGACAACACCACGAGAAGGTGAACGGGTCCGGGTATCCCAGGGGATTGACCGGCGATCAGATGCATTCGTTTGCCAGCATGTCTGCCGTCGCGGATGTCTACGATGCCCTGACATCGCCCAGGCCGTACAAACCAGGACTACCCCCGTACATCGCGTTACGCGTGGTGTTCGATGGGAAAGGGACCGAATTCGACACCGGAGTTGTGGAGACCTTTATCAAGAGTTTGGGTATTTACCCCGTGGGCAGTTTCGTGAAACTGAACACATCGGAGATGGGGATTGTTACTGAGGTGAACCCCGAAGACTCGTTACGCCCGAAGGTAGGGGTGATCGTCACAAAATTCGGCAAACAGCGAGCCAGTCCGTTTCCCGTGGACCTCGCAAAGGAGTTCAAGGAAACGGGACCCGAATATGCAAGGATGATCGTTGCCCAGGAGGATCCAAGGCACCATAACATAAACATCGAGGACTGGCTGGCTACGCCGATGTAGCAGGTAAAGGCTAATTGGATGGGCATTCAAGATTCGCTTGTCATACTCGTAGCTGCGGTATACGCTGTCAGTGCAGTCGGCTACGCTGCCAACTTTCAACGCAAAGGGGAAATCAGGGGAAGAATCGGTTTGTGGAGTTTGATACTGGGGTGGGGCATCCATTCGACACTGTTGTTGCGAATGGTCTTGACCACCGGCCAGGTACCTCTAAATAGCCAGGTGCTGCCATCTTTATGCGCCTGGCTTGTTGTCATTGTGTACCTGTATTTGGAGATCAGTACGCCTGACCGATCCCTTGGCGCGCTCATCGCCCCCATCGTTACATTGCTTCACCTGCTGACCACCTCCAATCTTCTCGGGGTGGATGACGTGCCAACCGTTGCGCACACCGCTAGCTGGTTTAGGATCCACGTTCTTGCCTACATCCTCGCCTATGCTGCCTTCGCCATATCCTGTGTCAGCTCAACCATGTACGTAATGCTGATTGGCGAGATACAGAAGAAACACCTTGGCTTTTTCTACGACCGCCTTCCCCCTCTGGAGACTCTGGACAAGTTCAACAACCGTGCCGCCACGTTCGGCTTCTCCTTCCTGAGCGGTGGAATTGTAGCCAGTTCGATCTGGGCCTACCAGGAGATGTATCAGATGTGGGTCTGGAGCAAACCGGAGTTTGCACCTCTCCTGCTCACCTGGGTGATCTATGCCGCTAACCTTGCAGCACGGTGGGGCGGATGGCGGGGAAAGCGTGCGGCAGTTCTGTCCATTGTAGGGTTCGCTGTTATCATATTTGCGTTTCCTGTTGTGGGTGTTCTGTTCTCTGGCAGGCACCCGCTTACCCCGTAATCAAAGAATTCTCTGGAGTGTCTACACATCTATGGGGCAACAAACAGGATTCTATCCGATCTTTCTGGACCTGGGGCAACGGAAATGCGTGGTTGTGGGTGGCGGCCCGGTAGCCGAGCGAAAGGCAGCAGGACTACTCAAAGCCGGTGCCGAGGTTACCATAGTCAGTCCGGATGTGACCCAAGGCCTGCAAAGGTTGGTTGAATCAGGAGATGTGAGGCTGCTTGAAAGGGCATTCGAGGAGACCGATCTGGAAGGTGCAACCCTCGCCTTTGCGGCAACAGACTCGCAGGGCGTAAACCAAGCCGTGTTGGATGCAGCCTCGCGATCCGGTATTCCGGTGAATATTTCGGATCGGTCGAACCGGGGTGATTTCGTTGTACCCTCATCTTTCATGAAGGGGCCGCTGCAGGTTGCGATTTCTACAGGTGGGGGAAGCCCTGCCCTGGCGAGAATCATTCGGCAAGATCTGGAGCACGCCGTTGCAGGTGAACTTGTAGAACTTGCCCAAATGTTGGAGCGCCTGCGGCCACGTGTGCAAAGCAGATTTCCTGAAAATGAACCGCAGCGTCGGCGCGTTTGGGCTCGCCTGGTTGCCCCCGACGTTCTCGAACATATTCAGGCGAAGAGCTGGGATCGAGTAGAGGAGATTGTTGAGGAATGTCTATCGTAGTCGTCGGTCTGAGTCACCGCACAGCGCCCGTGGAAATACGGGACAAGGTGGCGATATCCGAACAGAGAGTCCGGTCGGTTCTGGACCAAATGAACAGGTTGCAGGGGACCTCCGAGTCTACGTTGATCTCAACGTGCAACCGCTCCGAGGCCTATCTCGTAACAGATGCTCTTGAGGCTACGATCGAAGGTATGGTGGAGATTTTTGGAGCGCTCGCAGGCGTGGAGCCTTCTAAACTGCGAAGGCACATCTTCATTCACCACGACACCGATGCGGTGAAGCATCTTCTCGGTGTGGCTTCGGGACTGGATTCCATGATCCTGGGTGAACCACAGATCGCCGGGCAGGTGAAGAACGCGGGCGCCGTGGCGATGGAAACCGGTTCGAGCAAGACCTTCCTGAACCGATTGTTCAGAACGGCGGTGGAAGCCTCCAAACGTGCCAGAACAGAAACTGAGATCGGGGTTGGCGCGGTCTCGGTCAGTTTTGCGGCGGTGGAACTGGGCAAAAAGATCCTGGGTGATCTAGAAGGTCGGTGCGCTCTGGTGATCGGTGCTGGAGAGATGAGCGAACTTACAGCGAAGCACCTGGTAGACAACGGCGTGCAATCTCTGCTGGTTGCCAGCCGAACGCACTCAAGAGCTCAGGAACTAGCAGAGCGGGTAAATGGCAAGGCACTGGATTGGCAGGACGCGATGAACAACCTTCACCAAGCTGATATGGTGATCAGTTCAACCAGCGCTCCCTTGTATATTCTTCAGAAACAAGCTGTTGCGGAAGCCATGCAGAAAAGGCGAAATCAGTCGATGTTTTTTATCGACATTGCTGTACCACGGGATATCGATCCGGTCGTTGGTGATCTCTACAACGTATTCCTATACGATATCGACGATCTCCAGTCGGTGGTGGGGTCCAAT
The DNA here is from genome assembly GCA_002709665.1 of Gemmatimonadota bacterium. Classification (GTDB taxonomy): domain Bacteria; phylum Latescibacterota; class UBA2968; order UBA2968. The sequence goes on along the minus strand of PAQK01000011.1, from coordinate 26,851 downwards.
TTACAGAAGCGACAGCAGGAGGCTGAGAAGGCTACCACCATTGTGGAGGCGGCGGCGGATGCCTTCGCGTCCTGGATGAATTCCCTGGCCGTGGTGCCGACGATTGTCGCCTTGAGGAGACATTTCCAGGAGGTCATGGATTCTGAGCTCAAGCAGGCAAAGCTCCAGGGTTTTTCGGATGAACAACGGGATAAGGTGACCGGCCTCCTACGTCTTTATATGAACAAGCTATTGCACGACCCCCAGACACAACTCAAAGCTGCCGCAGACACCGGGGACGGACTCGCATATGTGGACGCTTTGAGACAACTCTTCGATCTTAGACAAGATGATGGTGGGGTCGTATCGAGAGACGAAAGCAGCGTTCCTGCCGAAAGGATAGAGAACTGAATGGATCTCAAGATCGGAAGCCGAGGAAGTCCTCTGGCACTCTGGCAGGCGGAATGGGCGAGGAGTGCCCTCCAGGACGTAATTCCCGGTCTCGAGGTCGACATTGAGGTTATCCATACCAAAGGGGATCGAGTTCTGAACGCACCCTTTTCCCAAATTGGCGGGAAAGGGGTTTTTATAAAAGAAATAGAAGATGCGCTGCTGGACAGGCGGATTGACCTTGCGGTTCACTCACTCAAGGATTTGCCGACGGAATTGCCCGAAGGTCTAGAGATTGGGGCCATCAGCGATAGAGAAGACGTGCGGGACGCCCTGGTGACACCCACAGGGGTAGATCTCGAGTCAATTCGAGACGGTGCGCGCGTGGGAACTAGCAGCCTTCGCCGCCGAGCCCAGATCCAGTATAACCGCCCCGATCTGGTGCTTGAGGAGCTGCGCGGAAATGTGCAGACGCGGTTGTCGAAGATGGATTCCGAGGGAATGGATGCCGTGGTACTGGCTGCGGCAGGACTCATTCGCCTGGGTTTGGAGGACAGGATTAGCGAGCTTTTGGATCCAGAGTTCATCATCCCTGCCCCAGGACAAGGTGCCCTGGCAATAGAAGTACGGTCAGGAGATCGGGATGTGCAGGATGCCGTCTCGTACCTCGATGATGATGAAACCCGGCAATGTGTTGTAGCGGAACGCACTGTGCTCGAGGTACTGGGAGGCGGATGTCAAGTCCCCATCGGTGTGTGGGCACGCATCAACACCGGACGGATGGTAATGGATGGGGTTGTTGCACTGCCTGACGGGACCCAGGTTGTAAGGGGCCAGATAGAAGGGGAGCCGGACAGACCTGAAGACAATGGTTCCGATCTGGCGGATATTCTGACTTCCCAGGGGGCCGACGAAATTCTGTTTTCCTTAGATTAGCTGAAAGGGCATAATGGGCGAAGGGAAAGTGTATCTGGTGGGTGCCGGTCCCGGAGATCCTGAGCTGCTTACCTTAAAGGGCTTGCGTTGTTTACAGCAAGCCCAACTTGTTTTGTACGACAGCCTTGCAAATACCGTTCTGCTTCGACACGTGGGTCCGGATTGCGAAACGTATGATGTGGGAAAAAAACCCGGTTCTCACAGGAGTCAACAGGCGGATATCAACAGGCTTATGATAGAAGGTGCCAGGTTGGGCAAGACGGTGGTACGTCTGAAGGGGGGAGACCCTTTTCTGTTCGGCCGTGGTGGAGAGGAGGCGGATTCACTGCGGAAGGCAGGTGTCCAGATAGAGGTCGTATCAGGTGTTACCAGTCCTATATCGGTTCCGGCCTATGCAGGAATTCCTGTGACACACCGGGAGTTCTCTCCTCACCTGACCATCGTGACTGGCCACCGCGCAGCACTAGACGGTCCACCCGAGATAGACTGGGGTGCCCTTGCCCGACTAGATGGCACGTTGGTTATCCTGATGGGTGTCCGCAACAGGGCTGAGATTTCCAGAAGACTGATTGCGGGAGGTCGCCCAGCGGAAACGCCGGTGGCTGTCATTCAGCAAGGAACGCTGCCTTCGCAGAAGACCATTCGGGCCCGTCTTGATGAACTTGCCCAGGTGGCTGCGGAAAGCCCGGCCATAATCGTGGTGGGCAAGGTTGTAGACTTGAGGATGGACTGGTTCGAGGACAGGCCGTTATTTGGTAGGTGTATACTGGTTACTCGGAGCGCCGAACAGAGCGGTTCGCTGTCGGTTTCACTACAGGATCTGGGTGCAGAGGTCCTGGAGGCTCCCGTGATAGCCTTTGCTGAGCCTCAAGATTGGTCAGCCGTTGATGCTGCCATCGATCGTGCTGAAACCTACAGATGGGTGGTGTTCGCAAGCGTAAATGCGGTTGACCGATTCTTCAGCAGGGTGCTGAATAATGGAAGGGATCTCCGCATCTTCCACAATGCCAGATTCGCGGCGGTTGGACCTGCGACTGCAGCCCGAATAGAAGCCTATAACGTTCGGGTGACATTTTGCCCTGCAGAACATTCAGCAGAAGGACTTGCTGCAGGTCTTAAAGCGGAAGATCTCTCCGGTCAAGACATTTTGATTCCCAGGCAGGAGGTCGCTCGAGAACACCTGGTCGAGGCTCTCTCCAGTCTGGGAGCCGCGCCCCACGAGGTTGTCGTTTATCGGACAGTGGCGCCCGGGCAACTCCCCAAATCTGTGCTCCAGTCGTTGGAGGGTGGGACCGTAGACCTGATCTCCTTTACAAGCTCCTCCACAGTACGAAATCTGTTCACCCTTACAGATGGTATTCTTGACCGGTCCAAGCTGCTCGATGTACCCACTGCTTGCATTGGCCCTTCAACTTCGAGAACAGCAATCGAACTGGGGTTTAAGGTCGTAGCATCCCCAACAGTAGACGAGGTGACTTTGGAAGGCCTTGTGGAAGTGATTCGGAACTATTTCTGTTCTGAAGCATCCCTCTTATAGAACGTTGAGAAGTTTCCTTTCCAATCGTTTCGTGCGAAGTATCGGTGCTTTGGAATGTATCTCTAAACAAAACAGATTGATAGATTACCTTTGGTTCCTCGGCGTTGTGGGCCTCGGGTCGGCCGGATGAATTCAAAAAAGCAGTTGACACCCACTGTATTAAGCCTTAAATTTCTAGGTATACCTAGTATATTGAACGTCGATATTACACAATGAACGTCAAAAAGGAATAAAGATAAACCCGATCGGGATTAGATTATTGGAGGTTTGGTTATGCGAAATCTTTTGATTTTGGCTGTCATCGTTGGGTTGGCAATGTCCGGATCGGCAATCGCCGGCGATATGACCAACGGGCTGACGATTACAGGTGGAGAAAACGCCTTTGCACAGTTGAAAATCGAGCGAGCTGAAAACGCGCCCAAGGATGACAATTTCCTGAAAATTCAGGTGTCTATGGCGGAGACCAAGAACCTTAAGGGTTATGGCTTCGTGCTCCACTTTGACACGGCCAAGTACGAATTCGTTGAGGCCAAAGAGGTGAAGGGAAACCTGTTGAGCTCGAGCTCGGATCAGCAGACGTTGTTCCTGTCCTCCACCCGAACTGCCGGTGAACTTGCTATTGGCGCGATGAAGGTGGATGGGCAAGCGGTAACAGGAGAAGGGAAGCTCGTTGAACTCACATTCAAGACTACCGGCACTCCTGTTTCCGAGGACTTCCACATTTCTGAAGGCGTCCTGGTGGATTTCGAAGGGAATATCGATGTGCTTGCCAACATCGAGATTGCAGATCTTAAGCCTCTGCCGGACAGCTATGGGCTCAGTCAGAATATGCCGAACCCGTTCAACCCGTCCACAAACATTTCCTACCAACTTCCCGAAGCTGGTCAGGTCAAACTGGTGATTTACAACCTGCTGGGCCAGGAAATTCGGGTACTCTCCAACGACAGGCTGGAAGCGGGGTATTATACTGTATCCTGGGACGGCACGGATCAGATGGGACGCCAGGTTGCCAGCGGCATCTACCTGTACCGGATGCAGGCAGGAAAATTCGTGGACTCTAACCGAATGATGCTGCTCAAGTAGGAAAAAGCGAATCGACAAAGGGCCGTCTCTTATTTGGGAGACGGCCCTTTTTTCGTCTCATTCCTCTGGTTGTAGCCCCTATCGGGTTCTTGGCGAGGTCGCCATTGGACGTGAATGCTTTGATCATAAAGGCACCGGTTGTTTCCTTCCTGAGCAATGAGGAAGCTGAATGAGTGCGTTTCATCAACCTCCGGGAATGGTGGGAAAAGGAGGAGCAGTCGGACTACATAGAGGCGACCGACAATATTGTGGCGCTCCTGCACTGTGTCCTGGACAGGGTTCACGAAACACCTAACCTGAGAGGAAAGGTGTTCAATGAGATTGCTGACAATGTGAATGATCGACTCAAGGGCATCGACCGCTCCCTGGTACCGAATCCCCATTATGCATCCGACGCTAACTGGACGGACCAATTGTAGATGATATCCGCCACACCTTTCTTGTTCGCGAACTTGAAGGTGTGGCAGGCTTGTATGCCAGTTTTGGGCGATTCCTAGCGAGCCCATCCATTCACAGACTTGGGCGCTGTGATTTATGCCAAGGGCTCTTTCTCGCTCCGGGTGAGGAACCGTTCGTCTGCTGCCAATTATATTAGCCAGGCCTTTTATGGATATTCTTTGTGTGATTTTTAAGACCACTTTCAGGAAGGTGGTCCTTTTTTTAGGATCGGGAACGTCGTGAAAGGGAAAATTCTGTTTCTTTGTGTTGTTGTCACAATACTGCTTGCCAGGTGTGCGTCAGAGCCGGCATCCAAGGCCTCCGACGAAGTGGTATTAGTTTATACGGGCGCCACCAGAAGCTTTTTGGATCTGTGTGGATTTGAAGACGGCCAGATGGGCGGATTGGCGCGAAGGGCAACCGTGATTCGCGATATTCTGGGTGTTCACCCTCACAGCCTTGTTCTGGATGCCGGGGGTCTGTTCGACGGGCACTCTTCTATAGACAAGCTTCGCTGCGAGACCCATCTGGATGCGATGGGGAAGATTGGCTATCATGCAGCCAATGTTGGTTTGGGTGAATTCCGTTATGGAAGCCAATTTCTGAATTCTATACACTCGTCCAGCATAGCCCTGGTGTCAAGCAATTTGACGGCCGCAAACGGCACGGCGTGGTGGGGAGCCCGGTCCCATATTCTCGAGGCCGGGGGCAGGCGCGTGGGCATCGTGGGGGTAACAGGCTGGACCGACCTGGACGAAAAGGCTTCGGCTGAGGAGACATCCGTGTCTCCCGATAGCATCATTGCGTCCGAGAAGCTTGGCCTGATGGACCCGGGTGAGGCGATACGGAAGCAAATCGCCGAGTGGGCAGATGGGATTTCCCTGGTTGTGGTGTTAAGTGACCTATCGGCTTTAGACAACAGAAGACTTGCGGCATCCGTACCTGGTTTGGACGTGATCATCGGGAGTAGGACAGAACAACCGTTGCAAAAGGTCAATAAGACGATGATCCTAGGAACACTGCCACTCGGGAAGGGGGTCGGTAAGGCTGTGCTGCGTGTTGACACGAATGGCATACTTTCTTCGGACGTCGAGCAAATCCCTCTGGGAGTAGTGATCGCGGAATCCAGGGATATTGCGAAGATCGTGGACACTTTCTACACTCAAGTCGCTAACGACCCGCAGCTGCGCGATGAGGGTTCCCCCCGCTTCGTCGGATATTCGCACGAAGAAACCGTGATAAGGGCTGAAAATGTTTACACAGGGGCAGAAGTCTGTGCAGATTGCCATCCCCATGAGTATAGAGACTGGTCCGAGACACATCATGCCAACGCGTTCAACACGCTGCTCCTGGCCCAGAAGCACTTTCAGCCAGACTGTGTGACGTGCCACAGTACAGGATTCGGATATCCGTCCGGGTTTGCGATTGGAGAAAACACACTTAGAGGTGTGCAGTGTGAAACCTGTCATGGACCCGGAGGGCAGCACGTTCGCCGTCCGGAGAAGAAGAACATCAGAGGGAACGTTGACATCACACTCTGCGAAAACTGCCACGATGATCATCAAACCCCGGATCTGGCTGTGCGATTTGAAGAGATGGTCTCAGAAGTGGATCATAACAATACCCGTCTGAAGCAGGTTCTCAGGGAGGAAATTACCACCTCGGCAGGGGGGAAACCAACAGTTGAGCTATTCGTGATGGCCCTATGCCCCTATGCTATGGAAGCAGAATCGGCCCTGGCACCAACACTTGCGGCCTTTGAAGGACAAATCGATTTTAAGCTGCATTTTATCGCCGAAGAGGCCGGGCAATCAAAACCGCAATCCGCCACGCGTCAGCGAACAGACAGGACCGTCCCCGCCTGTGAGTCGGATGTGCTGTCGGGATCGGGTCGTTTCCGAAGTCTGCACGGGGACTCCGAAATTGCCGAAGGGATTCGGCAGGTAGCCATAATGACTTTGTACCCCGACAGATATTTTGAGTACATTCTCTGTCGGAACCAGGAGATCTATAAACCTAACTGGGCGTCCTGTGCGCAGAGTGCAGGTATGGATCCGGACAGGATCAGGAATCTGGCAGGCAGTGAACAGGGTCAGGCCCTCTTCCGAGAAAACATCCGCAGGGCGAATCTGCTGGGAATCGATGCATCGCCAACATTGCTTATGAACGGGCGTGAAGTCCAGAGTCCGGGAGGTGGTCCAGCGTCCGCCCGATCGATCTGTGCAGAAAACCCCAATCTCGAGGCCTGTGCCAAGTTGCCCGTCTGTAATCACGATAGAGACTGCAGCCAGACCGGAAAAGTTGGTATCTGCCTGAAACCTGGGGAGATTGAAGCCAGGTGCACATTCAAGGACCCTGTTGCGTTCGAGATGGTAGTCCTGAACGCTGCCGACTGCGCACTGTGTGAAACGGGGCATTTCATTCGTTCAACATTAGATCTCTTTCCTGGCGTAGTAATTCGCACGGTAGAAGCGGCGACGAAGGAAGGCCAGGATCTCGTCAACAAATATGGGATAGACCGTCTGCCGGCGTTCATCATCGATAGTACCTTTGAACAAACGGCCAGATTCGGACGTTTTGAACGAACCGTTCGATCTGTGGAGGATGCGTATTTACCGGAACCTATCATGATTCCAATAACACAGTTGCTCGACAGGGAGACGACACCCGGCACAATGGAGGTGTTTCTCGATGCCAATTCTCCATTCAGTATGGGATTGGTGAGTCACCTCATGGTATGGTTGAGCCCTGTAGATGCCCTGGATCGGGCCGAATTCCTTCTTCCGGGATCGGGTGATGCTATCGAACTGCAACACCTTTGTGTCCAGAGCCTATATCCCGATCAGTACCTTGACTTCCTGCAGTGCCGAGCAAGAATCCTGCTCGACGCGGAATCGGGGCAAACAGAGACAGGATGTCTCGATGCATTCGGGATTGAACCTGATAGGCTGGGGTGGTGTTCATCTGGAGATACAGGGTTCAAGCTGAGTGAGATTGCGGCAGAGCACGCCAGGCAGAAGGGTGTGGATCAGCCCATGGTGCCTGCCGTCGTAATCGACAATCGCATTGTGATCACCGGTGCGATGGTTCGCCGCACCCGGGACATCTTCTACGGCTTGCACCCTGAAATTCTTGCAAGAGATGGCGACTATCTGGAATCGAGAAAGCAATAGAATGACTTACCGTTGGATCATGCTGCCGAGCTTCTTCTGGCTGGCCTGTTCGGGTGTGCCTGGAGATGAACCCAAGACATTGAGTGACGAAAGCCGATACCAACTTATGCGCGAAAAAATGGTGAGTTCACAGATCGAACGGCGAGGGGTTAAGGATCCCAGAGTCCTCAGAGCCCTTCGCAGCTTGCCCAGGCACGCCTTTGTACCCAAACATCTGGCGGAACAGGCATACGATGACAACGCATTGCCCATTGGGCAGGAGCAGACCATTTCGCAGCCCTTTGTCGTAGCCATTATGACGGAATCGCTGGATTTGAAGCCGACGGACAAAGTACTTGAGATTGGAACGGGTTCTGGATATCAGGCGGCCGTCCTTGCAGAGCTCGTAGATCGCGTTTATACAATTGAGATCGTAGAAACGCTGGCAAGGCAGGCGAAGAGTCGCCTCCGCAAGATTGGCTATGAGAATATCACACTGCGCACCGGCGACGGATATGGCGGGTGGCTTGACGAGAGCCCGTTCGACGCGATCATAGTGACCGCCGCACCCGATCACATTCCGCAGGCCCTGGTGGCACAACTCAAGATTGGCGGAAAGATGGTCATACCGGTAGGGGATTTCGATCAGCAGTTGCTGCTGCTTACAAAACAGGCGGACGGTAGTGCCAAAGAGAAGCGAATTATACCCGTGCGTTTCGTTCCGATGACAGGGAAAGCGCTGGACCGATAGACTGGAGCTTAGATGATCAATGTAGGCCTGGTGGGATATGGACTTGGAGGCAAGGTCTTCCACGCTCCCTTCATAAATCTGACTGAACAGCTCCGGCTCCATGGTGTGTGTTCCAGGACTGTGGAAAAACGCCAGGAGGCTGCTAATGACTACGAAGGCATTGCGACATATGAACACTTTGAGGAACTCCTGCGTGATCCGGATGTGGATCTGGTGGTCCTGGCGACGCCCCATGATACGCACGCGCCGATGGCGATTCAGGCGATGGAAGCCGGCAAGCACCTGGTGACCGATAAGGTGATGTGTCTAAACGAATCCGAGGCCTTGGCGATGATAGAGGCTTCAGAGAGAAACAAGGTGCTGCTGAGTGTGTTCCAGAACAGAAGGTGGGACGGCGATTTCCTGACCTTGAAGGATATTTTGGGAAGTGGCATCTTGGGTGATATCTACACGGTGGAATCAAACATCACGGCCTTTGGGGGACCACATCCCGGGTGGAGAGCCTGGAAAATGCATGGAGGCGGGCGGACACGAGACTGGGGAGCGCACCTTGTGGATCAGGCTCTCCAGCTCTTCGGACCTACTGTGGAGTGGGTTTTTGCGGACTATCAGTTCAGATATCCAGAATCATCTTCAGATGTAGAGTCCACTTCCCACTGTCTCCTGAAATTCAAGAACGGTGTCCGATGCTTCATCGAACTGGGGAGTGCATGGATTTTTCCCAAGCCACGGTATCACGTTAGGGGTTCGGATGGCGGATTCAGAAAGTATGGTGTGGATCCCCAGGAGGCGACGATCAAGCTGGGAGCCGTGGGTGTTTCCGTGCCAGAAGATCCCGCGAGGTACCAGATGAAGACCAAGGGCAGGGAGGGTGAATTCCAAGAGGTTGCTGTTACGCCCAGACACGGCGCCTACAGGAAGTATTACGACAATATCGGGGCTGTTCTGGACCTCGGCGAAGAACTGCTTGTAACACCCGAAGAGAGCCTGGAAGTAATCAAGACGATCGACGCGATTGTGACCTCGGCGGAATGTGCGGAAGTGGTTCGTATGGAGTAGGACAAAGTGATCAATTTGCTTGCCACATTAGGCAAGATGGTGCATGTTTAGCTTTGAGTCAAGGGTCCCGTTTCGTAGCAGAGGGTAGATTAAAAGGAGAGGTGTTAATGGCAACCTTTTGGGGTGTAGTAGTTTCCGCAATTTTCGTTTTATGTTATTTGGGTCAGTCAATCTCTTCTGGAATGGACGGCAGAAACGCCCAATTCATCCAATGGGGATGCTGGACGCTTGCCAATGGCTCGATGTTCCTCTGCTATTTCCTGACGCAATCCTGATGGAAATGAGATATCTGGAATTTAAACGGCATCTGGATAAACCAGATGCCGTTTATTTATGCGAGCTTTTCGCCAGGGGTGATGACTATGTGTTGCTTCGGTATGTTTCCGAGCGTGAAGAACAGGTGGGTGATGTGGAGATTATGGAGGGGGCTGTCACATACGCACTATATCGAGAGGGGAAAGGGTATGTCGCCTGGAGGATGGTAGAGTCCGATGGGCGACTCATCGGGCATTTGTTCCACATCTGCAAGGGGATGCAGATTGGGGAGTCTCAGGTGGAGTACAAGGACCTGATGCTGGATCTCTGGTTCAGTCCGGCAGGAGTGAAGATCGTATTGGATAGGGAGGAACTGGACGAATTTGCGGCAACCGGAGCAGTGAGCCAGGAGGACCTAGCCTGGATTTCCTCGCAGGAGAGAGAGATCAATTGCAGATATCGTTCAATAATCAGTGAACTGGAGGGCCTGGTGGCTACCGTAGCGTGATATCCACCTCGTGTCTATTCTTTGTCCAGTGAATGTCCGGTTGAATCCAGAAACTCCTTGAAGGCCTCTCCAATCGCCGGGTGATCCAAGGCGAAGGACACCGTGGTTTTCAAGTAGGAGAGCAGGTCCCCAACCGTGTGCCATTCCCCTCTGATCGCACAGGCGTATACAGCTCGTGACTGAACCATCATATGTATTGCGTCCGTGAGGAGGTATTCGCCGTGTGGATCCGGTTTGACCTTCTCCAGGAACTCAAATATCTCAGGTTCGAAGATGTAGCGTCCGAGCATAGCCAGATTGGAGGGGGCTTCCGAGGGTTCAGGCTTCTCCACAATCCCTTCCACCAGAAACACACCGTCGATCATGTTCGCTTTCACAACACCGTAGCTTCCTATGAGTTCGGAAGGTATCTCCGTGACGCCAAGGATGGATGCACTGTACTTCTTGTATTGTTCGATCATCTGACCGATACAAGGTACCTCTGAGACCACCAGGTCGTCGCCGTAAAGCACGGCGAAGGGTTCGTCGCCTATGTGTTTTCGGGCTTTCGCTATGGCGTGTCCAGTGCCCATCATCTCCTTCTGCCGGACGTAGTGGATGTCCGCAAGTTCCTCAATCCGTTCGAGGGTTTCCAGCATTTTCCTGTCTTCCCGTTCCTGCAGGGCGTTGTGGATCTCTACGTTGCGGTCGAAATGGTCCTCGATGGCGCGCTTACCACGCCCCGTAATGATCAGGATATCCTCTATTCCAGAATCAACCAGCTCTTCAACGATATACTGAATGGCCGGCTTGTCGACAATGGGCATCATTTCCTTCGGAAGTGCCTTGGTGGCTGGGAGCATTCGACTGCCATAACCCGCGGCAGGGATTACGGCCTTTCTGATTTTCAAAGGAGACCTCCGGAATATTCTGGATGCATTTAAGTTGTTGATGGATATTGGCTTAAATAAGGATCCTTTGTTCAAATGTGTCAAGATTTTTCTGTACGATCGGCAAAAGGTCCAGAATTGACCTAACTGCCCAATTTCCTTGACTTTGGGTGACCAATGGTTTATTATCAAGCTGTCCGGTGTAACATCCTCTGGAATAAGCGAATAGCCCGTCTGGTCCGGCTCAGATCGGTTTCGGGCGGCTCCCCCCCAGATTCAGTGCAATTCCCCCTCAGATCTGCCAATCTACCAATTTCTGCCAACCGGATCGGATTTCCAGCTATGGTTTCCCCGGGACATTTTTCACCTTATCGATTGGGTGTTCTGGCATCAGGTGGCGGAACCAATTTACAGGCCATTCTCGACAAGTGTGACTCGGTAGAAATTCCGGCCTCGGTGGCCGTTGTAGTAGGCAACAACAGTGGCTGCGGGGCCTTGGCGCGGGCACGCAAGGCCGGGGTGCCCGCGTTTCATCTAAGTGAGTATACCCACAAAGCACCCGGCGCGCTCGACCGAGCCATTTGCGAAGCAATGGAATTGCACGAAGTAGATCTTATCCTGCTAGCTGGCTATATGAAGAAGCTTGGTCCTGTGACGCTTTCTGTCTACGCAGATCGCATCCTGAACATTCATCCTGCCTTGCTCCCCGAGTTCGGTGGGAAGGGAATGTACGGCGAACGGGTTCATCAGGCTGTGATAGACAGTGGTGCAAAGCAGTCCGGTGTCACCGTTCACTTGGTTGACGAGGAGTATGACCAGGGACCGATTGTAGCTCAAAAAGTGGTTGACGTAACCCCACAGGACACAGCCCAGTCACTCGCCGCCCGAGTTCTGGAGATCGAACACGAACTCTACGCTGAGGTAATCACACTTTTCGCCCGAGGCAGGGTCAAAATTCAGGCTCGCAAGGTCGAAATCATCAGTTAGCTATCAAGTCGAAAGGGAAGATATGGAGGCTGCATTGTTGAAAACCGACTTGGGGAATGTTCCCGTATTCGCCAGTGGTAAGGTCAGGGACGTTTACGATTTGGGAGACAGGCTGCTTATTATTGCCACCGACCGTATCTCTGCGTTCGATGTGGTGATGCCCAACGGCATTCCAGGCAAGGGGAAAATTCTCACTGAAATGTCGCTCTTCTGGTTCGAACAGACTGCCGATCTGGTGCGGCATCATCTGATCAGTACGGATGTAGACGAATATCCCGCCGAGGTGCAGGAATACCGGGACCAGCTCGAAGGTCGTTCAATGCTCGTCGTAAAGGCCGACAGGGTGGATATCGAATGTGTAGCTAGAGGGTATCTCACAGGATCGGGCTGGAAAGACTATGGCAACACAGGCGCCGTATGCGGGATCCCACTTCCCGAAAGCCTCGAGGAATCGGCACGGTTGGAACCTCCAATATTTACGCCGGCGACAAAGGCCGATACCGGACACGACGAAAATATCTCGTTCGAGCAGATGTGCGAAGTCGTGGACCCGGACCTGGCTGGAAAATTGAAGACCTTGACCCTGGACATTTACGCCTCCGCCAGGGCCTTTGCCGAAAACAAGGACATCATCATTGCAGATACCAAATTCGAGTTTGGCCTGCTCGATGGGGAAATCATACTTATAGATGAGATCCTCTCTCCAGATTCTTCAAGGTTCTGGGACCAGGAAACGTATGCACCCGGTCGTTCGCAGGACAGTTTTGACAAACAGTTCGTCAGGGACTATTTGGAAACCCTCGATTGGGACAAGACGCCGCCTGCACCCGAATTGCCTGAAAATATCGTGGTCAACACGCTCGCCAAGTATCGGGAAGCTCGAGATCGGTTGCTGGGTTAGCTCAAAGGGGTATATAGTTTATGGCGTTTTTTCTATCAAGCCTGCTTTCAAATGATATCGGAATCGACCTGGGCACGGCGAACACACTTGTCTATGTGAAGGGCCAGAATATTGTCGTTGACGAGCCCTCGGTTGTCGCACTCGAGCGGTCCACACGCAAGCCCCTGGCAATTGGCACTGAAGCCAAGGAAATGATGGGTCGGCAAAACCCGGATATTGAGGTGGTTCGGCCTTTAAGGGACGGGGTGATTGCGGATTTCGACGTTACCGAGGAGATGCTCCGTCATTTCATCAAGAAGGTGCAGAAGAACAAACTCCTTGTTCGGCCCAGAATCGTGATCTGCGTTCCATCGGGTGTGACCCCTGTGGAAATGCGCGCTGTGCGGGAGTCTGCCGAAAGGGCGGGGGCGAGGGAAGTGTATCTCATCAAAGAGCCGATGGCTGCAGCCATCGGGATTGGACTGCCCGTTGAAGAGGCTGTTGGCTCAATGGTTATCGACATCGGTGGTGGAACAACCGAAATCGCGGTTATCGCGCTGTCCGGCATTGTCACGTGGCGTTCTGTGAAAACTGCGGGCGATGAACTCAATGAGGCGATTGTCACCTTCCTCAAGCGAAAACACAATCTGCTTGTGGGTGAAAGAAGCGCAGAACAGATCAAGTGTGAAATCGGTTCCGCGGGTGCGCTGGAAAGCGAAATTCAGCATCCCTGCCGAGGTCTGGATATGGTGATGTCCATTCCCAAGACGATTATCGTTGATTCTATGGAGATCCGAGACGCCCTTGGGGAGGCCGTGGACACGATTATCGATGCTGTCAGACAGACACTGGAACAAACACCACCAGAACTGGCCGCTGATATTCTGGACCGCGGCATTATCATGACCGGCGGCGGAGCGTTGCTTCGTGGACTGGATCGCAGACTTGTAGAGGAAACCAGTCTGCCTGTAATCGTTGCAGATGATCCGCTGACCTGCGTGGTGCGGGGGACGGGACGTGTCCTGGAGAATATCGCCCAATACCAGAAGGTTTTGATGTAGCCGGGACGGCTGATTTATGCAAAGAGTGTATGAATTCCTTGGCGAGAAGCGCTCTTATGTCGTGCTTGGGATGGCAGTGATAATCTCTCTGGGGTTGATGGCCATCAGTCCGTCTCAAAAGCTGGGTTTGTCCAGGGGGGTGACGCTCGGATTTCTGGAAGCCGGCCACTGGTTGTTCTCCTGGCCGATGGATATTTCCGGACTGAGGTACGAAAACCAAGTACTCAGAGAACAGAATTTGCGGATCTCGATGGAGCTCCTGAAGCTGCGTGAAGCAAGTCTCGAAAACGCACGCCTGCGGGAGCTTTTGAATTTCAGGAACAGGGAGACCGGCTCCTACTTAGCTGCAAAGGTGATCGCAAGAGACCCTGACAGGATCATAAACACGATCCTGATCAATATCGGCAAGACTAACGGTGTCGAGGAGCGGATGACAGTACTTACCGCAGACGGTCTCGTGGGCAGGGTCCTTGAATCCCATAAGGGGAACGCAGTCGTGCAGATGCTCCTGGACAGAAACTGCCGGGTGAGTGCCATTGTTCAACGTGAGGAGCGAACCCAAGGGATCGTAACCTGTGAGGACGGGGTATTCTACCTTAGACATGTAGGTATACGCAGCCCCGTTGAGGTAGGCGATCAAGTGATATCGTCTGGAATGGGCGGTGTATTCCCGAAAGGTATGTTGGTAGGAAAGGTGATCCGAGTAGGCAAGGAAGAACAGGGGTTGTTTCGGGAGGTGGTATTGACACCAAGCGTCAATTTCCTGAATCTGGAGGGGGACTTTGTGTTGAAAAGGTCACCCGATCATAACTAGTGGTTCGGGGGTCCCTTTCCCCTTGCTCCTACTCCGCGGCTTTCTTAATTTCCCTGAGGCGTTTGGCTTCAGGGGATTTTTTGTAGTATGAATCCAATGGGAAACACCCCGAAACAAGACCATTTCTGGGCGCAGTGGTGCAGTCACTGAATGTTCGACAGATCATTCTTGTGTCCAATTTCCGTCCACTCAGCACATCGTGCGGCAAGTCGGGGTAGGAAAAGGACCATACGCCCAAGGCCAATGAAATCAACCTTCCGGTCACGCACCAAGCACTGGCAGACGTGGGGCAGAAACTCCTGGAGGTAAGAATAGGCTGTGCCTACGATCAGGAGTTCCGGGTAGCTCGTCTTGAGACGAGCTACGACATCGATCTGCCTTGCAACGCCGACCAGTGGATCCTCCGGAGGCTGATAGCCGTCAGAGGGTGGGTAATACGCAGGTCGCTGGATGTGGGGATTATAGTAAGGACTTCCTGCAGTAAGATTTACTAGCGTGATGTCCAGGTCGCGCAAAAGATCCAGAAACTTGCAGGTCTCTGCGAGATCCGGCCGGATCGGGTCATCGCGGTCAATCCCGAACCCGAACTGATATGGAACGCAGTCTGAATAGTCCTCGGGAATACCCGGACCCAGCTTACGACCCTCAGCACGATCTGGGTCAGGCCTGTACGGAACGAAGTCGAACGCACTCAGGCGAACACCGATCTGAAGGTCCGGGACAGCCGAACGTATGCCTTCTGCGATCTCACGAAGGAACCTGGTGCGATTTTCGAAGGACCCGCCATAGGGACCTGGTCTGGTGAACGCGCTGAGGAACTCGTGTCCCAGGTAACCGTGGCAATGCTTTATGTCGACAAATCCATACCCCAGTTGCGCGGCCAACTTGGCTGCCTCTACATAATTCTGAATGATCTCCTGGATCTTCTCATCGGTCATGGGTTGAAGGTTCGGGTCCATGTGAAATTTGGAATCCAGGATCGGGTGTTTATACAGGATCTGCGGTTCCATTCTGTCTTTGTGATTTGGACGGCAGAAGCGCCCGGAGTGGGTTAATTGAAATCCAACCAGCAGATCGTCCGTTTCCCCAATGTAGTCTCTGTGGCTTTGAAGCAGGGCTTCCAGGAGCTTTCCGAGACCCTCCTGCGTATGGTCTGCCGCATAGAGCTGATTTGGATTCGCTCGTCCGTCCGGACAAACTGCAACGGCCTCGCCTCCCCAGATCAGCTTCGCTCCACTCAGACCGAAATTTTGCCACCTGCGAAGGGTGTGTTCTGTGGGGTTTCCGTCGGTTTCTCCATCCCAACCCTCCATCGGGTGGATGGCGAATCGGTTGCCGATGGTCTGGTTTCCCAGCCGAGTGGGCTCCGACAAGGGTGAATCATCGCCAACCAGAATCTCGGGATCGCAGGGGAAATCGATCCCCAGGCTCGCAACGTGTTTCNGGAACGCGTCGACTGTCTTNAGATGTCCGATTCTAACGATNCTGNTTGGTGGCATTTNCGTTCCTCAAACANACTTTGAGAATTCAACTATTTCTGCGGGCACTGAATATAGCAAAGGATGGTTCGGTCCGCAATTCAAGGTAGGAGATCACCATGCGGAAGGTTCAAGGATGCCGTGTCTGGTCCGCCAAAGAGACCTTTCATAAGTGCACTGGCAAAGGCGTTACAGTGGGGGAAGGCGGGATGATCCTTCGCAGAGGGGTAACCGTAGCCGACGAAATGGGCAGGTGTAATCGAAACGATGTGGAGATTATCAAGGGACTGCGGCAGGCTAAGAAGAGATTCATGCTTCCGGCCATAGGCACGGGTAGTGCGCAGCTGTGCCCATACCTCACCTGTGACGATCCCCAGGGAGAACTGGAACTCGAGGTAAACGGGTACTCGAAGGTCCTCAAGCGGCCGGTGGAGCGGGATTACTGGGACGACAGGTGGACGCGGATCGAATTTCCGGTCAAGTGGTTGCACGCGGGAGAGAACGAAGTCGTTTTCCGATCTGTCGGCGAAGTGGCGTGGACCCTGCTGATTGAAGATGGCCGCCAACCCGACCGCAGTGAAGTTAGCGAAGATGGTGGCCAGACCTGGCGATCGGATGACCTNGGAGAAAACAATCGCACAGATGGGGAGTACATGGTCCGGCTGTGGTTGGACCAGTTCACACAAACCGGAGAGGTCTTGTCTGAACCTGTCGACATGCTTGAGGCTGCGACCAACAGCGGCGTGGCCCCTTTGGGTCATCTCGTTTCGCTGACGCTGAACGCTGAAGTGATTGACCCTGACGGAACCGGTTGGACACTCGAATGGCGAGGGGGGCCAACGCCCACCTACGAACCTTCGGCCTGGTCTGCCTGGGCATCTGCAAAAGGCACCATCACGCCAGTACGGGACGTCCGATTTGTACAGTGGCGCATTGTTCTGACCACGGATGATCCTTCGGTTACGCCGGTACTGAGAGTGGTTTCCCTCGATGCAGAGGTGTCGGCAGACCAATTGTCCGAGTTTCGCGTTACCGATTCCGACAACCCTGAGCTCATTAGAAGTCCCTACCGATTTTCATACCTCAGTGCGGACGCAACTCGCGGCGAAAGGCTGAGAGAGCGATGGAAGCTGGACGATGTGATTCGCCCGGCGAAATCNGAATTCGAGGCTTATTTGNATCTTCGAAACTGGGTGAGGGANCAATGGGAGGACGGCTGGAATATGGGTGNGATCGATTTCTGCCCGCCTTGGGACGCTATGGTGATCCTGGAGCTTGCCAGCAGGAAACTCAGCCTGGGTATGTGCACGCATTATGCCACAGTGATGTCCCACTGTTCAGCAGCACTGGGACTTGTAGCCAGGACACAAATTATGCATTCGCATTGCATCAACGAGGTCTGGTCCGGAGAACACGGCAAGTGGGTGGCGATGGATGTGGGCGGCGATGCGAATGACGAGACCAAGTTTACATACCACTTCGAGCGGGACGGTGTTCCGATGAGTGCCCTGGACGCGCACCGCGCACATGTAGAGAGGGACTTCGAAGATGTGACAATTGTGCCGCAGCCGCCTCCGGCCGTTTCCGATCAATTTTCCGTGGGGAAGCGCCTTGCCCTTTTCGATAGGTTTATGATCTCTCTCCGCAACGACGAACTGATGACAATGGGCCCGGGTGAACCGGAACACGGGAAGATCTCATATCATTATGACGGATATCTCTTCTGGCAGGACCAAGAGACAGAGCCACTGCCGTGGTTTTCACAGCATACAAACCGTGCGGAAGACATCTACTGGACTGTAAACCGTGCTGTGATTCATCTTCAGCAGGGTAAGGAGATCGGGACGCTAAAGGTAGATTTGGAAACGGAAACACCCAATCTGAAAGGGTTTGAGGTCTCCGTAGACGAGGGGAATTGGGAATCAAAGGACGCTTCGTTCACCTTGTCGCTGGGAGATGGATCACACCGGATCGCCGTTCGTCCGGTGAACGCCTTTGGGCGAAGTGGTACCGAAAGCTGGGTAAATGTAGCCTAGAAGAGCCGAGAATAGAGAGCCACCAGGAATCCCGAATTGGGGGACAGATGGACAAGGATTCAATAGAACGATATGGAACATCAATGGTGAGGCCGGACGACTTCGAACCATTCTGGGAAGATGTATTGGACCAAGCGGAGAAGATTCCGTTGAATCCATCCGTCGAGAGAAATGGACTGCGTTCCACGCCGGACGTGGACGTTTACGATGTTCATTACGACAGTCTGGACCAGGTACGAATCGCTGGATGGTACTGTCTGCCAAAGGACCGAGAAGGCAAACTGCCTGCGATCCTACAGGTTCCGGGCTACATCGGGGAGCCACCGATACCCAGGGACAGAGCCAGAAAAGGATATGCAGTCTTCAGTGCAGCGCCCAGGGGNAAGCTGCGGAGCAATGGACAATACAATCCTGGATACCCCGGGCTCCTGACCCACAACATCGTAGATCGCAACACGTATGGGTACCGGGGATTCTATCTGGATGCCGTTCGCGCATTCGACTTTCTTCTGGGCCAGGACGAGGTAGACTCCGATCGCATTGCGGTTACAGGCAGCAGCCAGGGAGGTGGACTGACCCTGGTGGTTGCCGGGCTTCGAAACGTCCGTGCCGCCTCGGCCGGTGCTCCCTATTTATGTGGATACATGGATTCGATCGTTCTGACGCACACCTATCCCTACCAGGAGATCAGGGACTATCTCAACCTGTATCCTGACAGGGAAGANGCCGTACGNGAAACACTCTCNTANTTCGACGGGATACATTTTGGTCCAATGGTCACGTGTCCTCTNATTATGAACATAGGATTGCAGGACAATGTCTGCCCTCCGGAGACAGGATATGCTGCCTTTCAGACAATCGTGTCCGAAGACAAGAAGATGTATGCCTACGATGGCCACGGTCACGACGCAGGCTCGGGTGTTGGGCACGCGGAAATTGCCGAAGCGTTTTTCACAAAACATTTGAAATCNACCTAGTCATTCACTCAGGGAGCTAATANATGTCTGACCCTCGACCGACCACGGTNCGGCCGGATGATTTNGACGAATATTGGAATGGGGTAATGNCGGAACTGGATGCGACACCTATNGCGGCNGAGGNANAGGAACTNCCTCTTCGGTCTAACGAATACTGCACGGCCTATGCCGTACGGTTCACGAGCATTGGGCCATATCGCCTTTTTGGGTATCTGAGTATCCCCAAGGGTGAGGGGCCATTTCCGACCCTGGTCTACCTGACACGATGCCAGAGTGTTGTTGAGATCATCCCCCAGGGGGACGCAAACGAGAAACGGGGACGGTTCGCCGTGTTTTCGCTTTCGGCGAGAGGCCAGCGTATGTCAGACCAACCTTATGCGGCCTCGTATCCTGGGGCTTTCGCTGAGGGAATCGAAGATCCAGATACATATCTGTTCAGGGGAATCGTGGCTGACTGCTGCAGGGCAGTGGACTACGCCCTGTCGAGGCCGGAGGTGGACCGGACCAGGGTGGCAGGCCTGGTCGCCAACGACCTTCCCCTGATCACCGCGTCACTTCGTGAGGGATTGACCCATGTGGTTGCACAACCTAGTGTCTTCTACCGTCCAATGGATTGTTTGAGCGGGGACGACGGATATCCCCTGGACGAGTTCAATGATTACCTCAGGCAATATCCGGAGCGGCGTGAGACCATCACGCGCACCCTGGCCTATTACGAGACGCTGTTCTTCGCAGAGTCCGTGAAAGTTCCGNCGCTTCTGTGGGGTANCCCGGAGGCGAATGCTCCCATTGCCGANCTNATGGGGGATGATGTCNAGATGCGTGCTTCCGAGTCTTCCCGTTACAAAGACGGGCTCATTCAGGAGAACTGGCTGGCGGAGCAGTTTGGTTTGGAAGATACGATACTTCCTGCACACTGGCTGTAAGCGAGGAGAACCGATCAAATGGACCTGGAACGAATTCGAAGTGACTTTCCGGCACTGAGTAACTATACGTGGTTCCAAAATGGCGGCGTGAGTATCACCCCAAGGCCCGTGGCCGAGGAGCACATTCGCCTGATGCGCGAACTCCTCGAACGAGGTCCTATGCACATCATCTATCCGGAGGAGGAGTATCCCAGGAGAATACGGACCAAGGACCGCCTGGGTGAGTTCTTCAACGTAGAGGGTGGTGACCTAGCCTTGATGCGCGGGGTGAGTGAGGGCTTTCAGACGATACTGAGGGGGCTCGATTGGAAAGAGGGCGATCACGTGTTAATGACCACCGAGGAGGAAGCCGCACTTTTCCTTCCAACATTGCACCTGCGAGACCTCTTCGGCGTTAAGGTAGACAAGATTCCGCTCGTGAACGATCTGCAGGGCCAGGTAGACGCCGTGGAGGAACTCATCACAGACAGAACGCGCCTGATCGCGTTCAGTCACGTGATAACCGATTCGGGTTTCCGGCTGCCCTGCAAAGAGATCTGCCATCTGGCCAGGGAGAGAGGGATTTTGACCTTTGTGGATATGGCTCATTCTGCCGGACTCTACCCTATGGATCTGTATGAGGAGGGGTGCGATTTCGCGGGCCTGCTGTCCTATAAATGGATGTACGCACCCTATGCCTCCGGTGCGTTGTTTGTCCGGAAGGAGCGGCTTGACGATATCCGGGTGACCTACGCCGGCGGACGTGCAGAGGCCTGGGCGGACTGGGTCAACGACAAATTCGAATTGAAGTCCTCCGCCGAGCGGTTCGAGTACGGACCCTGGTCCTGGCCTCTCATCCACGCCTGGGCCTGTTCGATGGATTACCTGTCTGGGATCGGTCTGGACAAGATCTGGGATCGAACGGTTCTACTGACCTCAAGGCTGAAGTCGGGTTTGACCCAGATCCCGGGAGTGACACTCTTTACGCCCGAGGCCCCGGAGCTTTCTGCAGCAGTGCAGAGCTTTCACGTTGCCGGGTGGGAAGTTGATGATGTGAAAACGGAGCTCCAATCCCGGTGGAACATTGAGCTGAAGGCATTTAAGACGACATATCACGGATTGAGAGCAAGTTGCCCGTTCTTCTTGCTGGAGGAAGAAGTGGACAGATTGCTTGAGGCGATTCGGACTTTGGCGGGTGAAAAGGGGTGAGCGTTTCCAGTGTTCGACAGGCTCGAACTTGCGGAGAGATGGTCAAAGGTTCAGGTGAGAGAAAGAGGGAGATAAATGAGTGAACGTGTTAAGATTGTTGTGCCGGGAGATGATCCTGTAATGATTGCGGGTTCGCCGCACCTGGACAGGTTGGTCGACTATGCTGATGTTGTGCTCTATGAGGATCGTCCTGCAACTGTGGATGAGAAGATCGCTAGGGTCGAAGGTGCGGCGGTGATCATAAATACCAGGGGGGTCGTCACCTGGAGAAAAGAGGAGTTCGAACGGTGCCCGGATCTGAAGATGATCACCAGTTGTTGTATCGGGACGGATATGTTCGATCTGAAAGCGGCAAGGGAGCACGGAGTGGTCATCTGCAATCAGCCGGGAAGGACCGCACCTGTGGTAGCGGAACATATGTTCGGATTGATGTTTGCAGCGGCAAAGCGGGCTGCCTACCTCACCTCAGAGATGAAGAAAGGGGAGTGGCCCCGGATCGATCTGATGACGCTGAAGGGCAAGAAACTGGGCATTGTGGGAACCGGCAACATCGGCGCTGAAATGGCGCGACTGGGTAGGGCGGTGGGAATGGAGGTGCTCGCCTGGACCTATAACCCATCGGCAGAGCGTGAGAAGGAACTGGGTGTTAGATTCGTACCGTTCGATGAACTCCTGGGTGCATCGGACGTGGTGAGTATGCATGTCAAGCTCACCGAAGAGAGCAGGGGGCTTATGGGCAGGCGTGAATTCGGTTTGATGAAGGAGGGGTCTATCCTGCTCAACGGGGCAAGAGGACCAGTTGTAGATTCCTCTGCCCTGGTGGAGGCTCTGGATTCCGGTTATCTGGGTGGTGCCGGAATCGACGTATTTGACGAGGAACCCATTCCCACCGACCATCCTCTATTGGGCTGTGAACACGTTGTGTTGACACCACACTGTGCGGATATGACCCCAGAGGGTGTGGATTTGCTCAACGGCGGCGCAGTCGACAATGTGATCAACTACCTGAAGGGGATGCCTCACAACATCGCGTCGTGATCTCTGCCGCCAAGCAGTGCGTGACGCATATCCCGGTTATCTGCCGGGATCGACTACCGAATCAGATAACAGTTGTAAGCTTGAGAATCTTCAGGCAATGCACGAGATCAAAATGGAGGGGGTGTAGTCGCTGTCTCCGCCCTTTCGATCTTCTGCAAATGGAATGAAGGGGAGATAGGCGGTCAGGAGATTTTCCACGTCCACCTGCACGTCATTCCGCGATTCGCGGATGAACCCTATGCGGGTAGAGGGATCCTGTACTGGCTGAAACAGGACGCGAACCGACGTCCGGGGTAAAGTCAGGTGTGGGTTCTGTGTTTTTTAATCGTTGATCCAATAGATCCCGAAGCTAAAAAAAGGACACCTCAATGGACCTAGCCAAATTTCAAGACGACCGGGTGATCTCCGAACGACAGGTTGTGGTCACCGAGAGCGATTCCCACTGCAAACTTCCAATCCGGTCGGGTGATCTCGAAGGCATAAACGAGGTCCGGGCCGAGGTGTTCCTCCCGGAGGGTGCAGAGGGTCAGCTCCATTGTCGAATCACCTCGGGTGAGCGGACGGAGGGTATGAGCGAGGATGACGGCTATCAGTTCAACGCAATTGTTTCTCCCCGTGGCGGGAACATCTGGGAAGGCTGGCGAGAATTCCGGTTTCCGAACGAGTGTTTTTACACGCAGGGCATCCCCTGGGGCTGGGGTCAGATCTCTTCTGGATTTCTCGATGGGCCAACGGGTACTCAATTCAGAAATGTCCGTCTTGTAGAGCGCGAAAGGGTGGTCGGGCCAAGAATCTCTGATGTCCAACTCCTGCAAGAACTGAACCTGAACCACCAAGGGCTGGAACGCGCCTCCAAAGCCGAAAGTGATGACAAGGCCCTGTCGGAAATAGTATGGCACTTTCGTTCAGGATCTTTCGATAGGGAGCTGATAACATCCGAAGGTGAGGATAGGGCTTTCCATCTTGACGAGGCAAACCGCATTCTCGAAGGCAATGTGCTGGAACAGGATTGGTCCGAGCAGATCAATTGGGAGGCGAATCCCACGGGGTATATCGAGTGGACTCTGGCAATCCACTATCTGTTGTTCCTGAGACCTGCCATCGACGCATTCTTCAGCACAGGCGAGGCGAAGTACGCTATTGGGATCGAACGATACGTCGCGGATTGGCTCAAGAAGTGTCCAGTTCCCTTCGGCGTGAGAGCCGGTGGTTACCCCTGGGGACACTCGCTTGTCGGGGCTATTCGACCGTTCTCTTCCCTGGTCGATATCTTCCGGGTGATTTGCGCTTGCCCGGAGACGGACGATCGAACGGTAGTTGATTTGCTGAAATCGTTCTTTGAACATGAGCAGTATCTGCTGCAGTTCCAATCTTTCCCGCCATCCAACAAGACCATCGCTGAGGGACGAACCCTGGCAGCCCTAGGGTGCGTCTTTCCCGAATTCAAGGACGCAGGTTTCTGGCGGGAGGAAGGCTATCGCAGGCTACTGGATGATATGGATATCCAGGTGATGGGCGACGGCGCTTCCTATGAACTCACTCCGGGTTACCAGATGAGCATCGCCAAATGGTTCCTAGAGTCCTTCAGAGTGGCTCAGAAATTCGAGTATGATGTAGACCCGGTATTTGAAGCGGGTATCCGATCGATGTATCGCTGGTCTACTGCAATTGCTAGGCCCGATTTTACCCGTCCTTCGGTCTCGGATGCCGGCAGTCTGGACTCTAGTGACGGACTCACCGAACCTGGCCGGGTTCTGAATGATGATGAGGCTGTGTGGGTTGGCACCAGGGGTAAGGAAGGCGAGCGACCTTCGTATGATTCCATCGCACTTGAAGATTCTGGATATTTTGTGATGAGAAGTGGCTGGGGTAAAGATGATCGGTATTTGTTGTTCGAAGGTGGCCCCTACGGTCGCTGGCACCAGCACGAAGACAAATTGGGTCTCGAGGTATACGCATATGGCACACCCTTCATCGTGGATCCGGGTATCACGTCGTACTATACCAATCCCTGGACCAGCTTTTATACGACAACCCAGGCCCATAATACCGTGATGGTCGACGGCTGTGCGCAGGCGAGGGGTCGAAATCAGTCCATCGATCAGTGGGTGCAATCTGCACGTCCGAACACTGTGTGGCGATCGGACGAACGGTCCGACGCCGCCGTGGCAACCTACGACTCACCCTACGCCGGCCTAGAAGAAGAGGTGAGTCATCGCCGGTCGGTTCTCTTCGTTAAACCGGACTACTTCGTCCTATTTGACGAGCTCCAGGGCCAGAGCCGTCATACCTATGAAGCCCTGTTTCACTTTATGCCCTTTCGTGTCTTGATCGACCCGCAATCCATGGCCGTTCGAACAGGAAGAATGAACGCTGCCAACCTCGAAATTCTCCCGCTTACGAGGATGTCTCCAAGCCTTGTCTGCGGACAGGACGACCCCGTCCAGGGCTGGCTGGCAATGAGCGGAGAAGACGTACCCGCGCCTGTAGTCATCTACAAGAAGAAAGCCTCGCTACCATTCAGAACCGGATACGTCATCTACCCTTTCAGCGACGGCCAGGTCACCGCAGGAATCTCTACTCGAATCACAAAACGTGACGACTCCTGGACGATCCGAATCACGCACGCAGACGGGACACAGGATCGCCTGAAGATGAACTGGTCTGGAGACGGCGCACCTGAGTTGCTGTAGCTGTCGTTTATTCGCAAGTATCCATTCCTCATTATAATCACCTATTGGGTTACAATTCCCTGCCTGATTACCCAACAGAGGGATCGCCAAAACGCAATCGTTCGGCTGTGTCCTGCTATGCGTGGTTCCTTGGAGCACCTGACTCTGTTACTTCACTTGACCGCACAGGCCTTCGATATTCCGAAATCCACGGCGACCATTCGCACAGCACCTCTGGCCCCGCGCCAAGCGGAGACGTTTGCCCAATTTTTGGCTGTTATGAAGACGCGAGTAATTCAAGCGACTGAGGTTTGTCGCCGAAGGCAGGAGGGGAATTGGTGTTGCGATGGGTGGAGAGAGGAAAGATTTGTTGCTCTTGATCTTGAAAAAAGGAACCAAAATGCCCTGGACAGTAAGAATGACCCTCTTCGTCTTCACAATAGCCGCACCCTTTGCAGTCTACACGTGCTGGCAAGCGGTGGGCGCGGGTGTTCGACTCATTCCCACAGTTTGGGTCCGTTGGGCAACAATCTCCCTGGCCGGATGGTGGTGTCTCTACCCACTACTCCTGATGACTGCATACTTTTTCGGCATCACCGCTTTATCGAGACTTGTCACCACACAGCGAACATTCACCGACTGGTTCCTGGTCTATCCCTTCTGGACCGGTGCAGTTGTTTTCGCCCAGATCGCACCATTGCTGCTTATTCTGGATGTGATTCGCTTCTCTCAGGCGCTTTTTCGTGCTAACTGGACACTCTGGTCGGCCGCGGAACCCATTCTGATTCTGTCGCTTCTCATTGCAACTGCCGGTTTCGTGATCTACAAAATCTATTCAGACACTTGTGGGGCTAGGATAAATGTAGCTAACCTTGAAATCGATGATTTACCCGCTGAATTGGACGGGTTCAGAATCGTCCACGTAAGCGATCTACAGGCCGACTCAAGAACGAACCAAGGGAGACAGGCGCAGTATGTCGAAGCCGTAAACAGCCTTGATCCGGATATGGTGCTTTTCTCCGGCGATCTCGTAACAAACGGCACAACCTATATTGACGAGGGTGCGGAATCCCTGGGTAAAATGAAAGCCCGTCTGGGTATTTATGCCTGCCTAGGTGATCACGATATCTGGTCGGACGCCTATCAGATCACCACCAGTCTGCGGCGCAATGGAATCCGCACTGCGCATACCGTACATCTGCTACTCGATGTGGACGGGGAAGAACTGAATCTCTCTGTCCTCACAAACGCCTACAGCGACCGTCCGGATCTTCATGCATTCGCCCTTGAGAAGCCTGCCGCACCGGTATCGATATTGCTCACTCATCAACCCACCGAAGACGTCGTTGCACTCGCCGACACCAGGGGATACGATTTGATGTTGGCCGGGCACACACACGGCGGGCAGATTGTGGTTCGGTGGTTTGGGTGGAGTTTCACGCCGGTTCGCACTGAGACCAGGTTGTTTACGGGGTTCTACCAGATGGACAAGATGCTGCTGAGCGTCAATAACGGCTTGGGCCTCACGCTTGCACCGTTTCGTTACGGGGCGCCTGCAGAGGTAACGCTGGTTGAACTCGTGGCCTCACCTGCGGACAGAATTTCCGGGAATGGTCAGTAAATTCCATCCCTGCTTCCGGTCCAACAGGATGGATAAGTGAGATTAGTAATTGATTTATTGGAAGTTAGGTTTATCCGTGTTGGTACGGCATACGAATTGCCTATACCAGAGGTGAATCAACGAATACCAGGAACTCCTAATCCTACAGGATGGAACGAAAATGCCAGTAACACAGAGCACTACCCTAGCGAGATCTTCAGCAGGATACTCTCCGAA
>PAQK01000010.1 GCA_002709665.1 Gemmatimonadota bacterium | reverse complement strand
TGATGAATTCAAAGGCGAAAAGACGATCGTGCTTATTGCCCATCGTCTATCGACCGTGAAGAACTGCGATTTGATCTTCCTTTTGGAACGAGGTGAAATCGTTGAGCAGGGAACCTACGCTCAGCTTTACGGTTCGGGGGGGGTGTTCAGGTCTATGGTAGACCAGCAGAATCTGGTTTCACGGGAACAGGATGAGCAGGCGGTGTAGAAACGTGTCAGACACATGTGATAAACTTCGTATTGGGAGTCTGATATTCGGATCTTTGAAGAGTATGGGAGGATATCAGATATTTACTTACAACCTGTTGACCCGGCTAGCGCAACGAGGGCATCAGGTTGATCTGTACATTCCACAGGAAGAATATTCACAGGACAGAGAGTTCTATTGCAGCATGATGTTTGATGTCAGGCCCCTCTTTTTTAAAACATATTCTCTCTTCAGATTTGTCCCCGTACTTTTGAAGGCCTACCTGAGATATAAGAATCAGAAAAATAAATACCAGGTCTGGCAGATTGTTGGTGCGCATCCTGCCGGGAACTTAGCATGTGCATTGTCAAGCCGGGTACCCATTGTTCTCAGGACACACGGCGATGACGTACAAAAGGACCAAGATTTGAATTACGGTCAGCGACTGAATTCCAGCCTTGAGGCGAAGATCAGACGCACAGTTCACGGGATGGATCGCCTTGTTGCCCTCACAGAGAGCGTCTCGGTTTGTTACAGAGAACTTGGTGTCGGGGACGGAAAGATCGTAGAGATCCCCAATGGAGTAGACGTAGCGCGTTTCTCTAAGAATTCAAACCGCGATACCGTAAGGAGCGAATGGGGACTCCCACTCGATCGGCCTCTGATCCTTACTGTAGGTCGGTATCACGAAAAAAAGGATTTTGCTACAATTCCCCGCATAGCGCGGAAGCTCAAAAAAGAGGGTGTTATTTTCCACTGGTTAATTGTAGGAAGAGATACCGACAAGCTGAATCGTCTCATTGATACTGAAGCGGTGACCGATTGTGTCCACACAGCAGGAGAAATTGGACCATCGGATAGTCCTTCCCGGACATCCTCTTTCGAGGTGCCCAGCACGCGTCTTATTTCATTGTATCGGTGTGCAGACCTTTTTGTATTCCCATCACGGATGGAGACATTTGGGCGGGTTATCATAGAAGCCATGGCAGCTGGATTGCCGGTTGTGACTACGGATGCACCCGGCTGCAGAGACGTTGTGAGGCACGGGCACACCGGATTGCTGGTGCAGCCTGGATCTATAGACGAATTCGTTAAGCAGATCAGGCGTCTACTTCGGGACTCGGTTTTGCGCCAGTATCTTGTGGGAAACGGGTTCCAGCACGCCAAGTTGCACGACTGGGAACAGGTTGTAGATCAGTATGAAGATCTTTATAGGTCACTGATTCCAACATAGGTTAAAAACTAACGCAGCGGCGGTTGAGAAACGAAAAGTTTGACGAAGGGTGATATTCAGGTGATTGTTCTGATTACCTTTCGCTCTTTAGAGTATTTGTTTCTACTGATGTTTAGCCTTAGTGAATCCTGGCAGAGATCAGCACAATGGGTAATCCCCAATTAATTAGAGGTTGTATCTTCTGTGACTCCATTCGCACGAACCACTTTTTGATTTCACATATGATTATCTAACAACCAAATATTGTATCTCTCCAGTTTTTTTTGAAAGAGATCGGTTGGACTGAAGTCACGACCTCTTCCCTGGTGAAATGCACAGATTGCGGTGTTCGCTATGTCAGAGATATATTTCTCCCATTTGAGGAATCAAAGCCGGCATTATCTGAAGAAGATGTTGTTCAATTATGGGATAATCACGATAGTCACAAGAAATTCGTCTGGAGAGACTTTTCCATCTGGATTCTACAAAGTCTTGTTTCTAGGGCAATCCAGAATTTTTCTAGAAATATAAAATTGCTGGACTATGGGGCAGGGGCTGGTTCAATGTGCAATTTGGCGCGGGCACTTGGGATCAGAGATGTATATGCGTACGAGCCGCATAGCCAATATAAAACCGAATTTTACAGGAGGTATAACTTCCCGGGAATTGTAGCTTCACAGTCATGGGAGGAAATTGAAGAGGAAGGCCCGTTTGATATCGTAATTTGCAATTCAGTTTTCGAGCACCTCTCAAATCCTGCTGAGGATATTAGACGAATCAATGGTGCCATGACCGAGGGAGGGTATTTCTATATCAATTAATCCCTTTGACGACTGTGATTTTAATCGTGAAATTTTTGCTTTAAAAAAGACCAAGAAGATTGTTAAACAGATGTCAATTACCTGACTGGTTTCGAGTTCAAGAAGTTCCTCAAATCATTCGAATTCGAGTTTGTCAATATCGGAGTAAATCTTCTGGTTTCGCAGGCGGATTGTATTAGGTTTCTGAAAAGAGTGGTGAAAGCTTTTCTGGTTCACTTAACACTATGGAAGCCAGATGCGACCATACTCAAAAAGGTACAAGGTTCAGGTAAAGATAGGGATGAAGGTGTCGCAAATCCTGGACCAGTTACTGGGGATTCTAGATGAGAACTTCCGGAGGACTGAGAGAGTTGGTCTGGCCGAATTCAAAAGAAGCTGAATTTGTACATCGAAAAACGAAAAGGAAACGAGAAGCAGAGCTGGCTTCAGCACACGTCCGCAGCTTGTTAAGAAGACAAGCCGACAGAGAAAAGGCCCTTCGTATCCTTGAATTCGGAAGTGGCGACGGATTTCAGATTCCATTTCTGAAAAGATTGGGTTCTGTGATTGCTTCGGATGTCTATTTTAGCAGGGCAATGTTTCAGCAACAAAGGGAAGTCGTTTTCCTAAAAAGTGATATTACCCGCGCGCCCTTTCGAAATTCCTACTTTGATATGGTCTATTCAAACCATGTTATGGAGCATATTCCCGATTTGACACGGGCATTTGAGGAGTTGAAACGAATTGGAACCCCGGATTGCGTGTATGCATTTGCTGTTCCCACCAACGTCTGGCTATTGCTGACAATACCCGCACAGTATCTTGCAAAGACACAGCGGTTGGTTCGTTACGTGTTCGGTGGATATAGCGACCAGGAAAAAAGTGCAATTTCGGATGCCTCAGATTTGTTCGAGCAGCCAGATGAAGAGGTGAAAGATCCGCGACACCGATTGTTGCGCTTTCCGCTTCCCCAAGGACACGGCGTTCATCAGAGGTTCGGGGACTGTTTTTCCTGTTTTAAAATTAGGAGATGGAGACGACTTTTCGAGTCAAGTGAACTCCACGTGCGGTCCGTGTTCCCGTTGCTTCTTTACGGGCCCTCGGAATGGCCTCTGATACCTACAACGGAGGCGTTCAACAAGATCGGCATTTGTTCCAGTGTTTTGTTCATTTTGGAAAAGCGAGATTCCCGGACAGATGTGAAGAAGTCAAGCTGAATGATGTTTGAAGTGTTTTGTTGAGAGCCATTTGGGAGAGTTGACCTTTGAATTCATGGTTCACCAATCTAAGGTCTGTGTTCAGACTGAGATCGCGGTTTCGGGAATTGGTTTCGTCGAGGGGCAATTCGATTCATGCACCTGATGAGCTTGATGATTCTCATTATTCTCCATCGGTATACCACAGATATCGGATGGAGAATTCTTGCGCGTCGTTCGCTTTTGATGGCGGCGATGTACGAGACTGGCAGGAACGACTCAGGAGCAAACTTGGGCAACTGGTGGGAGAGATGTCGGACGAACGGATCCCAATACAGGCGCGAACACTTTGGAAAAGGGATCATCTGTTTGGGTCAATCGAAAAGGTCGTGTTTTCGAGTGAACCCTATTCGGATGTGCCTGCTTTTGTTTGTCTACCAGGTAATTCGACCTC
The DNA here is from genome assembly GCA_002709665.1 of Gemmatimonadota bacterium. Classification (GTDB taxonomy): domain Bacteria; phylum Latescibacterota; class UBA2968; order UBA2968. The sequence goes on along the minus strand of PAQK01000010.1, from coordinate 124,144 downwards.
ACCGTACACGTTTTTTATTTGTCTTCAAGGTCATTCGACCGGAATGCATAATTCGATCGGTGTAGATCGTGATGATAATACCAGGCCAATAGAGATTTCAGGAGATCGTGACTTCGGACTTCAATGTATGAAGCGTGGGATTGCAGCTCTGTGCATCGAACAGCGAGCATTTGGGGAGCGGCGGGAACGTATACAGGAGAAGGTGGCTCCTCACGGATGCCAGGATGCGGCTATGCACGCTCTGATGCTAGGACGCACGCTTTTGGGTGAGCGTGTTTTTGATGTAGACCGTGCGATCGACTACCTCGAGACTCGAGGAGATGCAGACATGGACAGGATAGGTGTGATGGGAAATTCTGGGGGTGGGACCGTAAGTATGTATGCTGCTGCCCTGCTGTCCCGCATTCATTATGCAATGCCTTCGTGTAGCTTCTGCAGCTTTCGAAGTTCTATTATGTCGATCTATCATTGTGTCGACAATTACATACCCGGGCTATTTAGGTCTGCAGACATGTCGGATATTCTTGGATTGTTTGCTCCGAAGCCTGTCGTCATTGTTGCTGGCCAAGAGGACCATATATTCCCTCTCTCTGGTGTTCAGGAGGCATACCAAGGTTTGAGGCGAATCTACGATGCTTGTGGTGCATCCAGCAACTGTCATCTCGTAGTTGGTGAAAAGGGACACCGGTTCTACGCGCAGCAAGCTTGGGACACAATGTTGAATGAACTGGAAACCCCTGTTATTCCGAGCTGGTCTTGAAGCGTCACCGCAACGGTCGGAAGCGCATTCGGGTCTGCATGGTTGTCCCATACGTGGACCAGCTCGGCGGGATGGAAATGCAGTCGCTGCAACTGGCTCGGAATTTTGAGTAAAACAGAAAGCAAAGTACATTCGTTTTGACAACAATTCGGCCAGTTGATTACTTGAAAGGGCTAGTTAGTGGAAATTGGCCGAGTTATGGCGTCAAAGTCTACCGATTACCCCTGCCTGGCAGCTATGGGTCATCAGTTTTTTTCTTTTTTGTTTTTGGCACGATTGCGCTCATATGTTTGCACAAAAAGTACGATATTATCCACTGCCATCAGCTTTCTTCTTCGGGTCTTCTGGGTGGAATGTGCGCGAGGCTCCTGCGAAAGCCAATAGTTGCCAAGGCGGCCTGTGGTGGAGAAAATGGGGACGTATGGAATCTGCAGCGTATGCGTCTTCAAAAAGTCCTGAAGGCATTACTTTGGAGAGTAGACCTGTTCGTATGTTTGAGTTCACAGATAGAAAATGAGATTCTAGAGTGGTTTGGTACTGCACCTGACCATATTGTTCAATTTCCAAATTTCGTAAACATCGAGATGTTTAAGCCATCTTCGACTAAACAAAAAACCGAAATGCGCCATCGTTTGATGCTCAGGAGCAAATTGCAGGTATTGTTTGTAGGACGTCTCGATTACATAAAGGGTGTGGATACACTCTTAGATTGTTGGGAAGGTGTTGTCGCCCGCTGTCCTGAGGCGCACCTTGTGATTCTTGGGACGGGCGAGTTGCGCCAGGACCTTGAAAGAACGCGCTTGAATTGTGGGTTGAGAGACTCCGTATCATTCAGGGGAAGGGTGGATAATGTGAAGGATTATCTACAGGCAGCTGATTTGCTCGTATTGCCCTCCCTTGCTGAGGGGATGCCAAATGTGGTGCTGGAGGCTATGGCGTGTGGCCTTCCGGTCGTTGCTACTGATATACCCGGGACACGTGAGGCTGTTGAGAATCGCGTAACAGGAATTCTCGTTGAGCCAAGGAACCGTCAGGCCCTGGTATCTGCTGTTGTTAAGTTGCTGGAAGATTCTAATCTGAGGGAGGCCATTGGGAGCAATGGACGCGCGCAAGCGGAAAGACGATTCAATTTATCTTCCATAGGCGAAAGGTACCGTGAGGCCTACAACAGGCTGCTGCATAATGATAGCGTTAAGCGTTATTATTCGTCTATGTGAATACAGGTAAACCAAATAGAGATTCAAGGTGAGCCCGTGGCGGATAACCAGGCTACACGTTTCGAATTTGGGAAGAACTGGCAAAGTTTCGTGCGCAAGTCCTCGGACCCACGCAGAATTGATGCGGCGGCTCAGTCTTTGCGGCTCACGAGTTATGCCTTAATTCACCAGCTTCGGATGCTTGGGATATCCAGGAAGGATCGATTCTCGATGATGATTTCGTCAAACAACTCGCTCCCGCTGACATTGTGTACTCTTGGGGAGTGTTGCACCACACAGGTGCTATGTGGGCAGCCATCGATAGAGCGGCTGGGCTTGTGAATCCTGGCGGGTTACTGTTGATTTCGATATATAACAATGTGGAGCGCCACTTTGGCGGTTCGGTTATGTGGTCGAAAATTAAATGTGCATATACTCGAGGTCCGTGGATCCTTGGAAGGGCCATGGAGGTCTTGTACGTCCTGCATTTCATCACACGTCATGTCCTAACATGTCGAAATCCTATCCGAGCGATCCGAGGATACGATTCGGGTGGCAGGGGAATGGACTTTTGGCACGACATGAGAGATTGGCTGGGTGGTTTTCCGTACGAATACGCAACTGCTGGAGAGGTCTTCAGATATGTTCGCGAAAATTTCGGGTACGAATTGGAACATCTGGATACTCACGATGGACACGGATGTAACGAGTTTGTTTTCCGACGGCCAGGTGACCAGGAAAGCTGAGTTTCCCGTAGGACCAAAAATGAGAGATCTTCAATGTGTGGCATTCTTGGTTTATACCATATTCATGGTAAGCCGGTCACAAGCGATCTATTGCTCCGGATGTCAGGTAAAATGACCCATCGTGGCCCGGATGACAAGGGTACCTACCTTTGTAACACCAGTTCCTTAGATTGGACTGACGGTTTGGATCCAAAGCTGTGGAAAGCGGATACTGGGCTTGCACATCGAAGGCTTTCCATCATCGATCTGTCTTCATCGGGAAGACAGCCTATGGCCAATGAAGATCACACAATCTGGATTACCTACAATGGCGAAGTATACAATTTTCGGCAACTCAGGCCCATACTTGAGGAAAAGGGACACGAGTTCAGGTCCGCAACTGACACAGAGGTAATTCTTCATCTATATGAGGAATTCGGGGAGGCCTGTGTTGCTCAGCTGAGGGGGATGTTTGCATTTGGGATTTGGGACAGCGTGCATCGCAGGTATTTTCTTGCACGAGACCGCCTGGGTATCAAGCCTTTATTCTATTATTGGGATGGGGATCGGTTCCTTTTTGCGTCCGAAATCGGTGCACTTGTAAGTCACCCGGAGGTAGATCGGACGCTCGATATCAATGCACTGAGCGAATACCTGACATACCAGTACGTGCCATCCCCCAGGACTATCTACAAATATATTCGCAAGCTACCTCCCGCACACACACTGAGTTTCTTCGAAAGCAGATTGAAAGTCAATCGCTACTGGAGTCCAGATTCGTCCGATGAGGGCAGATATGTAGGGGCCTCTGAAGAGGAGATCTGCGCAGATCTCAGGAAGGCGCTCAGGGAATCCGTGTCAATGCGGTTGGTCAGTGATGTACCGTTGGGTGCGTTTCTGAGCGGTGGTGTCGATTCGAGTGCGGTCGTCGCTTTTATGGCGAAGGAGATGGGGCGTCCAGTTAAGACATTTTCCATCGGGTTTGAGGAAGAAAAGTTCAACGAACTGGAATATGCCCGATCTGTTGCTCAAGATCTGGGCACGGAACACAGCGAATTTTTGGTTAAACCTGATGCGCTTGAGGTGTTGCCGGAATTGGTGGCGGGATTTGGGGAGCCGTTTGGCGACATGTCGGCTGTGCCTACGTACTATGTCTCTAAGATGGCCAAAGAATCGGTGACTGTTTGTCTCTCAGGAGACGGCGGTGACGAGGTATTTGCCGGCTATAGCCGCTATCTCCGATGGCTCCGGTCCCGGCTGCTGGATATCGTTCCCACAAAGGCCAGAAGGATCTTGCTTGGAAATTTTTCGACTCTTTTGCCGGATTTCATGCCGGGAAAAGGACTAGTCCATCGTTGTTCTCTGGCTCCGCTTGACCGATACGGAGCGCTTCTCTACCCTCTCGCGATGCAGGAAAAATCTCGGTTGCTTTCCCCGGATGTGCGGCGCATCGCGGAAGGAGAAGCGCCCTATGCTGGATTGAAGACTTTATGGGATTCTCCAAACAAGGGTGCATTGGCGCGCTTACAATGGGTCGATTTGCATACCTATCTTCCCGATGATGTACTTTGCAAGGTCGATCGGGCAAGCATGTTGAATTCACTGGAAGTTCGGGTCCCTTTGCTGGACCATGAATTGGTGGAACGTGCTTTGCAGATTCCGGAAAATATGCGTATTCGAAATGGCAAGGTCAAATACCTTTTCAAACAAATGTTGAGCCCACACTTGTCGAAATCGATACTTGCTCGCCGAAAGATGGGTTTTGGCCTTCCATCTGGGAGTTGGTTTCGGAGCTCGGTACGCGAGTACGCAAGGGATCTTCTTTTGGGCCCAGACGCAAGAACCAGGGAATTCTTGAATACCATCGAGGTTAATGCCCTCATTGAAACACACCAGAAAGGATTTAGGGATATGAGCGGTAGGATCTGGGCCCTGCTGGTATTGGAGATTTGGTGCAGACGTTTTGGATAATTCGATTACACGGCATATAGGCGACACTCGGAGGCTCCGGATGGTCTTCGGGTTGGTTTGTGCTTCATTCTTGATAGCATCGATCTACTACGCGTTTCTCTATTTTGAGGCCAACAGTTACCTCAAGAATATCCTGCTGGAAATAACAGTTGGGGAAGCGCTGGGACCGGAGCACCTATCGGCTCTAACGGACTATGTACACCAAAGGGCTTCCCATGAGGAAACGACCGCTATCCTAAATGCAGCTAATCCTCTTCTATTGGTGCTGAAAGCACCGCCCAACTAGGTAGACAGGCTTGGGGGAAACTGTGGCAACCTCGTACGGCTAGCAGTTGCACTGCTCGAAGTAGGTGGTCTGGATGCCCAGAGAGCACATCTATACAATCCTGAAGGAATGCATTTACCAAGTAAGGAACCATATTTACATGCAGTACTTGAGGTCAGACTCGATTCCTCCAGCGTGGTGTTGGACCCGCTTTACAATATCGTCTTTCGGAAGAACAATGCGTTTGCTTCACTGGAAGACCTAAAGGCCTTTCCAGAACTCGAAGTGAAACAAGTGCCCGCTAACTACCCCTTGGACCTTTTCGAATACAAGCAATACCGAAAAATTCGCTGGACAAAATTTCCGTTTGGTGAACAGGTTTATAATTTTCCAGTGTTCATTCTACCGAAAAACAGGGTAGATGGTTGGGCCTATCCATTTTTTTTTAGCGCCCTTACCTTGTGCTCTCGTTAGTCTCTTTAGCCGTCGGTTTGTTCTCTTGTGGGATTGTTTGGATGCTGGGCAATTTCGGCGGCCTGCGGTGCAATAAGGGTCTGCTCTCGAAAACTTAACCCAAAGGTTTAGAATGGTCGAGAATTCGCCCATTGACAGGTCAATATGGCAGGATCGATCTTTCTGGGTTCTGGTCGCCTTAGGTGTGTCGATAAGGCTGGTTTACGCCTTTTCCGCACGTGTTGAACCGTGGTCGGATTTTGAAGCTTACGACCGGATGGCCGAAAACATCATTGATGGGTTGGGGTGGCACTCGCGTGGCCTCTCAGCCATATCGCCCGGCTACCCCGCCTTCTTGGCAGGTCTTTACATAATTCACCGGAGTATTGAGTCCGCATGGATTGCAAATGCACTGCTGGGTGGTTTATCTGTCTTGCTAGCAACGCTTCTCTGCGGTCATTACTGGAATGATAAAAGGCTGCAGTTGGGCACGGCACTTCTCGTTGCCCTTTACCCTGACCTGGTTGTCTATGGTGGAATTCTCGCATCAGAAAATCTGGCCACCCCTCTGCTTTTGCTGACTATGATTTTGCTTGCTGAGGGTCAGCGCAAGAGAGGTTTTGTCTGGTGGCTGGCTGGAGGGGCCGCACTTGGTGCCCTGTCGCTGGTTAGGGGAATGATGCTTGGCTTGCTACCGATGTTTATTTTTTGGATATGGCGGTATGTCTATCAAGGGTCCTTCAGAGAGGCGTCTAAGCCAATCCTTGCTTTTTTGGCGGCGGCACTGCTGCTGATCTCGCCGTGGACGATTAGAAACTATGTCGTTCATCAGGCGTTCGTACCGATTACGACCGAGTTGGGACTTGGCCTATGGGGAGGCAACAATCCAGAGGCAAATGGTGAGTGGATGCAGGATTTCCTGAATCGCCAGGTGATGCCATCTGGCCTGTCGGAGGTCCAGGTAAGTCGGTACCAGACAGGGCAAGCCCTGAGTTTTGTGATGAATAACCCAGTAGATGCTCTTGTGTTAGCCGGCAAGAAGTTTTGCCTGTTCTGGGGAATCAAGATGGATGGGGTATACCAGCATCAGGCCGTAATCCCGCCTTGGTTGGCATTGTTGATTTCGACGCTTGGCCAGTCGGGCATGGTCAGTTTTTTCCTGATCGGGTGTTACCTGACGTGGCGGTGGTCACCCAGTTTTGGATTGGCACTATTAGTATCCCTATATCTGCTGCTATTGACAGTGGTTTTCTATTACTTAACTCGATACAGGTTGATGCTATATCCAGTCTGGGTTTCTGCGGTGGTATATGCCGTCTCACACCTGCCGGAATTCCTCCGTGGGAAAAAAGGGAGGAACATAGCAGCAAAAGCTGGGGTTTGTTTGTTTACTTTTCTTATCCTGAATTGGAGCTGGATAATTTGGAGAAACCTGGATAAAGTGTTGGGTTTTCTGGATTGAGGCCGCCTTGGACACGTGGCTACGCTTGGGGAATCAAGCACGCTACCATAGTGGGAATTTTTGGAAATGGTTACAACCAACAAGGGAATCTGGGAGCAACAGCATCTGCTTTGGGGGTGTGTCTTTTACGCATTCGCATTCTACCCCTTTTCTCAGACTGCCGCGCTGGGTTTAGCTATTGTGATCTCCTTGTGGGCGTTTATTCGATTCAAGATTTCTATTATTCTAAAAACTGGGTTGGGATTGTGCTTTCTGCCCTCCGAGGTGGGTCTGTGGTTCTACAGTTTGGTACTCCTGCAAGTGCTCCTCGTACTTCTCATAAGGGACAAGGTCAGAATCAACAAACTGTCTCGCCTGCTGCTCTTGTCGATTGGATGGATTGTTGTTTCCCATATCCTTGGCCAACGTATCGATACGAACTGGCTGTCGTTATGGTTGTTTCTACTCACCTTTGGCAGTCCAATGCTGGCTTTCTTTGTCGCTGCCAATTCGGGTCTTAAGTTGGCCGACTTGCACGGAATTTTCACCTTTTTCTTAGGATGCCTCGCCATCCAGGGTAGTCTTATTTTGGTTAAGGCCTCTCATCTGTGGTGGGAGACTGGAAAAGTAACTATCAGCGACTGGGGATTTGGATCAACCTATATGTCACTGCCATTCCTTACTGCAATCGGCATATTATATTTGCTATCGCCGTGGTTGAGGAGACGGCTTTTTAATCGTTACACTGTGCCAGTGTGGGGAATTCCAGGTAACAAGTCTTCTCTTCTTCTTCTTCTTTTGTGCCTCACTCTTTTCCTGACAGGATCCAAAGTGGTCCTTTGCAGCTTAGTTCTGGCGGTTGGAGTCGGTTTGGGGTTGCCCACTTTTTTTGTTACACTACACCGATGGATCAGGTTGAAGTGGACGATAGTTGTTGGTGTGTTCCTTGCGTTCAGTAGTATTGTGGGAACTTGGACCGTAGTTCACTATCTGTACGGATCTAACTATATGGCTACCTGGGTAAAGGGTAAAACTGGACCAGGGCAACAACCGGTAAACCACAAGTATGTTTTTCTGCAACGTGCACTTGGTGCCATACCACGACAGTTTGACACTTTGCTGACCGGTACAGGCCCTGGTACAGTAGGTTCCCGGGCGGCCAATCTTAGAGCCTATGATACCATGTACAAATCACCATCACAAGCTGACGTCATATCCAGAATTCTGCCCGCTTACACAGGTCTGGTCGCCCGTTCCTATTTTTCGGATCTTTACCAAGAGGAATTCGCAAAGGTGGCGAAGTGGCGTAGTGGCACTCTCTCCCAACCATTCTCCAGTTTAATTTCCTTGTTTGTGGAATTTGGCATAGTTGGCTTATTGTTGTTCGGTACATTCGTCTGGAATTTGCTGCGTACTACCGTGGAGATTTCGGCCAGAAATGTTGATGATTTATTTGCTCGAATGGGCTTGACGGTCTATCTGACAACTCTTTGCCTGTCTTGTATGACGATCTTCGATACCTATCTAGAACGTCCTACGTTAATGATCGCCTATTGGCTATTTGCAGGGTTGGTGTTGCAGTCTGGCGGTCGCAGTCAAGATGAATCTCGAACTCACATTTTGGCAAGCAACTGAATAGTGCCTTCGGTAGGACTCTAGGTTATGCAAAATTGGGCGGGAAGAAGCGTGTTGCTACTGCTGACGACACTTTTTTTGTCGTTCGCGGCTATATCTAATAATGCTGTCGCAGGTCCCTTCGAGTCCGGTATTGTCGGTTTGCGCTTAATCGAAAGCCGTTTGGAGGTCCTTACCAATTCGGCGTCTGCGAAAGACGGTAGTGAAAACGAAAAGATTCAAGTTACGAGAGGCGATTCCCTTCTTGTAGTTTGCGCCTGGCAAGTCACCGATATTGTTGACAGATCCCTTAAGGTGCAGATCGATCTTCGTTCGATCTATGGTCGGGTATTGGCTGTCTTTCCGCTTGGGCTCTCATTGGGACGCGACTCCGCTGGGTTCCAGATTGGGGAACGAATCGAAGAGCGTTACCGTATCGGGTTCTTCCCGGGCTATGAGCGCATTCCTGATTATCACGAGGAGAGCGAAGAATACCACATGCAGGTTGTAGTTCGTGCTGCATCATTTACGGTTTCCTATCTGCAGAAGGAAGACCAGCCGGTGGTTCGGCTACTCCATCACGCGCTGCCAGACCAGGCCAAATGTGTGACTGGAAATTCAGGTTTCGGCGGGGATGATCTCGCCAGGGTTCAAGTACTTGCCCCTATGCCTATCTTACACAACCAGTCGCATGCAGGCACTGTAGAATCCGAGCTCACAGACGGCCTAACTTCGGGTAGCGCGAACTACAACTGGGAATCGGTGATATGGCGTAGGGTCCCAACTGGCCGGATTCTGGTAGAATTCGAGAGGCCAGTCGATCTCGAAGCCGTNATCGTTGCGTCGCCACATCCTTACCCCAACGTTCGGGTAGGCCGTATGACCGTTGAAACTGTGCAACCTGATGGTGAAAAGATGACTCTTGGAACCTATATGAATAAAGGTGCCCAGGAAGTTGGCAAGCTGCAAATCCTCTCTGTGTTCGGGCAGGCACCGACGTGTCGTAAACTCGTTATTCATCTCTATCGTGCCGATACTCCTGGAATTACTGAGTTTGCTGCAAGCGAGCTCTACATTTGGGGTTCACCAAGTAGGTGAAGCACTCCATTTTCCTATTGCATTCTTGTGGATGGAGAGGGCCGTGAATTCCGACAGAACCCCGACTGATAGAATTCGAGTTCTATACCTGATTCCCAATCTTGGCACGGGTGGCGCACAGAGACAATTTCAGACCTTGCTCAACGGTCTGGATCCTACCAGGTTCGATGCCAAAGTGGTGGTTCTGGATCAAATAGATGGGTCAGGCTGCTGGAGTAGCAAGATCTACCCAGACATAGTTGAACTGGGCCGCCGAAAGGCATTGGACTTCGCTGCATTTCGCAGGTTGGTTTACCAAATCCTATCTTTCCGTCCTCATCTCTTGCATTCCTGGTTGTTTATTGCTAACCAGTACGCACGACTTGCACGTGTGCTTCTTGGGGGTCCCGTACTCGTGACATCCGAACGGGGTATGGATCTGAATACCCTTTACTGGGGTCCGGCGACCAGACTTCTAAAGCGAGGTCTAATGGTACTTTCGTCGCCTTTCTCTGATGTAATTCTCGTGAATTCAAACGCGCTGAAGTGTCATTTGGTCAAAATAGGGATGCCTGAAAGAAAGTTCCGGGTAATCTACAATGCGTTGGGAATTGGCATAACGGGGAAAGGGGGGAGCTGCCAGGGGAAAGCAGTTAAGCACGAGCTGTGCATCAGACCTGAGACACGTGTAATTGGGATTGTTGGACGTCTGGATCGCGACAAAGATCTGGAGACCTTCCTGAGGGCTGCGAAGCTTCTATCAACGGAAGTCACGGATCTTGTATTCCTGATCGTCGGTAGCGGCGATCTGAGATACCTCGTGGAGTTAAAGGAGCTCGCAACGGCTCTGGGGATCTCGGATATGGTCAGATTCGCCGGCCATAGGGAGGACGTGCTTTCGGCAATTGCCGGAATGGATGTCGTTGTGCTTTGCTCGATATCGGAGAGCTTTCCCAACGCCCTCATGGAAGCCATGGCTCTATCGAAACCAGTTGTTTCTACACGAGTTGGAGGTGTATCCGAGTTGGTTGAGGAGGGAGTATCTGGATTCCTGGTTCCTCCCAAACGACCGGATATTCTTGCGGATCGAATCGGAACCCTTTTGTCGAACTCTGAAATCAGTGAAGGTATGGGGCGTGCCGGACGAGATAGTATTCGATCGCGTTTCAGTTTAGATCGGATCATTCCGCAATTTGAGGAACTCTATGTGGATATGAAAAAAAGGAGCGGCATTGCAAGAGCGATTACTTGATTTTCTAATTTGTCCGGAATGCCATGGTGGGGAGGCCCTTAGTGTTCAGCGGTTTCTGAGCGATGGGGATCGCGTGATTGATGGGGCGATTTTATGTAACTCTTGCAGGACTCGTTTCCCCGTCATTGGCGGAATACCAAGGCTGTTGCCACACGATCTAAGGGCAGAATTGGCTCAAACCCATCAGGCGTGGTTCAGGGAGCATAGCTTTCCCCAAGATAATTCGACTCCAGATGGGACAGACGGATCAGACACGAATAAGGTGTTCAGAACGATGCAGAGCTTCGGGTACCAGTGGAACGTATTCGATGAGGTCTACGAGCAATGGCATCAGGATTTTCTCAGCTATCTGCCTTCACCCGTTAAAAAGGATTTTTTCCAGGGGAAAACCGGACTGGATGCGGGTTGTGGGATGGGACGTCATACGCGCGTTGCTACCCAGCTTGGTGCAGAGTTAGTTGCTATGGATTTGAGTAACGCTGTGGAGGCTGCCTACCGAAACACAGTAGATTTGCCCAATGCGCATGTGATACAGGCAGATCTTTCACGACCGCCTCTTCGAAGTGAAATGTTCGATTTTGTTTATTCGTTTGGCGTTCTTCATCACTTGCCTGTTCCGCTAAAGGGATTTCGGTCGCTTGCGTCATTGCCTAAAAAGGGCTCGCCCCTATTCATTTGGGTGTATTCGGACACCAAACACTGGGTTTACGAGCAAATTCGACAGTTTAGCACACGGATTCCATTTTCGACCCTGCGAATTCTGTGTCTTATTCTGGCTATTGGCGTGTGGATTTGTTTTGTAACTCCTCACAGGTTGGTGCGCTGGTCTGATTTCAAAATGCTGACCGGGTATATGAAATTTAAGAGGTACGCTGACTATCCTTTCCGGGCACTATACGCAGATTTCTTCGATGAACTTTCAGCTCCGATTATTCATGGGCACAAGGAGAAAGAGCTCCGCGGGTGGTTTGAGCAAGATGGCTACAATCAAGTGACTACTTCGAGTACTGGTGGCCTTGGCTGGCGTGGATATGGGGTGAGGTGATTGATGTGTGGAATCTGTGGGAAGTTGGTTTGGCAACAAGACGGGACGTACGAGACGCTGATCCAGCAAATGAATGATACACAGGCACATCGTGGGCCTGATGACGAAGGCTTTAGGGTCTACCGAGCAGAGGACGTGCAGGTTGCCCTTGGGCACCGTAGACTTAGCGTTATAGATCTTTCGGATGCGGGACACCAACCCCTTGCAAACGAGACTAATGAGATTTGCATCGTCTACAATGGGGAAGTATACAACTATAAGGAACTACGTTGCCAGCTAAAAGGAATGGGTCACTCGTTTCGATCTCTTACTGATACGGAAGTTGTCTTGAAGGCCTATCAGGCTTGGGGGAGAAGATGTGTTGAGAGATTAAGAGGGATGTTCGCGTTCTGCATTTGGGATCAAAGGAAGAGACGTTTGTTTCTGGCTCGAGATCGAACTGGAATAAAGCCACTCTATTATTCCACTGATAGTTCCGGTCTGCTATTCGGCTCGGAGCTAAAGGCGTTGCTATTGGATCAGGACCTGGACCGAAGTCTCAGTTTCAGTGCGTTGGACAGCTACTTCACCTATGGATATATCAGTGCTCCAGACACAATATTTCAAAGAATTCAGAAATTACCCCCTGGACACAGTTTGACGTGGGAGAATGGTAGTATTCAGGTTGCTAGATACTGGAGATATGAGCCGAAACCCGACCAATCTAAAAAGACCGAGGAGGATTGGGTTGACGAGCTTCAAGGGACCTTCCGTGCCGCTGTTTCACGGCAGATGGTTAGTGACGTCCCCTTAGGGGCATTCTTGAGTGGGGGAATCGACTCAAGTCTGATAGTCTGGGCGATGGCTCAGAATACAAATCAATCCGTGCAGACGTTCTCGATCGGGTTTGACGATGAACCTTCCAGTGAAACCAGGTTCGCAAGGATCGTAGCTCAGCATCTCGGTGTGGAACATCATGAATTCAATGTGACCACGGATGCACTTGCGATCTTGCCAAACCTGGTCTGGCACATGGATGAACCATTCGGCGACAGTTCCATCGTTCCTACTTACTACGTAAGTCAGATGACCAGGAAGCAGGTTACGGTTGCCCTGTCTGGTGATGGCGGCGATGAACTGTTTGCGGGTTATACACGGTACCAGGGTGAGAGGTTTTCGAGGGTTTTCAGAGGCTTGCCCGGTACATTACGCAAATTTCTTGTAAATACAACTCGCCTCAGCAAAGGAAACCGACGCGTCCGTCGGCTTGCCAACGTACTGTCTAATGCAGAACTCGATTTTGTATCAAGATACAGGAACAAAGGGTCACTTTGTTCACCTGGAATTCGAGAGGAGATCTATTCTGCAGATTTCAAGAATGCGCTCATTAGTAATGAACCGTCAGATCCTTTATTGGAAATCTGCAGCAAACACCAGCAGTCGGATTACGTTGATCGCCTCACGGCATTCGATATGGAATCTTACCTGCCAAATGATATGTTGATGAAGGTCGACAAGATGAGTATGGCCTCATCGCTGGAAGTGAGAGTTCCATTTCTTGATGAGGAGTTCGTGACTTTCGCGTCGCGGGTGCCAAGCAGACTGAAATTACGTGGCTTCACCACCAAATTCTTGCTAAGAAAACTGGCGTCGAGAGTTCTACCGCGCGAGATCTGTAAACGTCGGAAACAGGGATTTGGAATGCCTGTGCAGAGTTGGTTTAGAGGGTCCCTGGTAGATGCTACCAGAGAGATTCTACTGGATTCCAGTGCGATTTCAAGACGATATCTCCGGTCAAGTGCAGTGGAAAATCTTCTCCAAACTCACGAGGCTGGATTTGCCGAGCATGGGCACATCATTTTCGCACTACTGAGTTTTGAGCACTGGGGCAGGATATTTGTGGAGGGCAAAGGGATGCGACCGTGAAGATTTGTATGGTGACCAACATGTATCCAACTCCCGATCAGCCGGCCTATGGCGCTTTTGTGAAATCTCAGATTGATTCGATCATCTCGATTGGGCACGATGTCAAGGTGTTTCAAATCGACGGTCGCAGAAATCGTTTGAACTACATTCTGGCGATTCTTCGTTTGCGGCGATTGGTCAGGACAACCAATTACGACTTGGTACACGCGCACTATGGTCTGAGTGGGATTGTTGCTTGTATGCAGAAACGATTCCCAGTACTGGTGTCCTTCTGCGGGGATGACCTTCTGGGAACACCAGATGGTAAGGGAGGCTTAACTTACGCGAGCAGAGCAATCATGCGTGCTGGCCAATGGGTTTCGAAATCCGCCAATGGAATAGTCGTCAAGACCAGACAGATGAAGTATTTTATCAGGTCGCCTAGGGATCAAAAGAAGGCAGTTGTGATTCCAAATGGGGTTGATCTCGAGTTGTTCAAGCCTATCTCCAAAGGTGAAGCTCAGAAGGCCTGTGGGCTTAGAAGTGATCGACGATATGTATTATTTCCAAGTACGTCGTATGAGCGTCGCAAGAGATTTGATTTGGCAGAGAAGGCCTTGGACCTGCTTAAGGTCAAACACCCCGAGGTAGAATTGGTGCTTCTGTATCATAAACCCCAAGGCATGGTTCCGGTATTCATGAATGCTTGTGACGCTATGGTGATGACTTCAGATTGGGAAGGATCTCCAAATGTGGTTAAGGAGGCCATGGCCTGTAACCTGCCAATCGTCTCAGTTGACGCTGGAGATGCATGGGAGGTTATTGGGAATGCAGCTCACTGCTATCGTGCCTATCGTAATCCTGATGATATTGCAGACAAGCTGAACTGTGTCCTCGTTACTGGGGAAAGAAGTAATGGTCGGGAGCATATCGCACACCTGGAGATAGGAAATGTGGCTAAACGAGTTTTAGCAGTCTACGAGGCTGTTTTGAAAGTGTCATGACCCAATATGTGTGGAATAGCGGGCATTTGGAATCGGAATGGTGCACCAGTTGAGCCTGAAGATCTAAGAAACATGCGTGACCTCCTGGCTCACCGTGGTCCCGACGACGCGGGATTGTACCTAAACGGAAACATTGGTCTGGGACATCGTCGCCTCAGTATTATCGATGTTGAGGGTGGCCACCAGCCCATGAGCAATCTAGATCAAAACATTTGGATCGTCTACAATGGGGAACTGTACAATTACAAGGAACTACGCTTTGAATTGATACAGTTGGGGCATGGATTTGCAACGAATTCTGATACGGAAGTGGTTTTGAAGTCCTACGAAGCCTGGGGGGTAGATTGCGTCAATCGTCTAAATGGCATATTCGCTTTCTGCATCTGGGACGACTACCGTGAAACCCTGTTTANGGCACGAGATCATCTGGGCGTAAAACCTCTATATTACTACTGCGACGAGAAGAAGTTTCTGTTTGCGTCAGAACTTAAGGCGATCGCCTTCCATCCCGAGATTCCAAGAGAACTTAATATTCACTCTCTTGACTCATTCCTCACCTATCGATATGTCCCTTCTCCCCAGACGTTACTCAAGGGCATCTTCAAGCTTCCCCCTGGAACACGACTGATCCTGAAAAAGCAGCTACGGATTGATCGATACTGGAATCATATACCCCAAATCATCAACTACCAAGACGAAAACAGGATATCGACACAGCTCACTGAGCTTTTCGATCAGGCAGTCCGGCGGCAGATGGTCAGTGACGTACCGGTTGGATTGATGCTCAGCGGCGGGATGGATTCGGGAGCTGTGTTGGCTTCAATGAGTAAACACGCGACCCGTGCGGTACCAACGTTTACTGTTGGCTTTCCAGATAGGAGTAATGCAAATGAGCTCAAGGAAGCCAGAGAAACCGCAAGTCTTTTTGGGGCAGAGCACCACGAAGTGCTGATCGATTCGGTTGAGTACCGTGAATTCCTGCCGGAAGTTATGTGGCATCTCGAAGAGCCCTTGAGTACAACATCGATTTTGCCCTTCTTCTATGTGTCTAAATTGGCGGCCGATTCTGTCAAGGTTGTTCTCAGTGGTCAGGGAGCCGACGAACCTTTTGCGGGGTACAACAGGTATCGAGGCGAAAAACTTGGAACATATTTCCGCCGATTTCCGGAAGCACTGCAAAAATTCCTATCACGATTTGGGCAGCAGATGCCTATGCGCTCGGAGCACGTATCTAGGGCAGCTAGGTCACTTGGAATTGAGAAGCCTATTGAGCGTTTCACTGAAATCTACGCTGTTTTCTCTGAGAAAGCCCGTCNGAGGTTATACAACGCGGAAACGGCAGCTCAAATGGAGACCCATAAACCCTCAAGTGCGATCGCTTCCCTGCAGGAAATGGTTGCGCATTTAGATTCACTTTCACAAATGCTATATATTGACACACGTGTATGGCTTCCGGATGATTTGCTGCTTTACTGTGACAAGCTCTCAATGGCTCACTCACTCGAGGTTCGCGTTCCCTTTCTTGATATCGACTTCCTGCAATTTGTTGAGACGATCCCTTCTAATCTAAAACTGAAAGGCATGACGGGGAAATATATCCACAAGAAGGCTATGTCTTCATTGTTGCCACGGCAGATTGTAAGGCGAAGGAAAAAGGGCTTCGCTACACCAATGGACCAGTGGTTACAAGGAGAATTATGGGGGTATGTTAGGGAAACCTTGTTAGATGCGGATTCAGCGTGTAGCCACTACTTTCGTGATGCAGAAGTTGAGGCGATGCTTCAAAAACACCTATCTGGAAAGATGAACTTTCAACGTCAGATATTCGCGCTCCTAAGTTTCGAAATATGGCATCAAGTCTTCATCGGAAGAAGAGTCTGAGCGAGTACATATGAATTCGATTTGGATCGATCTGGACAATGCGCCGCACGTTCCATTTTTCAAACCTCTAATTGGTGAATTAGTAAGAAGAGGCCATGAAGTCTCGATAACTGTTCGCGACTATGGATATACTCGAGACCTTCTCGATCAATGCAGATTTGACTATACTCCGGTAGGCCGTCATCCCGGGAAGAACAGGGGAATGAAAGTCCTGGGGCTTTCCGCCAGGGTTATGGCCCTAGCCTTCTGGGCACGGCGTCGGGAGATAAAAGTAGCCGTAAGTCACGGTTCTAGAGCACAGGTTCTTGCTGCATCGTTGTTGAAAATCCCCTGCGTTTCGATGTACGATTACGAGTTTGTGTCGACCGGGATATTTCATCGTCTATCGGACAAGATTCTGCTTCCAGATCTCCTTCCTGACGAGATGCTGGCCTCTCGTGGGCTTCCCTCCGGTAAAGTGAAAAAATATCCCGGTCTTAAGGAAGAAGTGTACCTTGGCGATTTCAGACCTGAGTTATCAATATTGAAGGATCTGCACGTTGGGTCTGAACAGATTCTGGCAACCCTCCGTCCACCTGCAACTGCTGCACATTACCATAATCCTGAAAGTGAAGCCATTTTTGCAGAAGTCTTAGACCGAATCGCCGGTGAAGAGCAAGTCCTGGGCGTGGTTGTACCCAGGACTGAAAAACAGGGCGATGAATATCGAAAAAAACTAAAAAGCGTTCCCAATTTTTGTATTTTGGATCACGCTGTGGACGGTCTAAACTTGATTTGGCAATCGGACCTTGTTGTGGGTGGCGGAGGAACAATGAACCGAGAGGCCGCCCTTCTCGGGGTACCAGTATACAGTGTTTTCATGGGCCATCTGGGTGCGATAGACAGCGTATTGGTCGGGCAAGGACGGATGCGACTTGTGCAGTCGGTCAGCGATGTGATGAGCATCAAGTTCCAGAGACGAAAAAAACCCGATTTTATAAGACAGTCTGGGAATTTGCAGGAAAGAAGCGGGCGCCTCGTGGAGTTCGTTGTAAATGAAATAATTAGTGCGGTCAATGAATAGCGGCCCCTACTACCACCGGAATCTTGGGTGGTGATCACATATCAGTAGCTTCAACCTGATTCTCTGGGAAGGCACGGAAGAAGGGTCGGTAAATCTCGGACCTTCAGGTTTATTCTTGGCTAAAGCGCGGATCCCTTGTGTTTTGCGGTTTTGTGTCTGACAACTAGACAACTGATCGCGTATGGGTGAGACGGTGTTTCCTCTTTTCTGTCTTCAGGTCCGTCGTTCTGAAGACGAGCGGATTGCGTTGTCTCATCTGATTTTTTATTCATTTTCGGGACAACGGATATACACCTGAATATTGTGTCTTGCATATTATGTCCTACAGAAACCTCCACATTGGTCTCTTGATTCTGTTGCTGGTCCTGGACTTGTGTATGATCAACCTGTCAGGTCTGGCGGCATTCTGGATCCGATGTCGAACTGCCTTGTTTGAAGAGGCCAAGCATGAAATAGTCGATCTTATCCGAGACGATAGGTCGTTTGGGGGAATTCGAGATCTGGGGAAGATCCGTGAGCTAAATGAAGAAAAGAATGAGGCTGAGTGGTGGAAATTTGAAGACGGACTGTTCACTCAGGATAATCAACAACTTTTGACGATACCGGCCGGCCAGAAAGTTGGTGTCGAAATCGACCTGGGATCTTCTTGCCTCATTGATCGTATCATATGGGCAGTTTCTGACGATATCTCAGGTTCAGTTGAAGTAGCCCTTTCCGATGACTCGGGGGCAATCGTACCAGTTTCGCCTAAGGCGTTTCACTCAAACGGGCAGCTGGAGGTCTCGATTCATGCCCGGATGGTTCGAAAAGCAAGGGTTTCTTTTTTCGCTCCTTCCGAGGGCCCGATGCAGTTAGGCAGCATTCAGATTCATGGATTTAATCCGAATTATCCCCGGATATTGTCGCATCCTGCCAAGCAGATACCGCAACAGCCGTACAAGCATTTGCTGGTTTTGTGGAATATGGCGTCGATATTAGCTTTGCTTTATTGCGGGGCCTACAGAATCACCCGCTCTTTAGAGATTCTGGATGACTTCTGGATTGTCATGCGGTCCGTCTCTCTGGCTGCAGTACTGGCAATCGTGATGATATTTCTACATCGCGGATATCAAGAGATAACTTACCTTGGATTTGAGTACTCCAGACTGGTAGTTATTATAGGATCTATCCTATCCACGGTAGCGTTGACCGGGAACCGTATTGTGGTGAATGCATCACATCGCTATTTCCTTAGGCGTGGTTATGGAATCCGCAAGGTATTGATTGTGGGAGCGGGTCCGGCAGGACAGCAGATTGTGGACCGTTTGCGGACGCATTACTGGTTGGCTTACGAACCCGCAGGCTTTGTGGATGACAACCCAGAACTCCATGGAAAACGCATACGGGGGCTTCCTGTAATGGGCGGTACTATGGACCTGAGAGAACACGCACAGTTTGTTGGTACTGATGAAGTGATTGTGGCATTGCCAAATTCCTCTCACAAAGCCGTGCGAGACATAGTTGGTCGTTGTTACAGCGAGCATCTAAAATTCCGCATTCTACCAGACTTGTTCGAAGTGATTAGCAGCGAGGTACAGGTTGGAGTTCTTGATGGTGTGCCGGTTTTGGATCTTGATGATAACTACTTGGGACATTGGGATCGGTTCCTGAAAAGGGGTCTGGACGTGGTCTGCGCAACTGTTGGTCTAGCTATATTGTCACCGCTTCTGACATTGTTGTTTGTGCTGACGAAATTGACCTCCCGAGGATCCGCTTTCTTTGTGCAGACTAGGTTGGGAGAAAATGGGAAAGGGTTTCCCTTCTACAAATTTCGAACAATGCAAGTCATTTCTGATCAAGATGCCCGTGATGAAAGGGAAATTCAGTATAGGGCTATGATTCAGAACAATGAAAATACAGGAAAGATAGTAAACTGGAGTCGCATCACCTGGATTGGAAAGTTTATGCGCCGGTTCAGCCTTGATGAATTGCCACAGATCATTAACGTCATTAGAGGGGAGATGAGCCTGGTTGGTCCTCGCCCACCGATTCCCTATGAGGTCGAGAGTTACAATACATTGCACCTGGAACGTCTGAAGGGAAAGCCCGGCATTACTGGTTTGTGGCAAGTTAACGGCAGGGCTGATTTACCATTTGAGGAGATGGTGAAACTTGACCTGTACTACCTCAAGCACTGGTCACTATGGCTAGACTTCAAGATCTTGCTTAAGACAATTCCTACTGTTCTATCAGGACGCGGCGCTCGATAGACAGTATACGATGAGCCTGTTTTGTAGCGAGACAACTACGGTTCGATTTCAGGATCTTGAATTGATTTACGAGCATAACCTTGTGGGTACGAGAATATGTAGAAATAGGTATCCCATATTCACAGCAGAATTCTTTTGTACCATTATTAAAATAGATGAAATGCACCTGATTACTTTGAGCTGTTTCTTATGAAGAATGGGAGGATGTGCGATGGGTGGCCACGGCAAAGTTCGTGTAGCAGTGATTGGCGCAGGATATTGGGGGCCCAACCTGATTCGAAACTTCAGTCAACTTAAAGATGTGGAAGTGTCACTAGTCTGCGATGTTGACAGGAGTCGTCTTGATCACATCCGAGACCTTTATCCTCATGTGAGCGTTAGTGATAACTACCAAGAGGCGACCAGAGGAACGGATGTAGACGCAATCTGCGTTGCCACACCTGTTCGCTGGCATTATGAGATGGCAAAAGACGCTCTTTTGCACGACAAACACGTGATGGTCGAGAAGCCCCTTACGTCGGATGTTGGGCAGGCGGAAGAGTTGGTTCAGTTGGCGGAATCCAGGGGGCGGGTTCTCCTGGTTGATCATACCTTTGAGTATACGCCGGCTGTAAATAAGATTAGGGAAATGATCGTAAATGGTGATCTGGGAGAAATCTACTATGTGAGCATGAGCCGGCTGAACCTGGGACTTTTTCAGAAGGATATCAACGTGATCTGGGATTTGGCCCCTCACGACATATCAATTTTGAATTTTACCTTGGGACATAGCCCGGAAGCTGTTTCGGCAAATGGGAATGCAAACATCCTACCAGATATTGAAGATGTGGCAATGCTCACACTTTACTATCCTGGGAATCTGATTGCCTATATCCAAGTCAGTTGGCTTGATCCACGAAAGACACGTCAGGCCACCTTCGTAGGAAATCGAAAAATGCTAGTGTATGACGATGTCGAGCCATTGGAGAAATTAAAAGTCTATGACAAAGGAGTTGAGGGCCCAAAACATTACGATACCTTTGGTGAGTTTCAGCTTTCATATCGCTACGGCGATATTTACACACCTTTTCTCGACAGCCATGAACCTCTCACCATGGGGTGCAAGCACTTCCTTGACTGCATCCTCAGAGATGCCTTGCCAAAGAGTGGCGGGCCTGAAGGCCTGAGTGTGGTACGGGTCCTAGAAGGTGCGCAACGTTCTTTGAAGAAAGGCGGCGCAAAAGAAGCGATTGAGTATAAGCGAGGAGATCAGTAAGATGAGTGACAAAAGTGAGCAAACATCGACTGAACAGATGGTGATCGATATCGTGTATAGTGCAATCGAAGAAATCAACAATGATCTACCTAAAGGCCGGCAGGTGGGGACTTCTGTTGACACAATCCTTTTTGGTAAATCCAGTATACTCGATTCCCTAGGACTCGTTAATCTTATAGTTGCAGTTGAGCAACAAATTGAGGACGAACTTGACGTTGGTCTGTCTTTAGCGGACGAGCGAGCAATGTCACAGAAGAGCAGTCCCTTCCGGACTATTGGAACGCTCGTTCAGTACATCCTTATGCTGCTTCGGGAGACGGGAATAGCGAATTGATGAGTACTTATTCGTGATCTCTTGAATCTTCTCTCAATGACCATATTGTCTTTCGAAGAGATAACCTAAACCCATAATACAAATTGATGAACGACAAACAGATTGTTCTAATTACAGGAACGAGAAAGGGAATTGGAAGGTATCTGACGGAATACTACCTCGGCAGAGGTTTTCAGGTCGTTGGTTGCAGCCGAAGTCCGATAGATTTCGAATTCGAATCATATCAGCATTTCTGTGTGGATATTACAGATGAATCCAAGGTGAAGAACATGATGGCCGAAATCCGTAGAGCGTACGGTCGTCTCGATGTCCTCATTAACAATGCTGGTATGGCATCAATGAACCATATTTTGTTGACGCCAATGAAAACTGTGTTGAAAGTTTTGAATACAAATGTCGCTGGTACATATCTGATGACGCGGGAAGCGGCCAAATTGATGCAGAAGCGACGATTTGGAAGAGTCGTGAATTTTGGTACAGTGGCAACACCCTTAAGGCTTGAAGGTGAAGCGGCCTATGCCTCATCGAAGGCCGCGGTTTTGAACTTGACTCAGATTCTAGCGCGTGAGCTTGCGGGATTCGGGATTACAGTAAATGCTGTTGGCCCTTCGCCCGTCAAAACCGATTTGATCCGGTCTGTCCCGGATGAGAAATTGCAGGACTTGGTTAACAGGCAAGCGATTCCGCGCTATACAGAATTTCGAGACATTTCAAATGTTGTCGATTTTTTCATTCGACCCGAAAGCGACTTCATTACTGGACAGGTTGTATTCCTAGGGGGAGTTTGAGGTGGCTATCGAATTCCTAATGGAAGTGTTCCGAAATAATCGACACAAAGACGCCATCGTCTGGGAGGACCAAACATACAAATATGATTGGCTTCTTAGACGGGTTGAGCATTGGAAAAATTTCATAGCCTCTGAAGGAGTTACCCCAGGGACAGTAGTCATATTGGAAGCGGATTTTTCTCCCAATTCGGTTGCGCTATTTCTTGCTCTTGTTGATAGAAGCTGTATCCTTGTCCCGCTCACTAGTTCAGTTCAGGCCAAGAAATCTGAGTTCATTGAAGTTGCTCAAGGTGAGGTCACGTTTCAGATTGCGGCGGATGACAACGTGGCAATTCGAAGATTCACTAGAATAGCAAATCACGACATCTACCGGGATTTGAGAGAACAACGTCAGTCTGGTTTCGTTCTGTTTTCATCAGGATCTACTGGAAAAAGCAAGGCCGCAGTACATGACTTTTCAAGGTTGTTGCCTAAATTCCAGATGCCTAGACGAAGCCTCAGAACAGTGACTTTTTTATTGTACGACCACATAGGTGGTATCAATACTATGCTGTACAGCTTATCAAACGCGGGTTGCATGATTACTTTGCAGAACCGCGATCCCGATTACGTTCTGAGAATAGTTGAAGATTACAAGGTCGAATTGCTACCGACTTCTCCAACGTTTATCAACCTTATCTTGCTGAGCGAAGCGTATCACCATCACGACTTAAGCAGTTTGAAAATCGTCACCTATGGGACTGAACCCATGCCGGAAAGTACATTGAAGCGTTTCCATGAATTGTTTCCCGAAATGGACCTACGCCAGACATATGGTCTTTCAGAGTTGGGCATTCTTAGGTCAAAGTCGATGAGCTCTGATTCGCTTTGGGTGAAGATAGGTGGAGAAGGTTTCGAAACCCGTGTCGTAGACGATATCCTTCAAATTAAAGCCCATTCTGCAATGCTCGGATACCTCAATGCACCAAGTCCGTTTTCTGAAGATGAATGGTTCGTTACCGGAGATGTTGTGGAAGTAAACGGGGATTATCTCAGGTTCCTAGGGAGAGATTCGGAAGTGATAAATGTGGGTGGGGAGAAGGTCTATCCTGCTGAGGTTGAGAGTGTTATTCAGGGAATGGACAATGTAGCCGAGGTCGTCGTCTACTCAGAACAGAATCCCATCATGGGGCAAGTTGTATCGGCCAGGGTCCGTATTAGTAAACAAGAAGACAGGAAAAGTTTTGCCCTACGGTTAAAGAGATTTTGCCGGGAGCGTTTGCAGGCTTACAAGATTCCGGTGAGGATCAAGTTGGTGGACTCAAAACAGCACGGTGACCGATTCAAGAAGATTAGGAGATCCTAAAGATTGTCGAATCTACCTGTTTCCAGTCGGGCGAGGATAGGGAAAAATGTTAGTATTGGACCTTTCACAATTGTTCACGATAATGTTGTAATTGAGGACAATACGAGAATAGATAGCCATTGCGTAATAGGCACACCAACTCCTTTAGCGGAGGGAAGACCACTAACTATTGGCCCAGATTCACACATTCGAAGTCATAGCATTTTCTACGAAGGTTCCGAATTCGGACCCCATCTGGTAACAGGGCATGCCGTCTTAGTAAGAGAGAACTGCAAGGCTGGTTCCTATTTACAGGTTGGAAGTCGTTCTGAGATACAGGGGCCTTGCACAATTGGCAACTATGTTCGGCTACATTCCGAGGTTCACGTTTCAGAGAGTACTCAAATCGGCCATTTCGTGTGGCTATTCCCACGGGTGCAGTTTACGAATGATCCATTACCTCCCTCAAATATCAGAGAAGCTGTCCGGTTGAAGGACATGGTTGTAATCGCAACCGGTTCCATTTTGCTGCCAGGAATCACTATTGGACTTGGGGCCTTTGTTGGCGCAGGTAGCGTTGTCCGGTCGGATGTGCCAGACATTCATTGTGTATCGGGAAATCCGGCACTCATTTTTTCAACACTGGACAAGCTTTTTAATTATGAACACGGGTTGTCCTATCCGTGGCCCAAACATTTTATTAGAGGGTATCCTGAAGAGAGTTTGCCACTAATGGACACAATTGTTGGGAAGATTGGCGACAAAATAAAAGATTATAGAGAAATCAAGGCAGGTCGTCTTGTGGCTCGGGAGGGAACGTCGGTAGGAAATGACGAGGGTTAAAGGTATCTATTTACAAAAGGGAGGGGCTTCCGGCCTGTGGATCTGGGGAGGGATATGCCTCCTCTTCTTTTTTGTCTCGATGGTTCCCCACCGCTACATTCAATCCTATGGTCACGGAGGATTCTTAATTAACAACTTGAGGTGGCTACCCTCCTTAGTCATCTCCGGAATCTTGGTCCTATTGGTTTGGTGTCGTGGAGGTATACTGCAAGGTTCGCTGATTCTACCACTGGTCGCTTTGCTGATTCTAAATCTACTTGGTGCCGTCGGGTCAGAAGTTCCTAGTCTTGGGATTTCGAGGGAGATATACTATTTTTGGACGGGCGGACTGGTGGGATTGGTTGCATTTTGTGGGCTCGAGCGGGGTTATCCTTTAGCGAGATTTCTAGAGTTTCTATTCGTTGTTTCTGTATGTGTAGCGGGATATGGGATCTATGAGTTCGTGTTTGGAGTTAATCCCATCTGGGGGTATCTGTTCCGGCAGGAGAATATCCTATATGCACAATTTGCACATGATGCATCACTGTTTGGTGTCCGTATAAGAAGCACAGTAGGTCATCCAGTATTCCTGGGTACCTATCTATTGCTCTGCCTGCCGGTGGGAATTGCGATAGCGAACAACTGGAAAGGGTGGACCAGGTTCTTCTCCTGGTGTGGAGTGCTTCTATTGGCGAGTGCGTTGACTCTTACGTTTTCTCGTGGTGCCTGGGTCAGTGCGGGTATGGCGTGTTTGATTTACTTTAGAAGGATGTCAGTTCGACATATTGTACTGGCCGGAACTGTGTTTGGCGTATTCTTGGTGTCTATCCTGAGCTTTGAACGGGTATGGGATACTCTTGAGCNGCGCGGTACGTTAGATCAGCTAATGCGATTTAAGCACGACCGTCGCGGTATTGCCTATCTGCATGTGTCTGGAATGATACAAGACAGGCCACTGTGGGGCATTGGAACAGCACACTATAGGTTCATGGGAAGCCGCTACCAAGACTACGACGGAACTCCGGACAACATGTACCTTCGCATAATCGGGGAGAATGGAATCACGGGTTTCTCGGCACTGCTGGTTTTATTCGGTGTCATTTTCAGGCGCCTAAGTAGCGCAGAGAATAGCTTCTTCGAAATAGGGCAGTTTCACCAGGCCAACCTGTGCCGAGGTATCCTGGCGTCTGTTTGTGGATTTTGGGTGAACTTGGTAACTTGCGATGCTCTGTATTTCTCGCTCACCAGGATTACATTCTGGCTGCTCGTGGGTACTGGGTACTGCCTGAGTAAAGACATAGGAAAGGAGCCAGATTCTGTGACGATAATATGAAATCGAATCTCCTAGTGCACAAGATCGTCTACATCGGCACATGGGTTATTTTCCTGGCGGGTCTTGGCTCGATGGACCACCTTACCTGGAAAGAAGGTATGCGGCTGTTCGTTATCCAGATTGGGATTTTATGGCTATATTTTCGCTATAGAGATCAAATCTTGGATGGTGAGCACGAGTCTGAATCAAAATCCCTGCTCAAGTATCCTGCGAGTGTGGTTGTAGCCTTAACTGCAGCATATGCCATCACTCAGTTTGATCCCGCGACATCTGCAATTTCCTACCAAAATTCACAACCTCGGCTCAGTTTCTTCTTTTTGTTTGGTTCCTTGGTGAGTTTGGTCATGGGAAGTGCGTTTCTAGTTGTCCGGTGGCGACATCTAAGGATTCGACAACTGACCTTTCTGGACATTGCTGTGACTGGAGTAGTGGGAATTGCTGTTGCTGTTACGTTTGGTGCGAAGCAATTGATTGGGCACGGGATAACCCGTGTGGATGTGCTTTCTGCGGTGAAGATTGCTAGTTATTTGTTTATCTGGTTTCCAGTGACAAGGATGTATTCAGAGACAGTTGATGAAACGGTCATGGAGTCAGGCTCGTGGACTAATCGTATATTTGAGCATAGATGGTCGGTAACACTCGGGTTTATATGTCTTCTTTGTGGGCCGGCTTTGATGAGTGTAATGTACAGGACGGGGGTCATGTTACATCACTATTATTCCGGACAGAAAAGTTTGCACGCTGAGACGATGAGTACGGCCATGCAGCACTACAAAATCGCTCAGGAAATGAATAAGACTGTAAATGCGGGTTTTGTAAGGGAAAGAATTTTCGAGGACATGGCTCTCCTCCATCTGGAGAAAGGAGACTACCGGGCAGCGAAGGCGTCTCTTAATGCATTGCAGACAAGCATTTTCGACAAGGCAGCCGCCCATAAAAGGGTTGCCGAAACATATTTTCGGGCTAGAAGGTGGGGCCATGCAGCCTCAGCATACGAGGCCTTTTTGGTGCAGGCTGAAAAAAACACCGAGGTGTTGGATCAGTTGGCCAAGGCGTATTTGCATCTCAGGAATACGAAGGAATTCTGCAGGATTGTGGGTCAGTATAGTTATACGCCGAATGTGGATGCCAATACATACGATCAACACGTTTTCTTAGGCAATGTCTATTTCAACCAGCACCAATATGATACTTCGCTCCGGCACTTTCAAGCTGCGGCAAATCTAGACCCCAAGGATGCCTACTCAACCTACAAAGTAGGGAGGATCCATCTGGCGAAGACCAAATACCGGGCGGCAATTGTAGAGTTCCAAAAAGCCACACGACTCAAGTCTGATTTTGCAGATGCCTATTACCAAACTGGTGTCTGTTACGAACTACAAGAAAGACTGAAAGAAGCAGTGGAGATGTATCAGAAAGCAGTTGATCTCCTACCAAATCATCTGGACGGGCTAATGGCCTTGGAGCGGATCAGAGGACTTAACTAACCTCTGAATCTTGAACAGGTTCCTAATGCAATCAGTTGACACTAGAGATACAAGAAGCCTTCTTTGGCGCCGGATCGTCTCACTCTCCGGCGTTTTTCTGTTGGTGGCTGTTCCATTGTTCTATTTTCCCGGATCTATTAGACCATTCCTGTGGCCAAAGCTGTTAATTGCCCAGGTTGGTGCAATTATTGTTACTGGGGGGTGGTTCTTGCAGTGTTGGCGCAGCAAGACTCAGCTAGGATGGAATCCTCTCGACCTACCCGTAATTGCGCTTGCTTTGGTTGTAACTATGTCTCTACCAATATCGATCAATTCGTACAAAGGAAGCATGGAATTGGTTAAGCTATTTACGTTTGTCGTGCTTTACTTCTCTATTTCCAGGACCTTTAGTTTCTCGTGTGTTCAGGCGTGGACATACACCATCTGCGTGGTTAGTGGTGTGGTATCGGTAATCGGAATCCTTCAGTTTCTGGGTATCGGATTTATGTGGATACCTACCGGTGGACAGCCGAGTGCTACTTTTCTATATAGGAATTACGCAGCGATGTTTCTAATAATGGCGCTTCCATCTACACTGGTGCTATTCTTGCTGACAAGAGATCTGAAGAGGGAAGTGTTATTTGGTGTCGTCTGCACCTTGGTGCTTGTGTTCCTGGTCTACACTCGTACCAGGGGTGCCTGGGTGGCTCTAGGGTGTACCCTCACTATTTTTACCGGACTCGCCGTGTGGAATGTCCGAATGGGGACCTGGAAGTTTGTCAAGAATCTGGACGATCTCGTGGGTCGGAAAACCGTTGTTGCGGCTTGCTGTTTGGCAATTTTGATTCTTATGGTTCAAGCTTCACCAGGGATGCAAGATACTCCGGGAGTTGGTATCCCCGAAACAAAGACCAAAGCTTCGGCTGCTGCCTGGTCGATTCTAGAAGGGCGACATAGTGGTCGTCTTTTGGTCTGGAGGCACACTCTCGAACTTATTCAGGACCACTGGCTGAGAGGAGTCGGAATCGGCAATTGGGAATTGATATATCCCCAATATGCACTTGGTGAATTCATTCGACCTGGCTGGACATTTTTGCGTCCCCACAACGATTATCTGATGATCGCCTCTGAATTGGGGATTTTTGGTTTGATAATTTTCATATGGTTGTTTTTTACCGCAATTCGTTTAGTGGTCAAGACGTTGCTCAAAACCAAGGATGCAGTCGAAGGTTTGATTATGGTAGGTGCAGGAATGAGTCTTTTCGCCATTTCCTTGCATGCCTCATTCAGCTTTCCAAGAGAGCGCATTACTCCTTCACTATTGTTTTGGCTGATGTTAGGGATTATTTCAGGCATCAGTTCTCGTGACCGGAGAAGGGCGGAGCCTGGAAGGGCCAGGCGTTTGTACCTCCCTGCATTTCTAATCATAGCCCTTCTCACAGGGATATTTCCTGCGTACGCTGCATTTATGGCAGATCGGGAGCATTTCGTGGCCGCCTCTTATCAAGCCAAGGAGCGCTGGGATGATGCGAAATCTGCCGCTGACCGTTCTATCGGTTGGGGTGTATGTGACTATCGCATTTTCTTTCTCAAGGCGCAGGCTTGCCTTGCGATGGGTGACTACGAAGCAGCGCTGGATGCGAATCAAAGATGCCTAATGTACCACCCCAATTCGATGTCGGCCTTTCAGAATATTGGTAAACTATCAGCTAAATTGGGTGACCTAGAAACCGCAGAAGAGGCTTTCCGAAATGCGTTGAGCCTAGATCCTGATAACGGTGGGCTATACCACGATCTGGGATTGACACTGGGTCGCAGGGGCAAGGTTGATCAAGCACTTGCTGCCTACGAGAAAGCCATAGAGAAGGGGGCCGGTTCTTCGGTTCTTAGATTTAACCGAGCTGGTCTCTACCGACGTAGCGGCCAGCTGGACAGCTCAATTGTGGATTTTCAACAGGCTGTGAGGTTAGATCCTGGATTCTTCCAAGCCCACGTGGCGATTGCAGAACTTCAACAGGTCTTAGGTAAGCGAGATTCTGCTGTGGTAATTTACGAGCGGGCAATTGAATTGAACTCCCAATCCCCCGAGCCGTACTATAATCTCGGAAATCTATATCTGGAGAAAGGTGAAAACCAGAATGCTGCCAATGCGTTCAAGAAATTCCTTGAACTCTGGGTGAGTGACTCCGAAACTTCTGAAAGGGTGAGACGGCTTATTGGCAAGCTTGGATATTGACGTGGCGTAAGCACGGTCTTGGGGACGAGCATCCAGGACGATCTGTCGATCCTCTGTGGAAACGTCATTGTGCCGGGTTGCTAAGGGATGTCAGCTAGGACCTCAGATGGACTTGCCCGCCTAGGGAAAAGACTTGGCTGTAATTTCCCGTGCCGTAGATGTGTTTGATTCCGTCCCACGATTCAGATCGTATACCCCTGCTCATCATGCAAAGAGATATCGAACACTGAAGATTCCTCCTCCTGGTTAACCCGCAGACCGATCACCGCATCAATGATCTTCAGCAAGATTAGTGAGATGATCCCACTGTAGGCCAAGGTGAAAACTACGCTGATGAACTGGGCATATATCTGCCCCCCAATCGTCATCCCCTTGACACCAATTTCGGCGAGGGCCTCGCGCACATCGTCGAGCTTATGAGGCTGGATTACTGCTGTGACAAGCTTCATATCTCCTCCCGATTGCCTCCACTGCGACAATGAAAACCTGCTGTATATGATGGCAAACAATATATCCGAGTTATGTTTCCGTGCGGTTTCGCGAAGGTTAAATTGAGATTAAAAGCATGTGCGGATCAATGGGGGAGTCCGACAGCCGATCGGCGTAACCCGGGACCCGGTTGCCGGGAGGGGCCGCAGACGGTGGACAGTAAAATCGGAGGTGAAGGAAAAGTAGATTCAGTGATCGGTGGGAAAGGACAGTTTTAGACACATATCTGCTGAATCGGTGGACAGGTACTGGGCTACTGCTATATTACTTGCGGGTATCGGGTTCGCCACTTTCCTTCGTCAGTGGCCTCAGGTCTATGTCGTGGCCTATCGTCCCTGGCCTAAGGTCGTCCTCTACGCCCCACCGCCGCCTCTTCTGAATTTCCCAGCTGTCACGTCTATATTGTCGCTGAAATTCCTTGTGACCACATCAAGATCACGAATGGAGGGGCGTATGGAAGCGGAGGAGATGATTGACCGCGATGCTGAACTGCAGTCCTTAAGGCCTGAGGATCTGCTCGGAAAGTTAGACCTGAGTGGAGAAGGACTCGGAGATGTACGAGGTGCTGCAGTAGGTGATGACAGGACAGCTGCACTTACATCGTTGCTGAAGCATTATCGTAAGAAGTATGCATTGCCGGAACCTGGCCAGTCGACCGGAACAAAGTCCTTCGAGNCGGCAGNCAAAGTTGTGAATCATGTGCTTCAATGGGGTCCCTATGANGAAGCAGACTACGGTCCGGAGATGGATTGGGAGTGGGATCCNAGGGGTGATATNGAGTGGGTGGCGGCAGTTTGCAGATTNTACTGGGCAGNNCCGCTGGCTGCTGCATATGAGGCAACGCGAGATGAGAAGTANGCAGCTTCATTTGTGGAGCTGACAACTGACTGGATCTCCAAGCATAAGTTGGAAGACAGGAAGCAGATTCACCCAGTTTATACTTACTGGCGTGGATACGTCTGGCTTGATATACAAACGGGGATCCGGGCTACCAACATCTGCAGCGCCTTCCGGTCGATGGTGCAAGCGGAGGCCTTCACGCCAGAGTTCCTCGGGATGCTGATGGCCAGTCTGTACGACCATCAGGTGAAGACCAAACTGATACCGATGAACCGAGTCCATAACAAGGCGATTTTTGAGCAAAGAGGATTTATCAACATCGCGCACACTTTCCCCGAATTCAACGAGACAAGGGACTGGTTAGAAGTCGCCCTGAGGCGTGCGACTGATGTGTTGATCGAGCAGACTACGTCCGACGGCGTTCAGCGCGAGTGGTCATNCGGGTACCACCAGGGTGTGTTGCGTGACGCTGTTGAGATTCGGGATCGGATGGCTGCAGCGGGAATCGAAGTGTCGAAGGAGTACTGGGACCTTGTCCGAAAGATGCACGACTATATTTTCTGGGTTGCGACTCCAGATCTCGGGGCGCCGATGTTTGGCGACGCGTCACGTCCTTTGGTAGATTCGGATGATCGCACGACCTGGCCTCTCTACGCTTCGCTTAAGGAGGCCACAGACCTGTTGGGTGATCCGAAGTATGCCGCCCGGGCGGATCTTGACAGAAGCGTGCTACCGAATGAGAAGAGCTTTGCCTGGCCTGAGGCGGGGATGTATGTGATGAGAAATGATTGGGGGCCTGAGCAGATCCATTTGGGCTTGCACTGTTCTCCACTCGCGATCTCCCTGCACGATCAGCCGGATAATGGGACGTTTGAGCTCTACGCTTACGGGCGGTGGTTGATGCCCGACACCGGGTTCTACGTCTATGGAGAAAATTCACCCGATAGACCCTGGCACAGACAGACAAGTGTGCATCAGACACTCACCCTGGATGGGAAGGACTCGAAGGATGATGGCAGGCACCTGTTGTGGACGTCTGATCATGAATTCGATATCGTGTCCGTCGAAAATATGTCCTACGACGGTCTTACGCACCGACGGACGATTTGGTTCGTCGACCGGCTGTTCTTTGTCATCCTGGATGAGGCTATCGGAGATGCCCAGGGGGCTCTGGACCTCCATTACCAATTCGCTCCGGGAGAGGTAATCATGGATGCTGGCAGTGGCAGAGCGATGACCTGTTTTGAGGATGCGAATGTCCTGGTCTGCGCATCCGCAGGTGCGTCTCTGAGCCTGACGGAGGAAGAAGGCTGGTTCGCCTGGTCATATGGTCATCGGACGGAACGCAAAGCTATACGCTATTCTTATAACGGAAGCGCCCCTGCATCTATTCTGAGTCTCGTGGTTCCGTTCACTGGAACTGAGGCCCCGGAGGTCTCTTCAAAACTTCCGCAGGACCTGGTAACTGGATCTGATCAAATTGAGCTGGAGGTCGCCGCCTTCGGAAGATCCTACACGGTTGGTCGAGATCTGGAAACCGGCGAGGGCTGGTGTGGGAAATAGGTATGGAGAGATTATGGGGTTTCGGTAGGAACCGCCCCGTACTTTCGCCAGTCACCCGGTCTGTCCGCCGTAGCTTTAGCGAATGCGAAAGCTTCACCGAAGGANGTAGCGAAGGGGGAAGCGGCGTCGAGAACAGACGATTACACATTCTGTAGGATGGGGGCCCAGGATTCTCGATCATGCTCGAGTCACGGTGCCACAATTCCAAAATCTATGGAATGTTTCCCAAAACTCGCCATGCAAGGGCGTTTCTGTATTGAGTTCATCTGTGCAGGATTCACAATTCAGGGATAGATTCGGTGGGTAGTTATCTTCTTACAGGTGGGTGCGGGTTTATAGGTTCTCACATCGCAGAGGAGCTCTCGCTTCGTAGTGATAACCGGGTTCAGGTGCTGGGAAATCTGTCATCTGGGCATCTCGGAAATTAGAAGCATATCCGAGACGTAGAATTCGTTGAGGCTGATGTGAAAGCTCTCCCCGCGCTAATGAGTATTCTAAATGGTGTTGAATACGTCTTTCACGAAGCAGGCTTGGTGTCTGTACCGGCGTCCATATCGCAACCACTCGACAACCACGAGATCAACATCACGGGAACGCTGAATGTTCTGGAGGCGGCAGCAAAATGTGGGGTAAAAAGAGTTGTTATGGCCAGCTCAGCGGCGATATATGGAAACTCTCCCGAATTGCCAAAGACCGAGAAGATGCTACCCGTCCCTGATTCGCCNTATGGGCTTGCAAGTGTCGCAAAGGAACACTACGCGTCAATCTACTCCAAATTGTACGATCTGTCGGTTGTCTCACTGCGTTATTTCAGTGTCTATGGTCCTCGCCAGGCCCCCAGTTCGCCTTATTCGGGTGTAATTTCAAGGTTCGTGGAAACCCTCGCTGCTGGAGAGGTGCCAACAATTTTTGGTGATGGCGAGCAGACTCGCGATTTCGTCTTTGTCAAGGACGTGGTCAAGGCCAATCTACTTGCAATGGAACACCCTGATATCACAGGAGGCGAAGTCTATAATATCGCAACTGGTCACGCGGTTAGCCTGCTCGAATTGCTTCAAACTGTTAACCCGCTAAATAGTGCTGACACCAAACCCATTTTCGACCAGGCTAGACCTGGCGACATCCGGCATTCAAGAGCTTGTATCAGCAAGGCCAAATGTTATCTTGGCTACGAGCCGTCCTTCACACTCGAGGAGGGACTCTCAGATCTTCTCGCCTGGAGCCAAGGACGACCAGAATGGCGGGAAGGAGAAGTTACTCCCTCGGATCCGAAGGATCCCAATCCCTAAAGTTATCTCCGTACGGGCGATCCTCGTGATCGCCCGCTTGGCCAAGGGCCATAACCCTACGAAAGTTTCAAAGTTTGATTCCAATTTCGATCACTATGGAGTAAATCTGTGAACCAACCACCAGAGGAATTCATCCGAGTCTCACACGCAGACCTTGAACAATTCGTTTCCACCGCAGCCCAGACCGTGGGCCTACCAAAAGAGAAGGCAGACCTACTGGGGGAGCTCCTGGCGGGAAACGACCTGAGGGGCACATTCAGCCACGGAACACAACAGATCGCCACTTACGCGATCCTGATGAGGGACGGGATTCTGAACAACGATCCCCAGCTGGAAATCCTGAAGGAGACACCGGTCAGCCTGATGGTTGATGGCGACGGAGGTCTGGGCTATTTCCCGGCTTACGAGGGAACACGTCGTGTGATAGAAAAAGCGAAGACTACTGGAATTGCCGTGATGTCCAGTCGCAATCACGGACATTTTGGCGCTGCGGGAATCTATTCAAGGATGGGACTCAACCACGATCTCCTGACGTTTGTGACATCGGGACATCAGCTGAATCTCTCCCCAGGGAATCCAATCTTCAGCGCGGCCGGTGGTTCGCCGATGTCGTTTTCCGTTCCGACGGATGACCAGGCGCCAATGGTGCTGGACTTCGGAGCGATGCACGATTTCTATTCCGGCGCTCCGTGCAGAGATAAAATCGTGAGAATGGCGCCAGGCGTGGTGTTGAGGTCGATTGGGTTGGGGTCAATATGCCAGACTTGGGGTGGTCTATTGGCGGGGTTACCGATGGATGTCTCTCGCATTACCAAAGACTTCGAGGGTGCAAACCAGGGTTCGCTGGTCGTGACGTTCAAGATTGAGCTGTTCCTGGATCCTGAGCAGTTCAAGAAGGAAATGGACGAATACGTCAGGAGGGTAGTGGAGCTGGAGCCAATGGAGGGATTCGATACATCAAGATTGCCAGGCGGACCGGAGGTAGAAAGGGAAGAAGCCTATCGAAGGGAAGGCATTCCAGTAGGCAACGGGCACCAGGAGAGATTTGAAAAACTAGCGGAAGAACTAGGAGTCGATGTGCCTTGGTAAACCCCATCCTCCAAACCCCGTGTCCGTAGGGGCGATCCTCGTGATCGCCCGTTTCCGTTATCGACCGTTCACCCTTCATCCTAAGGTCCGAGCGCTTCTTTACCGTCCGTGAGCACCTCGAGCAGTTTCTGTGCAGCGATTGAGAAGCTCCGGCCCTGTTTGTGTAGAATGCCAAGAGGTCTGACGAGCGATTCACCTTCCAACTCGAGAGATTTGAGATTCCCTTCTGCGCACTCAAGTTCTACCGAAGGTAATGGTAAGATTGATATTCCCAGATCGACTTCTACGGCGTCCTTGATGGTATCGATATGATCAAGTTCCATAGCAATGTTGAGTTGAACCTTGTTTTTCCTCAAGTAGCGGTCTATGGCCTGTCGTGTGTAGGTTTCCTGGGAGAACAGGATCAGAGGGTGCTCAGAGAGGTCCTTCATCTTGGCGATCTTCTTATTCGCCAGTGGATTTGACGGGTGGCATACGACCACCATCTGGTCATCAGTAAATGGGATTGTGCGAATGTTTCGTTGCGATCTTGGGTAAGCCACGATGCCGAAGTCAATCTCACTGCTGCCCACATTGTCATAGATTCTAGGTGTTTGGTTGTACGCGAGTCGGAAGTTAACCCTCGGATAGGCCTTGAGATAGGTTTTCAGATAGGGACCAAGTTCTCGCATNCCCACACTATANATCGCAGAGAGTCGGACTGTTCCCGATANCACTCCGTCAAGNGCCTCCACGCGATGCTGCATTTCCTCGTANCGCCTTACAATGTCTCTTGCGCCCNTGTAAAAAACTTCCCCTTCTTCGGTAAGGGCGATACTCCGTTTGTGGCGTTCCAGAAGTACTCCCTGACGTTTCTCAATACTCTTGATCTGCTGGCTCACAGCTGACTGGGTGACGTTATTGAGTACTGCTGTTTTGGAGAAGCTCTGGGTATCGACCAAGTCACAAAAAATCTTCAAGCTCTGAATTAGCACCGTCTACACTCCATTCCTGGTCTGCTTAGATATGGTTCTGAGTATAGGTATTTGTTCTGTTCAAGAGTCGTCGAAACAGCTTAGATTTGTCCTTTGAATANGATAGCGANTGGAAATATTAATATAAGCGTTGTTAATTTTANCGCAAGCAATTTGTAGGGGATGTTAAACTTGTGAATCCTCGTCGAGCTCTGTTTTGTCAAGCGGTAAGGCTGTTGACGTAGCATTTCAATTTTAGTATCTTGTGTGCCCCTTGGAAGTTATTTGCAGACCTTTTTTTAAGGGTTTGGTAGCAAAATGGCACCCAATTTCTTTTCTTCTCAAATTGGTAAGAAGATCGGTATGGCCCTTACTGGTCTGGCACTTTACGGGTTTCTTGTTGGGCATCTGGCGGGTAATCTACTTCTGATCAAAGGAGATGGAGGGGAGGCGTTCAACGCATACTCGAAATTCCTGACGAGCCATCCCCTGATTATTCCCATTGAGCTGGTCCTGTTGGCGATATTTGTAGCGCATGTTGCATTTGCAGTCAGTGTTACCCGCGACAACAGGCGTGCACGGCCTGTAGGTTATGAGGCACGCAGCCAGGCTGTAGGTGGACGGAGCTGGGCGTCCAGGACGATGATCTATTCTGGAATCCTGATTCTCGTTTTCGTGGTGCTGCACGTCCGGGCGTTCAAGTATGGGGATCTGGGTACAGGAACACTGTTCGACCTGGTAGTAGCCACGTTTAATCAGACCGGTCCAAGAATTTGGTACGTTGTCGCCATGGTGGTATTAGGCTTCCATCTTTGGCATGCATTTCAGAGTGCGTTTCAGACACTGGGCTGGAAGTCCAATCTGGTTAGGGCGATNGGCCTTGCACTATCTCTTATTCTTGCTATTGGTTTTGGTTTCCTGCCACTCTATCTCGGCGCTTCAATGTAGCTCCTCTTAGGGATTTTCGAGCAAATCCCAGGTAGACGAGGTCTGTTATGGTTCTTGACGGAAATGTTCCCGGCAGTCCCCTCGAGCAAAAGTGGGACAAACATCGGTTTGAACTAAAATTGGTAAATCCGGCAAACAAGAGAAAGCACACTGCAATCGTAGTGGGTACCGGGCTTGCAGGTGCTTCAGCTGCGGCTTCACTCGCGGAGTTAGGTTATAATGTGCTTTCGTTCTGCATACAGGACAGTCCCAGAAGAGCCCACAGCATTGCCGCTCAGGGTGGGATCAATGCAGCAAAGAACTATCAGAATGATGGCGACAGTGAGTTCAGACTTTTCTATGATACCATCAAGGGCGGGGACTACCGTTCCCGCGAAGCGAATGTCTACCGTCTGGCCCAGATCAGCAACAACATAATTGACCAGTGTGTTGCCCAGGGGGTGCCATTTGCGAGGGAATACGGTGGTACGCTTGCCAACCGTTCCTTCGGTGGAGCTCAGGTTTCGAGGACATTTTATGCCCGAGGTCAGACCGGTCAACAGTTGCTTCTGGGCGCCTACAGTGCATTGATGAGGCAGGCTGAGATGGGAAAAGTGCAGCTCTTTCCCAGAAGGGAGATGCTGGATCTTGTCGTGGTTGATGATCACGCCAGGGGAATAGTCGTTCGCAACCTGGTTACAGGTGAACTGGAGTCCTATTCGGCAGATGCAGTAATACTTGCTACGGGGGGTTACGGCAACGTGTTCTTCCTCTCCACAAATGCAAAGGCGTGTAATGTAACTGCCACTTGGCGGGCCCACAAGAAGGGGGCTTTTTTCGCCAATCCGTGCTATACCCAGATTCACCCGACCTGTATCCCTGTGTCGGGGAATCACCAGGCGAAGCTGACTTTGATGAGTGAGAGCCTTCGGAACGATGGTAGGGTATGGGTCCCGAAAGATGCTGGTGATTCACGATTACCGGAGCAAATCCCTGAAGCCGACAGGGACTACTACCTCGAACGACGTTACCCAAGTTTTGGAAATCTTGTCCCGAGAGATGTCGCGTCCAG
Organism: Gemmatimonadota bacterium; assembly: GCA_002709665.1. GTDB lineage: Bacteria > Latescibacterota > UBA2968 > UBA2968. The sequence continues at coordinate 86,484 of PAQK01000010.1, read as the reverse complement.
AAACGCAAAGGCGGTGTGTGATGAAGGTCGGGGGGTCGGCTCAACGAGTCGTGCAGTATATCTGGACTTCAGGGACGCAATAGCCAGAGATGGTTTTGACGTAATCCAGGCCAAGNATGGCAATCTGTTCCAGATGTATGAGGAAATTACAGATGAAAACCCATACAAGACCCCCATGCGCATCTATCCCGCCGTGCATTATACGATGGGCGGTCTCTGGGTGGACTACGATCTGATGAGTAATGTCCCTGGACTATTCGTTCTGGGGGAGGCGAATTTCTCTGACCACGGGGCAAATCGACTTGGCGCCAGTGCCTTGATGCAAGGATTGGCCGATGGATACTTTGTTATTCCCTCTACCATTGGCGGATATATGAGTGCTTCGCAGTCCGATGTAACCACCGGCCATCCAGCCTTCAAAGAGGCCGAATCCGCAGTGAAGGATCGTCTCAGCAAGCTGTTGGCCGTCGATGGGAAACGAACCGTAGACGACTTCCACCGGGAAATCGGGATGTTGTTGTGGGACAACTGTGGAATGGCTCGAAATGAGTCGGATCTAAAGGCCGCGAAGGTTAAAGCGGGAGAGATCCGGGACGAGTTCTGGGGGAATGTGACGGTGACGGGTTCGGAGGGCGAACTCAACCAGACCTTGGAACGTGCCGGCAGGGTGGCGGATTTCATGGAATTTGCGGAGCTAATGATCGGAGATGCTCTGGATAGGTATGAGTCGTGTGGGGCACATTTCCGTGAGGAACATCAAACTGAAGAGGGAGAAGCCCTTCGTGATGACGAAAATTTTTCTCACGTTTCAGCTTGGGAGTTCAAGGGCGTAGGAGAAAATCCGGAGTTGCACAAAGAGCATCTTTTCTTCGAGAACGTGTCTCTGTCGCAGAGGAGTTACAAGTAATGGATTTGACCCTTAAGGTTTGGCGACAGAAAGACGGGAACGAAAAGGGGGAAATGGTGACATACCAGGCATCCCAGATTTCGCCTGATATGTCTTTCTTGGAAATGCTCGATATCGTGAACGAAGAGCTCNCCCTGAAAAAAGAAGCACCAATTGCGTTCGACAGCGATTGTCGTGAAGGGATTTGTGGTGCTTGCGGCCTTGTCATAAACGGTGTGGCGCACGGCCCTGGCAAAGGGACAACGACCTGCCAGATCTATATGAGAAGCTTTAAGGACGGCGACTCGATTGAAATAGAGCCATGGAGAGCAGCTGCATTTCCTGTACTAAGGGACCTCGTGGTGGACCGTACGGCATTTGACAACATCATTCAGACCGGCGGGTACGTCTCGGTCAACACAGGCTCTCCTCCGGACGGAAACTCTGTTTTAATTTCCCAGGAGATTGCTGAAGAGGCCATGGATGCTGCAGCCTGTATTGGGTGCGGCGCCTGCGTAGCATCGTGTAAGAATGCTTCTGCGATGCTCTTCGTCTCTGCTAAGGTGAAACACCTCGGGATCTTGCCGCAGGGTCAACCGGAAAGACGACGTCGCGTACTTGCGATGGTCGAAGAAATGCAGGAACAGGGATTTGGTGATTGTTCGAATGAGTATGAGTGTGAGGCTGTTTGCCCAAAAGAGATATCTGCAGAGACGATCAGTTTCTTGAATAGAGAGTTTATCAGGGGGAGTGTGAAAAAACACTAGGGGGAGTTGAAGGTAGATCCAATGTGAGCGTTGGAAGTTGGGATGTAGNGNACGTNGTCGNGCCGACAGATGCGATCTCCCAGGNTTTNAATCCTGAAANCTTANCTTCTTGNCNAGGAACATATAAATGTTTGAGTTGAAGNCGCTGTCAAAGGAAGCNATTCCCCATTCGCTTGAGAGAGTGGAACGATATCGTCTGTTGAACAAGCCGTCGGTTTCGGTGAGCATATGTCACGACATCTTGAACGTAGACCCTGAAAATCAGGAGGCCCTCATCGGACTCATCCTGGCCCTGACGGACCAGTTCGCTCAAGCTGCTTCGGGTGGAATGAACAAGGTTCTCGAAATCATACCCAAACTNNGTGAGGAGTATGATCGGGCTTACTATACTGGGATCATATATGAGCGTCAGGCTAAGGCCNGTCTGAACCGCGCGTATCCAGGGTCGGGATTCGATGCCTATGACCTGCTTCACGAGGCGATGGACTGGTTCGAAAAAGCAGACCAGATGCACCCTTCCGGAAACGAAGATGCCATCCTTCAGTGGAACAGCAGTGCNAGGATTATCNTGGAAAANAAGCTGNAGCCGAGACCTAAAGACGANCACGAACATCCTTTGGAGTAAGGNACAAATCGGGTAAACTACTTACTGATGATGGTGTGGGATTCGATTAGAGGGGAATGGTCCCAAGACCGTTCCCCTTCATTTTGAAAGGTGAGATATGGGATACAGGATCGAGACTGACAGTATGGGTGAGATTCAGGTGCCGGATGATCGTTACTATGGAGCGCAGACAGCCAGGTCATTGATTCATTTCGATATCGGTGATGAACGAATGCCCAGAGAATTGATCCGAGCAATGGGGATACTCAAGAAGGCAGCCGCCCTTGTGAACCAGGAGCTTGGAAAGTTGTCATCCGAGAAAGCCGATTTAATGATTCAGGCAGCCGATGAAGTGATTGAAGGCAAGCTGGACAACCATTTTCCTTTGAGGATCTGGCAGACAGGAAGCGGCACGCAGACCAATATNAACACCAACGAGGTGATCTCTAATCGTGCTATAAAGATATCAGGTGGGGAAATGGGCAGCAAGGATCCCATTCATCCCAATGATGACGTAAATATGGCCCAGTCGTCGAATGATACTTTTCCGACGGCAATGCATATCGCGGCAGTCAGTGAGATCCACAGACGATTGATTCCAATGGTGACTCAATTGCGGGACACTCTCACCGACAAGGCCACTGAGTTCGATGGGATAATAAAGATTGGTCGAACCCACTTGATGGACGCTGTGCCGCTTACGCTGGGACAGGAATTCTCCGGATATGTCACCCAGCTTACAAAGGGACTGGAACGAATCGATGGATGTCTCCCTAATCTCTATGAATTGGCTTTGGGAGGCACGGCAGTTGGAACCGGCCTGAACACACACTCGGAATTCGCGGAGAGATCTGCCGTGAAAATTTCGGAGTTGACAGGTCATGCTTTCGTAACGGCAGGAAACAAGTTTGAGGCGCTGGCTGGCCACGATGCGATCGTTGAAGCGAGTGGTGTGATGAAAACCCTGGCTTGCTCATTGATGAAAATTGCCAATGACGTAAGGTGGCTGGCCTCCGGACCACGCTGCGGGGTGGGCGAATTGACGCTTCCCGCCAACGAGCCGGGCAGCTCAATTATGCCTGGCAAGGTCAATCCTACACAGCCGGAAGCTATGACCATGGTGGCAACTCAGGTTATCGGAAATGACACGGCGATTGCCGTTGGTGGCTCTTCAGGAAATTTCGAGTTAAATGTCTACAAGCCAGTTATGATTTACAACCTGTTGCAATCTATTCGTCTGTTGGCCGATGCTTGTGCAGCGTTCAACGACCACTGTGCGATCGGGATTGTGGCCAATAGAGACAATATTGAGAACCATCTTCGACAGTCGTTGATGCTTGTGACGGCCCTGAATCCGCATATTGGGTATGATAATGCCGCGAAGGTAGCAAAGAAAGCATTCGATGAAAATCTCACCTTGAAGGAGTCGGTGGTCGCTCTGGGACTTCTGAGTGAGGAAGACTTTGATAAGGCTGTGCGACCTGAGGAGATGACAGGTCCAAAGCCTTAAGAGAAGGCGATATCTACAAACGAAAGAGTCCCTGTGACGTCGTCACAGGGACTCTTTGATTATTGCCAGACTTGGGCTTACTTCCCAAAATGCTTCTCGATTTTGTCGCACCACTCTTCAGGCCATTCCGAGAGGTTGCCGTAAGCTGGATCCGAACCCGGTCCCCTTGGGTAGAAGATGGACATTACACCCCCGTCTCCTGTCTGCAGCCCAAAGAGATGTCCGATGTGGTGCATCCGCTCATCTTTACCTACACGCGTGGTCTTTTCCTTCAGTGCAGCAACATTAGGATAGACATAATGGGCCGACGTCTCTAACCACTTCTCATCCCTGCGAGCCTTCAACTCCTTGAACAACCCGATATGAAAATCACGTGGTGTGTTGGTTCTTCCGATATACTCTTTGAGTTTTGCTTCCCCGAGTACCCACGATGCCCATCCCGTTAATTTGGTTGTAAATCTTGCTTTTTTGGGAGGAAGGGACTGCCTGTCGTTTTGACGGACATCGATGTTCGAAACCTTGGCTGAGCATTTCTGATTGATATGGTCTGCCCACCACTGGATTGCATCGATCCACAGCTGCCTGTTGTTGTTGTAGGACTTTAGGTCCTCAGCGATATAGAACTGGACTCGGATCGCTGTAGGGTCGATCTTCTCAGGGGGGGCGACCGGCGCCGCAGTCGGCACGATCGCCGGGACAGGAATAGCAACCTTGGGTTGCTGGACGGCTACTTTCGCCCGCCAGGGCTGTGTAGGCAAGGTAGCGTCCAAACCCAGAGCAAAAATAGAAGGGATGGCGGAATTCAGACCCTGGCCTTCTCCGATAGACGATACAATGCCGACAACCTGTCCTTGGTCGTTGACCAGTGCGCCACCGGCATTTCCCGCTTCCGCTGGACAGGTGAATCTGTACGTCTTCACTCCGCCCTCGATTTTGGTGCTGCTTACCAACCCATCGGTAATGGTGAAGTTCTTGCCTTCGGGAGAACCAATCAAGTAGGCTCTTGAGCCAATGGTAGGATCGGAAGATGCCAATTCCAGCAGTGGCCCCCCAAAAATTTTGATGCGCACAAGTGCCAAATTCCGTTTCTCGTCCTTGTCGATAATACCGGAAACATCAAATCCCTCACCCGAAGCGAATGTGGCAACCGCACCCGTAGCATTTTCCAGGAGACTCAAAGCAGTTACCGCTACCTTATTGTCGATCGCTAGAAAGGCTGACCCTGAGATTTTTGAGCCATCTACTTTATCCACCGCAAGGGTTACAATTGAGGGCAAGACTTCTTTGTAGATAACATCAGGGTTTTTGCTCTGAGCGAAGACCAATGGTGATGAGACAAGGAATGTCACCTTTAGTATGATCGCCGGTAGAAGTCTCACAAAGTGCAGCTTTTTCAGTCTCATTGCAATCCTTTGTAATCAGTTACTCCGGCTTCGAAAAAGTAGGCAGACTCTCGGGTCGGCCACTATAGCAGACCCCACAGGACATAGAGTGCTACCCCTGTTCCCGCCAACGCTCCTCCATAGCAGAGGACATCCATAGAAAGACGAAATTCCCTGATACCCAATTCATACAGCGAAAACCTGATTCGATGAGCTGCGTGATAGAGCGGCAGAACGACGAGGACGAAGATGTAGATTTTGACCAGAGGATTTGTGAGCAGACCCCGCATACGGTCGTAGCCAAGGGCTTCTTCCGGCACGAGCCCGAGGGGGACGGCCAGACCATCGAGGAAAATGTGCAGAGGTACCAACAGAGCTGCGACGACCCCGCCCATTGAGAACATCCCCCACCAGAATGGTTCATTCTTGTCTTCTTTGTACACGATATGCTCCCTCACTTCAAGTTCAGAAATAGGTAGCCGACCACGGCTGTGGCTGCAATCCAGGACAAGTATGCGCCCATAGAAACAAGAGCAGGTGGAACGGTCATTCGACCCAGCTTGACGACCTGGATCTTTGCGGTCAGACCAAGCCATGTCCAGCTGTGGTAGAGCGCAAAGATTAATAAAATGACGTAGAAAATGATGAAGGGGACGGACCTTAAAGATTGCTGAAAGAGGCCGTGTACTTCCGCGCCTTTCGAAATCAGGAAGAATTCGTATAGATAAAGAAGCACGAACATAGCTACAAACACACTCGTTAATTCCCTGATCATGAACATGAAATATCTTCGGTTCCGCATCCACCAGGTAGCAGATATTGGTCGAGTAAATGTCTTATATGTATAATCGGATTCTGTGTCGATCATTTCTTTTCCCCCCACGGAAGCAGCATCGACTTGAACCAGCCTTTTGTGGTTGCCACCTTGGTGCGTTGAATTGCAGCAGCGGGATCCACATCCTTAGGACAAACAACGGAGCACTCACCAATATAGGTACACTCCCAGATACCTTCGCTGCTTGCAATTACGTGCTGCCGTCGTTCAGTGCCCTGATCCCTTGAGTCAAGATTGTACCTGTGTCCAAGCGCAATGGCGGCTGGACCCACAAATTCTGTTTCTAGCCCATACACAGGACATGCAGAATAGCACAACATGCAGTTGATGCACATGCTGAACTGTTTAAATTCCTTTAGTTCATCTGGTGTCTGGAGGTATTCCCCTTCGGATACCGGTTTCTCCTCATCTCGAATAATCCAGGGCTGTACGGCCTGGAGCTTGTCCATGAAGTCACTCATGTCGATGACCAGGTCCCGGACTATCGGGAAGTTGTGTAGGGGCTCGACTTTGATCTCGTTTGGATAGTAATCCCGTAGAAAGGCGGCACAGGAGAGCTTCGGCTCGCCGTTAACCATCATTCCGCAGCTTCCGCAAACCCCCATACGACACGACCATCTGTAAGACAGTGAACCGTCGACTTCGTCCTTTATGTGATTCAATGCATCCAGGACCACCCAGTCGTCTCTGTACTCTATTTCGTAGGACTGCTCGGTAGGTTCTTCTTCCTCCTCCGGGCGATACCTCGTTACGGTAATCTTGATAGTCTTGTCACTCATAATATGTTCCTCAATCCTGAATGTAGATATATACCAGCCAGGTATCTGCATCTGACGGAGAAAACAGACCTGGGTGCGATATCAGTATTTGCGTTCTTCGGGTTCCCAACGGGTCATAGCTACAGGAAGGTAATCAATGCGGGGATCGTCGTCTGTCTGATATGCCAACGAATGTTTCAGATACCTCTCATCATCCCTTTTTTCAAAATCTGACCTGGAATGCGATCCTCTGGATTCCTCTCGGAGAAGGGCCGAGTGAGCGAGTGTCTCTGCTACATCGAGGGTATATCCGAGTTCCAGAGCTGTGGTTATCTCCGTGTTGTAGACGCTGGACTGATCATCTAGGCCTACATTTTGATATCGCTCCTTGAGCTCCCTGATGGTTTCGCAAGTCTTCTTCAGGTCTTCTTCCTTGCGGAAGATACCTGCACCCTGCTCCATCGTGTTCTGCATTTCCTGCCTGATCGTGGCAATCTTTTCCGTTCTTTCACCGCTTTTCGCGAACCGTGACTCGATCTTCTGCTGTTCGTCCTGAGCGAGAGCTTCGAGTACGCTGACTGAAGGGATGTCCTGTTCCAAAGCGAAGGCAGCTGCAGATTTTCCGGCTCGAGCGCCAAAGACGAGTAGTTCTGATAGGGAGTTGGAGCCCAATCGATTGGCACCGTTCATACTGACACACGCTGCTTCACCAGCAGCATAGAGTCCCGCGATTGGAGTTGAGCCATTTATATCGGTATGGACCCCACCCATCATGTAATGTACGACGGGGCGGACAGGGATCGGTTCCTTGACTGGGTCAATGCCAACGTAGTTTCGGGTGAGTTCTCGGACAAAGGGCAGTTTCTCATCGATCACCTTTTCACCTAGGTGACGAAGATCCAGATGCACGTAGTTCCCCTGGGCGTCTTCGAAAGTTCTGCCCGCCCGCATCTCGTGGACAAACGACCTGGAAAGTATGTCTCGGGGACCCAGCTCCATCTTGCCTGGCACGTACTCGCTGAGATACCGGTCCCCTTTGTTGTTTATCATGTAACCACCTTCACCCCTCGATGCCTCGGTCATAAGTATGCCAGTCCCAGGAAGGCCTGTTGGGTGGTATTGGACAAATTCCATGTCCTTGAGAGGACACCCGGCTCGATAAGCCAACGCCATACCATCGCCTGTTTTGATGGCAGCATTGGTGGTGAAGGGAAAAACCCTCCCGCCTCCACCTGTGCAAATAATCACGGATTTGGCGGGGATGGCGTGTACCACACCGGAGCGCAGGTTGAGTGCGGAAACTCCCTTGACCTGCCCGTCATCGACCAGCAAAGAGGTGACAAACCATTCGTCATACCGGGTGATTTCGTTGTATTTCAAGGACGTTTGGAAGAGGGCATGAAGCATGTGGAATCCGGTCTTGTCAGCAGCGTAGAGCGTCCGTTTGGTGCTCATCCCACCAAAGGCCCTTACGCTGACCCGTCCATCCGGGTCGCGGCTCCAGGGACATCCCCAGTGCTCCAACTGTATTACCTCATCACGTGCCTCACCGACAAAAGCCTCAACCACATCTTGGTCGGCCAGAAAGTCACTTCCCCTGATCGTATCATAGGCATGGAGATCCAGGTTGTCATCATCGCGCATTACAGCCGCGGTCCCACCTTCGGCGGATACCGTATGGCTTCTCATGGGATATACCTTGGATACAACGCCAATATTCATGCTTTCATTGGATTCGGCTGCGGCAATGGCAGCACGCAGTCCCGCGCCACCTCCTCCGACGAGCAGGACATCGTGTGTAGAAATGTTCATAAACTCCTCTATGATGAGCTACTTTTGTGCAAATCCTAAAATTCGAATGAGGCTTATTATAAGTCCTGATGTATGTCCAGTCAATGGGAAATTGGATACTTGCAACGTTGTGCTCTGTGTAAACAGGCCGCGACCTGGCTGCCTTATTTTGAGGAATTTCGGAGGGTAGAATTTCAGCTTGAAACAGATTGGATTTCATTCCCCACAACGTGCAACTGATCTCGGGTGAGCGAAATGTTTGACATCCAGCGAGGTTGCAGATCCTGCTATTGGACCCGTCCCCTACCCGGCAGCGGCCATACGGCTTCGACTACGCCATCCCTGATCGCATAGAGCTCGTCGTGAAGGACGACAGTGGTATCGGAGTAGCCTGCCACGAATTCGACCTGGTCTCCCACGTCCGGATCGTTGGCTTCCTTCTCGAGGACTATCTTGCCGTGTTCTGCGGAGAGCGCCACGGATTTCACGCCCGGAATTCCGATGGGTTCTGGTGTCGCAGCGTCACTACTCATTGCTTTCTTGCCTGCATCACAGATTATGCGAGTGGCGTCTGGTCGGGAAGTCACCGTGGAGAGTATAGTGAGGGCATATTCCAGATCAGCACCGAAGACGGTCCTGTATCTGATATCTCCAAAAATCCCGCCGCCGGCTTCGATCTCCGTTATTCCAGAGTGGAAAGCACTGATCCAGTATGTTCCCGTTCCACCACAACTGACGATGTCGATTGTATGACCGTTGCTGCGACACAGATCCGCTGTTTCAGTGAGCCTGTCCAGCGCCTCCGTGATAACACGTTTCTTCTCTTCAATCGGTTCGACTGTAAGGGCATGCGACTCCCAAGTCATCAGTCCGGAGAACTCGACGCCATTGCACGCGGCAATCTGGGCAGCCAGTTCCAGGGCAGGTTCTCCCGGCTCCACACCTGCCCGATCCATACCCACGTTGACTTCAATGAGCACGCGACCGGTGACGCCTTTGTTGGCTGCCGTCTGACCGATCATGTTTACATTTCGAATGTCGTCCACACAGACGATTACATCTGCACGACTGCACAAATTCACAAGTCGAGCAATCTTCCTGGGGCCGACGACCTGGTTGGCTATGAGGATATCCTTGATTCCTGCGTAGGCCATCACTTCGGCCTCACCTAGCTTTGCGCAGGTGATCCCAATGGCTCCCGCATCAAGCAGCATATGCGCGAGCACCGGGGTCTTCATCCCCTTTGTATGAGGTCTCCAATTTACACCGGCTTCCTCGATGATGGTCGAGGACATCTTGCTAATGTTCCGATCCAGAGTAGGCATATCCACCAGGAGAGACGGTGTATCCAGTTCGTGCTTTGGAGTTCCGACCAGGCCAGTCTGTATAATCATATCAAATCTCCGTATTCACGTGATTTCGTTCTGAAGAAACTCGATGGTTTCACCGTCCGGACCCTTGCAGAAGGCAATTCGCACAGGTGTGCTTGTTGGTCTACTTGGGATGTCGATGTACTTTGGCTCCATGGTAACCTCAGCGCCTGCGGATTTTGCACGTTCCAGGGCGCCGTCACAATCATCGGTTCTCAGCGCAAAGTGTAGGATTGATCCTTCGGACTTGGGTCCGTCCTGACCGCGGGCGAATATTTCAAGGTAGTTTCCATCCCCAGTGTCAAGCATTACGGCTTTTCCATCTCCATCACCCCAAGCGATCTTCTCTGTAAATCCCAATGCTTCCGTGTAAAATTTGACCGAGGCCTCGAAGTCATACGCACGAATGGCTACGTGATGGATTCCACAATCCTCGATGATTGCATTGTTGCCAGCCATATCATAATCCTCCCAATTCCTGCCATGGCCCCGCCTGCAGGGAAGCCTGTGGACATCGAAGCCTAGGTTCCAGCTGACCGACTTTCCACCTGGACGAACCTGTCCTCCTCGAGAATGTATGCACTTAACTGATTCCCATAGACGCATCCTGTGTCTAGGCCAATTGCATATGGACTGCCATCAGGTCTTCTTTTTTCAACGAGTCCGCCCGGAGCATCGTGTCCAAAGATGATGAGACGGCTGTCGGGAGAGAGGCTGTCGTGCCACCTGGGACCTTCGATGCCACCGGTTGGCGGCCAGGTACGGATTGCAAGGAATTCATCACGCGAAGTACCTTCCAATCCCTTGCTTGGGTTGATGCCGGCGTGGACGAGAAGGAATTTCGGATCGGAAATGAAAAGTGGAATGCCGCCTAACCAGGGAAGGAGCCCCTCAATCACGGGTGTAACCAGTTTCAACAGACGAACATGATCCTGATTTTTGAGCTTTCTCGGTTGCCCGTCAGCGATGCCTCTGAGATGAGTCAATAGTCTATCGTCGTGATTTCCAAGGACCATCTCTGTGCGGGTCTGCCCTATCCTCTCCCAAACGCGGATGGGGTCAGGTCCCTTGGACAGGATATCTCCAGTGAGCAGCAGGCGATCTTCATTCGAGTCGTATCCTGCCACGTCAAGGAGATCTTCAAATTCGGCGCCACAACCGTGAATATCGCCTACAATAATCGTTCGCATTCGTCGTGTCCCCCTTTGCAGTCGGGTTAGACATAATTCACAATTGGGCAACTGTCAACACCAAATAATTCAGGCAAAGAACCTTGACAAGCACTTCAGCACGAACTAGCTTTCTGTCGATCATGTGGACATCGCGCGACAATTTCAGGTTGGCAAAAAGGACAAGTAATGGACTTGACCTACAGACCTAGAAGACTCAGAAGAACCGAACCAGTAAGGACACTTGTACGCGAGACTTCTCTCGCAGTAGGCGATTTTATCTACCCGATGTTTGTAACAAATGGCGAAGGCAGGAGGGAGCCGATCGATTCTATGCCGGGGCAGTTTCGTCACACGGTAGACGAATTGGTGACCGAATGCAAAGAGCTGTGGGACTTGGGCATAGGTGCGGTGAACATGTTCGGCTACTCGGAAGAGAGGAATGAAAAGGCCACAATGGCCTGCGATGACGATGGCCTTGTACAACGTGCCATTCGAGCACTCAAGGATGCACTGCCGGAACTGTGTGTCCAGACGGATCTGGCTCTGGACCCTTACACCACCCACGGACACGACGGACTGGTGATTGATGGGGAGATCGCCAACGACGAAAGCGTGGCCATGTTGTGCAATATGGCGTTGTCCCACGCAAGGGCAGGCGTCGATTGGGTGACCCCGTCGGATATGATGGACGGTCGCGTTGGGGCAATCCGGAACGCCCTCGACGACGAGGGGTTTGAGCAGGTTTCCATAATGGCCTACTCTGCAAAGTACGCGTCCTGCTTCTATGGACCATTTCGAGGCGCATTGAAGTCAGCACCAGTGAAACAGTCCGGGATACCCAAAGACAAAAAGACATATCAGATGGATCCTGCAAATGTCCGCGAGGCGATGAGAGAGATTGCGTTGGACATAGAGGAAGGTGCAGACGTGGTGATGGTGAAGCCGGCCTTACCCTACCTTGACGTAATCGCAAAGGCGAAGGAAGCGTTTGATGTACCCATTGCCGCCTACAATGTTTCGGGAGAATATGGGATGGTGCTGGCGGCGGCTGATAAAGGTTGGGCGGATAAAGATCGAGCTATGGTCGAAACACTCTTGGGCATCAAGCGCGCAGGGGCGGACATGATATTGACCTATTTTGCCAAGGATATGGCGAAACTACTGACCGCGTAAAGTCGGTAGGTGCCTAAGGGTGTATGGATCGTTGACAAGATACAATTAACTTGACACGTTGGGTGGTTTCGGCTATTATTCGAAGGAGCATTGGCATACCTTCCAAGGAGAATCTGAGATGGTACACGGTTGGTTTCGGAGCAGTTGGTGGTATGATCGACATCATACCGGTTGGCTTACCGTGCACTGATTCAAGACAACAAAGTGACTTTTTGATTCACCCCTGCCGGCCAGACCGCAGGGGTTTTTTCATTGTCGAGAAGGAGCATACAAATGAGTGAGAAGAAGAGAATATTGACAGGCGACCGACCGACTGGTCGGCTGCATCTGGGTCACTATGTCGGTTCGCTTCAGAATCGGCTCCGCCTTCAGGATGAGTATGAGTGTTATTTCCTAATCGCTGACCTGCATACGCTTACCACCCGACCGGAGAAGGTACACATCGAGGCATTGAGAGAGAACACGCGGGAACTGGTATTGGACTATCTGGCAGTTGGAATCGATCCCGCCAAATCGACGATCTACCTTCAGTCGGCAGTCCACGCCGTCTACGAGATGAATCTGTTTTTTGAGATGTTGGTGACGTTGCCGAGGGTTGCCAGGCTGCCCAGTATAAAGGATATGGCGAAGGCAGCGAATATGGATGACGAAGCGATCCCTTTCGGACTGGTCGGTTATCCTGTACTTCAGGCAGCCGACATCCTGATGCCGAGGTCCCACCTGGTCCCAGTAGGGAAAGACAATGAGGCCCACGTAGAAGTCACTCGGGAAATTGCCAGGCGATTCAATAATTACTACGGAGAGGTCTTCCCGATCCCGGAATCTATGATTGGTGATGTACCAACATTGGTAGGGACAGATGGTCAGGCAAAAATGAGCAAGAGCCTGGACAATTGCATCCTTCTTTCAGATGACGCTAAGACCATCGAGAAGCGTGTTCGGGGAATGTTTACTGATCCTAATCGGACGAGGGCTGACATCCCTGGAAAGGTCGAGGGAAATCCAGTTTTCATCTATCACGACGCGTTTAACCCGAACAGGGATGAGGTGGAAGATCTCAAGACCAGATACCGGGAAGGGAAAGTGGGCGATGTGGAAGTGAAGGCAAAGTTGACTGCAGCCCTTAACACGTTTCTGGATCCGATCAGAGATCGTCGAAGACAGTTCGAGGAGGACAAGGGATATGTTGAGGAGGTGCTCTACGAGGGAACCTTGCGTGCCGTAGAAATAGCGGACGAGACGCTGAAGGAAGTGAAGAAGGCGATGGGTTTGACGGGAATATGGAATCGCATTTCTCGTAGAGCCAGAGACAGAAAGAGGGAAAACCAAGAATAGGGGTTAGAACCGAGGTTACAATGACGTTTGAATATAAAGGAATTTGGATGTGTGCCTTTAGGACAAGGGCTTGGTGGATTTGGTCAAGGGGTGAGGTATGGCCAACACCGGGTCGTCGTTGGCGTGCTACTGAGCCGCTGATCGCCGGAAGGTGATCAGCGGCTTTTTTCTTTTGAAAATTCTCCACAACACTTCTTCGGAGATGAAATCATGAAAAGGCAAATTGCACATACCGGGCTTAAACCCGCGGCTGGGTCATTCATTCAAGATTACGCGAACCCGCTGGGTAGGCTTATCTCACTTCAGAATGACCATACTTGCTTACTGATGATAGCAGACTACCATACACTCAAATCAGGCAGTTACGTTAGGCGAAATATCGAAGACAGTGTCACCGAAATGGTTCTGGATGCTTTGGCGCTAGGTTTCAATTTGGAGCGTGGTATTTGCTTCCTACAATCCCAGGTTCCACAACTTGCTGAACTCGCATCCATCTTGAGTAACCTTGTTCAGGTTAAAAGGCTGTTGGGGAAGGACAGTTTGGATGACACTACTTATGGGCACCTTGGTTACTCTCTGTTCCAGGCAGCGTATATACTGATGTTCGGGCCCACCCTCGTACCTGTTGGGGTCGATCAAGAGGATCGTATTCTGCTGGCTCAAGGCCTGGCGGGACAATTTAATGAAAGGTTTGGGGATGTCTTTCACAAGCCTACGTCGATTTACACCGGAATAGGCGATTGCAATTGTGTGCTGGGAGAAGAATTCGAGTCCAGGCGCCAGCAGCTGGAGAAAGTGCCCGGTCTTGTCGGAGACGTCCTGAATCTTGGGTGTTCAGAAGCAAGAGTCCAAGGTCAGCACACGCTGGAACGAGTCAAGAAGGCCATAGGGTTTGGCTATACAGAATTGCTTGCGTAGGTGTTCAATTTCCGGAGATACCCAGTTGATCGAAGATCTTTTCCCATCGCTGTGGGTGGCTTTCGTGCGTATTGAGGGGATGAAAACCTGCGGTGAGATAGCTTTTAATTGCAGGGATTCGCCAATCATCGCTGAGTAGATGTGCTTTTTGAAAACCAAGTTCCTTCAGACGGTGAAGGACGGCACTGTTGACCAGATGACCCAGCCGCTTTCCTCGGTGATTCTCAAGGACGGCGACCATGTGGACCTCACCTGTCACACGTTCCTCTACCAATTTGGTCCAGGCGCAGGCGCTGGCAACCGGTTCTCCTTCAAGGGTCGCGAAAAAGAGACTCTCAGATGAGAACCGTGGATCTTCGGTGAGCTTTTCTCGGCATTTTCCCGGAGTCCACTCTCTACCTACGTTACCCTCCATGATCCGACACCAGGCATCCTCATCCCCTGGGTGATAGGACCGGAGTTTGTAACCCTTAGGCACAACGATTTCAGGGAGATTCTCAAGGTTGTTTCTGAGCATTTCCAACTGAGGCGGCGCAGGCTCAGCAGGTTTCCGGAAAAGACGCGCGAAGAAACCATCCACCATATATGTTTCCGAAGTTCGTGGTTGGATATGTCAGTTCCGAAGAAAGGGTTCATGCCACACAGATAAAGTGCTCCCCTTCTTTCAGACCCAATCGATTCAAGTGGTTGCGTATGAGTTCCCGAGCCCCTCGAGATGGCACTGCTGCTAGCACGAGAGGTCGGCCTGCCGCCCGCCAGACTGACGGCAATTCATCTGGTGAAACTATGGGTGCGCCTCTCCTGGACCTGCCGATTTTTTTTGGGTCGATGTCGACAAACGTGTTTAAAGTGACACCCTCCCGCAGAAGATGCTTGGAGATTCGCCGGCCAATCTGTCCTGCTCCCCATATGATGACATTTGGTGACTTTTTTAGTGGACCCAGCTTCAGGTAATGTGCTTTGGCCTTCAGGAAGTTCTCTACGGAATATCTGGAGTCAGTTCTTGTGAGTCTGTCTCTTCCTTCTCGCCAGGAAAAAAGGATTCTGGGTATCTTCGCAAACTGCTTGTGATTTGTATACAGTCTCAGCCAGAGGTCGTAGTCCTCGGCCCAACCGTTGTCTTCATATCCTCCCACCTCATCCAGAGCTGATTTTCTGATAAATGCCGTTGGGTGAACCAGAGGACTCTCGATGAATATTTCCCTTCCAATATCCCCGGGAGAAAGTAGAGCGTTGATCCAGCTTTCATAAATTCGGAAGCCCTCGCCTACGTCAGGAAGTGGGAAGCATCGGATCTGAGTCCCCAAGACTGAAATTTCAGGATTGCGCATCATAAACTGGAGTTGGATGCCGATACGATCCGGGTGGCAGATATCGTCGGCATCCATTCTAGCCACAAAAGTTCCTTTTGAGAGACTCAGACCCTTGTTCAGTGTTTCAATCAGCCCGTTTTTCTGGCAGAATACGGGTCGTATGCGTGGGTCTCTTGCAGAATAGGTTCGGAGAATAGCGGGTGTTGCATCCGTAGACCCGTCGTCGACGGCGATTACCTCGAACGATGTGTATCTTTGACACAGGATACTTTGTATGGCCTGTCCGAGCGTTTTCTCTGCGTTGTGGACGGGAAGGACAAACGAAATTGCTGGATCCAAATAAATGCTCTTGGTTGACAGAGACGATATTGTGGTGCCGGTAAAGACTAGATTGCAGATCAAAATAGGCTGTGTGCCAGGGTCCTGTCAAGTGTTTAGCCCGGCTTGTCAGGGGTGAATTTCATCAGGTTAAATGGCTTGACATTCATTTGGGCATACCATATAATGCTCGGACTTGAGCAAGACTAATCATTAGGGCCCTTAATTGTGAGTCTTTGTTGTAATCTTCCACCTTTGGGTAATGGGACACATAGGGTTGTTTTCATTGCAGGTTATTGCCTGCCGGTGGCTTAATGGGAGGGTTGTCCAGACCAATGTTGGTTGATTATCTACCGATTGTAATTCTGATGCTCGTTGCCGGCGGGTTTGCCGCAGTATCATTGGCTGCAACTCACCTGTTTGGTCCTCGCAGACCCAACCCTGTCAAGTTATCCCCCTACGAGTCTGGAGTACCGCCTGTAGGGGATGCCAGACTCAGATTCTCGGTGAAATTTTACTTAGTAGCAATGTTGTTCATTATTTTTGATATTGAAGTCGTTTTCCTTTACCCTTGGGCGGTTGTTTTCAAGGAATTGCTCGCCCAGGGGACTTTTATTTTTACTGAGATGGTCGTGTTCATAGGTGTGCTTGTGATGGGGCTGTTGTATGTCTGGCGGAAGGGAGGGCTTGATTGGGATTAGAGTCCGGTCTTGGAGACAATGCCATCACCACTACACTCGACCGTATGATCAACTGGGCGCGCAAGTCGTCTCTCTGGCCGATGCCCTTCGGCACAGCTTGCTGTGCCATTGAGATGATGGCTACGTTGTCGGGGCGATTCGATATGGCTCGTTTCGGAGCGGAGGCGGTTCGGTTTTCTCCCAGGCAATCCGACCTGCTGATCGTTTCCGGAAGGATTTCGATCAAGATGATGCCCGTCTTGAAGAAGATATACGACCAGATGCCCGATCCGAAATGGATCATTTCGATGGGTGCGTGTGCGTCTTCAGGAGGGGTGTTCAACACGTACACACTGGTACAGGGCGTCGACCAATTTTTACCTGTAGACGTCTACGTGCCGGGTTGTCCTCCCCGGCCAGAAGACTTGCTATACGCACTGATGAAGATTCAGGACAAAATAGACAGAGAGCACCCCACTCAAGTGGCGAATGCTTAGAGAGACAGACGTCGCCAACAAATTATGCCAGAAGAGACCATACAAGAGACCGAAACCGAAGGTGTCCGGAAGATCGAGACACACATAGTTTGCAGCAAGCTGCAGGATCGTTTCGGTGACGAAGTAGTGGAGGCGGTTGAGGCCGGCGACCAATGGACAGTTGTTTGCAGGCCAGACCGGGTCCTCGAAATCCTCACCTTTTTGAGAGACGAACCGGGTCTGGTGTTCGACCGGTTGACCGACCTGACTTCAGTTGATTTTTCTGAGTATCCTGGTGCTGACCACGGCGCCAGGTTCCACATTGTCTATGAGCTGTATTCCCACTCGTTGAATCACCGATTCAGACTCCGTGTGCAGGTTCGTGAAGACGAAAGTATTGCCTCAGCCTGCTCTATCTGGAAAGGAGCCGAATGGCCTGAGCGTGAGGTCTTTGACATGTTCGGCATTCGCTTCGAAGGTCACCCCGACTTGAGGCGAATTCTCATGCCGGTGAATTTTGAGCATTACCCGTTACGTAAGGATTACCCGGTTAGCGGCAAGGGTGAGCGAGATGTGATTGCACCCGAGGACCCGGGGTTTGTAGGGAATCCCTTTGCAGAAGATGACGATCAGGCGGAAGATGATCCAATCTCGTCCGAGAGAATGATCCTGAACCTGGGTCCCCAGCATCCCGCCACACACGGTACGCTCAGACTGACCCTAGAGCTCGAAGGCGAGAAGATTGCCAGGTGTATTCCGGATATCGGGTATTTGCACACGGGATTTGAAAAGCTGGGTGAGCATCATACCTACAACCAGTGGGTGACTGTAACTGACCGGATGAATTATCTTTCTCCACTGTCCAATAACATCGGGTATGCCCTTGCAGTCGAGAATTTGATGGAACTCAAAGTGCCGGCTCGTGCTCAGTATGTGCGCGTCATCCTTGCCGAACTATCAAGGATCGCCGACCACATGGTGTGGCTGGGAACACACGCACTCGACATCGGTGCGATGACGGTATTCCTATACACTTTCGAGCAAAGAGAACGACTGTATAACATCTTTGAAATGGTGACAGGTACTCGGCTGACCACGAGTTACACCAGAATTGGTGGCTTAGGATGGGACGTTCCGGAGAACTTTCAAGCAATTGTAACCGATTTCACTTCCCAGTTTCCTGCGGCGCTTGAAGAGGTGGACCGGCTTCTGACACGGAATCGGATCTGGATCGATCGGACAAAAGGAATAGGTGTGATTTCAGGGGAAGATGCGATCGCCTGGAATGTCACTGGCCCGATGCTGCGCGGATCCGGTGTGAACTACGACCTTCGGAAGGACGAGCCATACTTGGTCTATGAGGATCTTGAATTCGATATTCCCGTCGGCACCAATGGTGATGTTTACGACCGGTACTTGGTACGGATGGAGGAGCTCAGGCAAAGCAACGCCATTGTCGAGCAGGCAGTTGGCAAGTTACCAGAGGGTTTGGTCAAAGTTGATGATTCGAAGGTGATACTTCCTGAGAAGGACGCAGTGTATACTGGAATGGAATCATTGATTCATCACTTCAAGATTACAATGGACGACCACGGTTTAACACCGCCACCTGGAGAGGCCTACACAGCAACAGAGGCCCCAAATGGTGAGCTTGGTTTCTATATAGTGAGTGACGGCAGTGGACACGCATATCGTCTGCGTGTTCGTCCACCGTCGTTTATGAATTACCAGTGCTTTCCTGAGATGGTGGATGGATTGATGGTAGCGGATGTTGTGGCGGTTCTGGGAAGCATAAACGTAATTGCAGGTGAATTGGACAGATAGGGTGGAGACCTTAGAAGATGGCTGTAGAACTAACGGCTGAAACGGCCAGAAAATGTGAAGAGATTATCGGTCGGTATCCTGAAGGTTGGAAAGAAGCGGCTATCCTTCCTGTATTGCACCTTGTCCAGAAGGAGTGGGGGTATGTATCTCTTGAAGGGCTGAAGTATGTTTCTCAGCTACTTGGCATGCCTGCTGCAAGGGCGGCCGGTGTAATGAGCTTTTACCCAATGTTTCACAAGGCACCGGTTGGGCGTCATATTATTCAGGTTTGTAGCACGTTGTCCTGTGCATTATGCGGAGCTGAAGAGGTAGTGGATTATCTCAAGGAGAAGCTAAAGATTGAGGTTGGAGAAACCACGGGAGACGGACGGTTCACTCTGGAAAAGGCGGAATGTATTGCTGCCTGTGAGGGGGGACCGGCAATTCGGATCAATGATGAGCTGCATCGGTATCTGACGAAAGAGAAGCTGGACAAGATGCTTGATGGACTGGAATAGTCCGGACAAACACGGTGTGAGTTGATTGATGCCAGAAGAATTTAAAATTATCACCAATTTGTTCGATGTTGACAATCTTCAGGATATCAACATCTACAAATCCTACGATGGTTACCAGGCCCTGGAAAAGGCCCTGCAGATGTCTCCGGATGAAGTCATTGAGACGGTCCAGGAGTCAGGATTGGCGGGCCGAGGCGGAGCGTGGTTCAGCGCGGGCATGAAGTGGAGCTTCATGCCCAAAGATGCGCCGGTTCCTTCCTATCTGTGTGTCAACGCGGATGAGAGCGAGCCCGGTACGTTCAAGGACCGACAGCTCCTAGAGAATAATCCTCACCAGCTCCTGGAAGGTGCGATCATCGCATCCTATGCCATCAGGGCGAAGGCCGCTTATATCTATATTCGAGGCGAGATGTGGGAAGAGCTGGAAATGATGGAACAGTGTATCAGCCAGGCCCGAGACGCTGGACTTGTAGGCAAGAACATCCTCGGATCCGGATTCGATCTTGAGGTCTACACCCATCCGGGGGCTGGCGCATATATCTGTGGTGAAGAGACCGGATTGATGCAGTCTCTGGAAGGTAAGCGGGCCGAACCCAGAGTGAAGCCGCCCTTTCACGCACAGAAGGGGATCTTTGATTGTCCGACCACAGTAAATAATGTCCAAACCCTCTCCTACGTTCCCCATATCATTAATCAAGGGGCGGATTGGTTCAAGGGAATCGGGAGCGAACGATATCCAGGCACATTCATATTTTGCTTAAGTGGCAATGTGAAGAAACCGGGCTTATTCGAACTGGAAATTGGTAAGGCCACTATGCGAGAGCTTATCTATGATTATGCCGGAGGACTATACGAAGGCAGAGAGTTGAAGGCGGTTATCCCCGGTGGGGCTTCTACGGCGCCAATGACGCCGGACCAGATCGATATTGTGATGGACCCTTCAAATTTTCTTTTGCCCGGGCGAGGCGAGTTCAAAGGGATGTTCGGCACCGGCGGGATCATCGTGATGGACGATACGGTTTGTATGGTGGACGCGCTGCTGAATCTTATGAATTTCTTTGCCCACGAGTCTTGCGGTCAATGTACGCCTTGTCGAGAGGGGTGCCCATGGACCAGGGATATTGTCTGGAGAATTGAACATGGACAGGGAACAGCCGAAGATCTCGACACGCTCATGGAAGTGGCAGACAATGTGGCAGGCTTTCTGAGTCCACGTTATTCCACGATTTGCCTGTTTGGACCGGCATTTTCATATCCGATTCAAGGGTTCGTGGAGACCTTCAGGAGTGAATTCGAAGCCCACATTGAACAAGGGTGTTGTCCGATCCACCAGGACAAATCGATAAAGGTTTTGGGGTAATTGCTGATGGCGACATTTACGATAGATGACAAAGAGATCGAGATTGTTCCAGGCAAGAACCTGCTGCAGACCGCCGTCGAGAACGACGTCTATATCCCCCACTATTGCTATCACCCTGGTTTGAGCGCTCCGGCCAACTGCAGGATGTGTCTTGTTGAGATCGAAGCAGGCGGGCGGCGGGGGATGGCCCCATCTTGTACCGCCATGCCTGCGGAAGGAATGGTAGTGGGTACGCAGAGTGAACAGGTGAAACGTAACCAGAATGCGGTGATGGAGTTCCTGCTTATCAACCATCCCCTGGACTGTCCCGTTTGTGATCAGTCCGGAGAATGTGAGTTACAGAACTACAGCTATACCTACGGACCGGACAGGAGTCGTTTTCTGGATCAAAAGACGATTCAACCGAAGAAAGATATTGGCGAGCACACACTCCTCTATTCCGACCGGTGTATACGCTGCACACGATGCATCCGATTTTGCGACGAAGTTTCAGGGACAAGTGAACTTGGCTACTTCAACAGGGGTGTTCACAACGAGATCGATATATTCCCCGGTGAGCGTCTGGACAACCGACTTTCTGGAAACACTGTAGATATTTGTCCGGTTGGTGCCCTGTTGGATAAGGATTTTCTGTTCAAGCAGCGTGTCTGGTTTCTCAAGGAGGTAGACACGCTATGTACAGGCTGCAGCGCTGGATGTAACATACGTGCAGACTACAACAATGAAAGGATCTACCGGCTTGTCCCCAGAGAAAATATGGACGTGAATGAGTATTGGATGTGTGATGATGGCAGACACGGCTGGGGATACGTGCACAGTGATGATCGTCTACTTTTTCCGATGATCGGCAGGGGCGCCGATCCCGATCTGGTTCTCTGGGAGGCAGCGCTGGAAAAGGTCAGGGATGGCTTTGAAAAGATACGCGAAGCTCACGGACCTGCCTCGATCGCAGGTTTTGCATCCTCTCACCTGACCAATGAGGAGAATTTTCTGTTCGGCATACTGTTCAAGGATCCGCTTGAAGGTGCGTCAATCGGGATTCGACCAAAGGTCAGTCAGGAAGGAGATACTACTTTCAAGGGTGGGTTTACAATTCGCGCTGACAAATCGCCCAACAGTCGGGGTGTCACTGAGATCCTGAGCGGCTTGGGGGTGTCCATAACCGATCCGGTCGAGATTTGGCGGGGGATCCAAGAGGGAAACATCAAGGCGCTTTACATCCTTGGTGGGGATCCACTGGAAAGGATTACGGAGGCGGAGCGCAGCAGTTTGGGTAAACTCGAGTTCTTGGTGGTGCAGGACATATTGGCAAATGATCTCAGTCGGCAGGCGGATGTGATTCTACCGGGAGCTACATTCATTGAGAAAAATGGTACATTCACCAACTGCGACGGTAGGGTTCAAAAAATCAATCAAGGTCTGGAACCCGTGGGTGATGCACGTGCAGATTGGCGAATCCTCAAGGACGTGATTGAGATGATGGGTGGGAGTGCGCCATACGATGAAGTTGAGGATGTGATGGCGGACCTGGCAAATGCTGTTGAAGCGTTTGCACAATTGGAGTCCTCATCCGTGGGCAGTCTGGGTGCCCTGCTCTCTACCATCGAGAAGGTGGAGGCGTAAGGGGCATGGATTACGCGCTTGAAAGCCTGATCAAGATCGCAGTCATGATCGGTGCCTTGCTGGGTGCGGTGGCATACCTCGTACTCGCTGAGCGGAAGGTGAGCGCGTACATCCAGAACCGTTTGGGCCCTAATCGTGTTGGTCCGTGGGGTTTGCTCCAGCCAATGGCTGACGGGTTGAAATTTCTCTTCAAAGAGGATGTGATACCCGGACACGTGAATCGGTTGATCTACGTAGCGGCCCCACCAGCGATTCTGGTTCCAGCGCTGATGGCCTTCGCTATTGTACCTGTAGGTGACACAATTCCAATTCTGGGAAAGCAAATCCAGATGCAGGTAGCCGATGTGAACATCGGTGTTTTGTATCTGCTCGCATTGGCTTCCCTAGGTGTTTATGGAATTGTTCTGGGTGGCTGGGCATCAAACAATAAATATGCGCTGTTGGGGGGTATTCGAGCCTCGGCGCAGATGATCAGTTACGAGTTGTCCCTGGGGTTGTCTTTGATTGGCATCCTGATGGTAGCGGGTTCTTTGCGTTTGGGTGAAATCGTAGACCTGCAGGCGAACACAACGTTGCTCGGATTTCTCCCCGATTGGAACGTATTCACCCAACCCCTGGCATTTCTCCTGTTCACGGTCGCAGCCTTCGCCGAAGCGAATCGTCTGCCATTCGATTTACCTGAATCCGAACAAGAACTCGTTGCGGGCTACCACGCAGAATACAGCAGTATGAAATTCGCCATGTTCTTCATGGCGGAATACGCCTCGATGATCACGGCTTCTGCGGTGATAGCGAGTCTGTTCTTCGGTGGGTGGCACGTTCCTTGGTTAATTCAGCCAGGTGATCAGTCACTCTTTGCAAGCCTCCTGAAGATTCTGGCATTTTCCTTGAAAACAGGATTCTTCATGTTTTTGTTCCTTTGGGTAAGGTGGACATTGCCGCGTTTCAGGTACGATCAGGTGATGTGGTTGGGATGGAAGGTGATGTTGCCACTGGCCATTCTGAATGTTTTTCTAACCGGTCTGGTTTTAACACTTGGCCGCTAAAGCGAGTTGTCTGGAGATTTGATGGAGTCGTTGTTCTTTTTCATATTCGCTGCGATTGCGGTTGCATCCTCACTGTTACTGGTGATGTTTCGCAATCCCGTTTACAGTGCTCTCTCCCTTGTGACGACATTCTTCGCCTTGGCCGGCCTCTATGTCCTCCTGAACGCATATTTTCTGGCCGCCGTCCAAGTGATCGTCTACGCCGGTGCGATCATGGTGCTTTTCCTCTTCGTTATTATGCTGTTGAATCTCGGGCATTCAGGGGCGCTCGAGGTGATGGCCGGGAAGTATCGCAGGGTTGCCGTTGTGCTTCTGATGTCGGTTCTAGTTGCACAACTCGGGCTTATGACAGGGCGCCGTATCGGCACTTCTAGCCAGCCCGAAGACCCAGCTATTTATACGGACAATATTCCCTACATAGGGAAATTGCTCTATACTGATTTCCTTTTCCCATTCGAAGTTGCGTCCATGATCCTACTTGTTGCCCTGGTTGGTGTAATGGTGATGGTCAAGAAAGGCCAGCCGGAAGATGCACGATTGAGCTGAATCTGTGAGAGGCCTATGGAAGTACCGATCTCATATTATGTGATCCTCAGCGCCTTGCTATTTTCTATTGGTGTCGCGGGCGTTCTGATTCGTCGGAACGCGATCGTGATTTTTATGTGTATCGAACTGATGCTCAATGCAGTAAATCTTTTGTTTGTTGCTTTTTCAAAGCACCACGGCGCCGGGGAGGGTCAGGTGTTCGTGTTCTTTGTTATGGCCGTTGCTGCCGCAGAAGTAGCGGTAGGATTGGCTATCATCATTGCATTGTTTCGCAACCGTGAAACAGTCGATGTTGGCGAATTGAATATATTGAAGTTTTAGGATACTACCTGGTGTGAGTTCCCAATGCTGACAGCCACAATTCTGATCATTCTTTTTCCATTGGCAGGAGCCGTGATCAACGGGCTTCTGGGGAATAGACTGCAAAAGGTATCGGGTTATGTAGGGACTCTTGCGGTTGGACTGTCCTGGTTGCTGTCCTTACGTGTTCTCCTGTGGGTTGTTGGGGGAGAAAGCCTGAACGAAAATATATACGAATGGATATCGGCAGGAAATTTCAGTGCATCAGTTGGTTTCCAGGTGGACGCCCTGTCAACGATGATGATCGTCACGGTTACGACGGTTTCCTTCTTTATCCACATTTATTCCTTTGGATATATGCACGGCGACCCCGGATTTGCGAGGTTTTATACCTACCTGAACCTATTCGTGTTTTCGATGCTGGTTCTGGTGCTGGCGAACAACTACTTGCTTATGTTCGTGGGGTGGGAAGGCGTTGGTCTTTGTTCCTATCTCCTAATCGGATTCTGGTACGAACGCAAATCTGCTTCGGATGCAGGTAAGAAGGCCTTTATTGTAAACAGGATAGGTGACTTTGGTTTTCTGCTGGGTATGTTTCTACTGATTTCAAACCTGGGTACGTTACAGTTCTCTGAGGTGTTTGCACAAGCTCCAGACCTTATTTCTACAGGAACTACGACAACTATTGCCTTGCTGTTCTTTGTCGGTGCCTGCGGAAAATCGGCACAATTCCCCCTCTATGTCTGGCTTCCTGACGCGATGGAAGGTCCGACACCCGTGAGTTCACTGATTCACGCGGCAACTATGGTTACTGCTGGTGTGTATATGGTTGCGCGGTCGAATGTACTCTATACGTTGGCTCCGACGGCAGGGGTCGTGGTTGCTTGGGTGGGTGTCTTTACAGCCCTTCTAGCGGCGGCCATTGCTGTGGTGAATACGGATATCAAACGGGTGCTTGCATATTCAACTGTTAGTCAACTCGGGTACATGTTCATCGCGGTGGGTGTGGGTGCATATACAGCTGGGATCTTTCATCTGTTTACCCACGCATTTTTCAAAGGGTTGATGTTTTTGGCAGCTGGCAGCGTTATGCACGCGATGTCCGACGAGCTTGATATGCGCAAGATGGGTGGTCTTTTGTCCAAGATGAAGATTACCGGAATCACCTTCTGGATCGGCGCACTGGCCATCGCAGGGATTCCGCCTCTTGCAGGATTCTGGAGCAAGGACGAAATTCTTGTTAGCGCATACCATGCCGGTCACACGGAGATCTGGTTGCTGGGGGTTGTAGGGGCCGCTATGACGGCCTTTTATATGTTCCGACTGATTTTCATGACATTTCACGGAACACCCAGAGATCAGGCACTACACGACCATGCGCATGAGTCTCCTTCCAGTATGACAGTTCCCTTGATTGCACTCGCAGCTGGATCAGTTGTGGTGGGCTTCGTTGGTGTGCCACCCGGACACGGCTGGATAGACGGGTTCCTGGTCTCCGTGGTTGGTGGTCATCAGGCAGGTGCGGTCTCACACGGGCTATCGAACTGGGCACTGATGTCGATTTCCGTGGTTGTGGCGGTATTGGGCATCGGCATAGCATTCGCGATGTTTCGGTCTGGGAGATTGGGTGCAGTTTCGACCAAAACGATATACAAGACGCTGGAAAACAAATGGTATGTTGACGAGATCTACAATGCAGTTATTGTACGACCCATTCACAAGCTCTCCCACGGGCTGTGGACGGTGTTCGATACCATTATCGTAGATGGAATCGTGAACGGTCTGGGATATTTCGTTCAGGGTGTGGGTTGGATAGCAACTCGGTTCCAATCTGGACGAGCCCCGACCTATGCTCTGTGGATGGCACTGGGTGTGGTAACCATGCTCTATTACGTGACCGCACCTTAGTCGTTGGGACAAATTGCCGTAGACAGTTCATCCATATTGAGGTCTTCTGAATTGATGCCTGGATTGCTTACCTCTCTAATATTCATTCCCCTTGTTGGCGCAATTGTATTACTGCTAGCTGGTAAGGGACGGGATGAATTCAGCCGAGTGTTCGCCCTGGGCGTATCGCTGCTAAATTTCGTACTGTCGATTCCCCTTTTCACGCAGTTCAGGAGCGACACGCACGAGATGCAGTTTCAGGAGCATGCAAACTGGATCAAGAGCCTCGGAGCGAGCTATTCACTTGGTATAGACGGGGTCAGTGTGTTTCTGGTTCTGATTACCACTCTCCTGACCGCCCTGGCGATCTTGGCCTCCTGGAAGGCCATTACTTCCAGAGTTCGGGAGTACATGGCCGCCATGCTTCTTCTGGAAACCGGGATGTTGGGAGTGTTCTGTTCCCTGGATCTTTTTCTGTTCTATGTGTTCTGGGAAGCAATGCTCATCCCAATGTATCTTCTGATAGGTGTCTGGGGAGGCGAACGGCGGATCTATGCTGCAATAAAATTCGTGTTGTTCACGCTGGCCGGAAGCCTTCTGATGCTAGTCGCCATCATCTATCTTTACTACCTGCATGGTGATGCAACCGGCGACTATACCTTTAGCCTGATGAAGCTCTATGGATTCGCTGTAGCCAGGGATGCTCAGTATTGGCTATTCCTGGCATTCTTCCTGAGTTTCGCAATCAAAGTTCCCCTTTTCCCATTCCACACGTGGCTGCCTGATGCACATGTGGAGGCGCCAACCGCTGGTAGTGTCATTCTTGCCGGTGTGCTGCTGAAAATGGGCACGTATGGACTGATTCGGTTCTGCCTGCCATTGTTCCCCTTGGCATCGCTTTATTTCACACCACACATTATGGTTCTGTCCGTCATTGGCATTATCTATGGGGCATTGGTGGCGATGGTGCAGCCGGATATCAAGAAGCTTGTGGCTTATTCCAGCGTGAGCCATCTCGGTTTTGTAGTGTTGGGAATTTTTGCGTTGAATGCACAGGGGATGCAAGGTGGCGTGATTCAGATGGTGAACCATGGGATCTCGACTGGTGCGTTGTTCCTAATCGTCGGAATGATTTACGAGCGAAGGCACACCCGTCTGATTGAGGACTTTGGTGGACTGGCGAAGGTTGTTCCGGTTTTCGCTACGTTTTTCATGATTACCACCTTGTCTTCGATTGGTCTTCCTGGACTGAACGGTTTTGTAGGTGAATTCTTGATTTTGCTGGGCGCTTTCAAGGCCAATACAGTTTTTGGTGTGGTCGCCGCAACAGGTGTGGTTCTGGCGGCCGTATATATGTTGTGGATGTTTCAACGGGTTGTGTGGGGAGAAGTTACGCATGAGGAGAATCGCAGCTTGACTGACCTTTCCGTTCGGGAGTGGGTTGTTATGGTGCCGCTTGTCCTGCTGATGTTCTGGATCGGGGTATACCCCGGTTCAATACTCAACAAGACAGAAGCTTCCGTAAAACACGTAATCTCCCAGGTTCAGGCACGGCAAATTGAAGGTTCTACAAACGCGTATGCCGCGGCCGGTACCGAAGTTCCAGGTAAGGCAAATAGATAGAGGGAGTGATCATGAGAAAAGTCTGTCTCTTTTTCCTGCTGGCTATGTTGTGTGTCCCCAACGCCGTATTTGCGGCCTCTGGAGGCCAGAACCTGGGTGAAATACTTCCATTGTGGAGTGTTATCCCTTTTGTTGGTATTCTGCTTTCGATTGCCATCTGGCCACTGATCAATTTTCACTGGTGGGAACATAACCTTGGAAAGGTGTCCGCTGCCTGGGCGCTCGTGTTTGCGATTCCGTTCGTAGTGATCTATGGTGAAGCGGGGTTCCACGAAATTCTACATATCTATCTTGCGGATTATTTCCCATTCATCATACTGCTTTGGGGGTTGTACACCGCAGGGGGTGGGATTGTCGTCCGTGGTTCCCTCAAGGGAACTCCTGCAGTCAATACCGCAATTCTCGTGATTGGGACAGTTCTGGCATCGTGGATGGGAACTACCGGGGCCTCGATGGTGCTGATACGTCCTATCCTCAGGGCGAATGCAGACCGGAAGTCTAAAGTTCACATCGTGGTGTTCTTCATTTTCCTGGTGAGCAACATTGGTGGTTCACTTACCCCTCTAGGAGACCCGCCTTTGTTCCTCGGGTTCCTTCATGGCGTGCCCTTTTTCTGGACGATGAGTCTATTGCCTCATATGGTGGTAATGTGCGTGATCCTGATTGCATTGTTCTACATCATCGACACGATTATGTATAAACGAGAGCGGACGGATCTTCCTCCTGAAGAGGGCGAAAAGGAGCCCTTGGGAGTTGACGGACTTTATAACCTGATCTTCCTCGGCGGCATAATGGGGGCAGTCTTGATGAGCGGCGTTTGGAATCCGCATATCGAGATCAATGTTCTGGGTGTTCATATGGCCCTGCAGAATATCGTGAGGGATCTGGGGATCATACTAATGGGGCTGTTATCATTAAAGGCGACACCCTGGAGTTTGAGAGAGGCAAACGAATTCACCTGGTTCGCCATCAAGGAAGTCGGTTACCTGTTTGCAGGAATCTTCATGACCATTGTGCCGGCGCTTGCCATTCTAAAGGCCGGTGAAAACGGCGCACTTGCGTTTGTGATTGCCGCCACTCAAGGCGAAGCCAGCTATTTCTGGATCACGGGGACACTATCTAGTTTTCTGGACAATGCACCCACATATCTAACGTTCTTTACTTCTGCACTTGGCAAACTGGGTTTGGATGAGGCCACAATCGCTCAGGCGCTCAGAATGCCTGCGGAGCAATGGTCCACTCTAGCTGCCGACCCGGAGAAACTGGCTACCTTTGTGAGATATTTGACGGCCATATCTGTCGGTGCTGTCTTTATGGGAGCCAACACATACATCGGCAATGCGCCGAATTTTATGGTGAAATCGATAGCGGAGTCGCAAGGTGTGAAGATGCCAAGCTTTTTTGGTTATATGGTCTATTCCATTGTGATTCTGGTTCCCCTCTTCGTTGTCATCACATACATTTTTTTCTAGGTAACTGAGAAATCGGATGGACTGCTTATTTCCTGCTGGATTGGTAGCGCGTGTAGAGCGTTAAGCATTGTAAATGCTAAATTTGAGTCGGAAACCCGTATTTTGTACCTTACTGACTCGGACTGTTAAGGATTGCAGAAAGTTTGCGCTTGACTTTTCTAACGTTTACTGATTAATTAAGAAAGCTAATGAATTTTACCGGGAATTTCTTTTGTGCCTGACCTGAACTGGACGCTCCTGATTCCCCTCCTCGTAGTAGGAGTTTTCGCCCTTATCGTTCTGGCTATTGACATCATATGGCCCAGAAACCGAGGGAGCGTTTCATCGTACATCTCGCTTTTGGGTATTGCAGTCGCAATCGTAAGTTGTGCCTTGCTATGGGGGCGGGTTGAGACAGGGTTCAATGGGATGGTGGTTCTGGATAAGTTCGCGACCTTTTCCAACATCTTGTTTCTGGCAGGGACCGGACTGACCATATTTATTTCGGCTGACTATCTGCAGAGGGAGGAATGCAGTCGGAGCGAGTACTATCTGTTGCTGCTTACATCCACGCTTGGGATGATGTTGATGGCTGCCGGGACGGACCTGATCGTGATCTTCCTCGGCCTGGAGCTGATGTCGATCTCGCTCTATATCCTGGTTGGTTTCATTCGATCCAGGTCTGTCTCAAATGAGGCTTCGCTCAAATACCTTTTGTTGGGAGCATTTGCGACCGGATTCCTGCTCTACGGAATTGCCCTGATCTATGGCGCTACGGGATCAACCAACCTGAACGAAATTGCGGAACACAAGGGTATCGGCTTTGATTTGATGATACACGCCGGCATGGCCCTCCTGATCGTTGGATTCGCCTTTAAAGTTGCTGCTGCGCCGTTTCATATGTGGGCCCCCGATGTCTATGAGGGCGCTCCGACGGCAATCACGGCATTCATTTCGGCGGGTCCTAAAGCTGCAGCCTTCATCGCCCTGTTGAGGGTGTTGTTTGTATCGCTTGGTTCACTGAGAGTGGAATGGACGGCAGTGCTGTGGATTATCGCGGTTCTGACAATGACCGTCGGAAATCTCAGCGCACTCAAACAGCGAAGCATCAAACGCATGCTGGCGTATTCCAGCATTGCCCATGCCGGCTATGTGCTGATCGCCCTGGTTACAGCAAGTGAGAGGGGAATTTCGGCTGCTTTATTCTACCTGTTCGCCTATACCTTTATGAATATCGGCGCGTTCGCTGTGATCATTATGGTTGGAAAAAAGGGCGAGGAGAATTTGGACATATCGGGGTATGCCGGGCTGGGATTTCGTCATCCGATTCTGGGTCTGACGATGACGATTTTCATGCTTTCATTGGCTGGCTTGCCACCAACCGCTGGATTTCTGGGCAAGTTCTACATATTCAGCGCCGCAGTTGAAGCAAATCTGGTTTCACTGGCTATCATTGGAGTTCTGAACAGCTTGGTTTCCGTGTATTTCTACCTGGGTGTGGTGGTCAGTATGTATATGAAGCAATCGGTAGATGATAGAAGGATTCAGTCACTACCCCTTTTCGCCCGAGCCGCTTTGTTGGTCACTTCAGTTGCTACACTATATCTGGGAATTGCACCTACCAGATTTCTGCAGCTCGCACGCGAGACAGTTCCTTCGGTCTTGAACTGAAGGACCAACGAGTTCACGTTGAAATGCTCTGGTTATGCCTGGTGAAAAGGGTCCATCGGAACGCACTCGAATCTACCGGGAGGTTGGTCCCTACCTTGGCATTGGTATAGAATTCGTTGCTGCCATCTTGCTATGTTTGTTCGCTGGTCGATGGCTGGATAGTAGATTTGGGACCGATCCTACGTTCATGTTGGTAGGTGCATTTGTTGGTGCAACAGCAGGTTTTGTGGCGTTCATTCGCACCGTGCTGAAGATGCAGGAAAACAAGGATTCCTCAAGAAATCAGGGTGGATCCGAAGGCCGAGGGTGATGGGAGAATTTACCGGTTTTTTGAAACAGTTAGGCATCGCGCTTGCCGGGACCTTCGCTATTGGATCGTATCCTCTATACGCATACGGCGACCCTGGACTGGTTTTGAGCGTTGCAGTGGGCTGCGGAATTTGTACAGCAAATGTCCTGGCAGGATCTCTCTCAATCCTTCTCGGGTTTGATAAACCGAATCAGGATTTCCTCAAGATTCTATTCGGCGGCATGCTCGCTAGAATGATGGTTATTGGGATTCTTGTCTTTGTACTTATAAAGCTTACTTCGATACAAGTGTTTAGTCTTATTCTGTCACTTTTTGTATTTTATGTGTTGTTTCAGATTCTTGAAATACGTTTCTTAATGCGGTGTTTACCAGGTAGACAGATTCCGAAAGAAGGGGTTCGGACCGATGGCTAAAGGCGCCGAGGGCAATGACAATTTTGTGATGGAGCACATTCTGGATTCGTCCGAACTCCATCTGCCTTTTGGTATCCATGTGCATCTCCCGCACTTTGAATTTTACGGGATTGACCTCTCCATAACCCGCCATGTTGTCATGATGTGGGTTGCGGCTCTGTTCCTAATCGTTGTACTCGCCCTCAATACAAGGCGAAGAGGAATGGTGCCCAGGGGATTCGCAAATGTGGTAGAGTCAGTTGTGATTTTCATTAGGGATGAAATTGCGATTCCCAATATCGGTAAATCTGAGGCTCAGAGATTTGTGTCGTTTCTTTGCACGGTGTTCTTCTTCATTCTGACCTGCAATTTGGTGGGCATGATACCCTACGGTGCAACAGCCACTGGCAATATCAATGTGACTGCAACTCTGGCAATTTGTTCTTTCGTGATGATTCAGATCGGCGGCATAATTCACAACGGTTTCTTCGGTTATTTCAAAGGTCTGATCCCGCACGGTTTGCCGGCCTGGTTGTTGCCCATCATGATTCCCATCGAGGTCGTAGGGCTTTTTACCAAGCCTTTCGCACTTTGCGTTCGACTTTTTGCAAATATGACAGCGGGCCATGTCATCATCCTGTCCGTTCTTGGTCTAATATTCATGTTTAACTCTCTGGCACTGGCACCCGCCGCTGTCTTGTTTGCCCTGGGTGTATATCTGCTTGAAATTTTCGTGGCCTTCGTTCAGGCCTTCATTTTTACTCTGTTAACGGCTGTGTTCATTGGCATGGCTGTTCATCAGGATCATTAGTCAGTTCTTACAACAGGTCGTACACGTCACTCACGTTCATCACAAGGAGGCGTTCTGTGGCAGCTGAAGTAGCAACTGTGGCAGCTGAGGCATATGGTTACCTGGCAGCCGGAATCGGAGCAGGTTTGGTGACTTTCGGAGCCGGACTGGGAATCGGTCGATTGGCCGGAAACGCGATGGAAGGCACGGCAAGACAGCCTGAAGCAGCCGGCGATATCAGGACTTCCATGATCATTGCAGCGGCTCTGATAGAAGGTGTATCGCTGTTTGGTCAGGTGATTTGTATCGTTCTGGCCACAAAGTAATCTCATCAGGGCTCGCGTTGAATTGAAAGATCTGATCGCGTCTCAGGTCTGATTGGCACTGAGTCGAGGCGGAAGGGGAAGACTATGCTTCTACAGGTAGAGCCGGGTCTGATGATATGGACTCTGGTTACGTTTGTATTGCTTCTTATCGTACTACGGGTTGTTGCCTGGAAACCACTTCTGGGTATGTTGAATGAACGGGAGCAGCGAATCCAGGAGTCACTTGAGCAGGCCGACAAAGCACGCCAGGAGGCACAGGCTGCGGCTGAGGAAAACCGCGAGGCGATGACTCAGGCGCAAGCCGAAGCGCAACGTGCCATCACCGAAGGACGTGAAGCCGCAGAACGAGTAGCCGCGGACGTTCGCAGCAGGGCGGAGGCCGAAGCACAGCAGTTGCTCCAACAGGCCCAAAGAACGATACGTCAGGAAAAGGACCAGGCGATTCAGGAATTGAGGAATCAAGTTGCAGATCTCGCGATCCTTGCGGCTGGAAAAGTCCTGGATGAGAATCTGGACGAGGGAAGAAACAGGAAGATTGTAGACGACTTTATCGAGGGAATTCCGGGCGTAAACCGGAACTGACTCAATTCCGATCAATTGGGAGTGAAAAATTGAACGAAACGCCCGTTTCGTTAAGATATGCCAATGCGCTTATCGGCGCAGCCGAAGATAAGGACATTCTGGATCAAGTTAGGGATGACATCAGTGGCATCCTAGATCTGATACAGGAATCAAAAGATTTGTGTGATTTCTTGGCCGATCCACTAATCCACCCCGCCCAGAAGGTGGCTGCCTTCAAAACGCTTTTTTCAGGCAAAGTGGACGATCTTACGTTGGGTTTTCTCGTTTTGTTGTGTGAGAAACGGCGGGAGAAAACCCTTGAAGGGATCAGCCGCGGATTCCTTGCCTTATTGGATGAGCGGCGAGGTGTGGTTACCGCAGAGGTGCGTTCGGCGCAACGCCTGTCTGAGGAACAGCAGGCTCGTCTTTCGGAGCGGCTTTCCGCGTATTCGGGCAAGGAAGTTCGGTTGGAAATTGAAGTGGACGAAGGACTGAAGGCCGGATTCGTTGCCCGTTTGGGCGACCAGGTCTTCGACGGATCGCTCGACTCCCAATTGAGCCGCTTGCGCCGGGGATTGGCTGCAGGGGTATGACAAAAAAGCGAGGTGGAAAGACACTATGGCAATGAACTTGCAGATTCGTCCCGATGAGGTTTCAGATATTCTGAAGCGTCAGATATTGGAAGCTGAACGTGAGATTGATGTATATGAAACCGGGACGGTGCTCCAGGTGGGTGATGGAGTTGCCCGTGTACACGGACTGGCCAATGTTCAGGCGAGCGAATTGGTCTCCTTCCCCAACGATATCCTCGGTATGGCGTTGAATCTCGAAGAGGATAACGTGGGTTGCGTGCTCTTTGGAGATGATACGCTGATTAAGGAGGGCGATGTCGTTAAGCGTACCGAGCGCATCGTGGAAGTACCGGTAGGCGAGGAACTCCTTGGTCGTGTTGTTAATCCCCTGGGTCAGCCCATTGACGGAAAAGGTGCGATATCTGCAACCCAAACACTGCCTGTAGAGCGTATTGCCCCGGGTGTGATTCAGCGACAGCCGGTAACCGAAGCGCTTCA
Organism: Gemmatimonadota bacterium; assembly: GCA_002709665.1. GTDB lineage: Bacteria > Latescibacterota > UBA2968 > UBA2968. The sequence goes on along the minus strand of PAQK01000010.1, from coordinate 51,919 downwards.
AACAGGATTGAAGGTTGTGGATTCAACCACGCCTATCGGCCGCGGTCAAAGAGAGTTGATCATTGGCGACAGGCAGACGGGGAAAACGGCCATATGTCTGGATGCGATTATCAATCAGAAGGGCACAGGCGTAAAATGTATATACGTGGGCATTGGCCAGAAAGCCTCCTCCGTAGCCAAGGTTGTTGCCGAACTGGAAGCACATGGTGCTATGGAGTACACCATTGTCGTATCCGCCACTGCCAGTGATCCGGCCCCCCTTCAGTTCCTCGCACCATATGCAGGCTGTTCCATGGGTGAGTACTTCCGAGACAAGGGTGGGCATGCATTGGTAGTCTACGATGATCTCTCAAAGCAGGCGTGGGCTTACAGAGAGATGTCCCTGGTACTACGGCGTCCACCAGGTCGTGAGGCATACCCGGGAGACGTGTTTTATCTACACTCAAGGCTTCTTGGGCGAGCGTGCAAGTTGAGTGATGAGGAAGGGGGCGGCTCCCTGACGGCTCTGCCTGTGATCGAGATTCTCGAAGGTGATGTATCCACGTTCGTTCCGACCAATGTAATTTCGATCACGGACGGACAGATCCTATTGAAACCCGAACTCTTTTATTCGGGTATACGTCCTGCTATGGATGTGGGTGCATCGGTTTCAAGGGTCAGCGCAGCCAAGACAAAGGCGATGCGTGCTGTGTCCAATACCCTAAAAGGTGATATGTCCCGATACAATGAAGTACAGGCCTTCGCTCAATTCGGCGCCTCTGATCTGGATACGGCAACACGGAACCTTCTGAACCGGGGCGAACGGTTGATGGAGATCCTGAAACAGGATCAATTTCAGCCGCTTTCTCTGGGTGAACAGGTTTTCTCTTTGACAGTTGGCGTGAACGTGGACGACATTCCTGTGCAGGACATATCACGTTTCGAGCAAGAGGTATTGTCTCAGGCGCGTAACTTGCATCAGGATCTACTGGACGAGATTTCCAGTTCAGGCGAAGCATCCGATGAAGCGATGGCTACTATTGAGGCGGCAATTGAGAAGGTCAAAGCTGGCTTCCAGGCATCCGAATAAATTAGAATAAGGAGTAAGGGTGGCGACATTACGTCAGCTCAGGAACCGAGTCGCGAGCATAGGCAACATCCAGAAGGTTACAAACGCGATGCAGCTTGTTGCAGCGGCGAGGGTGAGAAGAGCACAAGATGCTATATTGGCGGCCCGTCCATACGCCCAAAAGCTGGACCAAGTTCTACAGCAACTTAGTGCCAGCGTTGATGTGGACCAGCATCCTCTTCTCGCTGAACGCCCGGTGGAGCGTGTTGCCGTTGCGGTAGTAACGGCAGATCGAGGTTTGTGCGGGGGATTCAACTCCAGTATCAGCAGGCATGCATTGGCTGAGATTGAGGCCAGCGAGAATGTCCAGATCGACCTTGTAACTGTAGGCAGGAAAGGTCGAGATTTCTTCCGCTCACGCGATTACGAAATTGGACGTGAATTTGTGGACGTGTTCGAGTCGCTCGCCTTCAGTCGTGCAGTAGAAATAGCAGAGGACATGACTCGCAGATTCATCTCAGGTGAGGTCGACCGAGTGGTGGTGATATTCAGCGAGTTCATTTCACTGGTAAGCCAACGCCCAATCACGGAACAACTGCTGCCCATTGTCCCCAAGGAAACCGAGGGAGAGACACAGGGACCGGACTACATATTTGAACCTGAGCCAGGGCGTCTTCTGGATGTTCTGGTACCGCGCCACGTGAATTTTCAGATTTGGCGAGCGCTACTGGAATCCAATGCTGGAGAGCAAGCCGCTCGCATGCAGGCAATGGACAATGCGACAAAGAACGCGGGAGACTTGATCGACGAGCTCACTCGCGAAATGAACAAGGTAAGACAGACTGGTATTACACTTGAACTGATGGATATCATAGGCGGGGCGGAGGCTGTCGCCTAGACGTGTACCATTGAATCATAAAGAGGTCGCCATGAATGAAGGGATCGTGAAGGAGATCGTGGGAGTTGTAGTCGATGTGGATTTCTCGGGTGGCGAACTGCCCGCGATTCAAAACGCCCTGGAGGTTTCTAGAGAAGGGAAAAGACTGGTGTTGGAAGCACAACAGCACCTCGGTGAAAACCTAGTTCGGACCGTGGCGATGGATTCCACCGATGGATTGACGCGTGGTACCAAGGTCGTTGATACCGGGATGCCGATCCAGGTGCCGGTGGGTGATGCCGTACTTGGCAGGCTTATAAATGTGATTGGCGACCCTATTGATGGCAAAGCGGACTTTGGAGACGATGTACCCAAGATGCCGCTTCACGCGCATCCTCCAAGCCACGATGAGCAGGTGACTTCAGACCAGATGCTGGAAACAGGTATAAAGGTGATGGACCTGATCTGTCCCTTCGCCAGGGGTGGAAAACTGGGGCTATTCGGTGGTGCGGGCGTTGGGAAGACAGTGATTCTGACCGAGCTTATCAATAATGTTGCCACCAGCCACGGTGGATACTCCGTTTTCGCCGGTGTGGGTGAACGGACTCGTGAGGGTAATGACCTGCTTCACGAATTGACGGATTCAGGTGTGATCGATAAGACAGCGATGGTTTTCGGCCAGATGAACGAGCCCCCCGGTGCGCGTCAAAGAATCGCGCTTACCGGATTGACCATAGCCGAGCACTTCCGGGAAAAGGCGGGTCAGGATGTACTTTTGTTTATCGATAATATCTTCAGGTTTATTCTAGCGGGTGCTGAGGTCTCGGCTCTACTGGGACGTATGCCTTCAGCTGTCGGATACCAGCCAACGCTGGCTACGGAAATGGGTGAGCTACAAGAGCGGATTACGACAACACGTAAGGGCTCAATCACGTCTGTGCAGGCAATCTATGTCCCAGCGGATGATTACACAGACCCGGGTGTGGTTACGGCTTTCTCGCACCTTGATGGTCGGATTGTTCTGGAGAGGTCTCTGGCGGACCAGGGCCTTTACCCCGCGGTAGATCCCCTCGCTTCAAGCAGCCGGATTATGGATCCCCGCGTAGTGGGTGAGGAACACTACGCTGTAGCGAGACAGGTCCAGCAGATATTACAGCGCTACCGTGATCTGCGAGAAATCATCGCCATCCTGGGTATCGATGAGTTATCTGATGATGACAGACTCGTTGTTGCAAGGGCCCGCCGAATCGAGTTGTTCCTGACTCAGCCTTTCACAGTAGGTGAAGGCTTCACAGGTATTCCGGGTGAGTATGTGAAGATAGAAGACTCTGTAAAGGGATTCAAGGGATTGGCGGAAGGCGATTACGATGACCTGCCGGAACAGGCTTTCTATATGATAGGAACCATAGACCAGGCGGTTGAGAAGGCAAAGACGCTGCAGTAGCACTTAAGTTTAAGGTAATGCTCAAAGGGAGAATGAAACCGGATGTCTACGTTTCAACTTGAGATTGTAACGCCGGAAAAAACAGTGTATTCAGGCGAAATAGAGAGCTTGCGTGCGCCCGGTTCCGAAGGCGAGTTCGGGGTACTTGCAAGGCATAGGGCTATGCTGGCGGCACTTGGAGTGGGTAGGATACAGTTTAAGGAAACCGGAGCGGAAGACCGTCAGGTGGCCACAAGTGGTGGATTCGCGGAAGTTCATGGTTCTGGAGTAACTATTCTTGCAGAGACAGCCGAGTTTGGCGAGGAAATAGACCTTGCCCGGGCGGAAGCTGCCAGAGACAGGGCTCGTGAACGTTTGGGTAGAAGACGAGATGTGGATGTGGACGAGGCCAGAGCAGAGATCGCATTACTGAGGGCGGTGAACAGACTGAGGATGCTAGGTTCGGAAGGTTAATGCGGGTAAGATGAGCAGCTGAGAACCGGAGAACGAAAGGTCGTTTTCCGGTTTTTTTGTTTTAGTACTCACGGCACTGGTTTGTAATCGGGAGCCGTCGATCCCTACCGAAGGCCCGAGTGGTGATCTTGATCCCCGGGGGAGACTGTCGCCGTTTGTATTCGTTCCGGTCCACGTTCTGAATCACCTTGAGGACCAGCTCTTTCTCAAAGCCCATCGAGACGATTTCCCACAGGCTGCGGTCTTCTTCCACGTATGCCTCCAGAATCGGGTCGAGGATGGGGTAAGCGGGGAGACTGTCCGTGTCCAGCTGGTCTTCCCTAAGTTCGGCCGTGGGAGGACGCTGAACGGTGGACTGAGGGATAACAGATTTGTCGGAGAGGTCATTTCTGTAGTGAACAAGATCGTAGACCAGGGTTTTGTAAATGTCCTTGATGACGGCGAACCCTCCAGCCATATCTCCATAGAGGGTTGCATATCCCATGCTCATTTCGCTCTTGTTCCCCGTTGTCAATACTATCCAACCGAATTTGTTACAGAGCGCCATTAACAAATTGCCTCGAATTCGGGGCTGGATGTTTTCCTCAGCAATATCTTTAGGCCGACCTTCGAATTCATCAGAGAGTTCCGCAAGATAGGTATCGAATATTCCCTGGATAGGTAGTGTGATCAGACGTACGCCGAGGTTATCTGCCATCACAACCGCATCGTTTCGTGTGTCTTCTGAAGAATAGCTAGAGGGCATGGTGACGCAGATGACATTCTCAGGCCCGAGGGCATCGCTGGCAATCACCGAGACGAGCGCGGAGTCTATGCCACCTGACAGGGCGACCAAAACCTTCTCGAATCCGTTTTTCTTAACGTAATCCCTAGTACCCAAAACCAACCCATCGTAGATGTTCTTGAGTCTAGAATCTGAATGATCCGGCTGAGAAGCACCTTTACAGGGCAAGCTATCGCGTGGGTCGTCAACGGGAGGGAGGTCGATTCTGTAAACCGAGCTCCCAAGATCTTCTTTACGCCGTCTCGGATCGTGTAACCGATGTCTGAAGACCGACTCCACGTCGATGTCTACAACCAGTAAGTCTTCCTCGAACCGTGGAGACGAAGCGAGGATCCCACCCTCCTGGTCCATCACAAAACTTCCGCCATCGAAGACAAGCTCGTCCTGCCCTCCCACCAAATTGCAGAATGCCAGGGCGGAACCGTAATCCGATGCCCTTGTCGCAATCATCTGCTCTCTCTGAAGCCCTTTACCGTCGTGAAAAGGTGAAGAGGATATATTCACAATCAATTCTGCGTTTCCTGACAGCGCCTGGATGTGGGCGGGGCCACCCGGATACCAGATGTCTTCGCAGATGTTAACTCCAAAGGTGACACCGTTGAGCGTGTATACACCTACCCTTTCGCCTGGACGAAAATACCGATCCTCATCGAATACACCGTAGTTGGGCAGAAAGGACTTGTGATACACGTCAATGAGGTTTCCATCGCAGGCGACTGCAGCGGAATTGTAGATGTCATCCTTTCGGTCTGCAAATCCGATTACGGCAGCGATGTTTTGGGTTTCTTTGACCAGCTGATGGAGGGTCCGAATATTGGCTTCAATGAAGCGAGGCTTGAAAAGCAGATCTTCAGGGGGATATCCGGTGATGGCGAGTTCTGGAAACGCGACCAGAGCTGCGCCCAATTCTCTGGCTCTCTTTATGCTTTCCATAATCCTGGTTCGATTACCGTCCAGATCTCCGACCGAGACATTGATTTGCGCTAGGGCAATGCGAATGGTTCGCGAGTCTGGCTTTAGCATTGTAGCGGCCACGGGTCAGGTACCACTTTCTCCGGTGTCGACGTGCCGGGCAGCTTGCTCGATCAGCCTCGCGGCCATCTCCTCACTCGTCTTGCCAGTATTGATGGTGAGATGGTAGTTGGTGTAATCATCCCAGTCGATTCCATAGTTGTCTTTAATGTAAGCAGATCGTCTTTTGGCGCTTCCCAAAACGACTTCCTCCGCCTCTTTTTTCGTCTCAATTCTACGCCTCTCCATCACAACCTTCACTCGGGTCTCAAGAGGCGCTACCGTTCTGACGTGGATCGTGTCTGGCAGTTCTCCAAGAATCGCCTGACCGCCGCGTCCCACAATTATCGTTCGGTCCCTCTTGTAGAGGCAATTGACCGTAGCCTGGAGGAATTTCAAGTAGTCCCTCTGGTCGAGCAGGTGCCGCTCTTCATTGAGTGCGGCATCATCCGCCAGAAGGGCAGCGGACACCTCATAAGGAAATTCGAGTCCCCAGAACATCGCGGGCGGTACTGGAACGGACTGAGAGGGTGTGATCAGTCCGTGAACGAATCGCTTGACGGCGCTTTGACTCTGTTCGTTGAACTTCTCGACCTCTGACTCGGGGACATTCGCTTCCTTGGCGACCTCAGTGATCAGGTCCTTGTCTACCCACTCATATTCAAGAAGCTCTGCGGATCTGCGGGCAACAAGATCACCGATGCTTCCCAACTGACGCGATATTGTGACAACGGACACGGTATCACTTTCTCGGAATGAACTAATGTTCAAGTCTGAGACGGGGGAACTACCCCAAATAGTGACTAGAAGTTAGAATAAAATCGGTGGCGATTATCTATGATATCAGAGTTGCCTCTCAGATCTGTGAACCATGCCGAAAATGTCTCGTTTCGCTTTTGACCCAGGAGTTTCTGGGTCAAGGCATCAGCGGCGGTCTGAAACCCGGTTTCGTCAACAGCTTCGCGCTCAATAACCCTCAGGATATATGCGCCTCTGTCTGTTTTTACAACCTTGCTCAGCTGGTCTGGCTCGAGTTGGAATGCAGTAGATACGAAGGCATTGCGGCCCCCCACACCCGGCAGGAAGCCAGTTCGGTTGATTGGTTTCGAAACCTTGTATTCCAACCCCCGGGACTCCGATGCGTTCTTCATCGTTTGGCCACCCTCCACATCGGACAACACGGGTTCCATTCGGCTTGCAGCCAGTTCCACCTTCTTATCAGTCTTGAGCTTGGTGAGTATCCGCGTATGGACCTCCTCAAGGGGCTGAGGACCTTTATCCCGCTTTGCCACTAACGAAAAGATATATATGCCCTGATCTGTTTCGATCGTGTTGGACAGTGTCCCTTCGGAGGAGTTCAGGAAATTATTGACCAGACCGGCGGTTCTATTCTGAAGCAAAGGAAAGAATCCACCAGCGGTGATGAATCCCGACTCCTGCGGCTTCAGGTCCATTTGCTGCGCAACCACATCGAAACCGTCCTCGATTGCCCTGTCGCGGAATTCCTCAGCCTGTAGTCGGAGATCATACAGCGTGTTTCTCCCTGCATCTATCTTCAACAGAATGTGTCGGGCACGTACCTGCAGGCTGTCGGATGCTCCCTTCCGACTTTCAACCTTCAGGATATGCCAGCCGAATCGGGTCTGGAATGGTTCCGATATCTGGCCAGGCTCAAGTGAGAATGCCGTATCCTCGAAAGCCTTGACCATTTGTCCCCGTTTGAAGAATCCAAGATCGCCGCCTTTTCGAGCACTTCCCGGATCGTCGGAGTTGTTCCGAGCCAGTCGAGCGAAGTCTTCTCCACCTCTTACTTCTTCCAGCAAGGTGCGAATCTCTGACTCGGTATCCGCCTTGTCCTGCTCCGATGGGGTCTTGGAAAAGGTAACGAAGGCCGCTTTAACAGCTGCAGCCTGATTGTATTCGTCCTTGTGTTCAACGTAGTACGATTGAATCTCATCGTTCGAAACAGAAACCAGGGAGTCTTCGATGCTCCTTGACTCGATGCCTGCGTATTCAACCTTAACCTTTTCATTCTCATCGGCGTAGGCCTGGCGTACTTCACTGGTTGTTACCCTCACACCACCAGCTATCATTTCCTGCAATTTTTGAGAGAGAAGGGCTTGACGAGCAGCAAATTCAGCACCCAACACAAACTGCTTTCTCTGCGGATCACTATAGGTTCCCGGATCATCCAGAAATTGGCTGTATTTCGCTGGATCGAAGCTTCCTTCAGTCTGGAAAACTTCCTGGCCCTTGACCCATTCCGCAGGCTGAACGCGATTTATGAAATCCACTTCCTGGTCCGAGACCGAAATGTCGAGTTTCTCGATTTGCTGGGCGAATAGGGTTTGCGCCACCATGCGGTCCCAGGTATGGCGGATCAGAGGGGCAAGCTCCGGCTCGGGATTCTGCTCCGTCTTGGCCTGCTGATAGGCGTTACGCAGAGCTTCCTCGAACTCCTGATATGAAATCTTCCGGCCATTAATACTCCCAACTGCATCCCCTACAGGGCCGTCTCCTGAGCGACCGCTGAAGTCGGCCCCCCATTCAAATACGATTAGTCCGACGAAAGCAAACGCGACAATCCACATCATAGCTTTGATAAATGTGACGTTTCTCAGGCTGTTCAGCATTTAGGTACGTCCTCCTATACTCCAAAATGAGGTATTTCCAGATGCCTAGGATTGTGGGGTAAATAAAAGAATCCAGGGACACATAACGAATCACCTGGAGGGTGAACCTATTCGATTTATGGGGCCGAATATGAAGCTAAATTCTTGTCAATACATAAATTATAGGAAGTGCTTATGCTAAGCAAGTCTTTTTTAGTAAAGCCGTTTTCCAGTCCCCCATGAAGGCTTGACGGGTCGGATCAAAATACCTATACTCAGCAGGAGTTGTCTCCCAACTTCATACTTTCCAATGATTAGATCGGTTTTGTGCAGGTGGACAGGGCTGCCTACGGGGTGAACGATGCAGCAGATCTGTTGGTTCCCGCTGTTGTGGAATGGTCTTCGGACTGGAGTCGCACTTTTCTTCATCTTGTGGTGCCAAAACGCCCTTGCGGGAGAGTATCTATGGCCGCTTGCTGCTCCCAAGGCATTGACTTCAACCTTTGGAGAGTACCGTCCGGGCAGGTTTCATGCTGGGTTGGACATCAAGACCTGGGGCAAGGAAGGATATCCGATCCTGGCCGTGGATGACGGTTATGTCTGGCGTGTTCGAACTTCGCCGTGGGGGTATGGCAAGGCGATCTACTTCCAATTGGAGGACAGCTACCTCGCAGTATATGCACATCTCTCCAAATTCTCGGAGAAAATTGAGCGGGTGGTGGCCTCAGAACAGATCCGCCACGGAAAGTTTAGCGTTAATCTTTTCCTGAATCCGGGACAGATAAGGGCATCAAGGGGCGATACGCTGGGATATTCTGGCAGCACTGGGATTGGGTACCCGCATCTTCATTTTGAATACCGTGACCGTGCCGGGAGGGCAACCAATCCTCTTCTGCATGGTTTCAAGGTCAAGGACACGATTCCTCCCACTATCCAGGCTGTGGCGTTCGTACCTCTGGATGCCAGATCCCTGGTAGATGGTGCTCATTCTGCAAAGGCGCTTGGCCTGCGCTGGAACGACAGGAAGGGGAGATACCTCCATTCGGGGAGCACTTCCATTCAGGGTAGACTTGGTGTGGCGGTGAAGGTATATGACAGGGCCGACGCTTCTCAGCTTGCCAATCGACTGGCGCCATTCAGACTAAGGTTGTACGTGGATGGGAGGGAGGTATACCAGACCAGGTACACTCGGATTGCATATGGTGTGGATTGGCGTCAGGATGAAATGGGTTTGGTAGAGCTAGATCGAAATTTTGAACTGAGGGCACAAGGGGAAGGGACCTTCCATAATCTTTACAGACTAACTGGCAATCGACTCTCACTGTATGGAAAGTTTAAAATAGGCGATGGCATTTTGTACTCTGGCGACAAGACCTCAGGCAGAGGCATGACGCTTTCTCCCGGCTACCATCTGCTAAGGATAGAGGCAGAAGATGTCAATGGAAATCGTTCCTCGGCGGAGGTCAGTGTGTTGGCCAATACCAGACCAGGTGTTGAGGGGGCTGCGGTGGAGTCCGTCGGAGACTCAGTCTATGTCACTGCCAATATTGATTGTGGATCCAGCAGCTCTGTTCAGGTGCATATATCGGCCTCAAAAGATGGTGGGGTTTCCTGGCTCGACCTGAAGGAGTTCGAAACCTCGGAGAGGGCAATTCGAGTTGGGACGCTAGGTCACCATGGGCTGTACCGTGTGACAGTTGAGGATATCTTTGGCGAAACAGCATTTCAGACATGTGCACCCCAAGTCATCAGGACTGGATCTGCGCCAGGCAGCCTGCTGACCTGTAGAGCAGATACCTACGCAGATTTTGCTGTGCTTGAAATACGGTCGGAACGGATGCTTACGGAACCGCCCTTGGTCAGAATTCGTCCGGAGAAGGGAGATGAGCGTGTTCCCGTCGTGTCGCAGACAGGTCCGGTGGCCTATGAAGTTGTCGTAGAATCAGGTCCGGATCAAGGACGGGTTCTTGACGTGACCATTTTAGCAGTAGATCTGAACGGCAATACAGGCCATTATTCAATGCAGTTGCATCAGCAAATGGTTACAACTGCCGGCGGCATAGTGCGATCTGAAGACGGACTGGCGGAAATCAATTTCGACTCCAGCAGGGTATACGAACCTATCTATTGTGGTGCTGTGCCCAAGCCTATTGTCGGGTCTGACGGCCTGCCGGCGGTAGGCCTGGGGTACAAATTCTCCCCGGATCATGTCCCCTTCCATGGAAAAGTCCACTTGAAGCTACGCTATCCGAACGGATACAAGCGAGCCGAGAAGCTGGGTGTATACGAGATGAAGCCCGATTCAACCTGGAGCTTTCTGGACAACGTACTTGACATCGAGTCAGGTACGGTTTCCGCCAGGATCTCTCATTTTTCCACATACGCCCTGCTCTTGGATGAGATTCCGCCCATACTGGCAAATCTCAATCCCTCGGGTGTGATAGAGAACGCATTACCAACCCTTTCTGCAACAATCAGAGACGAGGGAACAGGAATCGGGAGAGAAGAGGATATAGAAATGACTCTCGATGGGAACCCTCTGATATTCGAATTCGATCCGGAAGAAGATCGCATTTTCGTTCACCTGGACCATCAACTGGCAGAAGGGGCTCACAAACTCACGGTTTCGGTTAAGGATATGTGCGGGAACGTATCCCGGAAGAGCACGCAATTCACTGTTCACCGAGGGGTGAACCGATGATCCTACCTATCAAAGATGACAACCCTACCATCACCAGGCCGTGGGTTACCCTGTCGATTGTGGCTATAAATTCTATAGTATTTCTGTACTCCTACCTCCTGGGAACGCATGGATTTGACGTGTTCATCCAGAGAATGGGGCTGATTCCGTTTGAAATCATCCATGCAGTGGATGCAGTATCGCCGACGTCAATTCCCCTCTACCTTACTATCTTTTCCGCTATGTTTATGCATGGAGGGTTGATGCACCTGAGCGGCAATCTCCTTTATCTCTGGATTTTCGGTAACAATGTAGAAGAGTCTCTTGGACCATTCGGGTTCCTGTGTTTCTATCTCCTCTGTGGTATTTCCGCAACCGCTGCTCACGTTATCTCCAGCCCGAACTCGATGGTTCCTCTGGTTGGGGCAAGTGGCGCGATTTCCGGGGTCCTAGGGGCTTATCTGGCCGCATTCCCAGGTGCGCGTGTCCATGTCCTGGTTTTTCTAATCTTCTTTATACAGATAGTACGCGTGCCTGCACTATTGGTTTTGGGGGGGTGGTTTGTCATTCAGGTCTTCAGCGCCACAACAGAATCATCGGGTGGTGACAGCGGCGTGGCCTGGTATGCCCATATTGTTGGCTTCATCGTTGGGTATTTGCTTATGCGAAGACGTGTCAAAAGGTTGGCGACATACTTCCAGGGACGTTGGGAGGCATAGAGGGTTCCAATGGCGGGAAACAAGAAGAACTGCTTGGTCATCGGAGGCGCGGGATTCATAGGGTCCCACACGGTTGATGCCTTGCTTAAGGCAGGGCATACCGTAAGCATTCTGGATTCTCTGCAGACCAGAGTGCATCCACATGGAAAGCCGGGTTACATATCAGACCATGCAGAGTTTATCCAGGGCGATGCCTGCTCAGCGTCTGACCTGTTGTCGGCACTCAAAGGTGTCGACTGTGTCTTTCACCTTGCCGCCTATCAAGACTACCTTCCCGATTTCAGTACATTTATTCACGTTAACGCTGAAAGCACAGCTTTGTTGTACGAACTGATCGTTGAACACCACCTGGCCGTAGAAAAGGTTGTAGTGGCATCCTCACAGGCTGTCTACGGTGAGGGTTGTTACACCTGTGAAAGCCATGCAGATGTCTATCCGGACATTCGCTCCGAAGATCAGCTGATGCGGGGGATATGGGAACCTGTCTGTCCATCCTGTGAAGGGGAGATCGACTGGCGGGCAACGGATGAGGAGACCGTAAATCCAAAGAATCAGTATGCCATCTCCAAATACGCCCAGGAGATGATTGCGCTCACCCTGGGCAAACGGTATAGAATTCCCACCGTTGCTTTGAGGTATTCTATTGTTCAGGGACCACGACAGTCTTTTTACAACGCCTACTCGGGCGCCTGTAGAATATTCTGCCTCAGCCTCTATTTCGATCAGGTGCCTATCCTTTACGAAGATGGCGCGCAGCTTAGAGATTATGTGAACATTCATGATGTGGTGGCGGCCAACCTCCTGGTTCTGTCTTCACCGGAAGTCGATTATCAAGTGATCAATGTAGGGGGTGGGAAGGCGTATAGTGTAGCGGAGTTTGTGGCCATTGTCGCTGATGTGTACGGCAAGGATTCCTCTCCAAGGATCCCAGGCTCCTACAGGTTTGGCGACACGAGACATATCGTGTCCGATATAAGCAAACTAAAGGGGCTGGGTTGGTCTCCCACCCGAACACCGAAGCACAGCGTAACTGAATACGTGGAGTGGCTCCGTGCTCAGCAAAGCGTGGAGGACATTCTGGAGTATGTAGAGAACCATATGAAAAAGCTCAATGTTGTCCGTCAAGTGAACGGTTAAGGGACGACCATGATCATTACACAGACGCCCCTGAGAGTGAGTTTCGCAGGTGGTGGAACAGATCTTCCTGACTACTACGAGAATCATGGCGGGCTTGTAGTGAACGCGGCTATCGATAAATCGGTGTTTGTTATCCTGACACGTCGGAACGATGACAAGATATACGTCAACTACTCACGCAAGGAAATCGTTGACCGCGTAGAGGAAGTCAAACACGAGTTGGTTCGTGAGGCGATGTACCTTACCGGAATCTCGAATGGTATCGAGGTGACAATGCTTTCTGACATTCCATCCGAAGGATCCGGATTGGGATCATCCAGCAGCTTTACGGTAGGCCTTCTAACAGCTTTTCACACCTACCTTGGCAGTCCAGCAGACCCTCCGACGATCGCTGAGGAGGCTTGTGAGATCGAGATAGATAGATGTGGGAAACCGATTGGAAAACAGGACCAGTATATCGCAGCTCACGGTGGTGTGATGGCACTTGAATTCAAGCGGAATGGACCGGTAATGTGCGAGCAGATCTCGTTATCCGAGGCTGAGCAGAGACGGTTTTCAGACAACCTATTCTTGTTCTTCAGCAACCAGACACGCAAGGCCGACCCCATTCTGGCCGACCAGAAGGGACGAATTGAGGAGAATCTGGCGAGGCTTCACCAGATGGCAGGACTTGCCAAGGAGGCACGAAGGGCATTGATCGATCGAGAATTCGGGGAGATCGGAAGGCTGATGGACTGTGGATGGAGACTCAAGAAAGATCTCTCCGAAAAGGTAAGCAACGAAGAGTTGGATCGTATGTATTCCCTTGCAATGACCTCGGGCGCAACCGGTGCGAAAGTTTGTGGTGCGGGCGGGGGAGGGTTTTTGATGGCTTACTGCCTACCGACCAAGCAGGAGCGACTACGAGAAGGTATGAAGGATTATCGTTGGATGCCTGTTGGGATTGAACCGGATGGTAGTAAAGTGATATTCAATTACCGAAGATCAATCTGGAAGTGAATGCTGGTAGAAAGGCAATTTGGAACCTTCTGAAGATTACATCGCAGACAGTCGAGACCCGTCCAGGCCCTGTTCGCCGCATCTCTCTCTAATTCTTCCTGCATACAATGAGTCTCGCCGTATACCCATTACGATACAAAAGACGCTCTCCTACTTGGAAGACAAACCATACAGTTGGGAGTTGATCGTGGTGGATGATGGCAGTACGGATGGGACCGCAGACACGGTGGAAAAGGCGATTGCCTCTGAAAAGCGTGTGCTGGTCATCCGAGAAAGAGAGAACAGAGGAAAAGGACATTCCCTAAAGATGGGTGTGAGAAAAGCGATGGGGAAATTCATCGGCTTCATGGATGCTGATTACAAGACCGACGTGGGGTGTACGGAGGAAGCGCTTCGATGTCTGGAAAACGGGAAGGATGTGGTTGTTGGTTCCCGCCGTCTGGCGGGGTCAAGGATTGATCTTCAGCCGAGATTCTATCGTCGGGTGGGTTCGATCGTATTCAGGCGATTCATGCATCTCCTGTTCCCGGAATTAAGGGGCCACCAGGACACTCAATGTGGATTCAAGTTCTTTCAGGCCCATGTAGCCAAAGATATTTTTTCCCGGCTGACCATAGACCGTTTCATGTTCGATGTAGAGGTCTTCTTTCTGGCGCACAGATTAGGGTATCAGATCGCAGAGATCCCGGTGTTGTGGAATAGCGACCATGACACACGTACCACAATCGTATCGGGCGTTGTACGCAATCTGATCGATTTGTTTCGCATCAGATACAAAGAAAGGGTATAGCAGAAGGGGGCACTCTCAGGAATATGGAGAAATTTCCGAAGGTGGAATTTCAGTTCATACCGTCGACTGTGACGGCTTTTCTTATTCCAATTATAAGGAGTCGATTTGGTGTTGCCAGGTTCGGATCGTCTCCTCGATCTGCTGGCGGTCCGTGGTCTCCGGATCCAGGCGAATAAGCTCCTCTAAACAGACCAGTGCGCTGTCCGGGCGTCCGGCTTCAGCAAACTTCAAGGCGGTTTGACGATAGTGGTTCGCCATGGATGCCCAGACAAGCGGTGTATCGAGAGAGTGAGGTGGCACCAAAACCTCCGCTTTCTGGAGCGTTTGGAAGGCCATTGCGGGAAGGTCTTGCTGTAGGTATGCTCGGATCAGGCCGTCAAAGAGGACGAGGTAATTTCCCAGGAGTCGTCGGGCAACGGCATCCTTGTAGACATTCTGGTCGGCTACGCCTGAAAACCTGTAGGTATTCATCAGGTGATCCGCCGTGAGTCCTACATCGAACTGGCCAGGGGCACGTTCCTTGACCAGACGGTATCCCATGCCTTCCATGGACAGAAATGGCTTCAGGCCTGCCATATTGCTTTCGGGAACCGTGACCGAGAAGTAGATCGGACGCTCCCAGTTATTCTTTTGAACAATCCACCAGATCATATAGGAATGGGATTCCAACACCCGTATCCGTTGGCTCGAATTCCCTGCCAGGTATTCGGCAGTAGGTATCTCTTCTCCCTTGATCGTAAGCCCTGCCAGAGGGATGTCTTTCGTCTCTCTCCAAGGGCGGGCGGTAACCTGCTGGTTGATTTGCTGGTCGGTCATTCCGATAGGGATTTTGGGCTCCAGGTCTCTGAGTTGCTTGACATACCAGGTTGTTTTCAGCAAACTGAGGTTCGTGACACGCACATCTCGCCGGACACCCTTGACGTACTGCAGGAACCAGAGCGGGTAGGTATCGTTGTCCCCATTTGTGAACAAGATAGTGTTCGGGGGACAAGACTGCAGGATGTTATATGCGTAGTCGTGGGCAACATAGTCCTGGCTGCGATTGTGGGTATAATAGTTCTTTCCTAGTATTCCTATTGGGAACAGCAATGTGACAACAGCAATGGCTCCAGCCATGGACAAAGAGACTGTCGAACGACCGATCAAATGGATTAGACCCGCCGCCCCAATGCCCATCCAAATGCCGAAGAAGGTGTAAGCGCCTACGAAAATGTACTCACGCTCTCTCGGTTCAGGATCAGGCATGTTCAGGTAGATTACCAGTCCAATGCCCATCAATGAAAAGAGGGCGAACACTGTGGCAAAACGTTTCCAGTCTTTCCTGAAGTGATAGATTGCGCCACCAATCCCTAGGGCGATCGGCAGGACTGAGTAGGGGACACTCTGAAAATTGCTTCCCAGGGTATTCACGGCCCTTCTGAAAGTTCCCGCGAGCATATCATAGAAGGGAAGTTTGTGGAGTAGGAACTGCATCACAGGGAGAGAGAAGAAACCGCCTGCGACGCCCTCATCGTAGAATGGGAATTGCTGCAGGAAGTACTTTATGTGGATGTTCAACTGATAAGTCCAAACCGCACCTCTCCTCGGGGTGATGGAGTGAGTGCCGTATTGCTCACGGGAAAGGAAGGCCTTGAAGTTTTCCCAGTTCTCGGGATTGTTCATATCTATGATTGGATTAAGACCTGACCGGATGAAAAGCGCCTGGTAGGTTGAGTACCCCAGCAGTCCCACACCCAGTCCACAGATCCAAAACCACGGGTTCCTCCAGGCAGTCCTCAGAACGACCAGCGCCACCAATATGCCCAGACTCATCAGAATCTTGAATTCCATAGGCAGAATGATGGATAGGAACGGATAAAGGATCAGCGCCAGGACCACGGTCACCTGATCTTTCTGCCGATGTGTACGTAACAGATCGGTGAAAATCAGGATCAAAATTCCCGGGATGGTGAGCAGACACTGCAAGTGCACACCAGCCCCAAGGCCAAAGAGATAAACGATAAAGATCAGAAGACGATCCCTGTTTTTTTCACCTGGATTTCCATCCCACCTGAGTGCCAACCAGAATGCCAGAAGCGTAAGCATCATGGATAGAGCGTAGACTTCGGCCTCCGTGGCATTGGACCAGAACGAGGTGGAGAACGCTGTGCTCAAAGCCCCGACAGCACCTCCGGCGAATATCGCGATCCTGTCGAGCGTCTGGGAGGTCTCCAGCCAGATCGATAGGAGTCGCACAACACACAGGTAGATCAACAGGACAGTGACCGCCGCTGCGATTACGGAGATGATGTTCACACGAAATGCAATCTCACCTGGGATCGGCAACATGGAGAAGAAGCGCCCCAAAAGGGTATGAAAGGGGGCGCCGGGTGGGTGAGGTACACCCAGGATGTGAGATGCTGCGATGAATTCACCGGTGTCCCAGAAGGTAACTGTAGGCGCAACAGTCTTGAGGTAAATCAAGAAGGCAAAAAGAAGCACGGCCATCGCCACAAGCCGGTTCTGTTTTTCAAAGGATTCCATCAAGATGTCGACCTCAGGTAAATTGGGTTCGTGTAAATCCAGGGTTTGCCGTCCAACCTTGCCTCTACGCGGTAAACTCCGGGCGAATCAGCCCTGAATTCCAGGTCTTTCTCTTCGGCTCGCTTTATTGCGACACCGTTTCTGACCACCGACAGGTGGGCCTTCCAGGGGAGCGTAACCACCAAGTCCAGGGGCTCGTGATACTCTGCTTCATCTCCCATGATCAAGTTGTTGTCGGCAGAGAAAAATCTGGTACCCTTCCCATTGTGCAGGTAATCGTAGGATGCGAAACAGTTGCCCTGACGCATCGCTGCCAATGATGCTTCTATGGCCTCCGACTTGTCCTCTGCCAACGGCTCATTGGTCAGTATATGTGTCCGCAGGGTTTTGAACAGGTATTCATAAGGGAAAACCACGAAGGGCAAGAATGGATACTTCTTTGCGTGGGCATCCACTCCTCCGATCGCTACAATTCTTTCCTTCTGGCACAGTCGGTCCCATAGGTGGACAGTTTTGGGAAATGGGCCCTTGATTTGTGCTTGAGGATTTCTGTAATGCCTGAGGAAGTGGTGGTACTTGAGTTCGCTTACCCAATCGAACATGTACGACCAGAGTTCAATTCCCGTAAAACCTGCGACATTCCAGTCTTTCCATGAATGGTCTCTGGTATGCAGGAGCGGCCGGTAGACCCCATGGGGATGGGCAAGGAAGGCAAGGCCATTTTGCACTCGGATGTCGCGAACGATGCCACCGGCTGATTGATAATGATTCACTTCACTTTTGGTGCCAAGCGCAAGACAGTGTCCTCGACGGCTGGAGACCTCCTCGCCAACCACGAACAGCAAGCCGCCGTGCCAGCCCTCCCAACCTTCCGTTTTCGCCCTAAGACTGTTGTGATCCGTCAGTATCAGGACGTCCAATTCAGCAGCCTGACCTGCCTGTATAATCTCATGAACCTCACCTGTGCCGTCGGAAATTGTGGAATGGACATGAATGGCACAACTGTATTCGTAGACCTGGGATGTCGTCATTGATCCCTTTTAGGCAGAATCATCATCCTAAGCGCTAAAGCATGAGCCAGATATCACCAATCTGGAGTAACAAAGCGTTATTCCGGAAGTTCTTCGGGACGGTTGATGTGCTTGATGTATCCTTCGTTGTCGGCCGTGAGGTAGTACACTTTATTGTCCTTTAGGATCCAGCAAGCCCTCCCGGCGCCTGTAATTGCCATGAACTCAGCCTTTTCTGCGTCGTCATCTGCGTGGGCGGTGCCGGGTGTGAGCATGGGGCGTACGAGATTTGCTGTGAGCAGGATCGCTAGGATAAGGAGCAGGTAATTCGTGACCTTGTTGCCTGACATATCGAGTCCTTTCTGCAGGAAGTAACGGTGACCAACTCTTTACGGAATCAGCCGTAATTTAAAATGTTTAGACACTGCAGTCAAGTGGTAGGACGCTCAGTGACCCGTGCAACATTTGGAAAAACAGGAATTAACAGTGGTACGTGAAAAGTCCACGGCCGAAAATTCCAGAGGCCGTGGACTTTGGTGAATCCTATATCAATCGTCAATCAATGCAGGTACGATTTCAACGGGCGACTTCTCGAGTTGTGTCTGAGTCGCCGGATTGCTTTCTCCTTAATCTGGCGCACCCTTTCTCTGGTCAGACCAAATCGCTCACCGATTTCCTCCAAGGTAAGGGGCTGTTCCCGATTAATCCCAAAATAAAGGCTAATGACTTCCGCCTCTCTTGGTGTCAGGGTAGCAAGCGCCTTTTCGATTTCTCGGCCGAGGGAATCGTCTATGAGGGATTCGTCTGGTGGAGGCTGAAGATCGTCTTCCAGAACATCCAGCAAGCTGTTGTCCTCACCTTCGTTGAAGGGGGCGTCCAATGACAAATGGCGACTTGAAATCTTAAGTGTATCCATGACCTCATAGTCGCTCATGTCCAGCTGATCCGCAATCTCACTTGGGCTGGGTTCACGTCCGAATTCCTGCTCCAACCCACTTGATGCTTTACCAATCTTGTGTAGTGCTCCAACCCTGTTTAGAGGGAGTCGCACGATTCTGGACTGTTCAGCAAGGGCTTGAAGTATCGCTTGTCGAATCCACCAGACAGCGTAAGAAATGAACTTGAAGCCCTTAGTTTCATCGAATCTTTTGGCAGCCTTGATAAGGCCAAGGTTGCCTTCATTAATCAGGTCACCCATGGAGAGTCCCTGATTCTGGTATTGTTTGGCCACACTGACAACAAATCTCAGGTTGGCCTTAGTAAGTCTTTCCAGGGCATCCTGATCGCCCTTCTTGATTCTTTTTGCGAGTGTGATCTCCTCAGCTGCTGTGAGGAGGTTTACTTCGCCGATCTCTTGCAAATACTGATCTAGTGATTCGTCTTCTCGCGCGTATGGTCTTTTAGCTAGCTTAGACACTCGTCAGCCTCTCCTTGCACCGGGGAGGTACAGTGCGGTTGGATGGAGGTCCGGATGACAAAGGGATACCCGGAAATCTCCAGAGGGGTTTAGACTGTCGCAGTGAACCTTGCTGATCTCGAATAGGTCTCTAAATCTTCACCGTAGAAGGGGAGTATCTACATTTAACTGCCTCCTGGATAAAGGGTGCTTGAGATCACCTTCAGTGTGTGACTGAAGAGGAGTTACCGTTTTGCCGAATGGCGACGTACCACGTGTGTCCCTCACTCCTTTTAAGGACGAGGAAGAGGGTAGGTTTGGCGTGGTCTTGCACCTTTTCGATCAATGTCTGGTAATCACGAACGTTCCAAATGGCGGTGTCACCTATTTCCAGGATGACATCACCCCTTTCTATTTCTTTTTTGTCGGCAGGGCCACCAGGAGCCACGTAGGTAACGACAACACCTTGTCCCGACTTTGGCACCTTGAGACGGCGGCTCTCAAGATCCCATCGGTTCCCAACCTCCAACCCGGGCCAGTCGGCACTGGTTGCCACTGGAGGTGGTTCACGACCGGTACTGGAGATACGCCTGCCTGGTTTCACGAGCAGGTTTAAAACTGAATTATCCCGCAATACTTCAATATCTACGGATGTCTCCGGCACCAAATCAGCAACCAGTTTCAGAAAATCGGCGCCTTCGGTCACCGGATGCCCGCCGAGCCTCAGAATCAAATCTCCCCGCCTTAATTCACCCTTCTCTGCGGGGCTTCCTGGTTCTATCTCGGCAACGAGTACCCCTGTCGGTACATCTCTACCAAGTGCTTCTGCAAGGTCCGGGGTCAAATCTTGAGGGTGGACGCCAAGATATCCTCTTACTATTTCGCCGTGGTGCAATAGTTCTTCGGCAACATCCTTCGCCAAATCGATCGGAATCGCGAACCCAATTCCAGCACCGCCAGGGTTGTAGGCTGTATTGATTCCTACAACGCTTCCCTCAAGATCTACCAACGGCCCACCGCTGTTGCCCGGATTTATGGAAGCGTCCGTTTGAAGAAAATCCTGGTAGGAGGGCGGGAGGTCCTCACCCTCTATCCGGTCAAGATGCCTGCCCTTCGCGCTGATTACACCCACACTTACAGTGTGGTGAAAGCCAAATGGACTACCAACAGCCATAACCCAATCGCCAACTGAAACAGAGTCGGAAGAGCCCAGATTAGCGATGCGACTCTGTGCGATCGGACGGTTGAGTTTCAGCTTTATCAGCGCAAGATCGGTATCAGGGTCCTGTCCGATAATCTCCGCTGGAAACTCGGTTCCATCCGAAAGTGCAACCTGAATCCCGAACGCCTCATCTACAACGTGATTGTTGGTGAGGATGTGACCGTCGGCATCCAGTATGAATCCGGAACCAAACCGATGAGCGGATGGACTCCGTCGGGATTTGGCCCAGGGGATTCTACTGCCTCTAGCGGTACTTGATGAAATACTAACGACTGTTGATCGGACACTGGTTGCAACTTCAGGAAATGGGCTCTTTCTCTCCGAGGCCACGACTGGATTGATGGAAATCAGGCTCAATCCCAAGAATATCATGGACATTGGAAATCTTTTTGCCAACCGGACTGGACCCGCTCTGCCCATGGTATTCTACCCGGGTTGGGTTTCTTCAGCCGGTGCCTCTTCACCATTTCCGTCTCTCAGTCCCTCCAGAGAGACCTCCCGTTCCTTGAGCAGATCTTCCAAAGCACCAATCTTTTCTACCAGTTCCTGTACGTCATCCTTCTGAGCAACAGCCGTTTTTTTTCCATCCTGAAGATAGGTGTAGACAACACCACCCAACTCTGCAAATGCCTCGTGAATGGCATGCCGAGTACCAGCAATATCTAGCCTGGCCCGGCCAATCCTTCCCAGGTACTCCGCCTTCTCGGCTGCCGTAGATGCGCTCTCGAGGACACCCTGTTTGATTCTTTCCCAAAGTGTGTCAGTTTCCATCAGTTTCTCCGGAATCCGCTTGATCTCCATCTCTCGCCAATTTGAGAGCCTGTATGAGTTGGTCGCGATTGGATCTTGAGATTTCACGGCCCTGGATCGAAAGCCCGGAAGTTTGTCGTGCGAGGGAGCGCAACTGCGTTACCGACAGGGACTCCAGGTCGAAGTCTTTTGAATCTTTTCCATCCAATGCAAAAGCATCTACGAGATCGTCGTGTGGGTTGGGAATTATGTGTTGAGAAACAAGCTGCCCTGCACGTTGTGCCGCCTCGGCACCGGCCTGCACCGCGGCCTGCACAGCTCCAACATCCCCGAGCAGTTGGATTGAAATCAACCCACCGTCGATTTTTTCAACCGCGGACAGCTCTACTGAGGCGGCTTTGACAGCAGCATCGGCAGCTTCCACAACCCCGACGAAGCCTCGTGTTTCAATTAAACCCAACGCGTTCTTGCTCATTTGATAGTGATCCCGCTCTTATTGTCTAAAAACACAAAACGGCCATCCCGCTGAAGCTGAATAGCTCAGGCTGGCCGCATTTAAAAATCGATTTGTAGGGGAGCAAAGGGGAAATCATAATGACCAATTCGGGAGTTGGACTTCAGGCCATCACGTAAGGGGCGAACAAATCGAAAGATAACAAAAAGGGCGGCCTCTGTCACGCACTTTTTAAATCACTACTGAACGTATTATTCACCTTAATTCATTTATATCAATGATTTGAGTCAAAGAAATCCAATTCCCAACGGTATCTTGAAGCCCCAATGGAGGTTCCGAACCAAACAAACCCATCTTGTAGCAGAACGGAATTCACGTTTTCGTCCACAAGGCCATCCGAGGGGAGATACCTTCGGAACTGTTGCCTGCGGATGTCGAACCTGAACGCGCCCATATCAGTAGCCAGCCATACAGCAGCGGAGTCTGCGTCCATTCCGACCTGGCGATTACCACTGACCTCCGAGAAAGGATACCGCTGCCAATTGCCGCCCGATGCAGGCAGGTGAACCAAAGCGGATGGGGATTCGAGGGTTGCCCAAACGCCCGATGAATCGGCGAATAAACCATTTACGGGCATTCTTACCAGGTCATCTTGAACCGGAGTCCAGGTCACATCATCCAATGGGCAATTGAACATTCCAAATTCGGTTCCAGCCCAGACATTTCGAGGTCCAACGGCAAGATCATAAATGGTAAACCGTTCGCTGCCTCCCACAGTCCTGATTGAGTCGACTCCCGGGTCATAAACCGCAAGGCCGTCGAGGGTTCCAATCCAGATTCTGTTGGGTGTTCTGGCAAGAGCGGTAACATGCCCCCAATTTCGTCTGGAGATTCTATAAGTAAGCCATCGGTTGGTCTTCCTTTTAAACCGAACAAGGCCCTCAGGTGTACCAAACCACACATCGGTACTGTCCGGTAATATCGTGGATACCTTGATATTGTGAATTTCGAATGTGTTTTCCGACTCGAAATAGGTCCAGGCCTCTGTTCCTGTATGGTATCGTGAAATGCCCCGGGAGGCGGAGGATTGAGATTGACCACCTCCGAACCAGATGGTCTCCCCATCCAGGGCCATTGCCTTTATGTTTTCGTCCAAGGGTCCAAATCTGTGGAATTCCAACTCCTCCGTTCGCATATCCGCCCGGCCAACGCCCAGGCCATATGTGCCTAGCCACAGGATCCGCCACGTATCTATATGGATATCAGTAATTGCATAGGAATTCCGATTTCCACGGATCCAGTTGGGTGCATCCAGATGATATCCGAATGGCAAGTACAATGGTGGTACGGTGAGATGAGGATGAGGTGGTGGTGGCTTCTCAACAAAGAGGGAAATGGATTCCAAGCGGGTGAGCCAAACCACTTCGCCGGCATGTGTATCGACCCAAAGATCACCCGTAGCAGGGTCATAGGCCAAATCTCTTATGCGGTTGTGTGGAAGACCGTCGAGCGTTGTGAGTGGGGAGATCCAGCGATTGGCATACCGGTCATATCGCCGGATGCCCCGGGTGGTTCCAATGTAGATGTGAGTGTCACCCTCGGCAATCGCGGTAACTTCATTCATATTGGCGAAGGTTGTCCAGAGTTCGCGGTCGAAGGCAGTAAGGGTGGAGGGGGTAAAGAAGCGGAGGAATGTGAATAGCAGAATGGAGAGCACAGACATTGAGGTTAACTCCTCAGGCCTGAAGGAAACGGGCTGTTTCTCGGGCGACTATAATCTCCTCATTTGTTTGTACAATAACCACATCTACAGGGGGATCTGGTAGCGATATCACACGTTCCGGAGGTCCCTGTTGGTTGAGCGTTGCGTCAATACAAACGCCCAGGAACTCGAGGCCTTTGGAAACTTGCATACGGACGTCGGCACCTCGTTCGCCAATGCCGCCGGCGAAGGCGATGGCATCTACCCCGCCCATCGCAGCGGCCATAGCAGCGATCTGCGTCTTTACGCCATAACAGAACGCATCCACTGCCAGTTTTGCTCGTCTATGTCCCTTTTGCGCAGCCTCCTGGAGATCTCGCATGTCTCCGCTGAGTCCTGAAATACCCAGCAATCCACTCTTCTTGGATAGGATTTCGCGGATGTCAGATGTAGCAAACCTTTCCCTGTCCATCATAAAGGGTATGATGAATGGGTCTATGGAACCGTTTCTGGTACTGTTCAGGAGCCCGTCTTGCGCGGAGAACCCCATAGTTGTATCGATTGAGCATCCATCCACAATGGCGCACAGAGACGCGCTTCCACCTAGATGACAGGAGACCAGTTTGAATCCTGCAACAGGCGTATCGATCAATTCGGGTACCCTTTGTGAGACATATCGGTGGGACGCCCCGTGGAATCCGTATTTGCGCACACCGTATTGCTCCTGCCACTCGTAGGGCAAACCGTAGGTATAAGCGTAGTCCGGAATGGTTGTGTGGAAAGCCGTCTCGAAGAGGCCGATCAGTGGGAGATCCGGGTACAATTCGTGAAAGATCCGAATCGCCTGGATATATGGAGGGTTGTGGGCGGGGGCCAGATCATTGTAGTCGGCCATCCGCTGAAGCGTATCCTCATTGAGTAGATAGGTGCCAGGTTCACCACGAAGATGTACCGTTTTGAAGCCCACCGCATCAAGGTCAGCCGGCTGTGTGATGAGATCTGAGAGGCTCGTCATCACCTCCTTGATTGCGGAAGGATAGTCCGGCATCCGACAGGTCTTCACAAAAAGTTGCTCACCTATTCGATGCTCGACCGGGGCCTCTTCATCACCAATTCGCTCGATTCGACCTTCAGCCAATGTGGTTTCCTCGGGCATTTCAAGCAGCTTGTACTTGAATGATGTACTGCCCACATTGGCGATTAGGATTTTCATGGAATTGGAGAGGCTGATTGTGAGAGCTACAACCGAGGGAGTGGGAAGGGCTCAGGCTTTCTTCAGCTGATCCATAACCCTGCGGGTGATTTCATCGACCAAGTTGTTCCGCGGGCCAGTATCTGCCTCCGGCCGGGCGGTCTGACTGCCTGCAGACCGAGTCCGTACTGTCGGGATGCCATTCGCCGATGCTTGGGGCACTGGCTGTGAACTGTTGAGGTCGCATGCTGGATTTGGACCCTTGATCCCGAGACGGTCGCGTATCTGAAGGAGCTTTCCTACTTGTTCGTTATTCAGGACATTGACGCCACCCAATTGCTTGGCAACGAAGAGAATCTTTGCAAAGTGTTCCATCGTTTCCATTTTGAAGTAGGCGTCCATGACATCCGACCCGACGGTGGTTGCACCGTGGTTCTCCAGAAGGTAAGCGTCGTAGTCTTTGACATACTGCCTAATCGGCTCTGAGATCTCCGGCCCACCCGGTGTCCCATATTTGGCTATCGGGATGGAACCTACGGTTATGATCACTTCCGGGAGTACACAATCCGTTAGAGGAATCCCGGCAACGGAAAATCCTGTAGCAGTTGGTGGATGGGCGTGGACGACCGCCTTGATATCTGGACGTTCTCGATAGAGAAAGAGGTGCATGCCCACCTCGGACGAGGGCTTCAGGCGGCCGCTTACAAGGGTTCCATCCATATCGCAGACACAGAGGTCTTCCATCCCCAGTGTGCCCTTGCATAGGCCAGTTGGAGTAGCAACGATTCGATCTTCCTCGACACGAGCCGAAACATTACCGTCGCTGGAAACGATGTACCTATTCTGGTAAAGTCGTCTTCCCGCTTCAAGGATATCCATTTTTGTCTGGTGCAGTGTCATTTTAGCCTTCTTAAATTTGATGTGTCCACCGGGTCTACAATTCCAACAATCACGGAACGGATGGGTGGACGATCGATCCCAAGGACCTGTGCAGCCGCAACACCCTGACGGAGCACCAGAACAGTTTCCCCAGGGCCTGCACCCACTGTATCGACGGCGAGAAGGGAATCCTCAGTGACAGTCCCGCCGGGCGAAACAGGTTGCACGACCATCAGCTTTGTGCCGTCATAGGACTGATGTTTAACGGTAGATACAACACTACCCAGCACCTGGGCGAGGAACATACGGGATCATCTCGAGTTGGGAGTTCAATTCCAGCGTCTACACATCAATCCGGTCTGCGATACCCACAATAGCCGCGTCAACAGGGCCGTGCCCCGAAGGGAGGGCGTTGGGGGCTTCTCTTGCACTAACCCAATACACCGTCTCGGCCTGACCGGAACTGACTACATCCGCAGCGATCAGCGGGCGGCCAACATGCTTTCTGCTATGATCGAGGGGCTGAATCACCAGCAACCGTGTACCGGAAAGGGATGTCTCCTTCTGGGTAGCCACCACCTTGCCGATGACCTGTCCGAGTCGCATCAGACGATCCTGAAGTAATCTACGAGCGTACACCGGCGCTGGCGGGTGAAGGTCCGTGCAGATGTACATCCCTCGCCTGTAGGTGTAGCTATAGAGAAAGAGGTGTATCCTTCGCCGCCTGCCCCGAGGCCTGCAGAGGATGGGCCGTTTTTAATAAAGAGCGTGCACCTACAGGCCCTTGCCATATTGGTCATGCTCTCAACGTTCTTAGAGTGCATTACAGCGGTATGGTGATAACCCTGTTCTGCCTGTATCGCCTGCCTTATGGCGGTATCCACATCAGGTGTTCTCACCAAGGGTATGAAGGGCATCATTTGTTCGCGTTGGACGAAGGGGTGATCCACCGGCGTTTCGCCGATGAGCAACTCGGTATCCGGGGCCACATTCAGTCCAATGGTCTCAGCGAGAACGTGAGGATTTCTTCCTACCAGTTCGCGATTAATTGACCAGTCGCCTTTTTCATCTATCGGAAAGGCAATTTTGGCTAACGCATCGATCTGTGCGCCACTGATCTCCACACACCTCTTGTTAAGTAGATGCCTTTTCAACTCATCGGCTACGCTTTGGACGACGAAGATTTCTTTTTCACCTATACACAGGATGTTGTTGTCGAAGGCCCCACCCTCGATAATCGATTCGGCCGCCTTCTCCAAGTCGGCGGTCTCGTCGACAACAACCGGGGGGTTTCCCGGCCCGGCCGCAATTGCCCTCTTTGGCGCCTGCAATGCCGCCTTAACGACGCCACCACCTCCTGTGACAAGGATCAGGTCGACATCGGGATGCACGAACAGGTCCTGTGCGGTCCGGATGCTGGGTTCCCTGACTGCTGTTAATAGATTTGGGGGACCACCCGCTGCAACGATGGCTTTGTCTAGAATCTGGATCCCAACTATAGACACATTCTTCGCGCTGGGATGGGGTGCGAAAACTGCACTGTTTCCGGCAGCAATGAGACTTATGGCATTGTTTATGGTTGTCGGCACAGGGTGTGTAGAGGGTGTTACAGCCGCGACCACGCCAAAGGGGGCCTTTTCGACAACTGTGAGACCACGATCACCTGACCACGCCACAGGATCCAGATCTTCCACCCCTGGAGTGAGGCTTGATACAACTTCAAATTTTTTGATCTTGTGGGCAATGCGACCCATTCCCGTCTCTTCCATGGTCATCTGTGCCAGGCCCTTGGCATGATCGAGGGAGGCCTGGCGAAGTGCGTCGATGATCGCTCTGCGAGTTTCCAGGGACAAGGATTCGAGATCTCGCTGGGCTGTTGCAGCGGCCTGCACAGCTCCCTCCAGTTCCTCGAAGACTCCGTTTTCGCCCCCAGAATCCCGTGAAAACCCTCCAGGAATAACGGCCGGTGGGGATGCATCCGAAGAGATGCTCCNGACNACTTNCTCAACAACAGATCTGATCTGATTTTCGCTAAGGTTCATGTTGTTGTATACAGGTTACCAGCCGCAGCCGGACGGTCCTGANGTGAAATTGTTTACCTATTCGTGTTTCCGGTANATGGTCTTTTCGTCCATCTCAACAGAATCCACTATGGCCACGATCACCGCATCGACCGGTCGGTCTTCGGTGGGGCTTGTCATCCGGGCAGAACTGCCACTTGTACAGAGAACAATTTCACCCTCGCCAGCACCTACGGCATCCACTGTAACGAGGAAGCTCTCTTCCGGCTCTAGTGTACGCGTATCTACACTTTGCACAATCTGAAGCTTGAACCCCTCCAGACCGCTGTCCTTTTGGGTGGCGACCACAGTCCCCACCACTTTTCCTAATATCATATGATTCGCTCAACGCGTCAGGATGATTTGCCTATGGGCAGCACGTCTTCAAGGCTGCCGTGCGGACGCGGGATTACATGCACGGATACCAATTCGCCCACTTTCTGGGCAGCAACAGCACCGGCTTCGGTTGCCGCTTTAACTGCAGCGACGTCTCCCCTGACGACGGCGGTAACAAACCCCGCGCCGATTTTCTCCCAGTTCACGAGTTGAACGTTGGCGGCTTTCACCATTGCGTCTGTGGCTTCAATCATCGCCACAAGTCCTTTGGTTTCGATCATGCCAAGGGCTTCACCCATTTGTGTTTCCTCCTAGTGGTTCGTTTAGCAGGTGATGGGCGTGCGAGTGCACGCCCCGGTGGAATCTAACCATTATTGAGTGTTGTCGGTATCTGATTCTTTCTTCTTGTATAGTGCTAGAATGTAAGGGTCCTCGCCTTCAAACGTCTTGACTCTGGAATACTGATCCTGAAACCAGACAGATGACGCAATCGGTGCTTCCAGAGAACTCCAAAGCGGATCGTGAAGGATGACGTAATCGGGTTGCAGCGAACGCACTGGCCAGGANACATCGCCTGACGCCAGGTGTGAACCGACTGCGGGTGTAACCAATCCGCAGATATCGACTNCCCGCCGATCGCCGTAGAATCCAAGAATCCCGATTTCAACCATAGCCACGGAAGCATCGCCTGGTGTTTCGCGATTCAGCCATTCACCTACCTGGCGGTAAATCCCATATCTGGGTTCCGGCTCAATGGGAATATCTCTGATGATGGGCGTCAACTGCGCAACCAGGAGCGGAAAAATCACCGCAAGTGTTACCCAACTCCGGGGCCAGGTAGGCCACTGCAACAGAAGAAGGTCGGCCAGTTTGACTGCTCCCAATCCACTGATGACCATCAGCAGTGGCATCCAACCGGCGTAATAGTTGAAGCCTTCCGGAATTCCCATTATGACGTAGGCAAGTCCGCTCAAAAAAACCCAGCCTACAATCATCCAGATGCGTCTGTCGATTGCCAAGAGCGATGCTCCACCGAAGATGCCTACTAGCGCAAACCACAAATAGGCCGGAGACATCTTAAAATAGACATATGCCAATCGAAGCGCACCTTGGATATAAGTTCGCCAGAGCCCGCTCGCACCCATTGCTCTTTTAGCTGCCAAGGTATTCGGGAAAGGCGAGCCGAACGTATATACAGCGTACGCAACCCATGTCCCAAACAAAGCAACAAATATGGCGACAGCCAACAAACCTTTTTCTCTGCGTCGCCACAGGTGATGCCCGATTACAATTCCAGCAGGTACCAATCCATCGCCCCTGGTGAGAGAGGCCAGGGCGAGAAGAAACGCAGCAAGATTAGCACGCCCTGAAAAGTAGGCTGCAAATCCACCAAATACCAAGGCAAGGAAAAGATTCAATTCGAAGCCAAGGGCATCCCCCATCAGCGGATTCACCAAGATGAGGACGGCCGCCCAAGCGCCTGCAGTAGGTTCTTCGAATTTTTCGAGAACTATGAATGCCAACCAAGCTAAAACGGCCAGAGAAATGCCATTTATGATGCTGCTCAGTAAAGCGTAATCATCGGTGAAACTTCCAGTCAGGCCAAGGATTATCGCGAAAAATGGAGAGGTCGTGCCAAGGACCAGTTCCCCAGGATTGTAGGTGAGTCCATGTCCTTCCGCCAGGTTCCTCGCATATCGGTATGTGATATAAGGGTCGTCCATTTGCACCCGATGGAAACACGTTACCATTGGCGGGCAAAGGATGATGATCCATAACGCGACTTTGGAGCTGAGCGGAAGGGCGGACCTGATCTGGAATCTGCCTCCTGTTAGGTTTCAATTTCGACCGAGTCGCCACAGACGATATCGGCGGCGTTGGCATCATCTGTGTCCAGGTGTAATTCAGGCAGATAACTCGNGTCAATCTTCAACCTGACATTATCATAAAGAACACCCTTGACGCCGCCGACCCTTGCCTTGACTGATTCGAGTGAATCCAAGCCCATTTCAGTCACGTCCGAAGGTCTAAGGTGCAGGTGCCTGATCGCACGAATGGCCGCAGGGAGCGTGACCGATCCTTTAGGACCGACAAAAGTGATCGGTTCCGCCCCATCGAGGTCCCCCGAATCTCTGACGGGAGGATCCAGGCCCAGGAATATTGCGTCTGTGCGTGCCAGCTCCACCTGATTGTAGTTTCTCGTAGGTCCCAGTATTCTTACGCGTTCAATGGCTCTAAGCCTGGGGCCGACTACCGATACCATCTCCTCGGCGGCGAATGCGCTGGGCTGGTACAAATCCCTATATGGCGTCAGTCGTGCTCCGTGACCGAACAGAACATCCATAACATCCGGGCTGAGGTGGCAATGTCTGGCAGAAACGCCTACGGAGGCTGATAGGGGCCTACTCACGCCGTTAACACGTTGAACGACCTCGCCTACCAAGGATTCGACCGTGGCGGACCCGATCTGGCCCTCTGCCTCATCTTCGCGGGAGCATAGCAGGCAATCACCACAAGCAGAGGCGGGTCTGTGTTGCTTCACCAACATAGGAAAATCCACTGTTCTGTAAGGTCCTGCAGTGGTCAGCAGGTTTTGAAAATAGCAGGATGATTGGGCAAAGTCAAGGCATTTCGGATTCAGGAGCATACCGGGAGCACGGGTCTGGACAATGTGTTTTTTTCGAACGAAATCCCCACCTGAGACACAAACGTAAAATGTGTCTTGGTTGTTGAAATTTGTGCACTTACGCTTGACAATTTGATGAGTTATTGTATACTACCACCGTCAGTTTTGGACCAAAAAAACTGAGATCAACCGGTGTCAAAGGTTGGCCATATCTGCGTGTACATTGCCTCAATGATGGTCTGCCCTTTCCCCCATACCTACCGGATTTCGATTTGGCCCTTTTTACTGCGTTTCTGTCCTTCTTTGTTCTGTCGGCTACCGATGCTCCCGCTGTCGACCCGACACCTGAAGTTCCCCTATTACACAGGATCTACCCTGCCCTCGACAGGTTCAGCGCACGTGGCTGGTTCCAGGAACCGCTGCCTGGAATGCGACCATACTCACGATCTCAGATCGGTCGACTGCTCGTTCAGATTTTGAATCGCCTGAATGACTCAGGAGCATCCATCCCGAAGCCTGACAGGATGCTCATCGCCCGGTTTATTCAGGAGTTTTCAATTGAGATCCGGGAGTCTGGCCACAAACTTATTCCTCATAATCCTAAGGGCCGGCTGAGCCTGCCTATGTTTTCCTGGCAGGATTCAACATCACGACTCAGCCTAGAACCCCTTTTCAGACAGCAGTTGCAGATTTTCCGAGGCGGAACGACTCGAGAGGAGACTGTCTCGCAAACTTATGTGGGTGGAATTCTTGAAGGCGTCTACCGTAACCAGTTCGGATTTCGAATTAGACATTTCGAAGCGAGGGAATGGAGTAATCGGGTTCGAGTCAGCAGGAATGAGGTTATCGCCCGCCCGATCGAGGTGGTTCAACTCAAGGGGAAGGTGGCTGATTTTAGAGAGGCATCTTTCCAGCTTGTTTGGGGAAATAAGTGGTTCTCCCTGGATTTCGGCAAGTTCAGCCTTGATTGGGGGCCCGGGAGGTCGGGTAACCTGTTCCTGGGGAGTAATGCTCCCCCATTTGGGATGATACGTATGAAGGCAAGCCANGGACGTGTTCATTTCACACACCTTGTGGGATTTCTACACGCACGTCCTGGGACAATCGACAGCAGCCTGACCCGGATCGAAAATGGGCACTTACGTACCTTCTCTCCGGCGAAATATCTATCTGCACATCGTGTGGAGGTAATTCTGACGCCCCGGATCTCTATTGGGCTCCACGAAGCGGTAATTTACGGACATAGACGCCCGGAGTTTCTTTATCTCCCGCCGCTGTCAGTACTTGCCGCCGCTCAGATGGCTGTGGGTGACAAGGACAATCTGCTAATGGGGTTTGATATTTCGGTAAGACCAAGAGATGGGCTGCAGACCTATTTCTCGTTCTTTATGGATGACCTGAGTAAGTTCAGCCCAGGGGCTTTCTCCAATAAGTTTGGACTTCAATTGGGCCTGTTTTGGGTCGATATGGCAGGGCTGAGCAACACAGACCTGAGGATGGAATATGTCCGAATTGCGCCCTACGTCTACTCGCACAAGTTTAACATCAATACTCACGAACATTACGACGCTCTTCTAGGGTATCCGCTCGGACCAAACGCAGATCGCATTCTTGGTAGCCTGAACTACCATTTCCGGTCNTGGTTATCATTTGAGATTTGGATGGAGAGGGACAGAGAAGGGCAAAACGTAGTGAATCCAGATGGCACACTCACCAATGTTGGTGGGGATGCGGAACANGGCCGGCGGCCGCAGGATCCTGCCACGAAGTCTTTTCTGGCAGGTCACAAGGAAACCAGAACCCGGATTGGGGGTGGAATCAGGTGTGAACCCGTTCGGAATCTGATTCTGAATTTTCAATTCCAGAGAGCGTCGGCAGGGAATGTTATTTTGCCTTCAGGCGTTCGAGGTACTTCAGAAGGCCGCATCTTCCGGCTAGGTGTAGAACATAACCTGTTCTAGCTTAAAAGGAACTTTGATGGATTCCCCTTACACGTCATACGGATACACGAACGCATCGCTTCCCGCAAAAGCTGTGGTGGTGGTGAGCGTTGCGTTGATGGCGTTGGGAATCTTTTCCCAGTTCAACGCAGGATTCGTGTTGGACGATGCCTACATGTTCCTGCGATACGCTGACAATCTCCTGAGGGAAGGCTCCCTAAGTTGGAACCCAGGCGGCAGGCCGACCTATGGATTGACTTCGCTGCTCTTCCTCACGGTTGTCCTTCCCGTAAGGTTCGTGGTAAAACACAATGCCAGCCTAGCCGGTAGCCTATCCAGCATCATTTCCGGGTTGTTATTCGTTTCCTTTCTGATCGGTCTCCTTCTTCGCCTGGCCAGGTCGGAACGGGTTAACCCCATCCTGNTGGTTCTATTCGGTCTTTTTCCGTTGGCAAGCNCGATTCCAAATCTTGCCAGTCATTTTGTGAGCGGGATGGACACTATGTTTGCTCTGGCCTTTCTGACCGGATATATTTTTTTGGCCCGGGGGCCGGAGAGGGGNTGGGGATACAGATCNTGCATCTGGATGGGCATTTGGGGTGGACTCGCATTCCTGGCCAGACCAGATCTTCTTGTATTCACCTTGGNAGTCCCNTTCTTAGGGTGGCTCCTTGGTAGAACCACCCAGGAACGGAAGTGGGCGGCTGTTACAGCTCTGGTCTCGTTAATTGCCCTGATTGCCCAGATTGTTTCGACATGGAATTACTTCGGGGTTCCATTGCCGCTCCCGTTTTATGCGAAAGGCCTGAATTCCTACGGTCCATTCCTTGTCAGCCAATACCGTCTTATCCCGTTTACCGAATTTATCCGCTTTTTCGTCTCGTATTGGTACCTGTACCTGTTGGTTGCTGCGGATCTGCTGATCAACTTCAGCTATTGGAGATCGGATTCGACCTCCCTTGAAAAAGGGCTGTTGATCGCGAGTTGTGTTTTTACGTTGTACTATATGTTGTTTGTATTACAGATCATGTATCACCCACAGAGGTTCTATTATCCAACGTTGCCCGCGTTGATTTATCTGGCTGCTCGTGGATGCATCAGGCTGGCCAGGTGTATTCCCGGTAAGGCTTGGGATGCCGCAGCCCTGACACCGGGGTGGCTTCCCTGGCTGGTGTGCTTATTGATCACCGGGACGCTTCTCGGACCAATATTGACCGTAACAAGAACGATCGCGAAACAGAACAGTAAGGGGAACTTGCTGAGTTTCGATCTGAAGGAGAACTACCGGTCTCGTTTTTCGGATTTCTGGGTCGGACTCGAAGATGTTTCGAAGCTGCCGGATGATCTAGTGATTGCCACCTCGGAGGTTGGCCGAGTTGCAGCGATGAATACCAGGAAACAGATTGTGGACTTAGCGGGTTTAAATGAACTAAGTTTCGCCACCTCCGGATTCTCGNCCGGATACCTACTGGAAAGTCTAAGGCCTGATCTGATCTACCTTCCTCACCCACACTACAGGGAGAGGATAGCGGAAATCGTTTCATATGATGGCTTTGAGGAGACTTTTGATCATTACCCGNCGTCCCGCCTTGGATCAATCATGGGAATGGCCATTCGCAGGGACAGCAAATACTATGGCGAGCTGATTGAAATCATAAAGAAGAATTTACCTCAATATGAACGTTGAGTGGGGGAAGGGCCTCAGTTGTTGACCAAACGAAACAACCTACTGCTGCACCCAGCAAACCGCTGGATCATCCTTGTTACCTGCACTGTACAGGTCTGCATAATCGCCGTACCCCTGCTCAAGTACAGTGAGGTGGTCCCGATNACAATAGTCCTGGTGTTGCTGTCGGCGGTTGCGTTGTTCGGCTCTGTGACAANTGCATTGTTATACCTTTGCCTGATTTCTGCGGCTATCCCGACGAGGTTTTTCGATGACCATCTTNTGCTNCCNCTNGATTTCAAATTCTATGAAGGGCTTCTGGTAGTCATCTTCTGCCTTGCCGGGGTGACATGGTTGTTCGATCAGAGGCAAATCTGGGGCAGGACGAAACTGGATCGACCCTTACTTGTGCTCTTGCTAGCATTTGCAGGTTCAGCAGTAATCGGCCTGTTATATGGTCAGAGTGTCTGGCAGATGTTGCGGGACGTCAGATTCCCGCTCTATTACGCTATGTTTTTCGTTGTCACGAGTTTTTATGAAATTGGGCGCAGCAATTCCTTCCTGAACCTCGTGGTGGTTTCTGCTGCAATTGTCGGGTTTGAATACCTTGTCGAGTTTATGCAGACGGTTGACCTATCGTTCGTGGGCAATTTCTATCGTATTGCCCGGACGGAGGGCCTCCTTTTACCTATAGGAGCATTGGTTGCAGTCACTGCGTTTCTGTTCGACCACTCCTCATTTCGAAAATTGATGGCGGCGTTGGCACTGGTCCCAGTTGGTCTCGCGCTGGTGCTGACAATGGGTCGGGCAATGTGGGTTTGCATGTTGGCAGGTCTTGCAGTGTTAGTGTGGTTGGTGATCTCGGATCCCAGGGCTTCCGCGAAGCGTGGAAGGAGGATTCTGGTCCTGGTCCTGGTTCCCGTGTTTCTCGTTGCTGGNGGTCANCTTTTCCAACGTGNNACGGGGGTTGGGGTAGAAGAAATGNTGGTCAGGCGGCTCCAGGGNGCGGTCCGTTACTCAGGTGGAGATCAATCCATCGCGGGGAGGTTAATAGCCTATAAGGCGGCACTCGACAACATCCGGCAGAGGCCACTCCTTGGCGGTGGACACGGTGCAACGGTGACTTACACACGGGTAGATGAATATGGAAATCCATACCTTTTTACATCCNGTAAAGTCGATAATCTCTACCTGACGCTGTGGATGCGCATGGGCATTGCGGGTGTTGTCGTATTTCTCTGGGTGTTCTGCCGAGCCATAAAGTTGGCTCATCACCTTTTTAAACAGACTGAAAGCACCAACACCAGGTATTACTGCGCGGCCTTCATAGCGGTTTACGTGGCAATGTTGGTTTACGGCATGGCTGACTCAACCATGATCGGCAATCGGTTGATCTTCTTTCACGCTGTTTTCCTTGCCATTCTCACGCGACTGGAAGCAACGGACCCTGCACTTCATCCAGTCCGGAACAGTCTCACAGAGCATACATGATAATCGCCCTGTGGGAATTCCTTAAGCCATTTTTGCCAAAAAGCTTACGGCCGGCAGTCAGGTTGGTCTACAGATGGTACATGAGGTCTTACTGCCGTTATGTGGGGTTGTGGGACCGTCGGGAAATCAAGAAGAGGGGACTCGAGCACCTACCGTCGGCCTCTCTGCGCTACCGGGTTCATGGCTCGCCCCACATTGATGGTTTTCTGGATGTGGGCAAGAGGTGCGCAAGGGATGTCCAAAGGGCATTGAACATTGCCGGGTATGAGCTGGAAAATTGCGGGAAGATTCTAGACTTCGGGTGCGGCTGTGGGCGCACGATGTTGTGGCTCCAGGACCTCACAGCAGGATCGCAACTTTATGGGACCGATATCGACGGGGAAGCGATTGGCTGGTGTGAATCGCACTTGCCTCAAGGTANCTTTGGCGTAAATGGTCACGAGCCACCGCTGGCCTACCCAGACGAATATTTCGATCTCATCCTGGGGATAACGGTTTTTACACAAATTGGCGAAGACAATCACAGGCGATGGATCCAAGAGCTAGGCAGGATCGTTAGGCCAGATGGTATCATTCTTGTGACGATACGCGGCGAAACCTGCTGGAGGACCCTTGATACCGAGGAGATCGAACAGCTTGAGAAGGAAGGTTCGTTGTTCCGGGTGACTGGATATATGAAGGGCATTTATCCGGAGTGGTATCAAGCCGCATACCACACAAAGGAATACATTCAGCGTGAATATGGCAAGTGCTTCGATATTCTGGAATATCTCGAGGCTGAGCTGGACAACTCTCAAGACATAGTCCTTCTCCGAAAGAAGTGAACTGCAGTCGGTTGGTGCGATCGACTCGAGTAGACAATGCGTGATACGATGTATGGATGATCACAAAGCAATAGATCAAACGGTGGATATGCCACGGGTTACAGCAGTGGTGGTGAATTGGAACGCAGGGNACTATCTGCGTCCCTGCGTACAGGCCCTGATGAGTATTTCTCATCCGGAGCTAGATATCCTGGTGGTTGACAATGATTCTACAGACGATAGCCTTGGTACGCTGGAAGATCTTGGGGATCGTATCCGATTGGTAAGTGCCGGCCAAAACCTGGGATTCGGTTCAGGGATCAATCGTGGTGTTCAGTCGTCCAGTTCTCCATTTGTGCTCGTTCTCAATCCTGATGTGATTCTCGAGGACGATTCCGTAAAGGAAATGGTTCAATTTCTCGAGGCCAACCCTACCGTTGGCGCCGTAGGGCCAAAGCTTCTGGATGCGTCCGGAAAGACGACCGCATCGTGCGGGGAATACCCTGTTCTCATTGCCGAAGTTTGCCGTAAATTCTTATTGCATCTCGTAATTCCATGTCTTAAATTCCGACGACAACGTCCCACCATGCCCCGGAAAATGGGCTGGGTAACAGGGGCTTGTTTTCTTGTTCGGAGGAAAGCTACAGAGTCGGTGGGTGGTTTCGACGAGGACATCTTCATGTACTATGAAGATGTTGATTTTTGTCTGAGACTAAATTCAGCAGGGTGGGAAGTAGCGTATGTTCCACAAGCAATCGGTCTGCACTCAGGCCGCGGGAGTTCCCGGCAGGTACTCGAGAAAATGCTCGTTGTCAGTGAACACAGTTACAGGTTTATGATTAGAAGACACCTTGGCAAGAGAGCGGAAAGACTTCTCAGCTGCCTGACACCTATTGAAATGGGGTTGCGTGTTCTATTATGGCAAGTTGTCGGGTTGCTTTTGCCGAGGTTGAGGTTCGAAGCGAATCAACGTATCCGTGCCTATCGGAGAATCATGGTTGAGAACACCGGCCNAGAAGCAGGGAGANCAGGATGATNCCGATTTTTCGCCCTTGCTTCGACGAAGAGGAAGTCGCGGCGGTTAGAGAGGTTATGCTATCGGGTTGGGTTGGCGCTGGACCCAAAGCCGATGAATTTGAGCAGAAATTCGCCGAATACGTGGGTACCAAGCANGCTGTGAGCGTAAACTCCTGCTCTTCAGCATTGTTGCTTGCGCTAATGGTTCTTGATGTTGAGGGCATGGAAGTGCTTACGACATCGATGACCTTCATCGCAACTAACCACGCCATTCTGCAAAGCGGGGCAACGCCTGTTTTCTGCGACATAGACGCGGAAACGCTCAATGTCGCCCCCAATTCCATAGCCGAGCAAATAACCGATAAGACAGCGGCGATCATGCTTGTCCATCACAGCGGGCATCCCTGTGATATGGATCCTATCCTCAAGTTGGCCGCCAAAAGAGGTATTCCTGTTGTGGAGGATGCTGCTCACGCCTGTGGTTCTTACTACAATGGCAAAATGGTCGGAAGTCTGGGCACGATAGGTTGCTTCAGTTTCCAGGCGCAAAAGAACCTCACGACCTGCGATGGTGGCATGATCACCACAAATGATTCCGACCTTGCAGAACGCCTGAAGCGATTGAGTTGGATGGGCATTTCCAAGGGGACCTGGGACAGGTTCAAAGAGGGTGAGGGGCAGCAGCGTTGGCGATATGACATTACCGAAGTCGGTTACAAGTTTTACATGAATGATCTCAGTGCAGCGATTGGTCTTGTCCAACTTGGTAAGCTGGAGTCAGCCAACGCACAAAGGCGAGAGATCGCAAGCCAGTACAGCCAGGCGTTTTCCGGCCTGAATTGGATCGCCCTGCCGACAATCAAGCCGTACGCTCGAACATCACAGCACGCCTATATCCCCCGCGTAAGGGACCGCGATGGACTCATCAACCATTTGCTCAGACGCGAGATAGACGCCAGTGTCCACTACTATCCAAATCACCTATACCCCATATATTCTCCTTATAGCAGAAGCCTACCCGTGACCGATTCGGTTTGGGAAGAACTGATTACCCTTCCGTTGTTCCCCAGCATGACCGATCAGGAAGTCAATCAGGTAGTTGAGGCCGTCAGCAGCTTCCAGCCGAACGGGCGAAGTACAGCAGCTCCTCTCTGACCGGAGCAGAACTGAAAGGTAACTGTGCTAATCCCCGCCCTCGTTTTGGTTGCCGGTTTCGGCATATCCTCAGGCCTAACGCCCATACTACGGGCAATGACCTTCCGCGTTGGTAGAACGCAAGCTTCCCATCTTCCTGAGCCAATTCCGACCACTGGCGGAGTGGCTATTTATTTGGCAACCTGCCTCCTCCTGCCCTTCCTTCCTGTTTCGATCTCGCATGGACTCATCATTGGTGCAAGCCTTCTCGCTCTTGTTGGTCTTGCAGATGATTTACTGGCCTTTGGTCCTATCTATAAACTGGTCTTGCAGACTGCAGTGGTTGCAGCAGCAGTATGGCAAGGCCTCAGTCTGACCTGCTTTAATGAGCCTCTATTGGACGGTCTATTGACCGCTGTGTGGCTCGTTTGGATGTGCAATGCCTACAATGTTCTGGACATGATGGATGGACTTGCGGCGGGAGCAGGTCTGATATCTTCCCTGGCCTTCGGTTGCCTTGGTTTCATACTCGGCATACCGGATGTTGCCGCTATTTCGCTTGCGCTTGCGGGTGGCCTGGGTGGTTTCCTCCTCCACAATATTCATCCTGCACGGATATACATGGGAGATACTGGCAGTCTTTTCTGCGGCTTTGTGCTAGGCGCACTTGCCGTTGAAATCTGGAAGGAGATGTCGGTTGCCCGGGGCATCCTATCTCCGATTATCATCCTGGGATTGCCGATCTTTGAGGCTANGTTTCTCAGCATTGTTCGTCGCAGCAAGGGACTCCCCATTATGCAGGCCAGCCGTGATCACGTGGCGCAGAGGCTGGTGCAATTGGGACACTCTGTCCAATCTTCTGTCAGAAGAATATGGTGCGTGGGTATATTTCTGGGCGTGTTCGGCATTGCAGTCGCAGTTCTGCCACTGGCGATTGGATGGATCCTGTTCATCATTACGCTGGTTTTCGCCGTGTGGGTAGGTAGGCGGTTATCCACAGTGGAGATGGCAATTGATGAAGGTGATACATGAGCGGGGATTTGCGGGCGTCCACCGTCCGTGGACTCTCCTGGACGGGTGCGGCTCAGGTATTCGGCTATCTGATCCAGATCGGGGCTCTGGGAATAGCCGCTAGACACTTGCACGCGCGTGCCTTTGGCGCTGAGATTGCAGCCGCCACGGTTGTGGGCATCGGGACGATAGCAGCTGATCTGGGATTGGGGAGAGCCCTGGTCCAGAGACGGAATCTCGACCCTGGACATTTGGCAGCAGCATTCTGGTTGGCCCTGGGGTCGGCAACCATACTGGCAGGTTTGCTGAGCTATTCGTCCGAGATGTGGGGGCAGATCTTCCAG
The DNA here is from genome assembly GCA_002709665.1 of Gemmatimonadota bacterium. Taxonomy (GTDB): domain Bacteria; phylum Latescibacterota; class UBA2968; order UBA2968. Next base: position 11,809 of record PAQK01000010.1, on the reverse strand, counting down.
AACCCGAGTGTCACTGAAATTCTTCCAACCATGGCTTTGGGATTGGCTTTCACGGCGATTGGTTCGGTTCCAAGGGCTCAGTTGGAACGTAGCTTCAGATTCGAGAGGCTGGCCCTGGCCGATTTGCTAAGCGCAATCGGGGGAAGTGCGACCATAGTTCTTATGGTCAGCTCTGGGCAGGGACTGTGGGGACTGGTATGGGGGTTTGTCGTCCGATCCGGAATTGGCGGTGCAATTCCCTGGCTGGTGGCCCCTTTCCCAGCCACGTTTCGATTCAAGCTGAGAGAAGGCCGCGAGCTTCTGGATTTTGGGTGGAAATGGGTGGGGTCACGTCTCTTGGGATATGGGCAGCAGAATCTGGACTATCTTATGATTGGCAGGTATCTCGGTGATGAGGCCCTGGGGTACTACACCCTTGCCTACAGGTTGATAGCCTTTCCGCAGATCAGATTGGTACAGGTGGTGTCGCGCGTGACCTTTCCGGCTTTCTCCGCTTTGCAGGCGGACTTCAAGAGGCTACGATCGGCATATCGCTCCACAACTACCTACATTGCGCTGGTTGTGTTTCCCTTCATGTCCGGTTTTGCNCTTCTTGCAGATCCAGGGATTACCCTCCTTTACGGTTCCAGCATGGGAAACTCAATCGTGCTTTTGCAATTCCTGGCNCCAGCCGGNGCAATTCGGGCNGTTGCATCCCCGGCTGGCTTGATATTCTCATCGCTCGGACGCACAGGCCTGGCTCTGATCTGGAATCTGGGTGCTGCCGGCTTTATGATATTAACATTGGCCGTCGGCATCGCCAGTGGCCTGGAGGGAGTGGCGGTAGCAGTGAGTTTGTCCGCTGTGGTTCTTGCCCTGGTTTCTCAGGTGATTGTCTGCCGTCTTGTGGATTACTCGATGATCGACTTTTTCCGATCCCTTGGCCCTTCAATTGGCGGCAGCTCTGCACTTGTCGGGTGCGTGGCGCTAATCAAAATGGGGTTCTGGCCGTATCTTTCCTTGTGGGCACTTTTGGCAGGTTGCGTTCTGGTTGGTGTATTTACGTANGTTCTGGCGATTCGATATTTCAGCAGTNGTGTCTACCACGAGGCGAGAGGCATTTTACAATCAGCCCTGAAACGGAGTTGATTGAGGAGACAGTAATCGTGCTGCCCAATTTCCTGATCATAGGTGCACAGAAGTCCGGTACCACCTGGCTAGCCTCTATGCTCAGACAACATGAAGACGTATACATGCCTGATCATGAGCTTCACTTCTTTGACAAAGATTTCAATTTCTCAAAAGGCTTGGGTTGGTATGAATCCCACTTTTCCGAGGCTGCCGGGGAACGGGCTGTTGGCGAGAAAACCCCGGATTACCTGTGGGCAAACGGCATAGGTAGCGAGGGGCACCTGAAAAATATCCATCAGAATATCTTCGAAAGTCTACCCAACGTCAAATTGATCATCGCATTAAGGGATCCCTCCCAGCGTGCGGTTTCAGCAGCCAAGCATCTGATCAGCACCGGCAGGATTTCTCCGATCCACACCTTGGACGACCTCCTTGTTGGAGAAGATAGTCCAAGAGTCGAGCAATATGGTGTGATCGAGATGGGTAGGTATTTCACCCACGTAAAGACCTATCTTGAACTGTTTGGGCGGGAAAAGATCCTTGTGGTGGTATTCGAGGAAGATGTGGTAAATGATCCGATTGGAGGGCTGGCGACTGTTTGCACACACCTTGGAATCGATAAACATTATAAATTCCAAAGAGTTGACGAAAGTGTGAATGCCTTCAGACATTCCAAACTTCATCTGATGACCAACCATTACGCGCCAGTATTTTCACCCNTAACAAGGGTGCTGAACAAGGTGCTTCCCTCGGCAAATTACACACCAAAGCGGGAAACCATGGACAAACTACACGCACGGTTTGAGTCGGATACCAAACGGCTGTTCGATCTACTGGAGCGACCTATTCCTGAGACCTGGCTGAGCATGTAGAGAGTGTTAAATGTTATAAATATTAGACTTAAGCCAGTCTCAGGTCTGGCATTCGGATCCTCGGTTTTCCCTGGAACCCCAAGACGCCATTTTGGGATTCAACCATTTGTTTCTTATTGATTTCTAGGGGGCCTAGTGTTATATTTGGGGAGTTTTTGCCGGTGTGAAGGCATTAATTGTATCTCAATATGGTCCCCGCGCTGCAAGCAGCAGGACACGGGTATTTCAGTATCTCCCATATCTGAAGGACCACGGGGTGGATGTGGANCTGGTTGTCGTTGTTCCGGATGATCTTGTTGTTACTGGCACATCCACCGGGATACTCGCCCGGGTTAATTACTATCTGAAATGTTACCTAAGGACGATTGTTGCAGGACTGCGGTGCGCCATATTTGCCTATAAATACCGAATCATATATATACAGAAGGTATTGTTGCCATTTCCTTTCCCTGAATTGCTCAGGAGGTCTCGGCAAAAGGTCTTGTTCGATTTTGACGATGCCATCTTTACCACCGAGGCTCCTGTAGAAAGTTGGCTTGCTCGAATCAGAACCTGGCGTCACCGATCCGGCCTGCCCAGGATGCTGAAGTCCTCGGGACATACGATAGTTGAGAATGGCTATACGGGGAACCACGCCTCAAAGTTTGGTGCAAACGTAATGGTAATAACCGGCCCCATTGATACAACTCACTATTTTCCAGCTGAATCAGAACCTACTACCGAGGTCGTGCTGGGTTGGATCGGAAGTAGGAGCACAACTCGCTACCTGGAAATAATTCGGAAGCCGCTGGTTGAAATCAAGGACCGGTTTCCCGAGATTTCATTACGTTTGATAGGTGCCGGTGATTTTGACTTAAAAGATTTCGACGTTGAGCATATTCCCTGGACGATCGACCAAGAGGTGCGAGACCTCAGGACATTCGATATCGGCCTTATGCCGCTGCCAGACGATCCCTGGACGAGGGGGAAAGGCGGCTACAAGCTTTTGCAGTATATGTCCCTTGGGATTCCCGCAGTAGCGAGTCCGGTTGGTGTCAACATCGAAATTGTGGATGATGGGGTTGACGGATACCTTGCTGCAACAGATGATGATTGGGTCGAGCGACTTTCCGAATTGATATCGAATCCTGAACTGCGGACCAGGATGGGAAAATTCGGCAGGGAAAAAATGGTTCACAGATACTCGCTCCAGAAGGCGAGCATGAAGCTCNTGCNGACCTTCGAAACTGTCGCTGAAGGCTAAGTATTGCCAAGGAACTCGGCCAGGGAGGGGCAGGATCGCCTCGATTCGGACCTCGAAAGACGTTGGTTGTAGGAAGTTGAGAATAGTTCGCGTGATTGATCGGCTGAATGTGGGTGGGCCGACACACCACGTGACGCTCATCTCAAGAGGTCTGGAATCTAGGGGATTCAAGACCCTGCTACTCAAAGGTCAGGTCGCGCCTGGAGAAGCCGAGATGACGGAAGTCATCTCCCGATCGGGTGTCAAACCGGTAGAAATCGAAGGTCTTGGAAGAGTCGTTTCGCCCCTGCAATTTCTCACGGCCTTCTTGCAGCTGTACAGATGTTTTCGAGAATTCAGGCCTCAAGTTGTGCACACCCACAAGACTGTTGCCGGAGGATTGGCGAGACCTGCAGCACGTTTGGCTGGTGTGCCAATCGTGGTTCACACATTTCACGGTAATATATTCAGCGGCTACTATTCCAATTGGAAAAGCAAGATGATCGTTCTGGCGGAGCGGCTGCTATCCTTGACGACAGACGTAGTAGTGGCTGTGACCTCCCAGCAGCGGCGCGAACTTCTGGGGTTCAAAATCACATCTCCGGCAAGACTCCGAAATATCCCGTTGGGCCTTGACCTCCATCCCTTTGTACAACGTAACCACCGGGATGATGGATTTCGTGCTGAGCTTGGATTTTCAGAACACACGCCACTTGCCGGAATGGTGACAAGGCTGGTACCCATCAAGGGTATTCCTGTATTTCTGGAGGCCGCGCAGCGTGTCCTGGAGATGCTTCCGAACGCAAGATTCGTAATTGTAGGCGACGGTGAGTCTAGGCAGGAATTGGATCTGTTGACGAAGAAAATGGGTTTGTCGGAATTCGTACGTTTTACGGGTTTCAGAAGTGATACCGAACGGGTCTACAGTGCACTTGACCTTGTTATACTTTCTTCNTTTAATGAGGGTTTGTCGGTAACACTTATTGAAGNAATCGCAGCTGGNTGTTATGTTGTTGCCACACGAGTAGGTGGTGTTCCGGACCTGGTGGAACACGATGGTGTGGGTAAGGTTGTAGAACCAGGAGACTCCAATGCACTTGCCCAGGCTATGGCGCAAGTCCTAAAGGATCCCAGGAGAGTGCCTGAAGCTTCACGCGAAAATGTACAGGCGCTCTATGGAATCAGCCGGTTGGTAGAGGATTTGGACCAACTCTATCAGAAACTTCTCGATAACAAGCAAAGCAGACAATCCGAAATTTCTGTCCGGGCGGTCTGTTGGGAGGGGAAGGACGCATGAAGGTGCTGGTTACCGGTGGGGCAGGCTTTATAGGCTCCCATCTGGCGGAGCGATTGCTTGCCCAAGGCAATGAAGTATATGTGATTGATGACCTGTCGACTGGTGATTTCGATAATGTGAGGCATCTCGAAGAGAATCCGAGATTCCACATGAAAGTNGGCACAGTTTTGGACAGGGAAGCACTACGACCCCTGGTCGACTGGTGCGATATCATCTATCACCTTGCGGCGGCTGTAGGCGTAAACTTCATCATCGACAATCCTCTTCATTCGTTAACTACGAATATCAGAGGAACAGAGTTCGTCCTAGAACTGGCAAATAAGGACAAGAAACGGGTCCTTTTGGCCTCGACTTCGGAGGTGTATGGAAAAAAGAACGGGAAGGTATCATTCCAGGAGGATGACGACCGTTTGCTGGGACCGACCACTGTGGACAGATGGATCTACTCCACGACGAAGGCTGTTGATGAGATGCTGGGTCTTGCATACTGGCGCGAAAAGAAACTTCCGGTGCTTACGGTACGNTTCTTCAATGTCATNGGNCCAAGACAAACCGGTGACTTCGGCATGGTTGTCCCACGCATGGTAAAGCAGGCTCTTCTGGGTCATCCGATAACCGTTTACGGTGATGGTGATCAGAGAAGATGCTTTACCGACATTGAGGACGCCCTTGATGGCCTTACCTCGCTTGCTGAGCATCCGGACACGCCGGGTGAGATCTTCAATCTGGGTGGAAATGTCGAAACGAATGAAATCAGCATCAAGAATCTAGCCAATAAGGTAAAAGCCCTGACAGAAAGCGAAGCACCGATCGAATTCGTACCTTACGACAAGGCCTTTGCAAAGGGTTCGTACNAAGACCTGAACTATCGTGTGCCTGACCTCCAGAAGATTCGGTCATTTGTTGGATATGAACCTCAGATGAGTCTGGATTTGACGCTCAGGCGTATTATCGAGTATTTCGAATCCTGACGCAGGACCGTCCAACCATTCTGCTGTAACAATTATAAAGACAGTTGACCGTCAAGGTCGAGTATCAAAAGCTGGTGTTGCGCCACCTGAAGGCTTTCCATCTTAAGCCGGACCGGATTGGCCCTGCGCCAGTTTTCTTTTTTGGGAAGGTATCGTGCATGTTCAGAAGTCTGCTTCGGGTGGTTCTAATCCTAGTGGCAAGTTCCTTTGGTTGCCAATTTGCCTCGGCCGGTGATCTGAAAACAGAGGGGTGGGGAACAAATGAGTTAGATCTGCGATTCGATGGAACCAACATACGCATGGAGTCATTTGCCGTGGACGTCAGGCATTTCGACCGTGTCGATCTCCCCGAATCGGTCTGGATTCCGACTCCTGGCTCACCCGCAACACCGGTACGGGGTGCATTGATCGGTATTCCATATGGGTCGGAAGTAACGGCGGAGGTTGTCGGGGGCGAATATGAGACCCTGACAGGTGTAGACCTGATGCCTGTTCCTTCTACTCGCATTATTGGTCGAGGGGAGGATCAGCGTATTGAAGAAGTAATAGAGGTCGATTATCTGGCATATAGCCAGGACCGGCCCTATCCTTCCCAGGAGCTGGTNGTGACACCCATTGGTTTGCTNAGAGATCAACGGGTGGCTTCTATTTCCGTTCGTCCTGTTCGGTACAATCCTGCCAAGAAGGAACTGAGAATTGCTCGGAGCTTGGACATAAGAGTTNGGTTCACTCAGACAAGCATTCTNCNGCAAATGCAGATGTCGAGATCCGAAGTCGATCACAGCTTCCAATCATTGTATGATGACCTACTTCTGAATCGCGAACAGGCCAAGTTGTTTCGGGGGAGCTTGAAAAAGTCGGAAAATACAACTCTCAAGAAGCTCCAAGCGGATTGGCACAATCCGGTTGCGACCTACTACAAGCTACGCATTATTGAGGATGGCGTATACCGTCTGGATCAGTCCTGGTTCGACGCATCCGGAATTCCGCTTCAAGCGGGTGATCTCAACAACCTCAGGATTTACGTTGAAGGCGCTGAGATTCCACTGGATGTCAGGGACGATGGGGATGGTGTTCTTGGTGAGGGAGAAGGCGTTTACTTCTACGGGGTTTATCGCAGATCCGCTGACAGAAACTTCCCGAGTGAATTTGGAAGTGAGCACGTGTACTGGCTGACCGTTGATAGCGTCCCAGGACTCCGATATGTCTCTCAGGATGCCCAGCCGGTGAACGGATTTCAGAACTCAGATTGGTTCCGGGCGAAGGCACATGCTGAGACCGATTCGTTGTACGATCCACTAGGTGAAGCACCTGATACCGACAGAGACCACTGGTATTGGGGACGCACCGGTTCACCGGGACAACCGGGATCCATCTACGAGGGTCTTCAGGAGTTTCCAGTGACCGTACCCGTTCCACTGCCGGGATTGATGCAAGTGCCAGGAGAGTCATCACAGATTCGTGTCGGTACGCACGCACTGAACCATCTGTCAGGGATTTCACCTGACCACCGCACAGTGGTGCGGATGGAAAACGGTTCGGTGATTGCCGATGACCAATGGGATGGGAAAGTGGCCTTCACTGCCACAGGGGAAGTTCCTGTATCTGAGCTTCAAGACACCACTCTTGTGACATTGGCTACGCCAGGCTTCCCAGGGCTGCCTGGAACTTTTATCGATGCTGTGCTGCTAAACTGGGTCGAGGTGACCTATCCAAGGGCCTTCCAAGCAACCGACGGCATACTCAAGTTCTCTCCTGAGGACACAGCAGAGGGTCGATCATTCTCAATCGGTGGATTTCGGACACCAAACATTTCAGTATACAATATACGTGATGGCCGAGTGCTGTCGCAGACCGAAGTCGTGGATGAAGGATCCGGATACCGAGTGGAATTTGAACTGGCAAGTGTGGCAGGAGAGTTTGTAGCTGTTGATGCGGATGCGGTGCTGATACCTGAGGCGGCAGAACCAGACGTTGGTTCAGATCTTAGAGGTGATCTAACAGGGGCGGACTATATCATTGTGACGCACAGCAGGTTTTTGGCGTCCGCTCAGCAGCTTGCCGATCATCGTCGGGCGGGGGGGCTGAGTGTCCGTGTTGTGGATGTAACTGATATCTATGACGAATTCTCTTTCGGAAATCTGCAGCCCGAAGCGATTCGGACATTCGTGAAGTACGCGTATGAGAACTGGGCTAAGAGACCTACTTATCTTCTATTGTTCGGTCGGGCGAGCTTCGATCATCGCGACTTTTTCAACCAATGGCGATCGGGAAGAATCAACTACGTTCCTGCGCTTCCATTTCAACCTNTCAAACGGGGGTATGCCTTTTCAGATCACCTGTTTGGCGCGGTATCCGGAGAAGATCCAATACAGGATGTTTTCGTTGGTAGGTTTTCGGTCAACACCCCTCAAGAGGCCCAAACAGTTGTTCGGAAGGTCACAGGTTACGATCTGGCGCAACCGGCAAGATGGAATGATCGAATTCTATACATGGCAAACTATGAGGAACCACCAATATTTGTGAACATCGCGGATTCGCTGGCGAAGACCTACACAGAACCGAAGGGAATAGAGTCCTTCAAGGTGTATAATGAAAAGGACGTACCTCCCGCCCCCAACGAAGATACGCGAAAGGTTATCGAACAGTTCAATGAAGGGCGTCTGGTAGTCAATTTTCTGGGTCACGGNAGNGTTTCATCCATGTCCGGTTTTCTCAGAGGAAGCTTTCAGCGCCAGAATTATAACTACATCAAACCCATCNCAAATGGTGAACGTCTGCCCATGGTGGTTGCGATGTCGTGCTTGAATGGGCAATACGCGGATCCAAGATTTGCCTGTCTGGCAGAGGAGATGACGGTCAAACGAGATGGTGGGGCAATTTCGTACATTTCCTCCTCGGAGCTTGCTCTTCTAACAACGAATAACTTCGTCAATACTCAGATGTTCAAGGCGATCTTTGAAGAAGGCCGTCGCGAACCTGCTAAGGGCCTTGCCGCGGCCAAGACGTCGCTCTATGCCCAAACACCGGGTCTTCTCACATCGATTCTGGGTATGAATCTGATTGGTGATCCCGCGCAGAAGCTCGCCGTTCCCCCGGGACCGGATTACACGTTTGCGCAAGCGGGCGTCACCCTGCAAGGCTCAACCGTACTCACAGCCGGTGATTCGGCGACCGTGAAACTTCACCTGGAAAACCACGGGATTGTAAANAGCACTGGAGTAAAGGTGCTCGTCTTGGACGTGCATCTGGATGGCGGGCTAACCGACACGCTCTTTGTCGGGACACTCGAGCCGTTCGGTCAAGCTGACAGNCTGGGTGTGTTCTGGCGGATTGGTGAGAAATCNGGTAGACATTCACTCCAGGTTCTCTTGGACCCGGAGGATCGGATTGCTGAACTGAGCGAAACCAATAACCGCTTCGATTTCGATGTGGAGGTTTTTGGTGCATTGATAGCGGATCCATTGATGCCCAGGCCGAACCAGGTTCTACCCGTCTCAGGACCTACGTTCAGCGTCCAGTCGAAGATGAGCGTCGAATTCGACATCCAGGGAGAGTTCGAGGTCAGCATAGACCGTGATTTCACAGGGCCTGATGTGGTGGGATCGGGTCTGATTGATGGATCCTCGAATCTGGTCATTTGGCAAGCAGCCGGGGTTGCCACGGGGAGCTATTTCTGGCGAGTGCGCCTGTCCGACGGCCAAGACTCGGGTCCATGGTCGATACCACAGTCATTTCAGATTGCCGAATCCGTACCACTTCGGCAGGTGGTCTGGAACCAGAGCAGCAGGGAGGTATTGGAGGTCGGCGGCGGAAAAGATGTTTCCGAATCTGGCGACGGCTCGGTGAGGAGGGTATTGGAGCCGCCCCCAATCCGGTTTAACAGCTCGACCAGAGAGGAGGACTTTCTTGCGGATGGGCTCAGGGGAACGGCGGTTCTGGCTACTGACGGGACTTACCTCTACACGAACAGGTTCTTCTCGCCGACTGCGTCCTATCCTGGAACTGACGTCTTCGAGCGTATTGGAACTGGATTTGGTGGAACCGTTGCTGGACAGAATTTTGGTCCTCTATCTGACCTTGAGGTGAGAGGTGTTGCAGCAACGTATCACGGAGACGGCTTTATTTATGCAGACGACCGAAAGGGCCATAGCCTTGTTCGGATTTCCCCCCTTACAGGAGAGGTCGACAGAGTAACCGTACCGGATGGACTCTTAGAGTTTCGAACAGGTTTCGTGTTTGACGAGTCTTCCCTGATCACATCGGATGGAACCTACATCTACAATGTTGCGGCAGCGGCTGATGGTACACGACGTCAGGCCTGGACTGTCCGAGTATTCGACCCCTCCGACGAATGGAGCCTGGTCAGGGAGTATGTGGCAGGTCCTACTTCCACAGGATTTACATATCTGTTCACGGATGGCATCATTGCAGATGGAAAATANCTNTANNTGANCGAATTTGGNACNGGACTNACACANCGNGTCAGNGTGGTNGATGCGANNGATGGGAGCTTCGTTGAAGAGTTCGAAAGTGACCAGGCGGAGACCGATATCCTGAACGGGCAGTATGACTGGGTGAACAATAAGGTATGGCTTGGACAGCTCAATGGTGCAATGATCTATCGGTATCAAGGACGCACACTGCCTGAATTTGGGAGCCTGACGACTGAGGCAATCGGGCCGGCAAATGGCTGGGATGAACTGAAGCTGACCCTACGACCGGAAGCTGGCGGGCGCACGGAACTCGATGTGCTAGGAGAACTCGCATCGGGTGAATTCATCGCACTGCCGGGATCGGTCGGTCTTTCTCCGGACGGACCAATCGACTTGAGTGAGGTAGATTCACGTCGGATCAAGTTGCAGCTTCGACTCTATGGAGAAGGACTTGGACCATCGCCAGGTCTGGTCAACTGGTCCGTGGAATACCAACCCGTTTCAGATATCCGTTTATCTACTTTGGAGGCTGACCCGCTGGAAGTACATGAACTCGAACCCATTCGACTTACGGTGGAAGCCCTCAATCGTGGCCCGCTCGATCTGGTGCCTAGCACGGTCGTGGCATTCTACAGCGGACAGCCTGAGAGTGGCAGGCTGATCGGTAGGACGGCGGTACCAGAGGGAACTCCGATAGGGCAAATCGCCCAGGTTGCCTTAACGTGGAATACAGCCAAGTTCTCCGGAACAAATTTGATCACTGCACGGGTTGAGGATCTATTGGGCAGACCCAGTCCGTTATCGGAGTCAGTCAATTCCATGAATCCGGTGGAGATCATATCCAGTGGTGACCTTGCTGGTCCAGAAGTGGAGATTCTGGCATTAGACACAGCGGGCGAGGTCCGACCAAGTGACTACCTGCCCGCAGAGCCACGTCTCAAAGCCGTCATCCAAGATAGCAGTGGGATTGATGCCAATTCGATCACTCTGACGATTCGAGGTCCGGAAGGTGAGACCTCGGGAGATCTGAGCCTTATAGGCATATCGGAGCGAGAAGGTGACCAGTCCTCACTAAGCTTTGTGTATACGCCGACCCTTGTAGATGGAAGTTACGTATATGAAGTGTCTGCACGGGACCAGGTCGGCAATGGACCTGCCAGCAAGTCGATGACCTTCCAGGTGAGTTCCGATCTGAGAGTCGAACGTGTCCTCAACGTCCCCAATCCGATGTCCGATGATACGGAGTTCACCTACATTCTGTCCAGACCTGCTGAGGTTACACTCCGGATCTACACGGTGACAGGCAGGCTGGTACGAATTTTGGACAACCTTCCAGGCCGAACAGGGTTCAATCAAGCCAGATGGGATGGTTCGGACGCGGATGGACATCCACTCGCTAACGGCGCGTATTTGTATACCGTCACTGCCGATGATGGGACAGTTCGGGTGAGGGTGAAGGAGCGGTTCATTGTCTATCGATAGGTATAGGCGTGTGAAAAAGATAAAGTGTGTGGTATTGCCAGCACTAGCGGTGGTATTGTGCCTGACGAATCGGGTTGAGGCCACGACAGGAAAGGCAACTATTGCTCGACTTAGTTTGTAGGTACCAGAGGAGTAGATGGTTGAAGCACAGGCCTATTATGATCAGTATCTGCGAACGATTCTGGATCGGTTGGGACTCAAGGCATCAGATCGCATTGGGGGGCCAACAGTTCCGGGCATTCTGAGTCAGTTGATAGAGTTGGGTAGTCCTTCTCAAGTGTCTGTCAGTCGAGCCTCATTAACTCATGATCCTTTCTGGAAAGAACAGTTGGCGGATATGGCCACCGCGCTTGGCCTGGCGAAACCTGAACAAGGCATCAAGTATTGCCTCAGGGTTTACGACGCTCCAGCAGGTGAGG